>OMWH01000002.1 GCA_900314755.1 uncultured Prevotellaceae bacterium | reverse complement strand
GAGAAATATGACTTCGTACTGGATTTGTTGACCCGCCTATGGCAAAGCCCTCACCATGAAAAACACTCAGGGGGTGCCCTGCGGCAGGGGGCAGACAGCTTTTTGTTATTTTTTCTTCATTTTACTTGTATATTCAGGGATAATTTGTATCTTTGCAAAATAATAACCGTCATTATTATAATGACCATTATCATTTCGGGTTATGAAGTTCTATGATAGAGAGTCAGAGCAGCAACTGCTCAAAGAGGTTTTGGATCAAAGTAAACGTGAGGCGCGAATGACTGTCCTCATGGGGCGCAGACGTATCGGTAAGACGGAACTATCGCAAAGATGCGGGGATGAAAGCATCCTTTATTTTTTCGTTGGTAAGAAAGCAGAGTCGCTGCTATGTCAGGATTTTGTTGCCGAGATTACCAATAAACTTGGAGTGCCGGTTTTGGGACAGGCAAACTCCTTCGCCGAGATCTTTAAGTTCGTGCTCCAGCTTTCAGAGAGCAGGGCGTTCACATTGGTTATTGATGAGTTCCAGAATTTCCAGAAGGTAAACCCGACGGTGTTCAGCGATATGCAGCGTGACTGGGACTTGTGGAAACGGAAGAGTCACTTGAACCTGATTATCAGCGGATCTGTCTTTACACTGATGAAGAAGATCTTCGAGGACTATGAGGAACCGCTTTTCGGACGTGCCGATGAGAAACTGACGCTTCAGCCATTCAAAACTGATGTATTGAAAGACATCCTACACGACTTTAACCCCGAATATACGCCAGAGGACTTGCTGGCATTGTTTAGCATTACGGGTGGCGTTGCTTGGTATGTCACGCTGCTGCTTGACCGTGGAAAGACCCGTAAGAACAAGATGTTAGCTGCATTGGCAGAAGAAAATTCTCCCTTTATCAATGAAGGTAAAAACATTCTGATAGAGGAGTTTGGAACCGACTATGTCATCTATTTCTCTATTCTGACCTGCATTGCCAGTGGTATGAAGACCAGTGCGGAAATCAAGAACGAACTGGGTATCGAAAATATCAGCAGCTATCTGTCACGCCTGGAGGATTATTATGGACTGATTAGCAAGTACCAGCCCATCTTTGCCAAAGAGAGCAGCAAGAAGGTGCGCTACCAGTTGGATGACTGCTTCCTGGTATTTTGGTTCCGCTTCTTTTTCAAGTATCAGGCTTTGGTGGAAAATAAGGCACTGAAAGCTCTTGGTGACATCATCAAGCGCGACTATGATGGTCTGTCAGGGCTGATGATGGAGCGTTACTTTGTCCGTAAGTTCCAGGAGGAAGGACGGTACATCGTCGGCAAATGGTGGGACAGAAAAGGCTTCAATGAGATAGACCTTGTGGTGGTTGACCCCATAGGGAAAGAAGCATGGGTATATGAACTGAAGAAAGACGTGAGCCGTTACGACGAGGTCTCCTTCAAGGAGAAAGTTGACACAATGGTAGCCCAGACCCCAGAACTACGCAAGATGACCATTCACATCGGCTTACTCACTAAGGAGGATAATGTAAATATGAAATAAATCACGAATTATTTGGATTTTTCGAAATAAAAGGGTAAAAATCTCATAAGTTTTTGTATATTTGCAGCAAAATAATCATTGAATTATGTCGAACAATCAACAGAACGTGATGCTAAATAGGCTGAAAGCAGCCTTAGCAGAACAAGGGAAGACCAATCGCTGGCTATCAGAACAGCTCGGCAAATCAGAGAATACCGTTTCCAGATGGTGTGCCAATAAGGTGCAACCATCCATCACACAATTGAATGAGATTGCAACCATTTTGGATGTAGACGTAAGAACTCTCATAACATCCACAAAGCAAGATATATGATATTTAAATTAGAAACCCCAGAACACCAAAGAACTGCCATACAAAGTGTGGTGGAGGTCTTTCGTGGGATGGAAAAGAACACATACGATAATGCAACGGATGAGGACATTCGGGCTAACTACTGCTCGCTGTCATTGGAAGCATTGATGGCAAACATAAACAAGATTGCAGCAGAAAATGGGATAGATCCTTTACAATCCAATCTTCAAGAAACAAGGAACGCATGTATCGAAATGGAAACGGGTACTGGCAAGACCCTGACTTATCTCCAAACAGCATACGAACTTTTCAACGAATATGGTCTTACCAAGTTCATCGTTCTTGTGCCGTCTATCCCTATCCGTCAGGGAGCCATAGATACATTTGAGAATTTTAAAGTCCAGTTGGAAGATAAGTATGGTTTTACTCCCAATGCTTTCGTGTACGATAGTTCCAAATTGAGTGATCTTCGTGACTTCATTACTGCAGAAACGCCTCAGATAATGATTATGACAATGGCCTCGTTCAATTCTGAAGATAAGATTCTGAACCAGGAAGTGCGCGAAGATCTATTCAATAACAAACCTTTCATCGAGGCTATTGCCCGCACACACCCTATCGTATTTATGGACGAGCCACAGGAAGGTATGGACACAGAGAACTCCAGATTATGGCTTGCTAAGCTTTCTCCGTTGTTCAAGTTCCGCTATTCTGCCACGCATGCCGTGAAGGTGAATATGCTCTATCAGCTGACTCCAAGTGAGAGTTATCGTTTAGGACTGGTCAAAAAGATTGAAGTGCTCACCGTTACTGAGAAAAACGACGAAGCAACGCTAAAAATTGAAATCAGTGAGGTACAAGAGACAAAGAATGAGCCAAAGGTTAAGTTGAAGTTTTGGAAATACAATAAGACCAAAGAAAACTTTGTCTTCAAAGACTCCAACCTCTTGAAGAAAGGTGACAACCTTGCCGACAAATCGGGAAATGACACCTATTCTGACTTTACCATTAGTCGCATTTACAAGAAATTGAGTACTCGTAAATGGGTTGTAGAGTTCACCAATGGCACCAGCATCGAAGAGGGAGCATCGTCGACAAACAAGGAACAGGTTTGGGCATTGCAGTTGGAATGGCTCATTCGCCGTCACTTCCAGAACCAAGAACGTTTAAAACCTAAAGGCATCAAGAATCTTTCACTCATCTTCATTGACAAGGTCGCTAACTATATGAGCCCTGACAACCCAGTCATCAAGAAAATTTTCGAACAGCAGTACAAAACTGTATATGCTGAGTTTCACAATGGACAGACTCCTTCGGAAGAACAAGTGACAGCTGTTCAGGGGTACTATTTTGCCAAAACTACAAATGGTGAATATACAGATAATGAGAAGAGTAATCAGAGCAACAAGGAAATATACGACGAAATTTTGCATAACAAGCAGAAGCTCCTATCATTTAGTAGTACAATAGAATTCGTGTTCTCTCATTCTGCGCTTGGTGTAGGATGGGACAATCCAAATGTGTTCGGTATTGCCACTCTCAACGAAAGTTATTCTGAGAATAAGAAACGCCAGGAAATTGGCCGAGGTCTTCGTATCTGTGTAAACCAGCAAGGCGAACGTGTTTATGATGCAGAGGGAACTCCAGATGATGAAGTCATTAATCAACTCACAGTAGTTCCAAATGAGACCTACGAGACTTTTGCACGCAGTTATCAGAACGAAAACGAGAAGGCATTTGGCAAGTCTGGTGCTGGCGCCAAGCTTAAACATACTCATAAAGGCAAGCATCAGAACCGCGTAACGTTCAAATTAAATAAAGACGAAAACATTCAGAGTGTGTTCCGCAGATTCTGGAATACAATTGCCAAGAAGACAACCTATCGCGTCAGCTTCGATGAGGATGCTATCATACGTCGTAGCATAGAGGAGTTGAATACGATCTCTATTGCTGAATACAAAGCTGAAGTATCCAGCTATCGTGTTGGTGACATTGAAGATTTGTCGCAACGGGAATACATAGGTTCGGAAGATCGCAACCTAAAAGGACATTATTCTCCACAGGATTTGGTAGAAGACCTTAGCGAAAAGACTGGACTATGTTATAATTCCATAATGCGTATCGTTCGGGATATTGAGACCCAAAAGGAGTATCTGAAGAATCCTCCAGTTTTTCTAGAAACAGCAGCGTTCAAAATCAAACAGGTGCAGCTTGACGAATTAGTCAGATGCGTGAAATATAATCCAACTGATGAGGTGTATCCTTTCGACTTTGCAGACTTCACCAAGGATGCTTGTGACAATTACGTCTCAACTCCTAATCATGGTGTTTGGGATAAAACGCTCTATGACAGTGGACTTGAACGCGACTTTGCTGTTGATGCAGACAAAAATGAAAATCAAAAGGTAGTGTGTTTCTTGAAATTTCCATCATGGTACAAGATTCCAACACCTATCGGTAACTACGAGCCAGACTTTGGTGTCGTGTTGAAGCGTGTTTCCTTACGGAATAATCAAGATCAACAAGAATATTATTTTGTTGTTGAGATTAAAGGCACCAATGATATTAACGACAAGAAAGCTCTTACTCCCCATGAAATAGCTCGTATGGAATTTGCCAAAAAGCATTTTTGCTCTCTCGGCATCGAAGCTGTTTATAAAGCTCCAATACGTGAATTTTCAACATTTATGGCGCAAGCCGAACAAACAATAAATAATCAAGTAAATGGAAACATATAAAGACCACATAACGTTGACTCCCGACATGAATGAGGAACGTCTGAACACCCTCCGCGAACTGTTCCCTGACTGGTTCACACAGGAAGGTCATCTTGATATCAACGAAGTCAAGAAAGCTGTAAATCCAGATGGTGTTGAAGAGACTGAACGATATGAGTTCCGTTGGTTTGGCAAGTCTGCGGCTAAGCGTAATGCCTTTACGCCTACACGAGCTACACTGCATTACGATGCAGAGCGTAGCGTTAATGCTGAAACAACAAATAATATCATTATTGAAGGCGAAAATCTCGAAGTTCTCAAAATACTTTCTTCCAGTTATCGTGGAAGAATAAAGTGTATATATATTGATCCTCCATACAATGCCGATGCCCTGACAGCTTATAATGACAATTTTGCCCAAGACAAAAAACAGTATACAGAAACTGTGCCAGAAGGACGTATACATAGCGTTTGGATGAGCGATATATATGCACGTTTGCTTCAAGCCCGTTCTTTGCTAACATCGGATGGTATTATTTTTATTTCCATCAATGATAAAGAAGTCACGCATTTGAAGAAAATCTGTGATGAGGTATTTTTTCCAAGCAACTTTATTGCCCAATTTGTTTGGGGAACTGATGGTAATTTCGATAATCAAGCAAAGATAAAGACTTGTCACGAGTATATTTTGCTCTATGCCAAAAACGCATCAGAGTTTGATTTTCCACATCTAGTCGATCCCAATATTACGGACAAGAGTAAACTCAATAATGCACAGATTAGAAATACAATCGTTAAGAATGGGCCTAAAAATCCAGTCCAGAAGGTTATATTGAAAGCAGGTTTCCCATGTGAATTTAAGAGTGGTGTAATTCCTGCAAGACAGAATCAATGGCCACATTTTAGCGAAGACATTGTTGTCGATAATTATAAGGTTGTAAACGATGTTGAGATAGAAAGTGGTTGGGCAGCACGTGGACAATTTGATGCATTTATGAATGAAGAGAACAATTGGAAACCAGTAAAAGACACTAAGGGACAAGACACCACATTTGTTCTTCTAGAATCTGGAACAATAGAATGTGTCAAGGATAGAGGGTTTAAAAGCCATGTTATCTCTCTTCTTCAGAATTTTGGTGGCACACAAAGTGCTACTAGCGAATTAAGTGCTTTGGGTATATATGGTTTTGATTATCCAAAACCGACCAAACTCATAGAGTATCTAATTCGGATGAACAATTGCGATGATTGTATAATTCTTGATTTTTTTGCAGGTTCAGGAACAACTGGACACGCTGTGGTCAACTGCAATCTACAAGATGTCGGAGGAAAACGAAAGTTCATCCTTGTACAGTTTCCTGAAGCAATCTCTGCAAAACATGCTGCAGCCAAACATGGATATAAGAAGATAAGTGATCAAACTATCGCTCGTAACAAGGCTGTATATGATAAGATAAAAGCTTCTTATGAAGGGAAACTCATTACTCCAGAAGACCAACAACAGTTAGACCAACTTGGTTTCAAGGTATTCACGCTGAGTAAATCCAGCTTCCCCCGTGTGGATTTTGCTCCTGACCCAGATAAGAACGAAGAAGAGAATCTTGCATTGTTCCAGGAGTATGTCGCTCAAAAAGAACAGCAGCTTACCCTTGCTTTCAATGAAGACGAACTGATAACAGAGATTCTGATTAAGCAGGGCTTTATGCTTACCTATAAGTTGGAAGCACAGTCACAGTTCACACAGAATAAGGTATATAAAGCTACCGACGGTGTAAAAACAGCGTTCATTACCGTCGATTCACAACTCTATGATGAAACTGTAGATTACTTCATGCAACATACAGACATTAAGTTCATCTGCATTGAGCGGGCCCTCGATACCACCAAGAAATTCAATCTCAAAAACAACATGCAAGACAAGTTCTTTGCATTTTAATTTTTATACTCTTTTCAATTTATGGATATTAATTCTATGATAGTAATATAGTTATGATAGAAAACTTGGTTTGTTCACAACTCGCAGCACCTTTAGTACAAAATCTTACTGATAAGGTGTTTAAAGTTTGTAGTTACTGTGGTGATGAAATAATTTGTCAATTGGAACTATATTTTTAACTAATAATCGAGAAGCATATGAAATGTCAGTTTTGTAATCAGGAATTGCCAGACGGGGCAAAGTTTTGTTATAAGTGTAATAAGCAAATTGTTTGTCTGGGATGCGGAGTGCCTCTGATAGAGGACTCACCAATATGTGTTTATTGTGGAAAAGAGATAAAACCACGTCAAGCACAAGCAAATGTAAACCACATCAAATATTCTGAGACAGAGACAGGAAAGTCTTTTGAAGCTTCTTTCTCGGATGAAACCGCAGGTAATGTAGTTGATGTGTTTGCTCAGTTTCTACCAATCAAACGTAATAATGGTTCACAACAACATCAGTCTTTGTTGCAAATGTCCCAAACTGAGGATGCTAATGCAGAAGAAATAGCAGACGCCACCACAGGAACGACTAATGTTATTCCTGGCAATGATGACGAAACAAGAATAAACAAAATCTTTACAATAAAAGGAGATTCTATTATTCTTTTCGAGAAACGATTGAAGGCGAATTCGAAGAGTGATCAACAATCTCGAATTTGCTTATTATTTCTTTTATATTATAAGGTGGTTGCCCATAAGGAGGTTAGTCGAAATGATTTGAATAATATTTTGGGGAAAGAAAACCTTTATGATTCTAATTTCCGTAGCTGGCTCTCAAAACATCACTCATATTTCATTATAGATAATAACACAATAGAATTATCACCAGAAGGTGAGGAAAAGGCAAAAGTATTTCTCAATGAAGTATTTGACATGAACATAGAGGGTACTTGGAATCCGAATGGAGGAAGTGGCCAAACAATATCATCCAATGTTTCATCTAAACGGAAAAATCCGCAGGTTGTTGGGAAGTTGGACTTAATGCCAAAGAACAAAGAAACCCTAGACGATTTTATGAAGCGTCACAAATATGGGAAAAGATCTCCACAGACAAATCTTTTGTTTGTTTATTACTTAAAACAGATTCTTGGCATAAATGTTGTTAACCAGGACCATATATATACGTGTTATCGGCATATGAAAATAACTATACCAAATAATTTGTATAAGAGTCTTGCTGATACTATTAGTAGAAATGGGTGGATAGAAAATATCTCCAATCTAAATGTAACCACTCAAGGTATAAACGAAGTTGAACAAAGAATGAAGATTTAATGACACTTGAAGAGTATATAGAACGAATAGATGGTTTTGATGACAAAAAGCCATCTGAACAAATTCCATATTTCGGTTATTTCCTGGTTACATACCTAGGAAAAGAATCCTTTACTGCAAAAGCAATCGATGATTGTTTCGCCCAACTACACTTGCCATCATATTCCAATATATCCGCTTTTCTCTCTAAAGAAAAAGGGAAAAAGCGATTATTAAAGGGAAAAGATGGTTATGTTTTATCTAAAAAATTGTCTGATGCTATTGCTAATGATATCGGTGAAATAAAGGTAAAGACTCCCTCGACGGATTTATTCCCAATTGACATCTTTGATAAAACACGGGATTACTTAAAGAAAACGGCACGACAGGCCATTTTAAGTTACGATTATGGGATATATGATGGTTGTTTGGTAATGCTGAGACGATTAATAGAAACGTTGATTATCGAACTATTTGAACATAGGGGAATTAAAGAACGCATTTTGGATAAAAGCAATAATTATCTTTTTTGTGGGGACCTGATTGATTGCCTATTGGAAGAAAAAACGTTATGGACTATTGGGCGTAACACAGCACAAGAACTTCCCAAAATTAAGAAGATGGGAGATTTGAGTGCACATAATAGGCGATTCAATGCGAAAAAATCAGATATTGACTCTATTAAAGTTGGGCTTAGAATAGTTATAGAAGAACTTGTCCATCTTGTCAATTACGAACAACATTAATTAATTCTATTCATTGTTAACTATCGGGCTTTGGGATGGGCGCAAAAGCCTGCATGTAATAACATTTTTTAACGGATAAGGCTTTTGTGGATACATACTTCCATTGATGGGCAAAGTTGCTATAGAGTGAACTAAAAATGTGGACTGAAAATTATGGGTAAAACAGTAACAACATATTTGATAGACGGAGATCCGAAAGGGACTCAGTATGTATTTATAAGCAATAAGATATGCCAAATGTATGTGATTCCTCGTTCTAACCTTTCTATTCTAAATGAACGACAGGAGTTGCAGACCCCGGCATTCTATATTTTGTTGGGTGAGGATGAAGCAACTAAGCCAAAGGCATATATAGGTGAGACGGAGAACTTTCGTGAACGGGTGAAAGACCATGATAGCAAGAAAGCGTTTTGGCAGAAGGCTCTGCTGTTTATCTCGAAAGATGCTGCTATGACAAAGGCAGATGTACAATACTTAGAGCATCGGGCCATCACAGAGGCAAAGGTATCAAATACGTGTTTGTACTGAATGAGAACAAGCAAACGCCAAAGACTCCGAATCTTCCAGAATACAGGAAAGATGATATGGAGGGCTTCTTTGAAGATGTGAAGTTCCTCACATCTTTTATTGGCTGCAATATCTTTGATGTGGCAAAGCCAAAGGAAGAGCACTTGTTCTATACTAAAGGGCGTGGGTGTGATGCAAAAGGCTTTTATCAGACAAGTGGCTTCACCGTCTTAAAGGGTAGTATTATTGCCAAGTCTTCCGTTCCTTCATTCACGTGGAAAGAGAAGCGTGAGAAGCTGTTGAAAGAATATACCGTCAGCAATGGTGACAAGTTGAAATTAGAGTCTGACAAGACTTTCTCCAGTCCCAGCACTGCAGCTGATTTCTGCATAGGCAGCAGCAATAACGGTTGGCTTGTCTGGAAAGACAAAGACGGCCAAACATTGGATGCCGTATATAGAAAACAGTTAGAATAAATGCAAAAAGTGGGGAAACCTGCTTGCAGGGCAGAGTTTGACTTATCTATTCTGTTCAAATGTCCCAGTAAGTGCATTGGTCGATAAATCATAAAATCGCAATAGAAACGTTATAAAGATATGGAAAAAGACATAACAATCACACCGAATCTGGTGGAACTGGAACAGCAGTTCGAGTATGTCAATTCATTGATAGAACAGCATCGCTCATCAGCTATCGCCAAAGTGAATATAGAAGCGTTGCTGACAAATTGGGAAGTGGGACAATACATTTCTCAGCAGTTGAAGTCTGCCCATTGGGGGCCAAGGTGGTAAGCGAATTGGCCGACTATCTGAAAAGAATGAACCCGAAACGTAGGGGATTCGGAAAGCGCCATCTGTACAACATGGTGAAGTTCTACGACACTTATAGCACAGATGTACCCCTGAACGAAATTGTGCAATCGCCAATTGCACAATTAGACACGCCTTTAATCAATATGCCAAGAATATTGGCTTTGGCAACATTCACCAGCCATAAACTTAAAAATGTTCCATCAATGTTCCATCAAAATTTGGAGTGTTAGAGAAGAAGAATCCCTGCAAGTACTTGACTTGCAGGGATTTGCTTCGAAGGGTGCCCGGACGGACTCGAACCGTCGACATTCAGAACCACAATCTGACGCTCTAACCAACTGAACTACGGGCACCATCGTGCGCTATCTCTTGGAAAGCGAGTGCAAAGGTACGGGAATTATTCGAGATTACCAAATAATTCCCATACTTTTTTGCAGATTTTGTTTACTTTGCAGGCTGTGCGGGTGCTTTAGGGGCATCAGCAGGGGCTGCAGGAGCAGCGGCATCCTTAGCAGGAGCGGCAGCATCCTTGGTCTGGCTGGCTCCGAAGCCTGGCAGGTTGTTAGGATTGGTGGCAGGTGCCTGATAGTTCTCCATCACAGAACCTTCTGTGTTTGCTGTGGGGGCAACCCATGCGCATACAACACTGAAGAGAACCATGGCGAGGGCAAGTCCCCATGTGGCTTTCTCTACGAAGTCAGTGGTCTTGCGGACACCGCCAATCTGGTTGTAGTTGGCAAAGCTGGAAGACAGACCACCACCTTTTGACTCTTGAATCAGCACGATACCGATCATCAGTATGGCTGCAATCACGATAAGAATTACAAATAATGTGTACATGTTACTTTTGTTTTTTATTGTTGTTTATTATTAATTTCTCTAAGAATCGAATCTGGTCGGCAAAATAAGCGTTCTTCTCTGGGAAGTTGTTGCTAAGCCGCTGAATGATTTCGAGTGCCTTCTGGTAGCGTCCTTGTTTGATGTAGATGCGTGCCAGTGTCTCTGTGAAGTATTCTTCCTCTGCAGGCTCTTCTTCGATGACAGGTGCCTCTGTGGTATCTTCCTCATCTTTCAGTTCGTTGAGCAGGATGCGTCCCTGTTCCTCTTTCAGGAAGTGGTCGATGAGGTCTTGACCTTGCATCTGTGGAGCCTCGTCCGTGCTGTCAGGTCCCTCACTTTCCAGCAAATAGGCGACATAGTCGACTGTCGCATCTTTGGGAGTAGGGCGACGCTTCGTCCTCTTCTCCTCATTTTCTTCTGCAGGTATTGAGTCGAGGAAGGTGTCGATAAGAGACATTGTGCGGCTCTCCTGACTGTCATATACCGGCTGTGGAGTATTGTCGTTTGTCTTTGACCGTAACTGATAGTGGGCTGCCTCTACGAGGTTGAATAGTCCCCTGCGGTCAGTGATATAGACGGCTGCGCGTCGTAACTCCTCGTCGAAGGAGGGGTCGTGAAGCAGGTAGAGGTTCTGGAGCATCAGCAGGCGTGCTGTTTGGAAATAGGGGTGAAGAGCCAATGTGGAGCGCAACTCATACAAAGTGTCACGATCCATTTGTTCCGGGTGGTTTATCAGCTCTATTATATCCATCTCCTCATGTTATTACCAGTTCGCCACTGTAGCATTGAATATCTGCTCGCACAGGTCTTTGACCATCTGTGTCACCAGTTCCTCTTGCACAGAGTTCAGTGAGCGTGTGGTCTCGTATGTCGCTGTCGCCGTAAATTGGCGCTCGAAGTCTTCCTTGTGGTTTGCGTTGTTGGTGAAGCGCACGTTGACAGTCATCGAGAGTTCTGTCTGTGCGGAATATCCCTCAGCCGATACAGACTTGTTGCGCTGTTGGTACTGAGTGATCTCACCTTCAATCTTCAGGTCACCATCGCGTCTGACCTGTTCAAGCCGGGTGTGATTGGCAAATTCGTCCTTCAACTGGTTGTTGAACATAGGTCCCATCGGTCCCCATACATAGCTGGACCTGATGGGAAACTCGGCAATCTGGATGGTCTTCGTCTTGCTATAGTCTATGCTTGCCCCGTTGAATTTATAGCTAACGGAGCATGCCGTGAGCAGCAGGATGGCTGTCAGGCAGACGATGGTGCGGAGTTTATTTGTCAAGTCCATATTGTTTCAGTCTTCTATAAAGTGTACGGTCACTGATGCCAAGTTCCTGCGCCGCTTTTTTACGATTCCCCCCATTACGATCAAGTGCTTTCTCTAGCGCTTGCCGGCTCCATGCGTCGAGGTTGAGATTCTCAGGTTCCTTAACAGGCTCCACATATTCCTCTGCCACCGCATCCTCTAAAGTTGTTGTGGCAGGGATGGTTGGTATTGTGGGGATGGTCGGTGTGGCAGATACCGTTGTGGAAGGTACAGCCTGTACGTCCTCTATCTGTTTCTTCAGCGTACTCATCTCACGACGCATATCATTGACATTGCTGCGCAGTTCGAAGAGTATTTTATATAGAATCTCCCGTTCATTCTCAAACGAGTGGTCACCCTCGTTATGGATGGTGGCGAGCTGAGTTGTCTCTTGGTCTTGGGGAATGAAGTGCGATAGAATCTCTGGTGTGATCTGCCGCTCTGTAGAGAGGATGGAAATCTGCTCAGTGATGTTCTTGAGTTGTCGCACATTGCCTGGCCATTTATATCGCATGAGCATCTGTTTCGCCTCCTCTGTCAGTACGACCTTGTCCATCCTGTATTTCTCAGCCATCTGCATGGCGAACAAGCGGAACAGCAGTACGATATCCTCACCACGTTCACGGAGGGGAGGTATCTGGATGGGGATGGAGTTCAGACGATAGTATAGGTCTTCGCGGAACCTGCCTTCGCTGATTGCCTGTCGGATATTGACATTAGTGGCGGCAACGATGCGCACATCAGTCTTGCGTACTTCTGTCGCTCCTACAGGGATGTACTCACCAGTCTCTAAGACACGAAGCAGTCGTGCCTGTGTGGCAAGAGGCAGTTCGCCCACCTCGTCGAGGAAGAGCGTTCCTTTATTGGCAACACCGAAATAGCCAGGAGAGTCGTTGATGGCACCCGTGAAAGAGCCTTTCACATGTCCAAATAACTCACTGTCAATAGTTCCCTCAGGAATAGAGCCACAGTTGATGGCGAAATATTTCTCGCGGCGACGTGGTGAGTTGTCGTGAATGACACGAGGAATGATTTCCTTACCCACACCGCTCTCTCCAACGATCAGCACACTCAAATCAGTGGGTGCCACCTGTAAGGCGACATCCAATGCATGGTTCAATGCTTCGCAGTTACCTACGATATTGTACCGTTGTTTAATATTCTGTAACTCAGAACTCTTCATTCAGCCTGCAAAGGTACGAAGAAAAACTGACATATTGGCATACTTCGGCAGAAATTTAACTTTCCGTCTGTTCTTTCGCCTTCGGAATAGCAAAACGTACCTTCTCGCTGTCGTCTTTTTTCTCGTGGAAGAGTTTGGGTAAAGGATTCTTCAGCGGCTCGTCATATTGTTGTCTGTTTCGGTATATGTCAAGGGCTGTATAGACAGCCTGACGGAAGGAATTCTCGTCCGCTTTACCCTGTCCTGCGATGTCGAAAGCCGTACCATGGTCTGGCGATGTGCGTATAATAGGAAGCCCTGCCGTGAAGTTGACACCGCTTTCCAGTGCGATGGTCTTAAAGGGTGCTAATCCCTGGTCGTGATACATGGCAAGAACTCCGTCGAAATGGTCATAAGTGTTACTGCCAAAGAAACCATCGGCAGGGTAGGGACCAAATGCCTGAATGCCATTTTTCTCGAGTTCCTCGATAGCAGGTTTGATAATATCCTGCTCCTCAGAGCCCAACAGTCCGTTGTCCCCGGCATGTGGGTTCAGGGAAAGAACGGCAATACGTGGGTTGGAGATGCGGAAATCGCGTTTCAAACTCTTATGGAAGATGGTTGCCTTCTCAATGATGGCTTCTTTGGTAATAGCTTTTGATACGTCTTTGATAGGCAGATGGGTAGTGACAAGCGCTACGCGAAGTTGCTCGTTCATAAGAATCATCAGTGCCTTGTTTCCATCCCCCACACTGGTCTCGATGTACTCAGTGTGTCCTGGGAAGCGGAATCCAGGATTCTGGATAGTTGCTTTATTGATAGGGGCAGTGACAAGCACGTCGTACAATCCGGCACGATAGTCAGTCATGGCACGGTCAAGTGCCTTGAATGCTGCCTGTCCAGCTTCTTCTGAGGGTTGACCGAGTTCTACTTTTACCTCGTCATCGAAGCAGGTGAGGATATTCAGTCTTCCATCCCTTGCTTCCTCTGCCTTGTTGATGATACTGAAATTCGTCTCCAGATTAAGTGCCTTGCGGTGGTAGGCAGCAATCTTCGGTGAGCCGTAGATAATAGGAGTGCAAAGCTCCAGCATAGCAGGGTCGGCGAAAGTCTTGAGAATCACTTCATAGCCGACACCGTTGGTATCTCCTTGCGTGATAGCCACGCGAATCATCTTTTCTTCCATAACATTTATTTTTTTTCGATATTTCGATATTCCGATGTTTTGAAATGTTTTATTGCGACTGCTTCGCTGTGCTCAGCAAGCCGCAGGCTGCGAGGATGTCCTGTCCACGGCTGGCACGGATTGTGGTCGTTATGCCATGGTGTGTCAGGTAATCCCGAAGTGCCTCCATGCGTTTCTCATCCGATGAGGGTAGGTCTACATCGGGAATTTCGTGGAAACGAATAAGGTTGACACGACATTCCAGTCCACTGAGCAGTTTGGTGATCTCCCGTCCATAGAGGGGAGAGTCGTTAAATCCTCCGAAACAGATATATTCGAAGGAGCAGCGACGCTGGTGTGTGAAGTCGTATTGGCGCAACAGCTCTATCGTCTCAGAGATGGGCATCGCCTTTTCGGCAGGCATTATCTGCTGCCGTTGTTCATGCAGTGGGGAGTGCATCGATATTGCCACGTGGCATTCGCTCTCATCGAGAAAGCGTTTCAGTTTGCCACGAACCCCCACGGAACTTACTGTAATACGTTTGGGACTCCACTGGTATCCCCAAGGTGCTGTCATGATCTCACAGACTTGCAATACGGCATCAAGGTTATCCATAGGCTCACCTTGTCCCATGAAAACGATATTGGTGAGCGTGTCTGCCTCAGGTAAGGAATATATCTGATTTAAAATGTCTGCTGCTGTGAGGTTGCCTTGCCAACCCTGCTTTCCTGTCTGGCAAAACAGGCAGTTCATCTTACATCCCACTTGGCAGGATACACAGATGGTAGCCCTGTCACCGTCAGGAATATAGACCGTCTCGACGAAGCGGTCAGTGACGTCTGCAGCGACATTGTCACAGTAAACAGGAAACAGGTATTTGACGGTGCCGTCTTTACTGCGTTGACAGTCTATAGGCTCTAAGACTCCCACCTCGTAATTCTCAGCTAACCGCAGACGATTTTGTTTCGAGAGATTAGTCATCTCATCGATACTTTTAGCATGCTTCTCATATAGCCACTGCGCTATTTGCTTTGCTGTAAAAGCAGGCATACCCAACTCACTGACGATGCCTTTCAGTTCCGTCGGAGTCATTGCCAGTAATCTCTTTTTCGAATTCATGAGTGCAAAGGTACGAAAATATTTTGAGCATTAATGCCAAATTAAGGGAAAAATTTGTACCTTTGCGCCTAAATATTTAGTGAAAGAAACAACATGAGACAAAGAATAGATTGCTTTCTGGTCTGTCAGTCGTTGGAAGCGTTAACGGAAACGATTGCGCAGTTGCGTCAAATTCCCGCCGTTCGTCATATCTTTCTGATGGTCAATAGAGAGTTGGCGAACACAGAAGTTCCACAGGATTGTTCATTGGTGGTTGTGGAACAGTTGCAGAGTAGCCAATTTGTGATGCAAATAGCTGAACATGCCATAGCCTCCTATGCCTTAGTCGTGATGAAGCCAACACCGGTTTCTTTGGGTGCTACAGCTTTGGAGCGTATGATGTTGGTGGCAGAAGACACTAAAGCCGCTATGGTCTATAGTGACCGCTGGCAGATGGAGCAGGGCGAGCGTAAGGCGCACCCTGTTATTGATTATCAAGAAGGTTCCCTTCGTGACGACTTCGATTTTGGAAGTCTGATGTTGATACGTACCTCTCTGATACATAAATTTGCCACGACAGACCGTGAGCGTGACTATCGTTGGGCAGGTCTCTACGACCTCCGTTTGTTCCTGAGCAGGGAAGGGATCCTGTTCCATCTGAACGAATACCTCTATACAGAAGAGGAGACAGACCTGCGGGCATCGGGTGTGAAACAGTTTGATTACGTGAATCCTGCCAATCGGGAAGTGCAGATAGAGATGGAGCAGGCATGTACGGCTCATCTGCGGGAGATAGGTGCATTAGTGGATACCAGCCAATACCAAGAAGTGGAGTTCGATGAACAGGATTTCGAGGTGGAGGCTTCCGTCATCATTCCTGTATTCAACCGTGAGAAAACCATCAAAGATGCTGTGGAGAGTGCTCTTTCCCAAAACGCCTCTTTTAAGTATAATGTCATAGTGGTGGATAACCACTCTACAGATAAGACAGGAGAAATCCTGTCAGACTTGTCGGCATGCCATGCCAGCAAGCTTCACGTCATCGTACCAGAACGGCGTGACTTGGGTATTGGCGGATGCTGGAACGCAGCTGTTAACAGTCCTTATTGTGGTCGATTTGCCGTACAGCTCGATTCTGACGATCTCTATTCGTCACCTAAGACTTTACAGACAATCGTCGATGCTTTCCATAAGCAGAAGGCTGCGATGATAGTCGGTTCATACAGGATGTGTGACTTCGACCTCAACACACTGCCCCCCGGACTCATTGACCATAAAGAGTGGACGGAAGAAAACGGTCCTAACAATGCCTTGCGTATCAATGGGCTAGGTGCTCCACGCGCATTCTTCACGCCACTGCTCCGTCAGGTGCAGTTCCCTAATACTTCTTATGGTGAGGACTATGCCTTGGGATTGTTGTTCTCACGTTCATATCGTATTGGACGAATCTATACAGAGCTATACCTTTGTCGCCGCTGGGGAGGCAATTCCGATGCGGCACTCTCTGTAGAGAAGATCAATGCCAATAACCTCTATAAGGACCGTCTGCGCACCATGGAGGTTAAGGCACGCCAGCAAATGAACAAGGGTGAGAAGACGCCGATGATCCTGTCCCCTTTGGTACGCTTCTTCAATCGCCAGCTAAAGACATGGGAGGAAGTGCGTCAGCGTTATCGTGACCTTCAGCAGGTAAAGACCAGGGAATTAGTAGGCGAGGGAATGTCTGTGGAAGTGCAGTGGAACCCTGCCCGTATCCGTTCTACCGGTGCTAAGATTGATGCCCGTTCATTAGCGGAGCGTCCTTGTTTCCTGTGTGCAGAGAATCGTCCGAAAGAACAGATACACCGTGTGATAGATGGAAAGTATGAGCTATTGGTGAACCCATTCCCTATCTTACCTGTTCATTTCACACTGCCCACGCTGAAGCATCAGCCGCAGGCTATCCGACCAATGTACGGAGAACTGTACCGGCTGGCGATGAAGAATGCAGAGCTCACCTTATTATATAATGGTCCCAAATGTGGAGCCTCGGCACCCGACCATGCTCACCTGCAGATTGTCAGCACAGGAATACTGCCCTTGCAAAAGAGTTGGCAGCGACTGAGCCGCAATTTGGTGGAGGTAGTGAAAAAGGATGAAGACAACGGTATTTGGCAGATTGTGGATTATCCTGCTGCCGCTTTCCTTATCCGCAGTAATACGCAGGACCAGGGAGAGAAACTGTTTAAGCGACTCTATAGCTGTCTTCCACAGCGTGATGATGAGACAGAGCCAATGATGAATATCATAGCCTGGCAACAAGGTGACAGTGTATTGAGTGTGATACTGCCACGTCGTCAGCATCGTCCCACCTGTTATACCTTGGAAGGCGAGGCACAATTTATCATCAGTCCAGGTGCTGTGGATATGGGAGGACTTATCATTACTCCCCGTGAGGAGGACTTCCGGAAGATCAGTTACGAGGTGGTCAGAAACATCTATCAGGAAGTGTCGCTCACACCAGAGCAGACACAGGAAGTGGTGGAAAAGCTGAAAAACTACTCAGCACCTTCACAGGTCACCCAGTCTTCCTCGAAGGAGCCCAATGTGTCGGTGGGAATCGTCAGTGGGCAGAAGATAGAGTTTGCCCTGAATGCCCCATATTTGGCGAAAGGAGAGTTGATAGAGGGAGAACAGACCGTCGAGTTTTCTGAGGGTGGTATCTTGTGGCGCGGCATGCAGTATCGTGAGTTGACTTTCATGCCCCAGTCCCCCACAGCATCCTTCTCCTTGCATGACGTGACCATTGGCGTGAATTTCCATTGGGAGCGAAAAGAGACTCAGGTGTTTCTCGGCACACTGCGCCTGGTGGTCGAGTCCGACAAGATAACCGCTATCAATGAGCTGCCTGTAGAGAAATATCTTGCGAGTGTCATCTCCAGCGAGATGAAGGCGACGGCAGGTCTGGAGCTTTTGAAGGCACATGCCGTTATCAGCCGCTCCTGGCTGCTTGCCCAGATGAGGCGTAGGGAAGAGAATAGTGAGAAAAAAGATGGATTCTTCTCTTTTATCAAGAAAGACGATGAACTGATCCGGTGGTACGACCGTGAGGACCATACTATCTTCGACGTGTGTGCGGATGATCATTGCCAGCGTTATCAGGGAATCACCAAGCAGACCAGTGAGGCAGTGGAACAGGCTTTGAAGGCGACACGTGGCAGGATACTCTGCTATGGCGATGAGATATGTGATGCCCGCTTCTCCAAGTGCTGTGGTGGTGTGACAGAGGAGTTCCAGTATTGTTGGGAAGATACTCCCAAACCCTATCTGGTTTCTGTTGAGGATCCGTACTGTAATACCAACGACAAGGAAGTGCTCTCACAGGTGCTTAACGACTATGATCTGGAGACCAACGACTTCTACCGTTGGACAGTAGAGTATACTGCGGACGAGCTCTCTGCGCTCGTCAATGAGAAGCTGAAAGATGACTTCGGAATCATTACCGACCTGATTCCTATGGAACGGGGTAAGAGCGGACGTATATGGAAACTGAAGATTGTGGGTACCAAGAAAACGATGACGATCGGTAAGGAACTGGAGATACGCCGTGCCCTTAGTGAGAGTCATCTGTATAGCTCCGCCTTTGATGTGGAGAAGACGGCAAACGGTTTCCGCCTGCATGGAAAAGGGTGGGGACATGGTGTCGGTCTTTGCCAGATAGGTGCTGCAGTGATGGGACAGAAAGGATTTAAGTATGATGAAATCCTGTTGCACTACTACCGCGGAGCTGAGATAAAGAAAATATACTAAACAGATAATAGAAAGATTAAATAATGAAAAAGAGAAATCCTTGGTCGTGGATACCGACCCTTTATATTGCGGAAGGACTGCCCAACGTGGTGGTGATGACTGTTGCCGTAGTGATGTATATGCAGTTGGGACTGACTGACACAGACATAGCCCTCTATACCGGATGGCTGGGACTGCCGTGGGTCATCAAACCATTGTGGAGCCCGTTTGTCGACCTCTATCGCACCAAACGCTGGTGGGTACTCGCCATGCAATTGTTGTTAGGCTCGTCCTTGGCAGGTGTCGCCTTCACCCTCAATACCCCGTTCTGGTTTCAGGGTACCATGGCATGTTTCTTCCTGATGGCATTCTCCAGTGCTACGCATGACATTGCCGCGGACGGCTATTATATGTTAGAGTTGGACGACCACCAGCAGGTATGGTTCGTGGGAATTCGCAACACGTTCTACCGCCTTGCCGTTATCTTCGGTAATGGTGTGCTGATACCTGTTGCAGGTATCCTGCAGGTGGTGACCCGTTATCAGATGTCCTATACGTGGTGCCTTGTGTTCTACGGTCTGGCAGCCCTCTTTATCGGTATCTGGCTCTACCATACTTATATCATGCCGCGCGCTGAAGCTGACGTGCCCCATCATACCAATGCCCGTGAGGTGGCAGACGGTGTGGTGACTGCCTTCAAGACATTCTTCCAGAAGCTGCCGCCTCGTGAGATGATGTATGCCATGCTTTTCCTCCTGTTCTATCGTTTCCCTGAGGCATTACTCACCAAGATGAGCGTGACATTCCTGATGCGTCCAAACTCTGCGGGTGGACTGGGACTGTCTCCGCAGGAGTTCGGACTGGCAAGTGGAACGGTGGGTGTCATAGGATTGACCCTTGGCGGTATCCTGGGTGGTCTGCTTGCCGGGCGTGACGGTTTTAAGAAATGGCTATGGCCTATGGTGTGTGCTATCACCCTGCCCGATATCGTATATGTTTATATGAGCTATGCCCTGCCCGAGAACCTGTTTGTCATCAGCAGTTGTCTGTTCATAGAGCAGTTCGGCTATGGTGTTGGTTTCACGGCATTGACACTCTATATGCTCTATTTCAGCAAAGGCAATTTCCAGACCTCGCATTATGCCTTCTGCACCGCAATCTCTTACCTGGGACTGATGCTGCCGGGTATGTTGTCGGGATGGATGAAGGATGCGCTGGGCTATCAGACCTTCTTCATTGTCGTCATGGCATTGTGTACGATTACATTTGCAGTGACTGCATTTATCAAGGTTGACCCCGAGTTTGGTAAGAAAAAATCAGAAGAAGAGGAATAGGAAAAACAAGAGCGGCAGGGTTTCACAACCATGCCGCTCTTTATCCTAATGATAGTATTAATAATGGAAAAGAAATTTATGTATCTTACTTATTAGTATTTTTTCCTTATTTAAACATAGACTTTGTCATTCACGGTGTAAAGATATATCAAATTTCCGTAACTACCATAGCTTTTCCTGACAAAATGCCGGATTTATGTTATTAAACATCTATTTAGCGGATGAATAGGAAAATCCCTATGCACTATTAGGTGTTTCATCTTGCAGGAATAAGATATTTTCCTTACCTTTGCAACAGAAACTAAAAAACAGCAATATGAAGAAGGTTTATACTTATGCGATGATGGCGCTCATGATGGCGCTGACGATGACAACATTTACAAGTTGTATGACCAGGGACGAGGCTATTGCCTACGACCTCTCTGGTGAGTGGGAAGGCTATATGGGCGAGGATTACTACAGCTACTGGGGCTATGAGGGTACTGGTCGTGAGTATGATACCATCATCCGCTTCTCCCGTGCAGGGCACAGCTACAGCCGTGGGGCTACGTCGGGCTATGGCGAGCAGGTGGATTACGATCCATACAATCGTGACTCAAGGTATCGTGAGTTCTTGTGGAGTGTGGCTGGTGGACGTATCAAGTTAACCTATGATACAGGTCAGATCATCTACATCTATGACTATGAGATTAATGGCAGCCGTTTCTTCGGCTATATGGATTGTGGCAATTACAAGGAGATTCGCTTCGATTTGGTTAAGACATCAAATGACCGTTGGAATACCTATTACGAATGGTCCAAACAACCCAAAGCGTTGAGTAATGACAGCATCACAGTCACCAAGGAATAGAAACAGAAAAGAGAGCCGAGCGGCTCTCTTTTCTGTTATGTCTAAATTCCCAGTCCTCCGTCAAAGGAGCCTTCCACGGCCTTCGACTGTTGGATGCGGGAGTAGGGCGGTACGTCATGGGTCACCCAGATGTTACCACCTATCACACTGTCATGTCCGATGGTGATACGTCCCAGGATAGATGCATTGGAATAGACCGTCACGTTGTCCTCTATAATCGGGTGACGGGGAACGTTGAGCATGTTCCCGTTCTCATCATATTTGAAGCTCTTGGCACCTAAGGTAACACCTTGGTAGAGTGTCACATGATTACCGATGATACTGGTCTCACCAATGACCACACCCGTGCCATGGTCGATGGCAAAATACTCTCCGATGGTAGCACCGGGATGGATGTCAATACCCGTCTTGGAGTGTGCCTGCTCGGTGATGATACGTGGAATGACGGGGACACGCATCAGATGCAGCTTATGGGCAATGCGGTAGTGTATCATGGTGTTCACCACAGGATAGCAGAATATCACCTCACCATAGTTCGTGGCAGCAGGGTCGTTGTCGAACATCGCCTGCACGTCGGTATAGAGCAGCCGTTTGATTTCCGGCAACTCGTCGATAAACTCAGTAGCGAGTCTTGCCGCCTCCTGGTATACCTTCTCCTTGGTGGTAATCTCCTCACAGTCCTCGCAGAACTGCAGTCCGTGGGCTATCTGTTTCACCAGCAGACCGTACAACTCCTCCATGTGCCCACCGATATAATAGGAGCGGATGGTCTCGTCAGGTTGTCTCTTATTGAAATAGTCAGGGAAGATGATGCTCTTCACCAGTGCCACAATCTGTTTCACCTGTACCACGGAGGGCAGCGGTGCCTCAATGGCAGGCATCATGTTCACCTCCTGCTCCGTCAGCTTCGACAGCAGTGCCACGTTCTTCTGCAGTATCTCGTTTGTCTTATTGTCCATACTTATGTCGTTTAGTTCGATGCAAAGGTACAATTATGTCAGCAAAACACCAAATTTTCTTCACTTATTTCTTACATGAATCCGTTGTTCAAACGTGTCATAGTCTTCGTTGTGTATATCTAAACTACCTGTCGACTGGAGTCGACAAGCGATTAGGATGCTCCTGATAACTGCGAACAACGGCACTTCCCATCGAATACCACGGCACTTACAACTGCGTAGGATGGTTCATCCCTCCCTGAACTCTGCGGGAGTCGTGTTGGTGAGACGTTTGAAGTATTTGGAGAAAAAGGAGGGATTAGGGAAATTCATCTCCTCGGCAATCTGGGTGACGGACTTGTCGGTATGTCTCAGCTCCACCTTGATGCGGGTGATGAGGGCAAGGTCAATCCACTCTTTTGCCGTCGTACCACTTGCCTGACGGATGACGGTGCCGAGGTAACGCTCCGTCAGACACATCTTATCGGCATAGAAACCAATCTGGTGCTCCTTGACGGCATGCTGGTTGACAAGATAGATGAAGCGGTCGAAGATGCTCTGTTCCCGTGACTGCGTGTTTTGCAATTGGTCGGTATGCTGGCGGTAGAGTCCGTCATAATGATACATCAGCGCACCGACGAGACTGCTCATCGTCTGCCGGTTATAGTCTGGCTGGTGTGCCAGATGCCAGATGGTGTCGACCATCAGTCTTGCTGTCATGATATCCTCTTCCTTTACACGGAGCTGGAAGTCACGCACTTGTCCGTTGAAGGCAGGGGGCATCTGTCCTGCGGCAAACGGCATGGGAAAGTCGGGAGAGAGTCCGATACCGTATATTTGCAAGTCCTCAGAGAATCGGACAGGATTGATGATAGTGCCGGGACCGATAAAAACGAGCATGCCTTTAGAGAACACTTTCTCCACCAAGTTGACGTTGACACGTATCTCTCCCTGTAGGATGATGCCTAACCGGTGGTCGTTGATGGCAAAGGGCGGCTGTTGTCGTAACACCAGACGGAAGGCACGAGGGTCACCGTGGATGATGGCGAGTTCCTGACTCAAATAGATATTCTCATGAATCTGTGACAGATACGGCTCAAGGATGTCCTTCATCCTTGAGAGACTCATCAGTTTGGGTTGCTTGCTCATGGTGCTATGTCGTTTTGTTTCCGATGCAAAGATAATAAAAAAGCGGAGAAATATACTCTTTTTGTATAGAAATCGAACAAAAAGGACATTTCCTGATGCGTATGGATAGTGATTAATCCAATAAATCAGTGTACTTTTGCAGCTGGAATACAAATAGTACAATATGAGAAGAGTAATTTTGGGATTGGTCATCATACCGCTGTCATTACAGGCGCAGACGTTGGAGGAGTGTCAGCGTGCCGCTGAGCGCAACTATCCGTTGATACGCCAATA
Source organism: uncultured Prevotellaceae bacterium (assembly GCA_900314755.1). Classification (GTDB taxonomy): domain Bacteria; phylum Bacteroidota; class Bacteroidia; order Bacteroidales; family Bacteroidaceae; genus Prevotella. The sequence goes on along the minus strand of OMWH01000002.1, from coordinate 140,364 downwards.
CGACCTGATAGCGAAGACCACCGACCTGACGGTGAGGAATATCGGGAAAAGTTGGCTGCCACAGGTGTCGGCATCGGCGCAAGTCACCTATCAGAGTGATGTCGCCGCATGGCCCGAGCAGATGGGTAGTATGCTGAAGTCGATGGGTGTCGACCTGAAAGGACTGAGGAAAGACCAGTACAGGGTGGGTATTGATGTGCAACAGACCATCTATGACGGTGGTACCATCAGCAGTCAGAAAGAGGTAGCCCGTCAGCAGGGACTGGTGGAGGCGGCACAGAATGAAGTCAGTATGTACCAGATCCGCCAGCGTGTCAACGAGCTGTATTTCGGACTGTTGCTGATAGACGACCAGTTGCAGCTCAATATGGATTTGCAGGAAGTGCTCAGCGGTAGTGAGAAGAAACTCGCATCAATGTATCAGCATGGTACCGCGGCAGAGAGCGACTATCTTTCCGTGAAGGCAGAACGTCTGAATGTCATCCAGCAACAGACCAGTTTGCAGGCGCAGCGTCAAGCCTTGGCGAGGATGCTCTCCACCTTTTGCGGCATGGACATCCGTCACGTGCAGAAGCCTGTCCCACCTGCCGCTGTGCCACAGCAACAAAACATGCGCCCGGAACTGAAAGCCATCGAGGCACAGCTCCGCCTTGCCGATGCCAGGGAGAAAGCCTTGAACGCGGCTCTCATGCCTAAGTTAGGAGTCTTTGCCCAAGGTTTCTATGGCTATCCGGGCTATAATATGTTTGAGGACATGATGCGCCACCGATGGTCGCTGAACGGGATGATAGGTGCTAAGTTGTCGTGGAATATCGGAGCACTCTATACCCATAAGAACGACAAGGCGAAGGTCCAGTTGCAACGGGAGCGTGCTGAGGTCAGCCGTGACGTGTTCCTTTTCAATAACCAGTTGGAGCAGGTTCAGCAGCAGGAGGACTTGGAACGCTATCGGAAACTGATGACCGAGGATGAAGAGATCATCCAGCTCCGCAGTGCGGTCCGTAAGGCTGCCGAGTCGAAACTGGCGCATGGCATCATCGATGTCAACGACCTCGTACGGGAGATTAACAACGAGAATGCGGCAAAGGTGCAACAGTCCATCCATGAGATAGAGATGTTGAAAGAGATATATGATTTGAAGATTACCTTGAATAATTAATAGTGATATGAGAAAGATAGATGTGCTGGCAGGTATTGCCATGTTATTGACAGCTTGCGGAACCCAAGAGAAGGAGTATGATGCCACGGGAACGTTCGAGGCAACAGAGACTGTGGTATCGGCAGAGCAGAGTGGGGTACTGTTGAGGTTGAGTGTCAACGAGGGTGATTCGCTTTCCGAAGGACAGGAGGTCGGTCTGGTGGACACCACCCAGCTGTGGCTGAAGGTACAGCAGTTAGGGGCTACGAAGAAGGTCTACCAGAGTCAGAAGCCGGATCTGGAGAAACAGGTGGCGGCAGTCCGTCAGCAACTCGCCAAGGCGAGGACGGAACAACAGCGCTATCAGGAGCTGGTGAAGGACGGTGCCGCGCCGAGGAAGATGCTCGATGACGCCACCAGTCAGGTCACCGTCCTACAGAAGCAGCTGGACGCCCAGGTGTCGGCACTTGGTACGCAGGTGTCCACCTTAAACTCACAGGTGTCCACTGTCGACGTGCAGGTGGCGCAACTGACAGACCAGTTGAGGAAGTGTCATGTCATCGTTCCTACAGGTGGTACCGTCTTGGAGAAATATGTGGAGACTGGAGAGTTTGTCGCCACGGGCAAGCCCCTCTTCAAGATTGCCGATATCGACAAGATGTTCATCCGTGCATACGTCACCACCGCCCAGTTGCAGCACATCAAACTGGGACAGAAAGTAAAAGTGTTTGCCGACTATGGTGACCAGCAGAAGAAAGCATACGATGGTACGGTATCATGGATATCCAGTCGTTCGGAGTTCACCCCCAAGACCATCCTCACCGATGACGAGCGTGCCGACCTGGTCTATGCCGTCAAGATAGCCGTCAAGAACGATGGCTATATTAAAATAGGTATGTATGGGGAGGTGAAGTTTTAGTTGAGAGTTGAGAGTTCATAGTTCATAGTTCATAGTTCATAGTTATGCAAGCCTTAGAGGTCAGTCATATTTCAAAATCCTACGGTAAGGTAAAGGCACTCGATGATGTGTCGTTCTCCGTTGGTCAGGGGGAGGTGTTCGGACTGATAGGTCCTGACGGAGCAGGTAAGACCACCTTGTTCCGCATTCTCTGCACCTTATTGCTTGCCGACCAGGGAACGGCATCGGTCGATGGTTATGATGTCGTCGGTCAGATGCGGCAGATACGCAGTCGGGTAGGGTATATGCCGGGTCGCTTCTCACTCTATCAGGACTTGACGGTCCGTGAGAACCTGGAGTTTTTCGCCACCCTCTTCGGTACTACCGTGGAGGAAGGCTATGACAGTATTCGTGCCATCTATTCACAGATAGAGCGTTTTGCTGACCGTAAGGCAGGTGCCCTCTCAGGCGGTATGAAGCAGAAGCTCGCCCTGTCGTGTGCCTTGGTACATCAGCCCACGATCCTTTTCCTTGATGAGCCGACCACGGGAGTCGATCCTGTCAGTCGTAAGGAGTTCTGGGAGATGCTGGGAACATTGAAAGAGCGTGGTATCACCATTGTCGCCTCTACCCCCTATCTCGACGAGGTCCGTTGCTGTGAGCGTGTTGCTTTCCTGCATGAGGGGAAGGTGCAGGGGGTGGATAAACCGGAGCTCATCCTCGACCGCTTCTCTGCCATCTTCAATCCTCCGCCCATCATTCCGTCTGCTGTGCCACAGCAACAGGCAGGACGGGAGAATGTCATCGAGGTGAGTCACCTGGTGAAGGCTTTCGGTAGCTTCCATGCCGTAGATGATATCTCGTTCAGTGTACGGCGTGGGGAGATATTCGGTTTCCTGGGTGCCAATGGAGCAGGCAAGACCACTGCGATGCACATGCTCACGGGACTGAACCAACCCACCTCCGGGACTGGTACCGTGGCTGGCTTCGACATCTGTACGCAGCATGAGCAGATCAAGAAACATATCGGGTATATGAGTCAGCGTTTCTCTCTTTATGAAGACCTGACCGTCCGTGAGAATATCCGTCTTTTTGCCGGCATCTATGGTATGAGAGACGAGGAGATAGCCCGTAAGACCGACCAGTTGTTGGAGCAACTCCAGTTTACGGAACATAAGAACGACCTCGTGGGCTCCCTGCCTCTGGGGTGGAAACAGAAACTCGCCTTCTCCGTCTCTATCTTCCATGACCCCGACATCGTCTTTCTCGACGAACCGACGGGTGGGGTGGATCCCGCCACACGCCGTCAGTTCTGGGAACTCATCTACGAGGCGGCAGGACGTGGCATTACCGTTTTCGTCACCACCCATTATATGGATGAGGCTGAGTATTGTGACCGTATCTCTATCATGGTGGATGGTAAGATCAGTGCGATGGGAACCCCAGAGGAACTGAAACAGCAGTTCCACCAGCCTGATATCGACCATGTGTTTACCTATCTCGCCCGTCAGGCGACCAGAAGCAGTGATTAGCCTATGAGACAGTTTGTTAGTTTTATCATCAAAGAAGCCAAACACATCCTACGCGACCGTCGTACGATGCTGATACTCTTCGGCTTGCCTGTCGTCCTGATGCTGCTCTTCGGCTTTGCCATCACGAACGATGTGAAGGATGTGCGTACCGTCATCGTCACCTCGCAGATGGATCATCAGACCCGTCAAGCCGTCGACCGTCTTGCCGCCTCTGAGTATTTCATCATCACGGCAACGGTCAGCAGTCCGCGGGAGGCGGAGCTGTTGCTGCGTCATCAGCGTGCCGACCTTGCCGTTGTGTTTGGTAAGGACTTCGCTTCCAAGAAGAGTGGGGTGCAGCTGATGGTCGACACCTCCGATCCTAATATGGCTCAGCAGTGGACTGCCTATGCTCAGAGTATTCTGAGTACTCCGAATACTCCGAGTACTCCGAACATCAAGCTCCTCTACAACCCCCGCATGAAGTCAGCCTATAACTTCGTGCCAGCCATCATGGGTATGCTCCTGTTGCTGATATGTGCCATGATGACCTCCGTGTCTATTGTCCGGGAGAAAGAGCGTGGCACGATGGAGGTACTGCTCGTGTCACCCGTCCGTCCGCTGATGATCATCATTGCCAAGGCGGTTCCCTATCTCTTGCAGGCATTCCTGATCCTCGTCATCATTCTGGTGATGTCGGCAACGGTCTTAGAGGTGCCGTTGGCAGGTTCTGTAGGATGGATTATTGTCGTGTCACTCATCTATATCCTTCTTGCCCTCTCGTTGGGCTTGCTCATCTCCAGTGTCGCACAGACGCAGTTTGTCGCCTTGCTGGTCTCGGCGATGGTGCTGTTACTGCCCACGGTGATGCTTTCTGGCATGCTCTTCCCTATCGAGTCGATGCCGCAGGTCCTGCAATGGATATCAGCGGTGATGCCTCCGCGATACTATATTCAGGTGATGCGCAAACTCATGATTATGGGTGTGGGTATCCGTGAGGTGCTGCCGGAGGTCTGCATCCTCTGTGGCATGACCCTGTTGCTCTTGCTGGTTGCACTAAAGAAATTCAATAAACGACTTGACTCATGACTATCCGATATCTCATCCAAAAGGAGTTCCTGCAGATACGCCGTAACTCATTCATGCCGAAGATCATCTTCATTTTCCCCATCGTCATCATGTGTGTGATGCCATGGGTGATGAATCAGGAGGTGAAGAATATCGTGGTTGACGTAGTGGACAACGACCGTAGCATGTATTCCCAGCGACTGGTCCACCGTATCGAGGCAAGTCCGTATTTCATCTTCGGTGGTCAGCAACCGACGTATGCCGCTGCCTTGAAAGAGATAGAGCAGAGTAGGGCAGACATCGTCCTGGTCATCCCGCAGGACTACAGCTGTGACCTTGTCCGGGGGCGGCATCCTCAGGTGCTGATAGCTGCCAATGCCGTCAATGGCACGAAAGGCTCTATCGGTTCGTCGTACCTCTCACAGATCGTCTCCGCCTCCCTCTCCCCTCAGTCAGGCGACAGCAGGGATGTGAGTCAGGGAGCCGGTGTCCTGAACCTCTATAATAAGAGTCAGAGTTATAAGGTGTTTATGATCCCAGCCCTGATGGGTATTCTGATGATGATGCTCTGTGGTTTCCTTCCAGCCCTGAATATCGTGGGGGAGAAAGAAACGGGAACGATAGAGCAGATCAACGTGACACCCGTCTCCAAATGGGCGTTTATCCTGGCAAAGCTCATCCCTTACTGGATCATAGGGATGCTGGTGCTGACGGTATGTCTCGTGCTCTCATGGACAGTCTATGGCATCACCTGCCAGGGACCGTTGGGACTCGTTTATCTCTTGTCGATATTACTGGCACTGTTCTTCTCCTCGTTAGGACTGATCATCTCCAATTACAGCGACACCATGCAGCAGGCAATGCTGGTGATGTGGTTCTTTGTGGTCTGCCTGATGCTGCTCAGTGGTTTGTTCACACCAACACGTTCCATGCCGTCATGGGCGTATGCCACCACCTATATCAATCCGATGCACTATTTCATTGATGCCATCCGTACCGTCTTTGTGCGTGGGGGTGGTTTCGGGACCATCGCCCATCAGGTGTTTGCCCTCATGGGAATATCCTTTGTCATGGCGGTATGGGCAGTGCTGAGCTACCGGAAGAACCATTAGTATCCGTCAGCGGTTCTTCACCTTCTTCTTGAGCTTGCCGATGGCATGTTCCAGACTCTCCGTCGGCTCGATGATGTTATAGTCTGCCCAGAAGTCGGGGTCGTCGAAATACTCCACCTTGTCATAGAAACGCTCACGGATGCCGAATGAGTTACGTCCTCTGGGGCGCTTCACCTCGTCACCCTGCTGCTGGCGGTCCGTCACCACCATCTCGCTCACCGTGGTAAACGGAGCGGCAAACAGCCGCCGTTTCCAGTCGCAGTTGAAGCGCATCTCGTTGCGGACATAACTCATACGGGTAACACCTTGCGAGTCAGTCTCATAGACCACCGTCATGTTCAGCTCTTTGGGGCGGAAACGGAGTCCGAGGGGTTTGCGTACCAGCATATAGTCAGAGGCGGTACGCCAGTCTCTCACGTCGAGTTGCAGTTCTGCACGGGTGAACGCCAGTGTCTCCTGGTCGATGAAGAGTTTGCCGTACATCAGTGGATAGAGCGTCGCACCCTTCGGTTCCATGCTCACCACATATTGCAGCCGGTCGTCAATCAGCGCAGGCATCTCCATGTGGAAGTTGTATTTGAAGAACTCCTCCTCTTTCAGCAGATAGTCAGGGTTCTTTGCCACATCCACCATCAGCGGCAGTACGGGACCACCCTGTATCTTCACGCCCAGGGTGTCTTTCGCCTTCATGCTCATCAGCCGCCGTCCTTTCAGGATGGCGACGGCATCACGCTCAGGACCACGGTCATAGCCGCTCTTGTACATGTCCGTCACTGCCTCGGCGATAGAGATGAAGCGGGAACCGCGCCGTGCCGTCTCCCGATAGAAGCAGCGCACCAGTTCCGGTTGGCTGGGGTAATTCTTCTCGATACGCTGCATGGCGGCTTTCACGATTTCCATAGGGTCATTGCGGGTAATCACCACCTCATGGAGTCCCACCACATTGGCAGTCATCATGATCCGCACATCCCGCGTTCCCTCCTTCAGTTGGTAGCGACGTGTCTTATAGCCGATATGACTCAGTTGCAGGTATTGGGGCTTCTTTGGAGTCTTCAGGATGAAGCGCCCGTCATCATTGGTGACGGTATGCGCCTTTCCTCCCTCCGCCGTCACACTCACATGTCCTAAGGCACGTCCCGTCTGGCGGTCTGTTACCACACCGCTGACCACCGACTGTGCCCATGCCGTCAGCATCACCGTCAGCATCATTGTTGTCATGAATAGTCTTCTCTTAGCCATAGTCTTGCGTTGTTATTGATGGCACAAAGATAATAAATAGTAAGAAGAAAACCAAATATTCTTACCCTTTTTTGGACGTTCCTCCAGCTGTCAATCTTTTACCCCCCCCATCCATGCGGTTACGGTAATACCCTTGTATCTCTTGAAGGCGGCACTGAACGGACCGCCGATATGGCGACTCCGCCATACAGCATGAGGAAAAGGTAGTATGATTCTTTTAAAGTTTTTCAAGACAGCATTTCAGGAATGCCTTTTGTCAAGAAAACTTGTCAAAAAACGTGTATAGGTTTTTGTGCATTCTAGGATTTCAGGCGGCACCTCCGAGGGGTAAAACGGGCTGTTTCGGAGTTAGGACGTACCTTCGGAGGGGTTAGTCGGCACCTTCCACCCCCGAAGGTGCCGCCTTCCTCCCTCGAAGGTGCCGCCTAAATCAGTGGAAAATAGTACCAAAAACAGCGTTTTTCGGTCGTTTTCGGGGACTTTTCAAGGGGTATTTGGGGGTCTAAAAAAGTTAACCAGCTGACGCACAGCGTATTACGATAACCGCCGTATTTTCGCGTATTTGAGACCAACTTAAGACTTGGTGGATTCTACGCGAAAATACAGCGGTGTTTTGTTAAGAAGTTTCGTATTTCCTGTACTATCTGATAAACAGGAGTTCGCGGTATTTGGGGAGTGTCCAGAGACCATCCTCCACGATGAGCTCGAGTTTGTCAGCCTCGTAGCGGATGGCATCCATGTGGGGCTCCACCGTGTCATGGTAGACGATGGCACGCTCATGGATGTTCTCGATGCGGTTAGCAACCTTACGAGCCTCGGTAAGCTCCTCCACAAACTGCTCGATCTTCTCCGTCCGCTCAGCAATCTCCTCGATGAGTTTCATGTTACGGATGGAGAGACGTTCCGCCTTCTCTGTGGAGAAAACGTCCTTCATGCCCTGCACGTTCTTGATGAGCTGACTCTGGTAGTGCGTGGCAACGGGGATGATATGGTTCATGGCAAGGTCGCCCAGCACACGCGCCTCTATCTGTACCGTCTTGACATACATCTCCCATTTCACCTCGTTACGCGCCTCCAGCTCCTTGCGGTTCATCACCTTGGTACTCTCGAACATCTTCACGCTGGACTCGTCGAGGTAATGCTCGAAGATGACGGGACACGACTTCTCCACGTCCAGACCACGGCGTGCCGCCTCCTTCACCCATTCCTCGCTATAGCCGTTGCCGTCGAAGCGGATGGGTTTGCAGGTCTTGATATCCTCCCGCAGCACGTCGAGGATAGCCGAAACCTTGCTCTCACCTTTTGCGATGAGGGTATCGACACGCTCCTTGAACGACTCCAGCGCCTCTGCCATGGCGGCATTCAGCGCAATCATCGCTGACGCACAGTTGGCGGTAGAGCCCGGTGCACGGAACTCAAAGCGGTTACCCGTGAAAGCGAAGGGTGACGTTCGGTTACGGTCCGTATTATCGACGATCAGGTCGGGAATCTGCGGGATGTCAATCTCCATGCCCTGCTTGCCCTTCAGGTTGAAGAGCTCGTTCTTGTCGCTCTGCTCGATATGGTCGAGCAGTTCCGTGAGCTGTGTGCCGAGGAACGAGCTGATGATGGCGGGAGGAGCTTCGTTGCCCCCTAAGCGGTGGGCGTTGGTGGCACTCATGATAGAAGCTTTCAGTAGACCGTTATGCTTATGTACCGCCATCAGTGTCTCCACGATGAACGTCACGAAGCGCAGGTTCTCCTCCGGTGTCTTGCCGGGCGCATGCAGCAGTACCCCGTTGTCGGCACTGAGGCTCCAGTTGTTATGCTTACCCGAGCCGTTGATGCCGTCGAAGGGCTTCTCGTGCAGCAGCACCCGGAAGCCATGGTTGCGAGCCACCTTCTTCATCAGCGACATCAGCAGCATGTTATGGTCGACGGCAAGGTTGCACTCCTCGAAGATAGGAGCCAGCTCAAACTGGTTCGGTGCCACCTCGTTATGACGTGTCTTGACAGGGATGGCAAGCTCCAGTGCCTGAATCTCCAGGTCCTTCATGAAAGCCTGCACACGGTCGGGGATGGTACCGAAGTAATGGTCGTCCATCTGCTGGTTCTTCGCACTCTCATGACCCATCAGCGTGCGACCCGTCAGCATCAGGTCAGGACGAGCCGAGTAGAGTCCCTCGTCAACGAGGAAATACTCCTGTTCCCATCCGAGGTTCACCTGAACCTTCTGTACGTCGTCATAGAAATACTGGCAGACATCCTTCGCCGCCTTACCCACCGCATGGAGGGCACGCAGCAGCGGAGCCTTGTAGTCGAGAGCCTCTCCCGTATAGGCGATGAAGATGGTAGGGATACACAGGGTGTCGTCGATGATGAACACCGGTGAGGTAGGATCCCAGGCGGAATAGCCACGTGCCTCGAAGGTGTTGCGGATGCCGCCGTTGGGGAATGACGAAGCGTCAGGCTCCTGCTGTACGAGCAGTTTGCCACTGAACTTCTCGATCATACCCCCCTTGCCGTCGTGCTCCACGAAAGCGTCGTGCTTCTCTGCCGTTCCCTCGGTGAGAGGCTGGAACCAGTGCGTGTAATGCGTGACACCCATCTCCAGCGCCCACTGCTTCATGCCGTCGGCAACGGCATCGGCGATGCTGCGGTCCAGACGGGCACCGTTGTCCATCACGTCAATCATCTTGTCGTAGATGTCGGCACGCAGGTATTTATGCATCTTCTGTTTGTTGAAGACATACTTTCCGAAATACTCCGAAGGGCGCTCCTTGGGAGTCTTCACTTCCACAGCTCTTTTCTTGAAAGCCTCCTCAACGACCTGAAATCTCAAATTGTTTGCCATATTAGTCTATGAATCGTTTAGTTATATCCTTGTATTCTTCTATTCTCCTGTCACGGAGGAAAGGCCACCAGCGGCGTACCTGTTCCGAGCGCTGCATATCCACCTCGACGATGACACATTCCTCCTCTGTGGTGGATGCCTCGTAGAGCAGTTCTCCCTGCGGACCAGCCACGAAGGACGTTCCCCAGAACGGTACACCATCCTCCTCCCCGACACGGTTGACGGTGACGACGGGAAGTCCGTTTGCCACGGCATGTCCCCGCTGGACGGTCTGCCATGCCATGCGCTGACGCTCCTGTTCCTCTTTCGTGTCATGAGGGTCGTAGCCGATAGCGGTAGGGTATATCAGCAGTTCCGCACCCTGCAGTGCCATCAGTCGTGCTGCCTCCGGGTACCACTGGTCCCAGCAGACGAGGACTCCCAGTTTGCCGAGGGAGGTCTCGACGGGTTTAAAGCCTAAGTCGCCGGGTGTGAAATAGAACTTCTCGTAATACCCCGGGTCATCGGGTATATGCATCTTCCGGTAGATGCCCGCAATGTCTCCGTCCTTCTCCAGGACGACGGCGGTGTTATGATAGAGTCCGGGAGCCCTGCGCTCGAAGAGGGAGGTGACAATGACCACGCCATATTCCTTGGCGAGTTCTCCGAAGAAAGCAGTAGACGGACCGGGAATCGTCTCGGCAAGGTCGAAGTTGTTGACATCCTCCACCTGGCAGAAATAAAGTCCGTTATGCAGTTCCTGCAATACGATGAGTTCCGCACCCGCCTTCGCAAGGTCGGCGATCTTCACGGCAAGTCTCGACTTGTTGTCAGCGATATCCGCCGTGTTATGCTGCTGTATAATACCTATCTTCATGATTGCCTATTTTACTCTTTTGCTTTTTTACCTAATTACCTTATTAATAATATTGCATCGTGCAGCAGTGCAGGGAGCCGTGTTGCTTGATGACGGCACGGCAGTCGATGCCAATGATCTCCCTATCTGGGAAAGCCTCGCCAATCGTGCGCATCGCCTCCTCGTCGAGGTCGGGCTGGTCGTAGGTGGGAACCAGTACCGCTCCGTTGATGACGAGGTAGTTGGCATAGGTGGCAGGCAGTCTCTCACCTCTCACCTCTGACCTCTCACCACTATCATAGATGGGACGGGGGAGGGGTAGTCTCAATAATCTGTAGGGACGGTCCCCGCATGTCCGCAGACCCTGCAGTTCCTTCTCCATCTCCAGGAGGTCGGGGTGCTCCTCGTCGCCCCCCGTATATAATAAGGTGTCGTCAGGGGCGATGCGTACCAAGGTGTCGATATGACCGTCGGTGTCGTCACCTATCAGACTGCCGTGATTCAGCCATACGATGCGCTCAGCACCTAAGTACTCCTTCAGACGCTCCTCTATCTCCTCTTGTGTCAGCGGTTGGTTGCGGTGGGGAGCCATCAGACAGCAACGGGTCGTGAAGACGGTACCCTTGCCGTCACTCTCTATCGACCCGCCTTCCAGGACGAAGTCGAGGTGTGGCTCATACGTGCCTTTCATCAGCCCCTGCTCGTAAAGCCGGCGGTTGAGGGCATTGTCCAGTTCCGCAGGGAACTTCCCGCCCCAGCCGTTGAAGCAGAAGTCGAGGAGGATGATGGTGGATGGCTGACCGGCGGCAGGTGATTCCTCCACGGTGATAAACCCATGGTCACGTGCCCATGTGTCGTTATGAGGGATGTCGTCCACGATGATCAGCGGCTCACGCTTGCTGATCTCCCGCTTCATCTCCTCATAGACAGCCGTTATCTCCGGCAGGATGGGAGCCCAGTCGGTATGCTCATTCGGCAATGTCAACTGCACCGCACTTTGCTTCTCCCATTCGGCAGGCATCCGCCTCTTTCTTGTTTTCATGGCTGCAAAGGTAATAAAAAGTTTAGAGTTTAGAGGTTAAAGTTTAAAGAATTTATTATCTTTGCACCAAAATAAGACGATGTTAGAACTGCATAATGTAACAATAGAACCCGTCATCCGCTCGCTGTCCCTGACGGTTGGCGATGGTCAGCTGGTCTGTCTGACAGGCTCGCGAGGGTGTGGCAAGACCACCGTCCTGCGTGCCGTATTGGGGCTGATACCGATTCATCAAGGACATATCAGTATTGACGGAGAACTGCTGACCCCTCTGTCGGCTCCCTATTTCCGCAGGCAGATAGCCTATGTGCCGCAGCATCTGACGGCGATAGAGGACTATGACAGTATTGCCGACCTCTCGGAAATGCTCTTCGGACTGAAAGTCAATAAGGGGGAGGCATCGTACCGGGTACCTGCCGACGGACGGCGGTGGAGTGATCTGTCGGCAGACGAGCGTTATCTGCTGTTGCTCCAGAATGCCATGCAGTTAGGCAAGCGCTTGCTGGTCGTCGACGAGCCGGCGCAACCTGTCAGTGCGGAGACGATGCAGACCGTCGACTCAATGCTGCAAGAGGCTGCCCGTAAGGGTGCCACCGTCCTTGCCGTCAATTCCAGAATCCTTCAAAATCAGATACAATTATGAATATCACTATCGTACGACTGATCATCGGCATCCTGCTGTTGGTGGTGCCTGCCCTGATACTATTCCGCTTAGACCGCCGCTTCCTGCGGATGTCGGCGTCGGTCATGGGGCGGCTGGTCATCGTGCTTGCCGTCATGGCATTATGCCTTTATTACATCTTCCAGTGGGACAAGGCATGGCTGAACATCCTGTGGGTGCTGCTTAGCAGTGGTGTGGCGACAGCTGTCTATTGCCGCAAGCGGTGGCAGTCCGTACCTATCTATGTCAGTATGACCATCGTCACCTTCGTGATGGGTGTTCTGGTGCTGTTACTGATGGATGTCAGTCGTCTGTTCAGCGCTGATGTCTTCATCCCCGTGATGACGATGCTGCAGGCAGAGGCACTCTTCGTCTGCAAGCGAGGCATCACCACTTATGTGCTGGAACGCCGTACGCATAAGGAACTGTTCGAATACCTGCGTGGCAACGGTGCTAATCAGTTGGAGGCACTGCGTCCCTTCCTGACCAAGTCGATCACCAGAGCCTTCGCCCCCGTCCTGTCGCAGTTGCTGTTGGTAGGACTCGTCTTCGTGCCCTCCCTGCTGTGCGGACTGCTCCTCGGTGGTGTGCAGCCCCTGCAGGCAATCGCTTTCCTGGCGCTGATGACCTCAGCGGCACTGTGCAGCACGATGCTGATACTGGTATTCTCCATCTATATTTATACCCGAATGAGTTAATCGATGAAAAGAATCTCTCTTATAATAGCAGCCGTGACGCTGCTGTGTCTGCAGTCCTGTGGACAGAAAGTAAAGAACAGTGTGCCGTCAGAGCAAGAAAGCAGTCTGACGGATGTGCGTGTTGACAAGGATGTCGTTCCTCTGCAGCGCTATGCGTATAAAGCATGGTACTCACCGTCCATGCGTATTCCCCTCGCCGTGGCGTGGTATCTGACAGGCAATCATGTGTCAGGCAGTTATAAACGTAGGGGTGTTGCCTTTCATCCCGATGAGAATGTGGACAATCCCGTCACCACGTTCGACTATATGCAGTCGGGGTACAGTCGTGGGCACATGTGTCCCTCCGGTGATAACAAATGGAATCAGCGGGCACAGGAGGAGTCGTTCCTGATGACGAATATCTGTCCGCAGAACAGCAAACTGAATGGTGGTGACTGGAATGACCTGGAGATGCTGTGCCGTACATGGGCAAAGCGTTACGACAGGGTATATATCGTCTGCGGTCCTGTCCTCCGCGGCAGTCAGCATAAGACGATTGGACGGCAGCGCAGTCGTCGTATCACTGTACCGGAGGCGTTCTATAAGGTGGTGCTTCGCACTGGTAAGAATGCCGCTGCCATCGGCTTTATCTACGAGAACAACGGCAGCAGCCAGCCCATGAGGGAGGCTGTCCGCAGCGTTGATGAGATAGAGCGACTGACCGGCTTCGACTTTTTCCATGCGCTTCCCGATGACATGGAGAACCGCATAGAGTCGAAGGCGAGCCTGAAAGATTGGTAATAGTACTTATATTGCCCGTTTAATATCTGAGAGGGTTATCTCTACGAGTTCCTCCTCACTGACCTTTCCTGACTTGGCTATACGGTTAGCCTGTGCCTGGATGGTCTTCTCGAAGAGGTTACGGACATAACGGGCATTACCGAAGTTGCGGTCTTTCGTGGCTACCTTGTTCTCCAGATGCTCCTGGACGAACGAAGCGGCTTCCTTGGTAATGGTATACTGATTCTTCTTCAGATACATCCGGAAGATCTTGTAAAGCTCTTCGGCAGTATAGTCGGGGAAGTGGATGTAGCGGTTGAAACGCGACTCAAGACCAGGGTTGGTATCGATGAACTTCTTCATCTCGTTGGTATAGCCTGCCACGATAACCACCAGACGGTCACGGTCGTCCTCCATACGCTTCAGCAAGGTGGCAACAGCCTCCTTGCCATAGTCGGCGGCAGCGTCGCTCTGGGTAAGGGCATACGCCTCGTCGATAAAGAGGACACCACCCAGTGCGGAGTCGCACATCTGGTTGACACGGGGAGCGGTCTGTCCCACATACTGTCCGATAAGTCCGGAACGGTCTGTCTCTACGAGATGTCCTTTCTTGAGGATTCCTAAGTCTTTATAGATACGTGCCACGATACGTGCCACGGTGGTCTTTCCCGTACCAGGACTGCCCGTGAAGACAAGGTGGTAGTTGAGATTGGTGGTCTTCAGGCCTTTCTCCTTACGTGCCTTCTGCACCTTGACATAGTTGGCAAGGGAGCGCACCTCCCCCTTGACAGCCTCCAGACCGATCAGTTCGTCGAGTTCCTTATAGGGGTCACCCTCCAGTGCCTTGTTGACTACCATACTGTCACCCTTGACACCCTCCTCACGGTCTTCCTTATCCACGAACTTATATTTGCGTCCCCCTTCGTCGGAGCCGTCGTCATCATCGTCGAAGACGAGTTTTTTCTCTTTCTGGGTATCTGTGTCCTCGTTACCGAGAACCATGGTGCATGCGCCCATCATGAGGAAGCAGGCAGTGATACACACGATAACAATTGTCAGTTGCTTACTGTTGAAGCGGTCAAAGAAACTTGCCATATAGATAGATTTTTAATGATTATATACATATTTAATATTATAAGGGGCACCGCATAGCAGGCAAGGTCGGCGGTGTCGAAAACTCCAGGGAGCAGTCCTGCCCGCTGCATCAGCTCGGAACAGATGCCTACCAAGGGTATGATGCTTGCCACCGTCATCCTCTGCCATCTGCGTGCCCGTCCTAACAGGCTGACTACGAGTAGGATATAGGCTGCTGCCCATAAGCCTCCGGGAAGGGAGTAAACGACAAACTCAGACGGCTGGCAGGCGGCTGCAAGCGTGCGCCAGTCGGTGACCAACGGCATCAGTCCCACTATGTCCAAGGTATGGAAGAGCAGGAGGGTGGTGGGGCGGAACAGCAGGTAAATCATTCCGCCGAGCAACAGCATCACCAGTCCGATGAGTATTTGAAGTCGTGTCGTCATAACCCGAATGAATCAATAATGCGCTACAAAAATACAAAAAAAATGATATAGTTGATGGAAAACGATGATTTTTTTGTATCTTTGCACGCCTAAAAAGGTATTAATTTTATAAAGGTAAGGAAATGGGAGGCTTTTTCGGCACTATCTCAACAAAGGACTGCGTAAACGACTTGTTTTACGGCACAGACTATAACTCGCACTTAGGTACAAAACGCGCCGGACTGGTGACTTTCGATGAGGAAAAGGGGTTCAGTCGTTCTATCCACTCGTTGGAGCGTCATTATTTCCGTTCACGTTTTGAGGATGAACTCGACTCGTTCAAGGGAAAACAGGGTGTTGGTGTCATCAGCGACACGGACCCGCAGCCGATGATCGTGAATTCTCATTTGGGGCGCTATGCCGTGGTGACCGTGGCGAAAATCAATAACCTGCGGGAGATTGCCGATGAGTTGCTTGCAGAGAGAATGCATTTCAGTGAGTTGTCTGCCAACAACATCAACCAGACGGAGCTGGTGGCACTGCTTATCAATATGGGTAATACCTTTGTGGAGGGTATCAATAATGTGTACCAGAAGATAGACGGCTCTTGTTCGATGCTGATACTGACAGAAGACGGTATCATCGCTGCCCGTGACTTCTTAGGACGCACACCTATCGTGATAGGTAAAAAGGAAGGAGCCTATGCGGTATCCAGTGAGACAACGAGTTTCCCTAACCTTGACTATCAAGTACTGCGTGACGTAGGTCCCGGTGAGATCGTTCGTTTGCGAGCCGATGGCGTAGAGGTGATGCAGAAACCGCTCAGCCGTTGTCAGATATGCTCTTTCCTCTGGGTATATTATGGTTTTCCTGCCAGTGACTATGAGGGAATCAACACGGAGTTGGTGCGTGAGAGGAACGGTTGCCTGATGGGTGAGAAAGACAAGGACCTGGAAGCAGACCTTGTCTGTGGTATCCCTGACTCTGGCGTGGGTATGGCTTTGGGCTACTCACATGGTAAAAAGATACCTTATAAGCGTGCTGTCCTAAAATATACTCCGACATGGCCGCGCTCGTTTACACCTGGTAACCAGTTGCGTCGTGACCTGGTGGCTCGTATGAAACTGATTCCTAATGCGGCAATGCTGAAAGACCAGCGTGTCGTGTTCTGTGATGACTCCATCGTCCGTGGTACCCAGTTGCGTGACAATGTCCGCACCTTCTTTGAGAATGGTGCCAAGGAGGTGCATGTACGCATCTCGTGTCCGCCATTGGTCTATGGCTGTAAATACATAGGATTCACCTCGTCGAAGAGTGACCTGGAACTGATAACCCGTCGCATCATCAAGGATTTTGAGGGTGATGACTCCAAGAATCTGGAAGCTTATGCGAAGACAGGTTCACCCGAATACCAGCGGATGGTCAATGAGATAGCCCGCCGCCTGGGTCTGACGAGTGTGAAGTTCGCCAGTCTGGAAGACCTTATAACGTCTATCGGAATACCTAAGGAGCGGCTGTGTACTCATTGCTTTGATGGGTCAAGCTACTGTCATGAGAAGGATTGAAGAATTAAAGTAATCGTCATAAGACGCTTTTACAAAGCGAAGTGATTAATGGAATTGAAGGATTGAAGTGTTAAAAAACGACAAGAAAAGGCATTTCAATTCTTCAATCTTTTAATTCTTCATTTTTTCTTTATACCTTTGCAAAAATTTTAGAAGCGTGAAGATAAAGCAAGTGCTGAGCGCCCTTGAACGATTCGCGCCTCTGCCCTTACAGGAAAGCTGGGATAATGCTGGCCTGCAAGTAGGACTGACAGAGGCGGAGGTTTCAGGGGCATTATTGTGTCTGGATGTCAACGAACGCATTGTTGACGAGGCAATCGCGAAGGGGTGTAACCTCATCGTGAGCCATCATCCCTTGCTGTTCCGCGGACTGAAACAGATAACGGATGCGAATGACGTGCAGCGCGCTGTCGTCAAGGCTATCAAACATGATGTCGTTGTCATCTCGATGCATACCAATATGGATAATGCACAGGATGGAGTCAATTGGAAGATTGCAGAGCACTTGGGACTGAAGGATGTTAGGTTCTTCGCTCAAAAGACGGTAGATGGTATAGAGGCTGGTAGCGGTGTTGTCGGTGTATTGCCAGAGGCAATGGCTGCCGATGACTTTGTGCTGTTCGTGAAAAAGCAGTTTGATGTGGAGTGTGCCATGTGCAATGAGTTGCTACGCCGTCCTATCCAGCGTGTCGCCATCTGTGGCGGTGCCGGTGATTTCCTGCTTGACGATGCCCTTCGGCAAGGAACTGATGCCTTTATCACAGGGGAGATGCACTATCACCAGTATTTCGGTTATGAGCAGCGCATCCAGATATGTGTCATCGGGCATTATCAGAGTGAGCAGTATACCAGCGAGATATTCCGTGACATCATTCAGAAGGAGTGTCCGGAGATACGTGCCGAAATCGCTGAGACATGCACTAACCCGATTATTTATCTTTAGTCGAATATCGAAATAACGAAATATCGAATGTTGAAAAAATAAAAGAAAAACTATGGCAAAGAAAGACCCAACAGACATGCCGGTTGAGGAGCGTCTGAAGACTCTCTATCAGCTGCAGACCACGCTCTCTGGTATTGACGAGAAGCGTGCCTTGAGAGGTGAACTGCCTCTGGAAGTACAAGACCTTGAGGATGAGATCGCAGGCTTGACCACTCGTATTGATAAGATACAGAGTGATATCAAAGAGTATGAGGTGGCTATCTCACAGAAAAAAGGTGAGATAGAGACAGCAAAAGCTAGTGTGGAGCGTTACAAGAACCAGTTGAACGATGTGAAGAACAACCGTGAGTACGACACACTGACTAAGGAGATTGAGTTCCAGTCTCTCGAGATAGAGCTGTGCAACAAGAAAATCAAAGAGGCACAGTTCCGTATTGAAGAGAAACAGGAGGAACTTGCCAAGAACCAGGAGATTATCCAGGACCGTCAGCAGGCTCTGGAGGTAAAGAAGGGTGAACTGGACGAGATCATGGAAGAGACCCGTGCCGAGGAGGATAAGTTGAAGGCAAAGGTGAAGGATTTGGAGGCAAAGATTGAGCCTCGTCTCTTGACATCTTTCAAGCGTATCCGTAAGAATGCCCGTAACGGTCTCGGAATCGTCTATGTACAGCGTGATGCCTGCGGTGGTTGCTTCAATAAGATTCCACCCCAGCGTCAGTTGGATATCAAGATGCACAAGAAAATCATCGTTTGTGAGTACTGCGGTCGTATCATGATAGACCCGGAGTTGGCAGGTGTTAAGATTACTCCGACAGGTGTGGAGGAGAAGAAGACACGTAAGCGTGCTATCCGCAAGACTACGAAGAAAGCTGCGGAGGATACTCCAACTCCCGAGGAGGCATAAACAAACAAATACATATTTATAATAATAGGCGTGGATTGTTCCACGCCTATATTGTTTTATAATCAGGAATGTCCTGCAGGAAGTCGTAGCTGTTGTTTTCGTAGTTCATCCTGCAACAGTAATGCTCCATGCCATTACTGATAACTAAATAATCCACATGCAACAGCAGGTTATAAGCGGATATCTGGTCGAATACTTTTTGCGACAAAGGGATGGTGGGGGCTTTGTATTCAATAATCATCCTGGGGCGTGTCTGCTGGTCGTATAGAACAGAGTCACACCGCAGTTTCTTATCTGCTACCCTTAATTCTATCTCGTTGCCAAGAAGTCCCTTAGGATAGCCTTTCTGTTCCACCAGCCAATGCACGAAATGCTGGCGCACCCACTCCTCAGGAGTCAGTTTCACATAGCGGCGACGTAGGAAATCGAATATCTCTGGTTTCTCCCGTGTACCCCCCAATTGTATCTTGAATTTTGGAAGATTCAGTTCGTACATATTGCAAAGGTACGAAATAATTCCTAATTTTTAATTCCTAATTCCTAATAATTTTGTATCTTTGCATCATGGCTCAGGCTGTAGTGACATACGATACTATTATGAATGGGTTGAAAGCTCGCCATTTCTCTCCTGTCTATTACCTGATGGGAGATGAGCCTTATTATATTGATAAAATCAGTAATTGGATTGCGGAGAATGTGCTGCAGCCTGAAGAAAGAGACTTTAATCAGACTGTCCTGTTCGGTTCTGATGTCAATGCGTCTCAGATTGTTGATGCAGCAAAACGCTATCCGATGATGTCCGAGCATCAGGTCATCATTGTCAAAGAAGCCCAGAATGTGAAGAATACGGAGCCTCTGGAGAAGTATTTTAGGTCTCCTATGTCCTCTACTATTCTCGTGATGTGTCATAAAAATGGCTCGATAGATGGTCGGAAAAAGGAATATGTGAAGGCTATCCAGCAGGCAGGAGTGCTTTTTGAGAGCAAAAAACTGCGTGAACGTGACCTTCCAGCCTTTATAGAGAGCTATCTGAAGGCTAGGAATGCCAGTATTGATCCCAAATCCACCCAACTCATTGCAGATGCTGTAGGAGCCGATCTGAGTCGTCTGGTCGGTGAGTTGGACAAGGTGCTGCTGTCGCTCCCTGATAATGATAGGAGAGTGACACCACAGGTGGTGGAAGACCAGATTGGGGTGAGCAAAGACTTTAACGGATATGAGCTTAGGGATGCCGTTGTGAACAGAAATATTTTCAAGGCAAACCAGATTGTGAAATATTTTGACGAAAATCCTAAGGCAGGAAGTATCTATTCGTTTCTCCCATTGCTCTTTAATTACTTCCAAAATCTGATGCTGGCACATTATTGTCCACAGAAAAACAGCCAGGATGGGGTAGCGCAGTGGTTGGATTTGCGTAGTTCGTGGTTGGCAAAAGACTATATGACGGGCATGCGGAACTACACTGGAATGAAAGTGTTGCAGATTATCAGCAAAATAAGAGAAATTGATGCCAAAAGTAAGGGCTTGGACAACCCAAACACCCCTCCAGGGGAGCTGATGAAGGAGCTAATCTTCTTCATTTTACATTAAAAACGGTCCTTTTAGGGTCGTTTTTTTTCTATTTTCACCTAAAATCCATACATAAAATTTGGGCATCAAAAGCCGATAAATAAAGCAAATTTTGCCATTTTACCCCCTTCTATTTTCGCGAATTCTGAACAGTTTGACCGCTTGCTCGAAATTCTTCAAAATTTTGATAATTCAGTCGTTTTTTTGCCTTCAGGATTTAGTGTTATGATTTTTTAATGTTTTGTTCTGTGAATTTGGGATGCTAAAGTGTTTAGAGTGTTGGCTTAATTTTGAAAACCAAACGTTTCATAATTTACAAACTAATCTTTATTTTTTAAACAAAAATGTAGATATAGAAATTAAAACCAGTCTCGTTAGAATGCCTAATTAATGCATATTCTCTGTGTGTTGATTTGTGTAAATTATTAAAATTCTGCATCTTATACACTTTTATTCTTGTAAAGTTAGAAAACGGCAATTATTTAACGTCTCCCAAAAGTGCATATTTCTATGTAGGATTCTTATTCTGCAATAATTAACTTGTACATAATCAGATAGTTATAGAAAAGTGTTACATTTAATTGCGGTTCCGCTTTAGATGTATTGGTTTTGATTTACAAATCCAATACACAAAACCATAGATACACACATTACACTTTACAAGTTTTAAGATTAAAATGTGAATTTTAAATTTGAAAATATTCTTTTCTTTTGTTGTGTATTCCAATTTTTTGTTTTATCTTTGTAAAGTCTAAGAAAAATGAGCTTTTTACGCTAAAATGACTTGATTAGAAATGAAAGATAGAATTAAACGCATCATGGAAGAGCAACACATGAGTCAACAAGTGTTCGCGGATTTCATAGGATTGTCACCTGCAACGTTGAGTAGTATTTTCACTGGTAGGACACGCCCCACCCTGAATGTGGTCGAGGCGATCAAAAATAAATTGCCCTCTATCAACACCGATTGGTTGTTGATGGGTAATGGAAATATGTATGTGACTCCTGCACCAGAAGGGTCATTTCCTATCCAGCAGTCCACATCAGAGCAGATGCTTGACTTCGATCATCCGGTTTCTGATCCTCCAGTTACCTCTTTTTCTCAAGGTGTACATAGCACACCATTGGAAAATGCCCATAATGTTGTGAAAATAATTGACAAAGAACCACGAAAAGTCACTGAGATTCGGGTTTATTATGACGACCAAACCTATGAAACCTTTGTTCCGATGAAATCTAAATGAGAGCACAATAGCAGTGTTCTCATTTTTTTTTCTTAATTTTGCACCAAGATTTTTATAATATAATGTATATGAAGAAATGCATTCTTGATTTGACCGTCAAACAAGCAGAACGTATTAGTCCTAAGCATGTGTTGCTCCGTTTGACAGATGACCGTCCCCTTCCCGACATGGTACCTGGACAGTTTGTGGAGGTTCGCGTAGATGGTTCGGACACGACATTCCTGCGTCGTCCCATTTCCATCAACTTTGTCGATAAGTTAGGTAATGAGTTATGGTTGTTGGTAGCCACCATTGGTGATGGCACCCGTCGTTTAGGTGCGTTGAAGGCTGGTGATACCGTCAACTGTGTATTGCCTTTGGGAAATGGTTTTACGATGCCCCAGACTCCACAGGAGCGTATCCTGCTTGTAGGAGGAGGTGTAGGTGTTGCCCCCCTGTTGTATATGGGTGCCGAGATGTGGAAGAAGAATATCGAGCCTACTTTCCTGCTAGGAGCCCGTACGAAAGCCGATTTGTTGGAGATAGACCTCTTTAAGCAGTATGGTCGTGTGTTTGTGACCACGGAGGATGGTTCGGAGGGAGAGAAAGGTTTTGTGACCAACCACTCCATTCTGCAGCATGAGCATTTCGACCGCATTGCCACCTGCGGTCCCAAGCCTATGATGGTTGCCGTGGCACGATATGCCCGCCAGGCAGATATTGAGTGTGAGGCTTCTCTGGAGAATATGATGGCATGTGGGCTGGGAGCCTGTCTGTGTTGTGTTGAGAAGACCACGAAAGGAAATCTCTGTGTTTGTAAGGAAGGACCAGTGTTTAACGTAAAACAGTTGTTATGGCAGATTTAAGAGTCAATATAGGTCGTTTGTCACTGAAGAATCCAGTGATGACGGCTTCAGGAACCTTCGGGTATGGTTTGGAGTTCGCAGATTTTATTCCCCTTGACGGCTTAGGAGGCATTATTGTCAAAGGTACGACATTGAATCCCCGTGAGGGCAATGACTATCCCCGTATGGCAGAGACACCGCGGGGCATGCTCAACTGCGTGGGGCTACAGAATAAGGGAGTGGACTATTTCTGTGAGCATATCTATCCGCAGATTAAGGATATCGATACCAACATGATTGTCAATGTCAGCGGCTCGTCTCCCGAGGACTATGCCGAGTGTGCCGCCCGTATTGATGCTTTGGACCGTATCCCAGCTATCGAGTTGAACATCTCCTGTCCGAATGTGAAAGATGGAGGAATGGCGTTCGGGGTCACCTGTGCCGGAGCCGAGAGTGTGGTGAAGGCAGTGCGTGAGCGTTATCACAAGACGCTGATAGTGAAACTCTCCCCCAATGTCACCGATATAGCCGAGATTGCCAGAGCCTGTGAGACACAAGGAGCCGACAGTGTCTCTCTGATTAATACGCTGATGGGAATGGCGATAGATATTGAGAGACGCCGTACTGTACTCAGCATCAACACAGGCGGACTCAGTGGTCCTGCCGTGAAGCCTGTAGCCCTCCGCATGGTATGGCAGGTGGCAAAAGCCGTGAAGATTCCTGTGGTCGGTCTGGGCGGTATTATGAATGCCCGTGATGCCATCGAGTTCCTGATGGCAGGTGCCACAGCCATAGAGATAGGTACGGCAAACTTCATCGATCCCGCTGTGACTATCAAGGTGCGTGACGGTATCGACGAATGGCTTGACCAGCATGGTTGCCAGTCAGTATCGGAGATTATAGGTTGTCTGGATTGAGAAAAATTTGAGAGCAGTCAAACGACTGCTCTCAACCAACACAAAAACTAAACTAGACTTAACTAAAGCATATTGGGGATTTTCACAAACCCGTCAATTGCAATTGCAAAGGTAGTATAAAATATTTAAACGACCAAGGCTTTTCGATTTTTTTTTGTATTTTAATGCGAAAAACTACAATTTCGTCGATTTATTAAGCAAATAATAGTCCAAAACGGTCATGGCAGCCATGGCTTCCACCACAGGAACGGCACGGGGCAATACGCATGGGTCATGTCGTCCTTTTGCTGTCAGTTTGGTGGCATTTCCGTAGACATCTATCGTGTCCTGCTCACGGAGTAGGGTAGCCACGGGCTTGAAAGCCACACGGAAATAGATGTCCTGACCGTTGCTGATACCCCCCTGGATGCCTCCGCTATGGTTGGTTAGTGTCGATATCTGTCCGTTGATATTCACGAAGACATCGTTCTGTTCCGATCCACGAGCCGTCACCCCGTCGAAGCCCTCGCCGTACTCAAACCCCTTTACGGCATTGATTCCCAGCATTGCTGAGCCCAGGGCTGCGTTCAACTTGCCGAACTCCGGTTCTCCCAGTCCTGCAGGGCATCCCTTCACCACGCAGGTGATGACACCTCCTATGGTATCACCCTCCGCCCTCAGTTGTGAGATAAGCTGTATCATCTCAGCGGCCTTCACAGGATCCGGGCAGCGTACGATATTTGTCTCTGTCTGCGACAGGTCGTATTTCCGATAGTCCCTGTCCAGTTGGATGTTCCCCACCTGCGACGTGTATGCCTGAACACTGATATTCAGTTGTTGCAGTGCCAGTTTTGCCAATGCGCCGGCTACCACACGGCTGATGGTGATACGTGCCGACGACCTGCCTCCGCCTCGATGGTCTCTGTTGCCATATTTGGTAGCGTATGTATAGTCGGCATGCGAAGGACGATACAGTTGGCGCATATTCTCATAGTCTTGCGAGTGCTGGTTGGTATTACGCACGATAAAGCCGATGGGACATCCTGTACTCCGTCCCTCAAAGACACCGCTGAGCAGTTCCACCACGTCCCCTTCCTGGCGACTGGTCGTGATGCTGCTTTGTCCCGGGCGGCGGCGGTTCAGTTCGCTCTGGATGAAGTCCACGTCGATGGCAATACCTGCCGGCATGCCGTCAACAACGCCACCTATCGCCTCGCCATGACTCTCGCCGAACGTCGTCAGCGTGAATATGTTGCCAAAAGTATTCATATTGTTGTTTTAGTTACATCCTCCACAACTGCCGCAGTTGCAGTCACCCTCACAGCCGTCCTTATGACAGCCGTCCTTATGACAGCCGCCACCGCATCCGCCGCAGCCTCCGCTCATGCGGGCTATCATGCTGCGCACCTCGTCCTCGGTAGCCTCACGGTTCTCCAGTACTTCTCCTACGAAATGCAGGGTCTCGCCAGCCAGCGGGTGGTTCAGGTCCACTTTCACCTTCTCTTCTCCAACCTCCACAATCTTGCCGTAGAAACGGTTGCCGTCCTCGTTCTGCAAGGGCACTACCGCATCCACAAAGATATGCTCCTTGTCAAACTTGCCGTCGATGGTAAAGATGGCTCGGTCCAGCTCCACCACATGCTCCAGCACGTAGTCACCGTAAGCCTCCTCCTTCTCCAGCGAGAAGTCGAAGTTCTCCCCCTGGGGAACGTCAATCAGTTTTTTCTCAAAGGCATCCAGTGCGATGCCGAAGCCTGAGAGAAAATAGAAAGGTTGTTCTTTCGTAGCCTCCTCAACCATCTCTTTGCCATTGTCTCCGTCTATGAACAGGCGGTAGCTTACGGCAATGTATTTATGGGTCATTTCACTCATAGTCTGCTTTAGTTTGTAATTTGGCTGCGAAGTTACGAAATTATTTTGAAATAGGCAAAAAACAACTGCGTTTAATGCGAAAATGAAAAAAAATCAATAAAACTTCGATTCTTTGACCGAGGTCAAGAATTCGGGCTGTTTCCGCACACAGCACTCTGAAAAGTTTGGAGCGTATCAAAAAAAGCCGTACCTTTGCATCGTCAAAAACAAAAAGCGCATAAGCCCGAAAGGGTAGCGCGAGTTAGGATAACATTATTAAATAAGTAAGGGCGGAATTAACACAACCGCTCTGAGTAAAGAAAAGAAAGGGTAACAAAAATGAAAAGATTGTTTTTAACTGTTGTAGCTATGATGAGCCTGACGCTCACATTTGCTGAGAACGAGAACATGAACAGTGTCAACAATGCAGAGGCCTATAACCTGAGTGTCAACATGAACGCTTTGAGCAAGGCCCTGAATCTTGCCAACGATCAGAGAGAGGCAGTGTCTGAAATTCACAAGACCTTCTGTTCTGAGATGATGTTCGCCACACAGTATGGTAAGGATGAGCGTAATGCCCGTGTTGACGCAGCCATCCGCAAGGACCTGGGTTACATGAACTACGTTCTGAACAAGGATCAGTACAAGAAGTACGTGATGCTGCTCAACGTAACGATGGCTAATCGTGGTCTGAGATAAGAGAGTAAGAAACATTTAACAACCAAGAGCCGCAGATCTTCATTGACCTGCGGCTCTTTTGTATTTACATATTAATCATCTTCATCAGTTTGACGGCATCCACATACTGGGCGATGCCCTGAGCCACCTTCTTCGCATCCTGCATGGCATGGACAACGGTGGCTTGTCTGCCTACCACGTCACCTCCGGCAAAGACCCCCTTGCGGGTCGTCATGCCATAAGGCACCTCACGGGTGATAAGGAATTTCTTGTCATCATTCTCCAGTCCAGAGGTGGTGCGTACGATTTTCGTAGCTGGTGTGGCACCGATGGCGAAGATGATATTGTTGGCAGGAAGGGTCTGGCGGACAGGTTCCTTGTCTGGCTCCTTGGTCTCCAGCACAACCTCCGTGATGTCGAGGTTGTCATCCACATGAATCTCCGTGATACTGCTCCACCAATTGAAACGCACACCCTCCTTGACGGCATCGTCATATTCCGCATGCAGTGCCGACATGGTGTCAATCCCTTTGTGGTAGACAATCTCCACCTGCGAGGCTCCGATACGCAATGCAGTACGGGAAGCATCCATCGCCGTGTTGCCACAGCCGATGACGAAGACGCGTGCCCCCGTGTCGACAGGCAGCTCGTCACGCTGCATGAATCCCTCGGAGATCAGTTCCACGCGGCGCAGGAAATGGGTGGCAAGACGGATGCGCTTCAAGTCCTTGCATGTCGTGGCACCCTCGCCCTCGGAGATACAGCTGCCGTTTTGCCAGATAGGAATCTCCAGCGACTTCGGCTTGCTGAGTCCCGTGCCGATGAAGACGGCGTCGAAGCCCTGTTCGAAGAGGCTGTCGACGGTAATCTCTACACCGACATGCGTGTTACGGTGGATCACCACCCCCATCTTCTCGATATAGCGGATCTCACGAGCCACCACCTCCTTGGGCAGTCGGTATTCCGGGATACCATAGCGTAGCACACCGCCACACTGCGCCTCCATCTCAAAAATCTCCACGGTAAAGCCCTCACGAGCCAGGTCACCAGCCACCGTGATACCGGAAGGTCCCGCACCGATGACCGCTACCTTGCCACGGGTCTTCTCCGCGATATCCTCATGCGTCAGCTCGTTGTCAGAGTCGAAGTCTGCAACGAAGCGTTCCAGTTTCCCGATATTC
Organism: uncultured Prevotellaceae bacterium; assembly: GCA_900314755.1. GTDB lineage: Bacteria > Bacteroidota > Bacteroidia > Bacteroidales > Bacteroidaceae > Prevotella. The sequence continues at coordinate 113,419 of OMWH01000002.1, read as the reverse complement.
ACAGGCTGCCCTTTCTTTCCCAGCACGCAACTGCCCTCACACTGTTTCTCATGGGCACAGACCCGTCCGCAGACAGCAGGCAGGTTGCTTTTGGCACGGATGATGCTGATGGCATTTCCCAGGTTACCCTTCTTCAACTCATGAATCCAGTCGGGGATATCATTACTGATGGGGCATCCCTTCTTACATTGTGGCACCTTGCAGTGCAGACAGCGTTGCGCCTCCTTGATGGCTTCCGCCATCGTGTAGCTCTCGTTGATCTCTTCCTTGAATCTCATGTCTTAAGTAGTTGTTTTGTTTTTTTATTCATCACTGCAAAGGTAGCACAAATCGAGTTAAAAACCAAACATTCTCTGATTTTTCCCCACTTTTCATTGTTTATTGGAAGATTATGTGTATCTTTGCCCTTGTAAACATCAAGTTCTGCCTATGAGTACACAGTTGATGACAGAGAAGATAGCAGAGTATTTCAAGACCCAGCCCGTCTTGAAAGCATGGCTGTTTGGCTCCTTTGCCCGTGGCGAGGAGACCCCGGAAAGCGATGTCGATATACTTTTTGTTCCTGATATGTCAGGACATTTTAGTCTGTTTACTTTAGGAGGAATGTATATGGATTTAAAAGAACTATTAGGTCGTGAAGTGGATTTGGTGCCAGAAGGTTCCCTACTTCCTTTTGCGCAAGAAACAGCCGAGCATGATAAACAATTAATCTATGAGAGAAGCAATTAAGGATATAAATCGCTTAGCCCATATGCTTGATGCTATAAAAGTTATTCAAGACAGAACTTCTGGAATGACTTTAGATAGCCTTATGGAAGATAAAATAGTTTATGGGGGCATTGTTTATTATACCATGATTATTGGGGAAGCTGCTTACATGTTAACAAAAGAGTTTAAAGACGCTCATCCTGCAACGCCTTGGCGTCAGATAGAGGGTATGCGCCATCATATAGTGCATGGTTATTTCCAAGTTCGTGAGGACATGTTATGGAATGTCATTCAAAAGGATTTACAGCCGTTAAAGGAACAACTCCTGAAATATATGGATGAGAAAGACAGTAATTCCGACTCCCAATAAAACGATTTTTCCCCACTTTTCATTGTTTATTGGAAGATTTTGAGCAACTTTAGATAAGTTACTCCATTTCGGCAAAAAAAATAAATTCATTTATTTTGTATTGCGCTCGATTTTCCGTAACTTTGCAGCCGTATAACATTTATCCCAACACAATGCACCGCATTACACTGACATACCGCCACGCCGCTGCGCCCTGCCCAACACTTACAGGCAGGACGGGTGAGACCGTCGTTGGCGGTAAGAGCGGAGCGATTTCTACCCCCCCCATTTATTAGACTTCATCGTTAACCCATGCCGTTCCGATGCCGCCGTAAGGCTGCGTCGGGTGCATCTGTTGCTGCGGAGAGCTATGCTCCTTCGCAGCCGCTTCTTCGTGTGCATACAAACATAGATAATTCACAATAAGTTTAACAATTAAAAAAACAAAAAGTGTATGAAACAAAAACTACTTTCAATTCTTGCCATCCTCATGATGGCAGTACCCCATTCGTACGCCAAGGTGTATGAAAGCAATTTAAACTATGATGATCCAGCTCTTTTTGGTGGGGAGTCAGCAACCTTTGATGGCATTGTAATAAGGGTTAACAGCAGCAGTTCTATTGATTTTGATAATAATCGTGAGTGGATGGGAACTGACGGTGCGAACTCTTTCACCATTTCCACAGCACTCGGAGAGACTATCACTGGCATAGAAATCACTTGCGAAGTGTATAGTCTTAAGGGCACTGGCTGGACCGGGAAAACACCTGGTGCGGTATGGTCAGGGTCTGCAACGAGCGTAAACGTTGGTCAGTATTTTGAGAATGTAACCCATATTAAGGTTACTGTTGCGGACCCCGTTAACGTCACTGCCAACGAGGGTGCATCGGGCGAATACTGGTCAACCTACTACAACGCTTCTACCACGCAGGGCTTCACAGCAGATGCAAACACGACGGTGTTCCAGGCTGCACTGAGTGGCAACCAGCTGACCATGACGGAGGTTGCAAACAGGGAGATTCCTGCCGGCAAAGCCGTCATCCTGAAATCTTCTTCTTCCACCATCACGCTGACACCAGCCACTACGACTGCAACACTTGAGGGCAATGCACTGCAGGGCACGGCAACCGAAATCACGAACCCAGGCAATGCCTATGTGCTGAGCAAGGGTGCAAAAGGTGTGGGCTTCTACAAACTTAGCTCTACCGGAACCATCGGTGCCAACAAGGCATACCTGACATATAGCGCAACGGCACGTGAGTTCTTCCCCATCGAGGGTAATGTGACGGGCATCGAGATGCCGAAAGCAGCGACGACCAACAGCGATGCTGAGGTCTATGACCTGCAGGGCCGCCAGGTGGTAAACCCCACCAAGGGTCTGTATATCGTGAATGGTAAAAAGGTATTCATCAACAAATAACAGAAAGGAGGACACAGCTATGACTAAGAAAGCATATATGAAGCCCACGATGCAGACAGTGGCACTGAAACAGCGCGCGACGATTCTTGCCGGCAGCCCCGACGTATACGGTATGAACAAGAACCTCATAGAAGACGAAGAGGTGCTCTTTGGCTGGTAAGAACTGGAGTAAACGACCATACTATATGAAAATACGACTGGCGGAATGGAAAATCTGCCAGTCGTTTTGTTTATTCCGATACTCGTATTGTTTAGTAGGAGTATCGGAATTATTAGAGATTAGGGTTTGTCAGAGGTCAGAGCTTGAGCGATTGTCTCAAATTCTTTCAAAAGACATAATATTTGGGCAGGAATGTGGATTATTCAGAGTCCAACTATTTTCTTACATGTAAATTTTAATTTTTAATATCACAACATCACCAAAATGGCGCAAACGACGATGTACAAAGGGTTTTCGGTGGTGATATTAGTGGTGATGTTTGTGATGTTTTATGTCGTTTTTGCCCTTAAAAACGGTGAAAAACGCAACATTTTTGTGAGTTGATACTATAACGGAAAGTCATTCCCACGGAGGGAATGATAGATTCCCACGGAGGGAATGATGGATTCCCACGGAGGGAATGATGGATTCCCACGGAGGGAATGATGGATTCCCACGGAGGGAATAAGTCGAAGGTGCCGCCTTCGAGGGTCGAAGGTGCCGGCTCCGTGGGTCTTGGAGATGCCTTCTATACCCCCTTGGAGATGCTTCCCAACACCCTTGGGAGGTATCTTAATACCCCTACGGGAGGCATCTGCGTCATCGATGCAAGGCACTGGTGACTGTTGCTGAGATGTTCTTTTGGGCGACTTCAGGTCTCATGGCTTCCGACAAGGGAAGGTCGGCAGGGTTGATACAGGTCACCTGTGCGAAGCCAGCATGCAGCAAAGCGTCCCGGTCGGCGACACACCCGGCGATGAGACAGACAGGTACCCGATGCGTCTTGGCATGTTGCAGGATGCCGTAAGGCAACTTCCCCATCAGTGTCTGGCGGTCGGCAGCACCCTCACCGGTGATGACGAGGGTGGCATCCCCCAGCATCTCATCGAAGCGGACAGCCTCCAATAGCAGGTCGATGCCAGGGCGGCACGTGGCATTCATATATTGAAGGAAAGCGTAGCCGAGACCTCCCGCCGCTCCAGCCCCCGGCTGTTCTTGCCGGTCGTAGCCGAAATGACGGGCAGATATTTCCGCAAAACGTCTGGCACGAGCATCAAGACGGAGAACCGTCTCAGGGGTAGCACCCTTCTGGGGGGCAAAGACATGCGCAGCCCCATGGTCGCCACAGAGAGGGTTCGTGACATCCGTAGCAATGGTGAAGCGGATGCCGTCGAGCTCATGAATCCCATCCCACCGGCTACGGGCAGTCGAGGGAGTCTGTCTGGCAAAACTGTCGATGACCGCATGCAGCATACCGATGCCGCAGTCGCTGGTGGCACTGCCTCCCAGTCCTATGATGATGTCACGGCAACCTCGTCGGACAGCATCCGCCACCAGCTGTCCCGTACCGTAACTCGTGGCTTTCCAGGGGTCACGCTCCTCGGGTGAGAGCAGTGTGAGTCCACTGGCTTGTGCCATCTCTATCACGGCAATACCGTCATGAACGAGATAATGGGCAGTGACCGGACGCATCAGCGGGTCGCACACCGTCATCGTGACGAGCGCTCCGCCCGTTGCCGCCTGGAACGCCGCCAGCCACCCCTCACCGCCGTCGCTGACGGGAATCTGAATCACCCTGGCATCCGGTACACAGGCAGTCACCCCTTCAGCTGCCGCCTGATTAGCCTCCTGTGAGGTCAGGCATCCCTTGAACGAGTCGATGGCAATGATGATCTTCTGTCTCATACGTTAGCAGTCCTTTCATGTGTACTAAGTGCAAAGATACTAATTAATGAAGAAATGCCGCATGGAATTTGAAAATTTTCTGTCGATTTTGTTTCTGCTTCATCGGAAAATGTGTACCTTTGTCATCAGAAACAATCAAAACGATAAAGTTATGAAGAACGTAAAATTGATTCTTATGTCTGTTGCCGCAGCGATATTGGTCGGTTGCGGAACAACGAAAACAGTGCCCATTACCGGACGTAAACAGAATCTGGTGGTGTCTGACGGTCAGATGCTGAGTCTTTCCAGTCAGCAGTACACAGAGTATATGAAGACCGCCAAGCCCTCCACCAATGCTGCTAATACAGCGATGGTGAAGCGGGTAGGGCAGCGTCTCGCCACCGCCGTGGAGACCTATCTGAGGAATAACGGCATGGCAGAGGACATACAGTATTACAAATGGCAGTTCAACCTGGTGCAAGACCAGAACGTGAATGCCTGGTGTATGCCCGGAGGACTGATCTGTGTCTATGAGGGACTGTTGCCCGTCACCCAGAATGAGGCATCCCTCGCCATCGTGCTGGGTCATGAGATAGCCCATGCCGTGGCACGTCACTCTGCCGAGCAGTACAGCACCCAGTACCGTCAGCAATACGGTATGCAGATTGGTTCCGCTATTGCCGGTGCCGTGGGTGTCGGCAGTAATACGGTAGCCATCGGTCAGAGTGTCCTCTCACAGGGACTGGGTCTTGCCAACCTGAAATACTCCCGCAACCACGAGAGTGAGGCAGACCACATGGGACTGATCTTCGCTGCTATGGCAGGTTACGACCCACAGGTGGCTGTCGGCTTCTGGCAGCGCATGGCGGCAGCAAGCAACAACAAGACCTCCGAGTTCCTGAGCAGTCACCCCAGCGATGCCACCCGTATCAAGCAGATACAGGGTTGGATGCCAGAGGCTATGCGCTATTACAAGGGTGGGGTTCCTAGTGGTTCTAGTTCTTCTAGTAAGACTAGTGGTACTAGTAGTACCCCTAAGGCCACCAAGACGATTCATATATCATCCAAAAAGAACAAGAAATGAGAACAGCCATGATACTGCTGTCCGTGGCTTTCACGATGACAGCAACGGCACAGACAGCTGGAGGTGGTATCACAGAGCAGATGCTGCAGCAGATGGAGCGGCAGTATGCTGCCCAGCCTGTCAACAAGGCGCTGCGTAACGCCATCGCGTCGAATGCGATAGACAACCTGACGAAGAACCAGGAGCATGCGGGAGCGTTGGACACCTATTTCAGTATCGAGACCAAGAAGCAGTCTATTCACGACCAGAAGTCGAGCGGGCGCTGCTGGATGTTCAGCGGTCTGAACGTGCTGCGTGCCAACTTTGCCAAGCGTACCGACTCGCTGACGGTGGAGTACTCACAGGCATACCTGTTCTTCTACGACCAGTTGGAGAAGTCGAACCTCTTCCTGCAGGGTGTCATCGACACGGCGAAGGAGCCTATCGATGCCCAGCGTGTGCAGTTCTTCTTCCATTACCCGATAGGGGATGGCGGTACGTTCTGTGGTGTTGCCGACCTTGCCGAGAAATACGGACTCGTACCGATGTCGGTACAGCCCGAGACCTATTCCGCAGAGAGCACCTCCCGGATGGCTGCCATCATCAAGTCGAAGTTGCGTGAGTACGGTCTGCAGCTGCGTAAGATGGTGGCTGACGGCAAGAAAGCGGCGGATATCCAGAAGACCAAGACGGAGGCGCTGGCACAGATTTACCAGATGCTCTGCCTGACCATAGGAGAACCCGTGAAGGAGTTCACTTATGCCTTTAAGGACAAGAACGGCAAGCAGTTGACAGAGACGAAGAAATACACCCCGAAGTCGTTCTACGAGGAGACGGTGGGCGGCAAACTGAACGGTACGTTTATCATGGTGATGAACGACCCCCGTCGTCCTTACTATAAGACTTTCGAGGTGGAGTATGACCGTCATACCTACGACGGACATAACTGGAAATACCTCAACCTGCCGATGGACGACATCGAGCAGCTTGCCATCGCCTCGTTGAAAGACGGCAGGAAACTCTATTCCAGCTATGACGTGGGCAAGCAGTTGGACAGGAAACGCGGGTATGCCGATCTGGAGAACTATGACTATGGCTCCTTGTTTGGCACCACCTTCGGTATGACCAAGGCAGAGCGTATCAGTACCTTCGACAGTGGCTCCACCCATGCGATGACCCTCACGGCTGTGGATATCGCAGCAGACGGGAAGGCTTCGAAATGGAAGGTGGAGAACTCATGGGGCAGCACATGGGGACAGCAGGGATGCCTGATCATGACCGACCGTTGGTTCCGTGAGTATATGTTCCGCTTGGTCGTTGATAAGAAATACGTTTCCGACAAGCTCTTGAAGGACTACGAGCAGAAACCTGTTATGGTGATGCCGGAAGACCCGTTGTTTCAAAATGAGGAATGAGGAATGAGAAATGAAAATGATGAAATGAGGAAATGAAGAAGGAAGGCTTATTCGCCTTCCTTCTTTTCTTCTGTCCCCTGTAGTCTCTGCTCCTTTCGTATGACGAAACGCTGGTAGTAGGTCAGCAGCAGGGTGGTCATCGGCAGGGCGATAATCATGCCCATGATACCCAGCAGCGAGCCCCATATAGAGAGTGACAGCAGGATGATGGCGGCATTCAGTCCCATCACCTTACCCATGATCTTCGGGGTGAGGATAGTGTCCTGGATGAGTTGTACGACACAGAAGACGATGACGACCAGCAGCATGATGAACCAGAAGTTCTGTCCTGTGTCGGCAGCCTTGACAATGGCGAGCAGGATGGCTGGTATGAAACCGATCAGCTGCAGGTAAGGCACCATGTTCAGCAGTCCGATGAACATACCCAGTCCTATTGCCATGGGGAAGTCGATAATCAGGAAACCGATGCTGAAGAGGATGCCCACGCAGAAAGCCACAATGCCTTGTCCGCGGAAATACTTGTTCATGCCTTCCTGCACGTCGGCAACCAGATGGACAGCCATGTGACGGTACTTCTCAGGCAGCAGCTCGGGCCACCCCTGTGTGAACTTCTCGTAGTCGATCAGGATGAAGAGCGTGTAGATAAGTACCATGACGACAGTCACCAGTCCAGACAGTGCGCTGAACGACTGCATCAGCACGTTCCATAACTTCGGTGTCGCCTCCTTGATGGAGTTGATGAATCCCTCCTGTGTCACAATCGCCTTAATATCCTCTGCCGACAGATGCTCACGGACGAACATCTCTATCTGGTCAGGGATGTTGTTGGCAAGTGTCTCTTTCGTCACATAATCTATCAGCATGTCCTTCACAATCAGCGACTCCTCCACGATAGGAGGTATCATCAGCCAGCCGATACCCGTCAGTACCAGTGTCACCGCAAGGATGGCGGCAATGACAGCCAGCACACGGTAGTGCATCTTACAACGATACTGGAAGAACTTCACCAGTGGGAATAACATGTAGGCGATGAGCCATGCGAGGAAGAAGGGCAGTAACACCCCACTCAGCCGGTCGAGCAGCAGATAGACGCATACGATACCTGCCACCGTTAACGCACCCCGCACAAACGAGTCGAAAGTAATCTCTTTCCGTTCCATATCTTCAATTTTTCAATCCTTCAATTTTTCAATTCTTTTAGTCGCTTCGCTTTGTAAAAGCGTCTTGCGACGATTACTTCAATTCTTCAATCCTTCAATCCTTCAATCCTTCAATTTTAGCCTCAGGCTGTTCAGTACCACACTGACACTGGAGAACGCCATCAATGCCGAAGCCCACATCGGCGTAATCTGCCAATGCAGTCCGATGAGGTAGGGCAGACCTGCCGCCAGTGGTATACATATGATATTATAGATAAACGCCCAGAACAGGTTCTGGTGTATCATATTGACGGTTTGCCTCGACAGACTGACGGCATCAGGGATACGACGCAGGTCAGAGCCCATCAGCGTCACCTGTGCCACATCCATGGCGACATCGGTGCCCTTGCCCATGGCGATACTCACATCAGCGACGGCAAGTGCCTGTGAGTCGTTGATGCCGTCACCCACCATGGCGACATGCTTACCCTGCCGTTGCAGTTCACGCACCAGGTCTTCTTTGTCCTGTGGCAATACCTGTGAGCGATAATGCTGAATACCAGCCTCCTGCGCTATCTCTTTGGCACGCTCCTCCTTGTCGCCACTCATCATATACACCTCGATGCCCATGTCCTGCAGTTGTCGCATTGCCTCCTGGGCATGGGGCTTGAGGGTCTCGGTAGGTGTGGTAGGTTGGGTAGGTGTGGTAGGTTGGGTGAGTGTTCCTGTCTTGTCGATGACGAGGGCATTGACATGGCGTATCTCCTCCAGGGCAGTAGCATCCTTGATGAGGATATTCTTCTCGGCAGCCTTGCCGATACCCACCATCAGGGCAGTAGGGGTGGCGAGTCCCATGGCACAGGGACAGGCTATCACCAAGACGCTGACGGCAGAGAGGATGGCATGTGGCAGATACTCCTGTCCACCAATGAGATACCATGCGAGGAAGGTCAGCAGGGCGATGCCACCCACGGCAGGCACGAAGACGAGGGCTATCTTGTCGACCACCCGTTGTACGGGAGCCTTGGAGCCCTGAGCCTCCTGTACCATGCGTATCATATTGGCGAGGACCGTCTTCTGTCCGATCTCCTTAACCTTGAAGCGGAAAGTGCCCTCACGGACAATCGTTCCTGCCAAGACCTTATCACCGGCTTTCTTCTCTACGGCGACAGCCTCACCCGTCATCATCGACTCGTCGATATAGGCGACGGCATTGCCTACCATCAGTCCGTCCACAGGTATCTTCTCACCGGGACGTACCTCGACCGTATCACCGGGTTGGAGTGCCGACAGGGGCACTTCCACCACCTCACCCGTATCAACGAGATGTGCCGTCTTGGGAGCCAGTTCCATCAAGGCACGGATAGCGGATGCCGTCCCGTGCTTGGCACGCTCCTCCATCAGTCTGCCTGTCAGTACGAAGGTGATGATCATCACAGAGGCATCAAAATAGGTATGCCACTCGATGCCCTGGCTGCCCCAGTAGGAGTCGCCCCAGAACGTATTGAAAGTACTGAAGAGGAACGAGATACCTGTCGAGAGAGCCACCAGTGTGTCCATATTGGCAGAGGCGTGCGCCAGTTGTCTTGCGGCATTCACATAGAACTGTCTGCCCGAATACAGGATGTTCAGCAGGGCGAGAATCATCATCGCCTGGTTAGCCATATCTCGCGTACCTATATATATCCATCCCATGGAGATGGACATCACCAGCAAGGCAAAGAGCCAGGAGGCGATGACCTTATGGCGCAGACGCTTATAGGCATGCCGCTCTATCGCCTCCACGTTACGGTCTTCCTCCACCACCATGTCGTAGCCGATGGCGGCAAGTGCCTCCTTCATCTTCTGCGGCGAGGTGACTGCCTCGTCATATTCTATCATTGCCGTACGGGCAGGCAGGTTGACGGCGGCAGAGGTGACACCCTCCGTCTGGCTGAGTCGTCGCTCCACATTAGCGGCGCATCCTGCACACATCATGCCCAATACTGCAAACGTCTTTTTCTCCATATTGACTGCAAAGTTACATATTTTACTTCAAAATCAAAAATTTCTGTCAAAATGTTTGCGTAATTACGGAAATTGTTTTACTTTTGCACCCAATAAAACAAAAACGACAGAACAATGTTGAATAGAAACGCTTACTTTTACGGTTATTACTTTTACTTTGCAGGGCTCTGTGAAGCGGAAAGCCGTATGTAAGATTAAAGAATTGAAAAATTGAAGAATTAAATAAGGCTCCGCTTCACAAACAAGTGAAAGCGGAGTTTTTTTATAAAAGTAAAAAGCATTATGAAGAGAATAGCGATACAAGGACTCATCGGTTCGTTTCACGACATCGCCGCCCATCTGTTCTTCGAGGATGAGCAGATACAGTTGATATGTTGTTCCACCTTCGAGCAGGTGTTTGACACCATCAGGCAGGATCCTACTGCCATCGGCATGCTCGCCATCGAGAATACCATCGCCGGCTCGCTGCTGCATAACTACGAGCTGTTGCGTGAATCCGGCACCACCATCGTGGGAGAGCATAAGCTGCATATCTCCCACTGTATCTGTTGTCTGCCCGATGACGACTGGGACACCATCACCGAGATTCATTCGCATCCCGTGGCACTGATGCAGTGCCGTGAGTTCCTCGCACAGCATCCTGACATGAAACATGTGGAGGCGGAGGATACGGCAGGAAGTGCTAAGATGATTGCGGAAGGTCAGAAGAAGGGGTGGGCTGCCATCTGTCATGCCGACGCTGCCAAGCAGTATGGACTGAAGGTACTGGAAAACCATATCGAGGACAACAAGCATAACTTCACCCGCTTCCTCGTGGTGTCGAATCCCAACAAGGCGGACCTGCTGCGTCCGCTGACGGAGGCTAACAAGGCGAGCATCGTCTTCTCACTGCCTCACGAGGAGGGTTCGCTGTCGCATGTCCTCGCTATCCTCTCGTTCTACAAGATCAACCTGACGAAGATACAGTCGCTGCCCATCATCGGACGGGAGTGGGAGTATCTGTTCTATGTGGACGTGATGTATGACGACCTCACCCGCTATCGTCAGTCGATAGATGCGATTATCCCATTGACCAAGGACTTTAAGATTTTAGGAGAATACAAAGACGGAAAACAAACGAATTAGAGTTGAAGTAATCGTCGCAAGACGCTTTTACAAAGCGAAGCGACTAAAAGAATTGAAAAATTGAAGTTATGATACGACCTGCAGAGAGATTAAGCTTAGTGAGTGAATACTACTTCAGCCGTAAACTGAAGGAGGTTGCCCAACTGAATGCGGAGGGTAAGGACATCATCAGTCTTGCCATAGGCAGTCCTGACATGCCACCCTCGGAGAAGACGATAGAGAAGTTGTGCGAGGTGGCTCATCAGCCCAGTGCGCATGGTTATCAGCCGACGATGGGAACACCGGAGTTGCGTGAGGCGATGGCTCGTTTCTATAAGCGGTGGTATGATGTCGACCTCGACGCCAAGACAGAGGTGCTGCCTTTGATAGGCTCGAAGGAGGGTATCCTGCATGTCACCCTTGCCTTCGTCAACCCTGGCGATGAGGTGCTGGTTCCTAACCCTGGCTATCCTACCTATACGTCCCTGTCGAAGCTACTGGGTGCCAAGATTGTCAATTACAACCTGCGTGAGGATAACGGCTGGCAGCCTGACTTCGACGAGTTGGAGAAGATGGACCTCTCAAAAGTCAAACTGATGTGGACGAACTATCCCAACATGCCGACAGGTGGTAATGCCCGCCGTGAGACCTACGAGCGATTGGTGCAGTTTGCCAGGCAGCATGGTATCGTGGTCGTCAACGACAACCCTTACTCCTTCATTCTCAACGAGGAGCATCTCAGTATTCTGCAGGTACCTGGTGCGAAAGACTGCTGTATCGAGTTCAACTCCATGTCGAAGTCGCATAACATGCCAGGATGGCGTGTCGGTCTGTGTGCCACCAACAGCGAGTTCATCTCATGGATACTCAAGGTGCAGTCGAACATCGAGAGTGGTACGTTCCGTGGCATCCAGCTGGCTGCCGCCGAGGCTTACGACAACAGTGACGAGTGGCATCGTGAGGCGAATATAGAGACGTATCGCCGTCGTCGCCAGTATGCGGAGCAGATCATGGATGTGCTGGGCTGTACGTATGACAAGAACCAGGTGGGCATGTTCCTCTGGGGAAAGATTCCCGCAAAATATAATAATGTGGAGGACTTGACGGAACGGGTGTTGCACGAGGCTCGTGTCTTCATCACTCCGGGCTTCATCTTCGGCTCCAACGGGGAGCGGTATATCCGCATCTCACTTTGCGCAAAAGAGGAGTTGCTCGAAGCTGCGCTTCGAAGAATTAAAGAATTGAAAGATTGAAAAATTGAAGTTTTGCATGAAAGAGATAGTCATTGCCAATTTGAGTATGGATTTCTCCCTTCGTATTGTAAATCTATATAAGTATTTATGTAACGAAAAGAATGAATATGTAATGTCGAAACAGCTACTCCGTTGTGGGACGAGTATTGGCGCAAATATTGCCGAAAGTGAACATGCTCAAAGTACTGCAGACTTCATAACAAAGCTCTATATAGCATTAAAAGAAGCAAATGAAACGAAATATTGGCTGACTTTACTTGAGAAAGCTGATTATATGACAGCAAAAGAATTCGAGTCGATATCGAAAGATTTGCGTATTATTATAGGAACATTAGTTAACACAATAAAGAAAACAAAAGAATAATAGAATAGTTGATTTGAGGAATTTCAATTCTTCAATTCTTCAATTCTTCAATTTTCAAAGTTATGGAACTGGAACTAGAAAAATTGAATCTTCCAAGTGACAATGAACGCCCCTTCGTCATTGCAGGACCCTGCAGTGCTGAGAGTGAGGAGCAAGTGATGACTACCGCCAAGCAACTGGCAATGTACGGATGTCATAACTTCCGTGCCGGGGTATGGAAGCCCCGTACGAAGCCCGGTGGCTTCGAGGGACATGGTGAACCAGCTCTCGTATGGTTGAAGCAGGTGAAGCAGGAGACGAAGATGCTGGTGGCTACCGAAGTGGCTACACCGGAGCATGTGGAGCTCTGCCTGAAATATGGCATCGATATCCTGTGGGTGGGTGCACGTACCTCTGCCAATCCCTTTGCCATGCAGGCACTTGCCGACTCGCTGAAAGGTGTGGATATCCCCGTCTTCGTGAAGAATCCCGTCAACCCCGACCTGGAGTTGTGGATTGGTGCGATGGAGCGTCTGAACCAGGCTGGCGTGAAGCGCCTGGCAGCTATCCACCGCGGTTTCTCCAGCTATGACAAGAAGATATACCGTAACATGCCGATGTGGCAGATTCCTATCGAGCTGCGTCGCCGTATTCCCGAACTGCCTATCATCAATGACCCCAGTCATATCGGTGGTCGTCGTGAACTGATTGCCCCCTTGTGCCAGCAGGCGATGGACCTCGGCTTCGACGGTCTGATCATCGAGAGCCACTGTGATCCTGACAAGGCGTGGAGTGATGCCAAGCAGCAGGTGACTCCTGATGTGCTCGACTATATCCTGTCGCTGCTCGTCATCCGTGAGGAGAACACATCCACCGAGGGTATCACCACGCTCCGTAAGCAGATTGATGAGCTGGACAACCAGTTGATGGAGCTGCTCTCGAAGCGTATGCGTGTCTGCCGTGAGATCGGTCAGTATAAGAAGGAGCATAACATGACGGTATTACAGACCACACGTTACAACGAGATTCTCGACAAGCGTGGCGCACAGGGTTCTCTGCTGGGCATGGGACCTGAGTTCGTGGCAAGTGTCTTCGAGAGTATCCACGAGGAGAGTGTCCGTCAGCAGATAGAGATCATTAATAAATGAGGAATGAAGAATGAGAAATGAATTAATATGAAAATAATAGTTTTGGGTGCAGGAAAGATGGGTAGTTTCTTCATCGACCTGCTGAGTTTCGATCATGAGGTGGCTGTCTACGAGAAAGACCCCAAGCGCATGCGGTTCACGTATAACTGTCAGCGCTTCACGGAGTTGGAGGAGATTCGCACATTCAATCCCGACTTGGTGATTAACGCCGTGACAGTGAAGTATACCATCCCTGCCTTCAAGGAGGTGATTCCCTATTTGTCGAAAGACTGTATCATCAGCGATATCTCCTCCGTGAAGACGGGTCTGAAAGATTATTATGAGTCGACAGGGATGCGCTATGTCTCCACGCACCCGATGTTCGGTCCTACGTTCGCCAATCTCCAGCAGCTCTCTGAGGAGAACGCCATCATCATCAGCGAGGGTGACTATATGGGACGTATCTTCTTCAAGGACCTGTATCAGAAGCTCGACCTGAACATCTACGAGTATACCTTCGAGGAGCACGACAAAACGGTTGCCTACTCATTGAGTATTCCTTTCGTGTCGACCTTCGTCTTCGCCGCTGTCATGAAGCATCAGGATGCACCAGGTACCACCTTCAAGCGTCACATGCGCATTGCCAAGGGGGTACTTAACGAGGACGACTATCTCTTGCAGGAGATACTTTTCAACCCTTATACGCATGACCAGGTGTCGCAGATCCGCACGGAGTTGAAGGAGTTGCTGGAGATTATCGACCAGAAGGATGCCAAGGGTATGAAGGCTTATCTCACGAAGATTCGCAATAACGTAAAGCGTGACATCGAAATCACTAAATAGTACGTTAGGCTATCATTTTGTCGCTTTCCTGATTGTTGCCATCTGGGGCAGCACCTTCGTCCCACGAAACCTAAGGCTTCGCAAGACGGAGGTGGCACCTTCCGACTTATTCCCAGCGTGGGAATCCATCATTCCCACCGTGGGAACTCATTATTCCCATGCTGGGAATGTATATACTCCGATAATCAGAACAAGTCGTTCCCACCATGGGAATGATTTTCCGTCGTAGTATCAACTCACAAAAATAGGTTGTGCTTTTCGTCGTTTTTTGAGGGCAAAAACGAATAAAACATCACAAACATCACCACTAATATCATCACCTCAATCCCTTTGTACATCGCCATTTGCACCATTTTGGTGATGTTGTGATATTAAAAACTAAAAATTACGTATATTAGAAATAGGAAAATATATCTATGACGATGTTGTCCATATCACGTGAAAATCCCGATTTGTTGTTGAGGGAGTAGATTTATGTAAAATTGTTTGGCAGTTTGGAGATTAAATTTTAACTTTGCAGACATGAAGCAGTTTGAAGATAAGGAGAAAGATAGTTGGATGGCTAATGAACCATCATTAGGCTATACCCAGATGGAGTCTCGCCAATCTGTTCTTATGGATTATGATAAGATAATTGGTGTTGGTCCTCAGTCTGTTGACGAGTTGATGGAAGACTTAAAACAGGCAGAACGTGACATGAAGAATCCTAACCAGTGGGATACACTTGACAACTTCCTTACTCATTTCAAACAATCACACGCAGAATGGTTCAAGTAAAATGGCGTAAGGCTGCCCTGAAAGATTTGAATACTCTTTTGGAGAAGGCTTATTTGGAGTATGGACAGCATACGATGAACAATCATATATCTATACTTGAAGATATTCAAAAGCGTATGCAAATGTATCCAGATTCATACCCACCAGAACCCTTGCTTAGGGGAAAGCGTCGAAGGTATAGAGGTGCTCATTTGCTTGGACGCTTTGAAGTGATTTATTATTATTCTCTCAAATCCAAATGTGTCTATGTCGTTCGTCTTTGGGATATGCGCAGAAATCCCGATTTGTTGTTGAGGGAGTTGAAATAAGACAGTAAAACGACTGGCAGAAACGTTGTATGCCA
Organism: uncultured Prevotellaceae bacterium; assembly: GCA_900314755.1. Taxonomy (GTDB): domain Bacteria; phylum Bacteroidota; class Bacteroidia; order Bacteroidales; family Bacteroidaceae; genus Prevotella. The sequence goes on along the minus strand of OMWH01000002.1, from coordinate 97,664 downwards.
GTCGTCATGAATCCTCAGTCATCGACGAAGTTGCTTGCCAGAACAAGAACTGTCACTCCCCAACCCAGAATAACCTTGGCTTTCTAACAAGACGATTCATGTCATCAAGCAGGGCAGCGTTGGAAAAGACAATGTTGTCCTGCTTAACAGTTCCATAGCCACCATGAGAATGCCCAAAGAGATGATAACGAGGTTTTATCTCCATAATACGGTTTCTGAGAGGTGCATTCCCCCAATGGACACCAACAGACTCGTCGAGAATCATAACAGGTGGCTCATGGGTAACAACGATATCAGTGTCATAGGGTATCAAGGTCTCTGGATGGTTATAAGCTATCCCATAAAACCTGACCCCATCAATCTCAACACCAGAGTCTTGGAGAAAGTGTAAGTTACTTGGCAAATCTTCTATCCCCTCAGCATCCCATAGGCAGAGATCGTGATTACCTGTAACGAATATCTTATGTGGGTAAGGCAATTCAATGTACCAATTCAGAAAGTCAAGCACCTCTTCTTCTGTACCATTATTGCTGATGTCACCGCTATGAACGATGACATCGGCCTCAGGCATTTCTTTTATGCGATGATGTAAGCCATGTGTGTCCGAGAGATGCAAGATTTTCATGACAACTTCTTATAATATCTGATGATAGACCAAACACTCTCTTTATGAAGACGTGACACTATCACCATCATTCAGTAATATAACAGACCACTCATCAGAGAACAGCTCTGCGAACTTTTCTGGTGCATCCGTATGTATAGGGATGAGTGCCTTCGGATGAAGCAGACGGAACACCTCACGCATGCTATTCATGTCTGAGTGACCACTGGTGTGCATGGGTTTGTAGTCATTGCCCAATGAATCGGCAAGATTCTTGTTATAGGCTTCATTGCCTTCTTCGACATACCCTCCCCACATCGACAGATACTTTTGTTTCTCCCCAGGGATGCGTGCTATGAGATGATCAAAGCGCGGATTAGCACGAGCTATCAGGACGTAGCCTAATTTGTTGAGGAAGTCCTTAAACTCGTCTGTAACTAGAAACTCGCCATTGTCGTACATCAATACTTTAGGCTCATATTCTCCATATCTGTAGAGACTTGACTTTCCCCATATCGGGTCCTGTTGAGTGACTATATCCATGATACGTTTTTGATAAGCGTCCACCAAGAACACACATTTAGCACGCAAAGCGGCATGATAAAGAGAAAACAGCCTGTCAATATTAGTAGAGGAAAGGTAAACCACATTACCCTTTTTGTGCTTTTTCTGTTCCTTAAATTGTTCCTCAAATTCCTTTTGCAGTTTACTTTCCGTGTCATTAGTTGCATTTGGACGGTTGACGTTGGTTCCTTCACAAACCACATAGTCCACCTCTCCCACATACTTTTGGATAACCTCTGGTAGTTTCTTGCTCCTGAAACCATGTGTACGGAAGTCGCCTGTATGGAATGCACTCACTCCGCCAGCCACAATATTAAAGGCATAAGCATCAAAGGCAGAATGATCTACTGTTATGGGCATAATGGAGAATGGACCAAGCGAGAACATCTTCCCTGCTTCGAATGTGTTTGCATGCTGCAACCGTTCTAACATTTCCTGATGAATACCATCTACTGATTTAAGGTGGTCTGACAGCACCAGCTGAATCTCACGTCCCACCTTGCCCATATCTATGGGGAGTTCCTCCGGCAGTTTCGTGATACTGCCGATGTGATCACCATGATAATGGGTAATAAGCAATGCACTCTTTGAGATATCACCATGTGTCAATCCCTCAATCTGCAAATCTCCAGACTTAGGTCCACCAGGCAGTTCCTCGCCATAATCGACAAACAGCCGCCAGCCGTCATACTCGTATTCTGTGACGCATCCGCCTATTTGGTGAGTGCCACGATGGATTCTGATGTTCATTTCATTAACAATTTGGGATATGTTCCACTAAACACAAATTTACCTTTGGAAAATTCATTGTCATCATAATATAGAGAATGACAATGTAAATTGGTGCAAAGACTAGATATAGGGATAATCTCATCAACAAATTCAGTAGTGCTGCCTACAGGCATAATGGTGACAACATCAATTTCTAAAGTGGTCGGAACAGGACTGGATGTAGAATTTCTGTTCATAAAGAAATCCCACCATTCTTGTCCAGATTTGCTTCGAAGCAATTTAGCTATAAATGCTGCATATGTTAATGCTTGTTCCATTGCATCGGATTGACTTTCTGAAGGTAAATTTTCGTCTTTCACTTCCATTACGCATAGCCTTGAGGACTTATCCAATCTCTTAACACGTGAGAGAATGTCAACACCTCCTCCGTATTGCTTTGCATATTGAGGATCATGTTCACTCGCCTTTATGGGCGTCGGCAGTTGGAAGAAACAACCATTTAGCTTTATAGGTTGTATTCCTATTAATGCCTTTCCTTCAGCTATAGTCCTTTTAGCAAATTCTTTTAGCAGTCTATTCTCCACCCTATGCTCAGGGCTTTTTAGTTTTATATCATTTGACTCTTTAGCTTTATCGCGGAAAAACTTTCTAAACGTCTTTGCTTCATTACTCTTAACCCAATTAAATCCCTTTTTCTTAAGAATGAATCCAAAATATCTTTCATTTGCGTTCTCTCTGGGATACAATAATACCTCATCAGGGGTAGAAGATATTACACCTACGCTTTGTCCATCAAATCGCAAATCATATGTTTCACCCTTATGTCTGCTTACAGAACTATATACAGAAAGACCTTCAGGTTTTCTGAATCTTTTAGGATGTTTATTCACTAAACTCTTGATATAACCTGCATAACGCTCCTCCCATTCGGGATAGTTTGACAATAATTGCAATGTCGTTTCAATAACACCTTTGTTCATAGCTATAATCCTTTAAAAATCTATTTAATATTTTCTAATTCATGTTTATAACACCACAATAAACCATCGTATCCATGTTGAACAGAAAGTTTCTTTCCTGCTAATCTTGCCTTGATTTCAAGATGCCTTGCTTCTTCCTTAGTGAGGAAAACCACGTTCTCATCACTAATCCATTCGCCATTATCGTTGCGAACCAGGTGCCATTTTCTTTCTTGTTCTATTGCTTCCATTAGGCATATTCGAATTGTGGTACATCAATAGTTACATTCTCCGTATCATCCCCATCGTCCAGCGTAGGAACAGCTAATCTGAGTTCACCGTCTCGCATCGTTTTATCAACAAGTAATGTCAAAGGATAAATGTCACTATCCTCATTTATTACAGGGTAACCGTACTCATCGAACTCTGTCATAAACGCAGAGTCGATTCCATATACGTAGATGTTCTCGCTATGCTTTTCCATCTCATGATTGGTATAAGGGTCTTGAACGGCATCGAATGATTTTCCTTGGGTTAAGTCCATCCCGTACAGGAGAAATGGAGCAGCATCATTTGATCTTGCCAGCAGATTCATGGTCTGAGAATTGGCATAGAGATTCATTGCGTATTCCGTTGAATGGAGCTCATGGAAATCTCTTTCATAATCTTTAACCACGTCACGAAATGACACTCCATCACTAAACCGCCTGCCTTTATCATTAAAGTCTGTTGGCATGAAATAATAGGTTTCAGTTATTTCTTTTTCAGTCATAATAACAATGTTACTTTCAAATTCCTTCCATATATATGTCAAGTTAATAACATGTATTATATAATCGTAAGTTCGAAGCGATTTCTATACAGGATTTTTAATTTATTAACTACTGGGAGTGGTGTTTAACCTATCTTAACGTCAGATGCGTTATTAAAAAGAAAACTTACTTCAAGTGAAGATTTCGGTAGGGATAAGAACGCATAGGTTGGCATCTCAAAAACAAAAAGGTTCACACAGTTTTGTGTGAACCTTTAATATAAAATTAAGTTATGTTGTGTCATTGCACTTTCTTCATCTCAAAAGTGGTAGTGTAGGTCGTTCCGTTATCTCGCATGCGGAGTGCCTTCCACTTCATCACACCATTCTGGATACTTTCAATCTCCCACCACTCGCGTATTTCCTTGCTGTCGGCACTATTCTTCCAGCGGGTGCAGAGCAGGGGGCCGTCAACGAAGTATTCAGACAGGACGTCATCGCTGCGTATCCATGTTCCACCTCCTTCGCTGTAGTAGGCGTAAGTTCCGTCGGCTTTGTATTCCCAGCGGTGCAACTCACTGTCAGAATTGGCATCTTCCGCACTGCTAACCTTTCCTTCCCACATGCCGATGATATCATTCTGGTAGTCTACTGTCACGCGTTCCCAGCGTTCCTGGGCATAAGCCTCATGCAGTAACTGTTGTTTTTTTAGTGTTATTTGTTTAAATTCTATTTTCTGACAATGACGCTGCCGCTTGCCTGATGGGTTGCCAATATCAGGACTTCGGCTATCTGAACGTGAGCAGGGGCATTGGCGGCATAGACAGCGACATCGGCGATGTCATCACCAGTCAGGGGCTTGATGCCCTGGTACAGTTTCGCAGCCCTCTCGTGATCCCCATGGAAACGGATGTTACTGAAGTTCGTCTCCACTAAGCCCGGTTTGAGGTTTGTGACACGGATGGCGGTATCGGCGACATCTATTCTCAGTCCGTCAGTGAGTGCTTTGACGGCTGCTTTGGTGGCACAGTAGACATTACCACCGGCATAGGCAGCGTCACCAGCCACCGATCCGATGTTGATGATATGACCACTGTTCCGTTTGACCATGCCCGGAACGATCAGCCGTGTCATCGTCAGCAGTCCCTTGATGTTGGTGTCTATCATCGTCTCCCAATCGTCGAGATTCCCCTCATACTCAGGTTCCAGTCCGAGAGCCAAGCCGGCATTATTCACTAATACGTCAATGTCCTGCCATGGCTCAGGCAGTTCGTTGAGATATTTCTTCGCTTTTTCCCGGTCCCTCACGTCGAAGGCGAGTGTGATCACTTCTGTGTCCAGTTCTTTCTTGAGCTCTGCCAGCCGGTGCTCATTCCTGCCAGTGAGTATCAGTTTATCACCATTCTCTGCAAACTTCCTTGCACATGCCAGACCAATTCCACTGGTGGCACCTGTTATCAATACTGTTTTATTCATACTCTGCTCTTATGTATTCTAATGCAAAGTTAAGGATAATTTTTTAAAACTCAAAATTTTTTTGGTTTTCTGCATGTTTATATGTACCTTTGCAGAATTAAGTAAGAATAATATGACAAGAACTGAGTATGAGGCTTTGATGGAGAAATATGCGGGGCAGATAGAGCATATCCGCCAGACCGCACATGAGTTGCATCAAAGTGTGAATCAGATATATGGCAAAGATCTGCCATACGGGTATCATCTCGATATGGTGGTCAGTGGGTTGCGTGAGTTTGGTCATCTGGTATGTGTCCGTGAGGAGGATATCCTCCCATTGTTCTTCGGAGGGTATTACCATGACAGCATCGAGGATGCCCGCCAGACCTATAATGACGTGTTGAAGTTGTCACGGGGTATGATGACCGAGGAGCAGGCATATATGGCAACCGAGATAGTCTATGCGCTGACCAACGACAAAGGACGTACCCGTGCTGAGCGAGCCGGTGAGAAATATTACAAGGGTATTCGCGAGACCCCTTACGCTCCCTTTGTGAAGCTCTGTGACCGTCTTGCCAACATCACTTTCAGTTGCTCTGGTTCCAATAGCGACAATCTCCACATGAAGGAGGTGTACAAAGGGGAGGTTCCTCATTTCCTTGCCTCTATCAATCCGCATAGTGACGACCAGCGTCTGCTCGTGCCACAGGAAGTCGTGATGAGAATGGCAGAGTGTCTGATTGACGACCTGGAGCGTGAGGAGCAGAATGAGTCTGCATGGTGGCATGAGTACTGATGGTGAGTTGAGAGTTTAGAGTTGAGAGTTGGAGAGTTGAAGAATTGGAGAATTGAAGGATTGAAATATGGCATTTGGAACTTGGATAGGAGGATTTCTGGGATGGATGACGGCAGGACCGTTAGGTGCTTTGGCTGGTATCGTGTTGGGCAAGGTGTTCGACTCGATGATGGATGCCGTGAACACCCCCGAGACACAAGGGACGTTTGAGAGTCCGTTTGGACAGCAGGCGGCAAACGGTTATCAGCAGCAATACACAAGACAGCGCACAGACTACGGACAGCGTAACAGTTTTCTGTTCTCCCTGTTGGTACTTGCCTCCTATATTATTAAAGCCGATGGCAAGGTGATGCATTCCGAGATGGAGTTCGTGCGCCGGATGCTCCGTCAGAATTTCGGTGAACAGGCATCATCGCAGGGAGATGATATCCTGAAGAATCTCTTCAACGAGCAGAAAAGGGTAGGGGCTGCCTCCTTTAAGAATACCGTGGCAGACTGTTGTCAGCAGATAGCCCGTAACATGGACTACTCACAGCGTCTGCAACTGCTTAACTTCCTCGTGATGATCGCACGGGCTGACGGAAAGACTCCTCAAAGTGAGATAACGGCACTGAAGGAGTGTGCGCAATGGATGCGGATGTCGGTTGATGAGGTTGACTCAATGATGGGACTGGGTAAGGACGACCTTGCCTCTGCCTATCAGGTGCTGGGTGTATCGCCCAATGCCTCCGATGACGAGGTGAAGAAAGCTTACCGCAAACTCGCCCTGGAGCATCATCCTGACAAGGTGGCTGCCCTTGGTGAGGATATCCGTAAGGCTGCCGAGAAGAAATTCCAGGAGATCAATGCGGCGAAAGACCGTATCTGGAAAGCAAGGGGACTTTAGAGTTGAGAGTTTAGAGTTGAGAGTTTAGAGTTGAAAAGTCCTGCTATTATCGTACCAGAGGGGTTGCACGAGGTGTTGCTGCATGCTTGTTGTGCTCCTTGCTCATCCGCCATCGTAGAGTGGATGCTTGCCCATGATGTGAAGCCGACCATCTTCTATTATAATCCTAATATCTATCCTCGTGAGGAATACGAGATTCGGAAGCAGGAGAGTAAGCGCCATGCGGAATCGCTGGGTATCAGGTGGATAGACGGTGACTACGACCATGAGTCATGGCTCAAGGGAGTTTGTGGACTGGAAGACGAACCCGAACGTGGGCGACGCTGTGAGCAGTGCTTCACCCTGCGATTAATCGAGACAGCTAAGAAGGCACAGGAACTGGGCATCAAATATTTCACCACCACCCTTGCCTCCTCACGCTGGAAAAGTCTGGAACAGATAGAGCGTGCAGGACTTCGGGCAGAGAGTATTATACAAAAGGAATCGTCCTCTTCGTGTAAATTCTGGGCACAGAACTGGCGGAAGGGAGGACTGCAAGAGCGACGGAATCAACTCTTGCGCGAATATCATTTTTATAACCAGCAGTACTGCGGCTGTGAGTTCTCAGCCAATCATGCCGACACCTTGACAAAACCCCTGCTACGCCAACAGATGCGCCAGACGAAGCAGCATCATGCCGACCAGTTGGCAGGCATGTCGGCTGATATTTGTCAGCAACTTGCTGTCCGTTTGAGCGATGCTCAAGTCATTATGTGCTACTGGCCGTTACACGATGAGGTTGACATCCGTCCGCTGATAGCCCAGTTGGTGGCTGCCGGGAAACAGGTGGTGCTGCCCCGTGTGACAGGTAGTGAGACGATGGAGCTGCGACGCTACACCTCGCCCGCCGATCTTCAGGAGGGTGCCTTCCATATTCAAGAACCCACGGGTGTCGTCTTCGACCCTGATGCCACTATCGATGTAGCTCTGATTCCCGGTATGGCTTTCGATGCTGCCGGTCACCGGTTGGGGCGTGGGCGTGGCTACTATGACCGTTTCCTGGCTCAGCATCCCCCGCGCCGCACCATTGGTGTGGCATTCCCCTTCCAGCATGTACCTCTGGTGCCATGCGATTCCCACGACATCCTTATGGACGAGGTGGTGTGAGTCCAGCACAGACTTTATGAATTTCTCATAGCGTGACTGGTAATACTTCAATATAGGAAAAAGTAAGAAAATGGTTTTTTCTTTTGTGTTTTCCTTATTTATTCGTAACTTTGCACCCCAAAATAAATAAGGTATATATGTTTGAGAATTTAAGTGACAGACTTGAACGGTCGTTCAAGATATTGAAAGGTGAGGGCAAAATCACCGAGATTAACGTGGCGGAGACCCTGAAGGATGTCCGTCGTGCCCTGTTGGATGCCGATGTCAACTACAAGGTGGCAAAGAACTTCACAGACACGGTGAAGCAGAAGGCGATGGGTATGAATGTGCTCACAGCCGTGAAACCAGGGCAGTTGATGGTGAAGATCGTCCATGACGAGCTTGCCGAACTGATGGGTGGTAAGGCTGTCGAGCTGAAACTCGAGGGTCGTCCCGCCATCATTCTGATGTCTGGTCTGCAGGGCTCTGGTAAGACCACCTTCAGTGGTAAGCTTGCCAATATGCTGAAGAACAAGCAGCATAAGAACCCGTTGCTCGTGGCATGTGACGTCTACCGTCCCGCCGCTATCCAGCAGTTGCATGTGGTGGGTGACAGCGTGGGTGTCCCTGTCTATTCAGAGCCCGAGAACAAGAATGTCGTGGAGATAGCCAATAACGCTATCCGTGAGGCAAAGGCAAAGAACTATAACGTCGTCATCATTGATACCGCCGGTCGTCTTGCCGTTGACGAGGAGATGATGAATGAGATAGCCACCCTGAAAGAGGCTGTCAACCCTGACGAGACGTTGTTCGTGGTAGACTCGATGACGGGTCAGGATGCCGTGAACACCGCCAAGGAGTTCAACGACCGTCTCGACTTCGACGGTGTGGTACTCACCAAGCTCGACGGTGACACCCGTGGTGGTGCTGCCCTGAGTATCCGTACCGTTGTCACCAAACCCATCAAGTTCGTGGGAACAGGTGAGAAGATGGAGGCTATCGACGTGTTCCATCCCGAGCGTATGGCAGACCGCATCCTCGGAATGGGTGATATCGTCAGTCTCGTAGAGCGTGCCCAGGAGCAGTTTGACGAGAAACAGGCACGTGAGCTGGAGAAGAAAATCCGCAAGAACAAGTTTGACTTCAACGACTTCATGTCGCAGATACAGCAGATCAAGAAGATGGGTAACATCAAGGATCTTGCCGGCATGATACCTGGGGTAGGTAAGGCTATCAAGGATATCGACATTGACGACAATGCCTTCAAGGGAGTCGAGGCAATCATCAATTCCATGACCCCCAAAGAGCGTGCCAACCCGGATATCATCAACCAGAGCCGCCGTATGCGTATCGCCAAGGGCTCTGGTACGAAGATAGAGGAGGTCAACCGTCTGATGAAGCAGTTTGACCAGACTCGCAAGATGATGAAGATGGTGGCTGGTGCCGGTAACTCGAAGATGGCACAGATGGCTGCCGCGATGAAGATGCGTGGTAATAAACTATAGTCCCTATAGTTCCAATAATATTTTATAATATGCAATTAATAGATGGAAAAGCAACGGCAACAGCCATTAAGGCGGAGATTGCCGAAGAGGTAAAGGAGATTGTTGCTCATGGTGGTAAACAGCCCCATCTTGCCGCCGTGCTTGTAGGGCATGACGGTGGCAGTGAGACCTACGTGAAGAACAAGGTGCTGGCGTGTGAGGCTTGCGGCTTCAAGAGCACGCTTATCCGTTATGAGGATACGATCACGGAGGAGGAACTGCTGAGCTGTGTCGATAAACTGAATAAGGACGAGGATGTGGATGGCTTCATCGTGCAGCTCCCCCTTCCCAAGCATATCGACGAGCAGAAAATCATTGAGGCTATCGACTACCGTAAGGATGTTGACGGTTTCCATCCCATCAACGTGGGACGTATGGCAATCGGACTGCCTTGCTTTATCTCTGCCACTCCATTGGGCATCATCACCCTGCTGAAGCGTTACGGCATTGAGACATCGGGTAAGAAATGTGTCATCCTGGGACGCTCGAATATCGTGGGCAAGCCCATGGCACAGTTGATGATGCAGAAACAATATGGTGACGCTACCGTTACCGTTTGCCACTCCCGCTCAAAGACATTGAAGGAGGAGTGCCGTGAGGCAGATATTATCATTGCAGCTATCGGAAGCCCCGATTTCGTGACTGCCGATATGGTGAAAGAGGGTGCCGTCATCATCGACGTGGGTACTACCCGTGTGCCTGATGCCACCCGTAAGAGCGGTTTCCGCCTGAATGGTGACGTGAAGTTCGACGAGGTAGCTCCTAAGTGCTCGTTCATCACTCCCGTTCCCGGAGGAGTAGGACCGATGACTATCTGTTCGCTGATGAAGAACACGCTTGCAGCGGGCAAGAAAGAGTATTATAAGTAGTTGAGAGTTTAGAGTTTAGAGTTTAGAGTTGAGAGGTGGCTAGTTCACGAGAGTTTTATGAGCAAGGGAATGCTTACCGCAAGCAGGGCAACTGGCAGGAGGCTATCAACAGCTATCTGAAAGCCATAGAGCTCGACCCGGAGAGTCCTGCCGTAGAGGCGAAGCAGATGCTCGACGACATCATGAATTATTACCATAAAGATTACTATAATCCATAAGAACAAATACTAAAGAAATGGCGAAACTGAAAGGTGCTATTGTGGTGAATACCGACCGCTGCAAAGGATGTGTGCTCTGTGTGAGTGCTTGTCCGCAGGGTGTCATCGCACTGGCCAATCGTGTGAATGTGCATGGCTATCCCTATGTGGAGCCCGTGCAGATAGACAAATGTACTGGCTGTACGTCATGTGCGGTGGTATGTCCTGACGGATGTATCACGGTCTATCGTAAAAAAGTAGAGGAGTAAAAAGATGGCAGAACAGGTAAACGACAAGTCGCTTGCTACCGACGGGAAGCAAGAAGTGACACTGATGAAGGGCAACGAGGCGATAGCCCACGCTGCCATCCGTTGTGGTGCTGACGGATATTTCGGATATCCCATCACCCCACAGAGTGAAGTGATTGAGACATTAGCCGAGCTGAAGCCTTGGGAGACCACTGGTATGGTGGTGCTGCAGGCAGAGAGTGAGGTGGCGTCTATTAATATGATTTATGGTGGAGCAGCGGCAGGTAAGCGTGTGCTCACCTCCTCCTCGTCACCCGGTGTGGCACTGATGCAGGAGGGTATCACCTATATGGCTGGTGCTGAACTGCCCGGTGTCTTCGTCAACGTACAGCGTGGCGGTCCTGGCTTAGGTACTATCCAGCCCTCACAGGGTGACTATTTCCAGGCTACCCGTGGCGGTGGTAATGGCGACTATAACGTCATCGTCCTGGCTCCTAACTCTGTCCAGGAGATGGCTGACTTCGTAGACCTCGCCTTTGAGTTGGCATTCAAATACCGTAACCCTGCCATGATCCTTTCTGATGGTGTCATCGGACAGATGATGGAGAAAATCGTGCTGCCACCCTATAAGCCCCGTCGTACGGAGGAGCAGATCCGCAAGGAGTGTCCTTGGGCTACCATCGGTCGCACGAAGGACCGCAAGCCGAATATCATCACCTCGCTGGAGTTGAAGCCAGAGGCGATGGAGGCTCGTAACATCCATCTGCAGGAGAAATATGCGGAGATTCGTGAGAAAGAGGTGCGTTATGAGACCCTTTATTGCGACGATGCCGAATACCTGATCGTGGCTTTCGGCTCTGCGGCACGCCTGACACAGAAAGCCATTGAGATGGCTCGTGAGGAGGGACTCAAGGTGGGACTCTTGCGTCCTATCACACTATGGCCGTTCCCCTCAAAGCAGATTGCTGAGATGGCGAAGGGTAAGAAGGGTGTTCTCGTTGTCGAGATTAATGCCGGGCAGATGGTACAGGATGTCCGTCTTGCCATCAACGGTGCCCTGCCTGTCGAGCAGTTCGGTCGCTTGGGTGGTATCGTTCCTGAGCCTGAAGAGATTATTGACGCTTTAAAGAAGATGATGTAAGATGGAGAACAATATCATTTCACCAGAGAACCTGGTATATCAGAAACCCACACTGATGAACGACAACCATATGCACTACTGCCCTGGTTGCTCGCATGGCGTGGTACATAAACTCGTGGCTGAGGTCATCGAGGAAATGGGCATGGAGGAGAAGACCGTTGGTGTGTCACCCGTGGGCTGTGCCGTGTTTGCCTATAATTATCTGGACATCGACTGGCAGGAAGCTGCCCATGGACGTGCCCCTGCTGTGGCTACCGCTATCAAGCGCCTGTGGCCCGACCGTCTCGTGTTTACCTATCAGGGTGACGGTGACCTTGCCTGTATCGGAACCTGTGAGACCATTCATGCCCTGAACCGTGGGGAGAACATCGCCATCATCTTCATCAACAATGCCATCTACGGTATGACGGGTGGACAGATGGCTCCTACCACACTGATGGGTATGAAGACTTCCACGTGTCCTTATGGCCGTCAGGCTGACCTGCACGGATATCCTCTGCATATCACCGAGATCGCTGCCACACTGGAGGGTACTTGCTATGTCACCCGTCAGAGTGTCGAGACCGTTGCCGCTATCCGCAGTGCGAAGAAGGCTATCCGCAAGGCTTTCGAGGCTTCGATGGCAGGGAAGGGCAGCAGTCTCGTGGAGATCGTATCGACCTGTAACAGTGGTTGGAAGATGCCACCAAAGGCTGCCAACGAGTGGATGCAGGAGCACATGTTCAATTATTATCCGAAAGGAGACTTAAAAGATTCGACGAATCTTTAGTTGAGAGTTTAGTGTTTAGAGTTTAGAGAAAAATGAAGAAAGAAATAATTATTTCAGGTTTCGGTGGTCAGGGAGTCCTCTCGATGGGTAAGATTCTGGCATATTCAGGACTGATGGACGACAAGGAGGTGACCTGGATGCCAGCCTATGGTCCCGAGCAGCGTGGCGGTACGGCAAACGTCACCGTCATCGTGAGTGATGAGAAAATCAGTTCGCCCATCCTCTCGAAGTTCGACATCGCCATCGTCCTCAACCAGCCGTCGCTGGAGAAGTTTGAGCCGAAACTCAAACCCGGTGGTATCTTGATCTACGACGGCTACGGCATCCTCAACCCGCCAACCCGTAAGGACATCACCATCTACCGCATTGATGCCATGGACAAGGCTGCGGAGATGAAGAACTCGAAGGTGTTCAACATGATTGTGCTGGGCGGTCTCCTCAAGGTGGCTCCCGTCGTGAGCACGAAGGGTGTGGAGAAAGCACTCTTCAAGACACTCCCTGAGCGTCATCACGCAATGATTCCCCTCAACATGCAGGCGATAGAGGAGGGCGGCAAGATTATCGAGCAGGTGTAACCTACATTATAATATATATTAGCAAAACGACTGGCGGAATGAGAAATCTGCCAGTCGTTTTGTTGATGATGAGTATCGGAATAACGGTATCAGAAGCTGCACTGCACACCAGCCATGAAGGTAGCACGTGGCATGGGGTAGCCGAGGTTGATCTCGTAGCGTTGCGCCAGCAGGTTCTCGCCACGTACCCAGAGGGCAAGGTTCCTGATGAGCTGATAGCTGACCGTGGCGTTAAGCAGGAGGAAGTTCTCTTTCTTCTCGTTATCACCGATGGCGGTATAAAGTCCACTGATATATTGCAGCCCAGCCACGACACCCAGTCGGTGGCAGTTGTAGTTGGCACCGAGGAATCCCTTATATTTCGGGGCAGCCAGTACAGGGTTCTTCATGTGCAGCAGCGCATGGTTGGTGGTGATGTTCCAATGCTGGCTGATGCGATAGGCAGCCTCCAGTTCAGCACCGTAGTTCTCCACTTTTCCCGTGTTCACATTACGCGGCTTGCCATCGACGGGCATCGTCTGAATCATGTTGTCACCCTTCAGATAGAAGAAGTTGATGCCGTAGGTCAGCGTGTTAAACCGGTGTTTCCACGACAGTTCGTAGTTCATCAGACGTTCCGGTTTCAAGTCCTCGTTAGAGGGAGGGTAGAGATACATCTCCCGCATGGTAGGATTGCGGAACCCCTTGCTCACCATTGCTTTCAGCTCACCGTTGTTCATCGGACGGATGACGATGCCCCCCTGTGGAATCCACTCCGTCCCCGTGACGCTATGGTGGTCGATACGGATGCCCGCATCAACCGTCAGCCACGAGGTGAGATCCTGCCGGAACTCCACATAGCCCGCTATCTCGTTGCGATACGACTTGCCGCTCTGTTTGTTGGGCGTGTCCAGTGTCTCACCCGTCTCCTTTGAGGTATAGTACGCATGCCCATAGATATGCTGATAGTCAATACCCACCGTCACCCGGTTGCCCTCGAAGAGTTGTGCACTCTGATAGAGAGAGACACCCAGCAGTGCGTCCTTCGAGCGGAAATACCGCTTGGTGGGGTTCGCAGCATCAGCCGTACCGTCGTCAATCTTATGTCGTCCGAAGTTGGTATAGAGGCTGACGGCACCGCTGGTCTTGTTATAATGATTCTCGACAGCCGCAGACACCATGCCGCGAGTGATCCACTGGTCGGCATCGTAGAGTGGGGAAGACGTGCTGCCCGGTTGGCTGGCATTGAAATGCGTGATATTCGCATCGACATACGCATTCCAGTGCGCATGGAAGTCGTAACCCAGTTTCAGATACCCCCCATACTGCTCGAAACCCATGCGGGGGCGGTGATTGTCGGTGCGCCCATACTGTGCTGCCACCGTACTGGAGAACTTGCCGCTGCGCACCTGGTTAGAAGCCTCCGCCTGGATAGTGCCGTAGCTGCCAGTCCCCAGGTTGACCGTCGTCTTCACGCCATCCTCATGCATTCCACGGGTCACGATATTGATGACACCCCCCATGGCATTCGAGCCATAGAGCATGGAGGCAGGACCGCGCAACACCTCCACCCGCTCGGTCATCAGTGTCTGGTAACTGTCGGCGATAGGATGCCCATAGATACCGTTATATTGCGGATGACCGTCGATGAGTACCATCAGCTGACCACTGCCGCCAGCGATGCCCCGCAGGTTGATGCCCCCTGCGGCACCGCTGGAGACCCCATAGCCCAGCATGGAACGGCTGGTGACGAAGAGTCCGGGCACCTGTTGCATGACGGTGGGCAGGACACTTGTCTGATACTGTTCTGTGAGTGTCTGACGACCGATGACAGAGACCGTCATAGGCAGATAGCGCACGTCGGTGGCGTTACGGGTACCCGTCACCACCACGTCCTGCAGGTTCATAGAGTCGGTGACTTCTTCAGCGTTGATGCCGGCAGCCACCGCCACCAGCATCAGCGTAAGGATATTTCTTCTCATTAGTATAGTTTTTGATGTGTTGGGAATTACTTATTTGTCGAGGTCAATCAGCTCATACTTCTTAGAGCCCAAGCCAATCTTCTCAGCATAGTCAGTGATATACGTGCCATGCTGGCGGTTGATGCGCTGGATGAGCGGTTTGTTGTCATCACCCGGTTTGCCCTGGTAGTTGAACACCTTGTCCAGGCAAGCCTGGTCGACGGCAACAGGGTCGAGGGATGCCATGATGCCCATGTCCTGCAGTTCCGGTTTGGCGGGATGCCCGTCGCAGTCGCAGTCTACCGACATGTTGTTCATGATGTTGATGTAGATGATGTTACCGTTGAAATACTCATGGACAGCCTGTGCGGCGGCAGCCATCGACTCCAGGAAGAGATCCTGTGTCTTGCCAGCGGCGAGATAGTCGGGACCCCATGCAATCTTGGCATCGTCCGTCTTACCAGCCGTGTGGATATACGCCTTGCCAGCTGTGGAGGCAACACCGATGGAGGCGTTCTTCATCACACCGCCGAAGCCACCCATGGCATGCCCCTTGAAGTGGGCGAGGTTGATCATGAAGTTGTAGTTGGCAAGATGCTCACCCACGATATCGTATTTCAGGTGCTTCTTGTCCTGAATGGGGATGCGGATGTCGTGGAACTCATCCATGATATCCACGGCGAAGATGCTGTCGAAGCCATGGTCGTGAATCGTCTCCCAGTGTTTCTTGGGGTCTTGACGGGAACCGCCGTAAGCCGTGCAGCACTCCACGATGGTACCGTTCACCTCGTCCACGAGGTTGCGGATGAGTGTGGGCTTCAGGTAGTGCGTGTTACCGCCCTCACCAGTTGATATCTTCACGGCGACACGTCCTTTTGCCTCTACACCGAGCGCCTTGTAGATCTTCACCAATGACTCAGGAGTAATCTCCTTAGTAAAATAGACCTTCGACTGGGCGAAAGTTGTCGTTGCCATCATCATGGCAACAGAAATGAAAAATAGTTTTCTCATCTTATTTGTCGTTTTAATATTCCGTTGTAAATCCGTTGCAAAGATACACATTATTTATATATAATAGACGATACAAAAGACGGAAAGATTAACCAGAATTACAGAAAATAACATATTTTGTCCCATTTGCGCATTTTTATTGTCGTTTTTTCCTGTTTTATAATTATTATTTGTACCTTTGCACCCAGGAAACCATTAAAATATAAAGAATGAAAAAAGTATTATTGACTTCCGTCATCCTGTGTGTGACAGCAATGGCTTATGCTGGTGGACTGATGACCAACACGAATTATCATATCGCATTCGACCGTATGATGGCTCGTGGCGCAACCTTTGAAATTGATGCTGCTTTCAGTAACCCCGCAGGCTTTGCCTGGGGTCATGAGGGGTGGCAATTCTCACTGAATTTCCAGAAACCATGGCAGAACCGTGACATAGAGACCAGTATTCCCAATTTCCTGGGGGCTGACTATAACCAGAAGTTTCATGGCAAGGCATCGGCACCTATCGTACCGGCACTCTTCGCCTCCTATAAGAAAGACCGCATCGCCGTGTCGGCAATGATCGGTATCGTGGGAAGTGGCGGTTTCGTGGAGTATAAGGACGGCGTACCGATGTTCAATGTCCCGATGACCGCCATGCTGGCACAAAAAGGACTGATGCCCGGCACCTATACCCTCGACTCGGAGATGAAAGGCAAACAGTATATCTATGGCGGGCAGATCAACTTCACGTATAAGATCATCGATTGTCTGGCGGCTGCTGTCGGTTTCCGTGCCAACTACTATGACGGCTACTATCGTGGACATGTGGTGGCGGATATGGGAGGTAACAAACTCATCAATCTGCAACTTGACTGTAACCAGCGGGGGTGGGGCTTCACACCGATTATCAGTCTGGACTTCCACAAAGGTCCCGTCACACTGGCTGCCCGTTATGAGTTCCGCACTAAAATCAATGTGCCAAACGATACCAAGGAACTGACAGCGGAGATTGCGGGGATGACACCGGAACAGACTGCCGCTGTCTTAGGCTCGAAGGTCGGAGGGTATATGGACGGTGTGAAGACTCGATATGACATGCCTGCCCTGTTGACCTTTGCCGCAGGCTATGAGTTCTCTCCAAAGCTGCGTGCCACATTGGAATACCATTTCTTTGACGATAAGAATGCGAAGATGGCGAACGACCGTCAGGAAGAGTTGAAGCATGGGACGCATGAGTTCCTTGCCGGTGTGGAATATGACATCAACGAGAAGTTTACCATCAGTTGCGGTGCGCAGCGTACCGACTATGGACTGAGTGACGACTATCAGCAGAACACCTCCTTTGCCTGTGACAGCTGGTCAATAGGACTGGGCGGTGCTTGGAACATCACGGAGAAAATCCGGTTGAATGCTGGCTACTTCATCAGTCTCTATAGCGACTATACCAAGGAGCAGAGCAGTTACCAGGGACTGGGCATCGCCGGGAAGGACATCTATTCCCGCAGCAATAACGTGATAGGTGTCGGAATCGACTATAAGTTCTGAAATTTTACCAAATAAGGGGCGGAAAAACTTAAAAAGGCAATCTAAATCAAGAAAATTTAGTTAAAAACGTACTTTTTACACGATTTTCTTGGAACTTATTGTTTTTTTTATTTACTTTGCACCGAAAATAATAAAAATAGGTAGATTTATTTATAAATTAACAAAGTTAGTAAACAAATGAAAAAGCTTTTTTTAATGCTTGCTGTCGCTATGATGACAGCTTCTGTGTCTGCACAGAAAACTGCAGTTACTGCAAACAAGGCTGGTGACAACTGGTACATTGGTATCAATGCAGGTGTAGCTACTCCCATGAACAAGTTCGACTTCGGAGGTACAAAGTACGGCTTCATGAAGGGTGTATCTCCTGAGTTCGGATTCCGTCTTGGTAAGAACCTGACTACCGTATTCGGTTTGGCTTTGGACGTAAACGCTTACTTCCTGAACAAGTCTGATTCTAAGTCTATGTTCGGTAGCAAGACTTTCATCAACGCTACAGACTTTGACATTCTGTCTACTTGGAACCTGAGCAATGCATTTGCTGGTTACAAAGGTGAGCCATGTGCATTTGAGGTTATTGCTCTTGTAGGTGGTGGTTACAGCCGTGCATGGGCTGAGAAGCAAGGTGGTATCAATGCTAAGGCTGCTATCGACTTCGCTTTCAACCTTGGTGCTGCTAAGCAGTGGCAGCTCTTCATTGAGCCAGGTGTCGTTCTTGGACAGCCTTATCCACAGTATGCAAATCCCTTCCGCAAGAATGTTTATGACGGAACTGGTTCTAAGAAATGGAATGGTGCTTTCTCTCTGAAGGCTGGTATCAACTACAAATTCGGTACAAGCAATGGTACTCACAACTTCAAGGTTGAGGAGCTCCGCGACCCAGCTGAGATTGATGCTCTGAACGCTAAGATCAATGAGCTTCGTTCTGATGTTGACGCTAAGAATGGTCAGCTGAACGCTGCTAACGCTACTATTAACGACCTGAAGAAGAAGCTCGCTGACTGCGAGGCTCGTCCTACAACAGCTGCTGTTGTTGAGAAGAAGGAGACTGTTCTGCAGCCAATGGTTATCTTCCGCCAGGGTAAGAGCACTATCGACGCTGCTCAGTATGCAAGCATCGAGATGGTTGCTAAGTATATGAAGAATCATCCTGAGGCTAAGGTTCTTGTTAAGGGTTATGCTTCTCCAGAGGGTAAGGCTGAGCTCAACCAGAAGCTTTCTGAAAAGCGTGCTGAGGTTGTTGCCAACGCATTGATCAAGCGCTACAAGATTGCTAAGGATCGCATCACCACTAAGGGTTATGGTGCTACTTCTGAGGTATCTGAGGAGAACGACTTCAACCGTGTTGCAATGTTCGTTGACACTACTAAATAATTTAGTTATTAGATAAAAAAGAGTCCCGCAAGGTAACACTTGCGGGACTTTTTTTGCCCGTATGTTCCAAAAACGTTTCTGTATGTTTCATCACCCCATTTTTTTTGCCCTTTTATTTGTTTTGTATTTGTTTTAATCCTAACTTTGCATCATCAATAACGATAATGCGTAGTTTCTATGAAACGGATAAAATTGTCATCAAGAAGTGTTTTTTATTGTACACTGGTAGCTCTTGTGCTTTCAAAAAGCCTGATTAGTAATGCTGCTCCCCGCTTTGTTGGATTCACATCTGGAGATATGTTGCTTACAGATGGAACTGTAACTATCAGTTATGATAAGTCAGATGATAAGGCTGTAGCCATTGCAGCCAAGACACTGGCAGCTGATTTTGCGAGAGTGACAGGTGAAGAGGCTCAACTGGGAGATACATTTGAAGCTAAAATTATAGTAGGAACAATAGGCAAGTCCTCTTTCATTAATCAACTGGTTAAACAAAAGAAGCTGGATGCATCGCTGTTGAAAAATAAACGGGAGAAATTCATCATTACCGTGATAGATGGACAATTGGTCATTGCTGGTAGTGATCGTCGTGGCACTGTCTATGGCATTTATGAACTTTCAGAACAGATGGGTGTGTCTCCATGGTATTATTGGGCAGATGTACCTGTAGAGCATCATGACCATATATATATTAATAAAGGTATATATACGGATGGCGAGCCAGCAGTGGAGTTTCGTGGTATCTTCCTTAATGATGAGGCACCATGTCTGACTTCTTGGGTAAAGAATACTTTTGGCACGAACTATGGTGACCATCGTTTCTATGAGAAAGTATTTGAGTTAATCCTACGCTTGCGTGGTAATATGATGTGGCCAGCCATGTGGATGTGGGCATTCTATGCTGATGATCCATTGAACCCCAAGACGGCTGATGATATGGGTGTCATTATGGGAACATCCCACCATGAGCCGATGGCGCGTAATCATCAGGAGTACGCCCGCCGTCGTGCAGAATGGGGACCGTGGAATTACCAGAAGAATCAGCAGAAACTTGACAAGTTCTTCCGTGAGGGTATCGAACGCATGAAAGGTACGGAAGATATGGTGACCATCGGTATGCGTGGTGATGGTGACGAAGCGATGAGTGAGGATGCTGATACTAAACTGTTACAGCGTATTGTGGAGAATCAGCGCCGTATCATCAGTGAGGTTACAGGAAAGAAAGCAAAGGAGACCACGCAGGTATGGGCTTTATATAAAGAGGTGTTGGACTATTACGACAAAGGAATGCGTGTCCCTGATGACGTTATCATGCTGTTATGTGATGATAACTGGGGTAACGTCCGCCGTGTTCCTAACATGAAAGAGCGTCAGCATCCAGGAGGATGGGGACTCTACTACCATGTGGATTATGTCGGTGCACCTCGTAATACCAAGTGGCTGAATGTGACACCCACTCAAAATATGTGGGAACAGTTGCACCTTGCCTATGCTAATGGTATTGAGCGTATGTGGATTCTGAATGTCGGTGACCTGAAACCAATGGAGTATCCTATTACTTTCTTTATGGACATGGCATGGAATCCCTATCAATATGAATCTAAACTAATTGTCAATCATTCACGGGCGTTCTGTCGTCAGCAGTTTGGTGAGAACCAAGCTGCTGAGGCAGCACGTTTACTTAATCTCTCTTGTAAGATGAATGGTCGCATTACGGCAGAGATGCTGGATGCCACTACTTATAATGTGCATACAGGAGAGTGGAGACAGGTCGCTGATGAGTATATGCGACTGGAGGCGGAGGCATTACGCCAGTATCTGACACTTGATGAGCGGTATCATGATGCCTATCAGCAGTTAATTCTTTTCCCCATTCAGGCTATGTCTAATATCTATCAGATGTACTATGCGCAGGCTATGAACCAAAAACTCTATGAGGAGGGAAATCCAGATTGCAACCTATGGGCTGATAAGGTGGAACAGGCTTTCCGTCGTGACTCCGTACTTTGTGCCGACTATAACCATAAGATAGCAGGAGGCAAGTGGAATGGCATGATGACCCAGAAACATATCGGCTATACCTCGTGGAATGATGATTTTCCCGCAGATCGCATGCCGGAAGTAAAAAGACTCCCTGTCGGACAGGGTGGGGGCTATGTCTTCTCCATGCAGCATGGAGTCGTGTCGATGGAGGCTGAGCATTATTACATGGCGAAGAGTAATGCGGAGACAACATGGACTGTTATTCCAGATATGGGACGTACTCGCAGTGGTGTTGTCTTGATGCCCTATACCAAAGGCACTGACAACGCAAGTCTGACTTATCGTTTTAAGACTGACGGAAAAGTCTCTGGCAAGGTGAAGGTGCATGTCATCGTAAAATCTACGCTCGACTATCTGAATAAGGGAGGTCTTACCTATCAGGTGTCACTTGATGATGGTAATCCTGTCGTTGTTAATTTCAATAAAGATCTTAATGAGAAACCAGAGAATATCTATTCTGTTTATTATCCGACAGTAGCACGTAGGGTTGTAGAGAGTGTTGTGAAATTACCTCTTGCTTCAGAAGGTATACATACCATCACCCTTATTCCTAATGATCCAGCCATCGTCTTTGAGAAGGTTGTGGTGGATGCAGGGGGCTATCAACCTTCATACCTCTTCATGGAAGAGTCTCCTTGTAGAATTGACACAGGTCAAAAATAGTGTGTCGGATTATATTTTTGGTTATAAAGTAAAAATAATTAGAAGGTATTGACGTAACTTTGCATAAGAAATGAAATTCCTATATATGGTATAACTATAAATGGGGATAGTCTATAGGTAAGAAGATTGTTTAAGGAAATAAAAGACAGGTCGCTCGTGAAGAGTGACCTGTCTTTTTGTATAGAAGTAGGGAAAAAGAAAATGTGATTTTCTTTTTGGTTGTTAGCATATTTCTGTGTATCTTTGCAAATGGAACCAACAATATTCATAAGATATGGACTTTAAGGAATTAGTGCAGATGCGCCGTTCGCATCGTAAGTTTACAGAAGAAGAAATCAATGGGGAAGATGTGAAGACCATTCTTCGTGCAGGACTGATGTCACCCACGTCAAAAGGACAGCGAGCTTGGCAGTTTGTGGTGGTCGATGACAAGATGGATCTTGAGAAACTATCGGATGCCAAGGATATGGGGGGGCAGTTTCTCAAAGGGGCTCCACTTGCCATCGTTGTCTTAGGTGACCCGATGCAGAACGACTGCTGGGTGGAGGATGGTTCTATTGCCGCTATCTCAATGCAGTATCAGGCTGAGTCGCTAGGATTGGGCTCTTGTTGGATTCAGATGCGTGGGCGGGGACTGAGTGACGGGACAAGTGCTGATACCGTCATACAGGGTGTGCTGAATATTCCAGAGAATTTATCGTGTCTTTGCATTATCGCTATTGGTCACAAGGCAGATGAGCGCAAACCTCAGAACGAGGAGAAACTTAAGTGGGAAAACGTGCATCTTGAGAAGTTCTGAGGACTCCTTATGAAATATGAATGAACCTATGCGGATAGTATTGATAGGGGCAGGACGGTTGGCGACGAATCTGGGAATAGCCCTGAAAGGTGCCGGTCATGAGATTATTTGTGTGTATAGCCGTACCATGGAGTCTGCTGGCGCATTGTCGGAAGTTGTAGGTGGACAGCCTGTTAACAGGGCGGAAGACATACCGGTAGAGGCAGATGCCTACATCATCTCAGTCAAGGATGCCGTGCTAGCAGAGGTAGTATCTGCTGTGACGAAAGGCAGGGAGACACAGGTGTTCATGCATACCGCGGGCTCGATGCCTATGGAAATGTTTAAAGGAATGGCTCTTCATTATGGAGTGTTCTATCCCATGCAGTCATTCTCCAAGCACCGTATAGTCGATTTTGCGGAGATACCTACGTTTATTGAGGCAAATGACGCAATGGCGATGGAGAAGATCAGGCGATTGGCAGAAGGTGTGACAAGTCATGTCTATGAACTGTCGAGTGAGGACAGGCAGTATCTACATCTTGCAGCAGTCTTTGCCTGTAATTTCGCCAATCACTGCTTTGCCATGGCTGCGGAGATATTGGAAGAGCATGGGATGAATTTCGACGTGATGCTTCCATTGATAGATGAAACGGCACGGAAAGTACATCAGTTACATCCCTTACAGGCGCAGACAGGTCCTGCCGTCCGTTATGACGAAAATGTCATACTTCATCAGGCACAATTATTACAGGGGCATCCTTTCATGAAAGATATTTATGAACGTATGTCTCTTCATATACATCAAAAAGCAGAGAAGAAATGATAAACTACGATTTACAGAAGATACGTGCCATCATTTTCGATTTAGATGGTGTGCTGAGTGCAGAGACCATTGCCTTAGGAACGGATGGGACACCCTTGCGAACCGTGAATATCAAAGATGGGTATGCCATTCAGCTTGCTGTTAAGATGGGACTGAATATAGCCATTATCTCAGGATGTACCGTCGATGCAGTCCGGAAACGTTACGAAGGACTAGGTGTGACAGATATCTACTTGGGCGCTTCTGTAAAAATGAAGGTTTATGAGGAATTCCTCGCCATACATAATTTGAAGGACGAGGAAGTGATGTTCATGGGTGATGATATTCCCGATCTGGAGGTGATGCGTCGAGTAGGGTGTCCCGTGTGTCCCAAGGATGCATGTCGTGAAGTGAAAGATGTCTGTGTCTATGTAAGTGACTATCGCGGTGGTCATGGCTGTGGTAGGGATGTGATAGAGCAGACATTGAAAACCCAAGGTAAATGGTTGCAGGATGAAAGGGCTTTCGGATGGTAGGAGGTCGTTATCATATCGTTCTTGCCAGTAATTCTCCAAGGCGGAAAGAGTTATTAAGTGGGTTGGATATTCCATTCGAGGTCAGAGTGTTAGATGGTATTGACGAAAGCTATCCTCAAGATCTTCCTACAAAAGAAATCGCTGGCTATATTTCCCATAAAAAGGCTGCTGCCTACCAACAGCTCATCGCTGACGATGAGTTGATTATTACTGCCGATACCATTGTTATATTAGGGCAGAAAGTAATGGGAAAACCAAAAGATATTGCTGAGGCAAAAGAGATGCTTCATGAACTGAGTGGTCATACACATCAGGTTATCACAGGTGTATGTTTAACGACTAAAAAGAAGCAGGTGTGTTTCTCTGTGGAGACAGATGTCACTTTTAAGGAGCTCACAAACGAGGAGATAGAGTATTATGTCAATCATTACAGACCTATGGATAAAGCAGGAGCCTATGGTATTCAAGAATGGATAGGTCATGTGGGAGTGACTGGTATGAACGGAAGCTATTTCAATGTAATGGGGCTCCCTGTGCAACGCATCTATGAGGCTTTGAAAGTCTTTTGATGGTTTATAAAGTGTTAAATGTTGAAATACGTTCAATAAATATTTTGTGGTTCGAGAAATAATTATTACTTTTGCATCACACAACTAGTAATTTAATCTATATTTATCATTTTCCTCGAGGGGTATCTATCTGTGAAGACAGAGCCCCTTTATTATTTTCTACGGCGGAACTCGGAACAAGTAATTGCTGTTGCAATGGCAACATTCAGACTCTCTGCCCTCTGTCCATCGGCATGAAAATCGGGAATCAATAACCGTTTGTTGATCAATTGACGTATTTCTGTTGAGATGCCGTTTCCTTCATTACCCATGACGATAATCCCCTCTTGTGTAAGTTCCTGTTCGTAAATGTTTTCACCATCTAATAGAGTCCCATAAATTGGATAGGAGGGTGGCAAAGTGTGAAAAAGTTTTAATAAATCAGTATAAACCACTTGTACATGGGCAATACTTCCCATCGTCGCCTGTACTACTTTTGGATTATAGAGATCTGCAGTGTCTAAAGAACAGAAAATATGAGAGATACCAAACCAATCGGCAATGCGTATGATGGTACCTAGATTCCCAGGGTCCTGAATGCCGTCAAGGGCGAGAGTGAGGTGTTGTGTGATATTCAAAGTCAGTTGAGCTTTGGGTATCTCAAAGACAGCAAGAACTTTCTGGGGATGCTGTAAAAAACTAATCTTATGTAGTTCCTCTTCTGTAATACGCTCAGCATTATGGTACTCTGTTGTAGAGAAAAGCTGTTTTGGGTGATAGCCTGCCTGCAGTAGGTCGTCAACGACCTTTGGTCCTTCTGCGACAAAGAGTCCTTCCCGTTTCCGATTCTTCTTCTGTTCTAAAGAACGGATAAGTTTGATTTGATTTTTACTAATCATTTTCTTGTAATTTCTGGCAAAGTTAAGAATAATTCTCAATTATCGATAGTCAATTCTCAATTATTTTCGTACCTTTGCAACAAAATGCGGATACGATATTCCTTCTATCTGTTGATGGCACTCTTTTTTTGTGCCTGTTCAGAGACTAAATATGTCCCTGAAGGAGAGTATTTACTTAATAAGGTACAGGTGAAGAGCGAGCCAAAAACGAAAGGGGTTGACCCTACGGCTATGAAGGCCTATGTCCGCCAATTAGGTAACTCCCGTTGGTTTTCTGCTGTCAAAATACCTTTAGCTACTTACTCTCTCTCAGGAAGAGACACGACTAAATGGATAAACCGTGTCTTACGTTCTATTGGTGAAGCTCCTGTATTATACGACTCTGTAAATACAAGGCGTTCGATGGAAGACTTGCAGATGCAATTAGTAAATATGGGGTATCTGCGTGCCAGTGTGGATGCCATGACGAAGGCAAAAAACAGAAAGATAGATGTCACTTATATGTTGCATCCTGGCGAGCCTTACACTATACGTAAAGTAGACTATGTTATAGAAGACTCTGTCATAAACAGCCTGTTACATTTAGATAATCCCAAATACAGGGGACTTAAGAGTGGAATGCTTTTTAGTGTTGAGAACCTAGATGGAGAGCGTAAACGTATTACCCAAGAGTTAAATAACCTAGGATATTATCGTTTTAATAAAGAATACATTTCTTTTGAGGCAGATTCTGTGGCGCATTCGCAGGAGATAGATGTGGTGCTGGTGCTGCGGAAACAAAATGATAACCAAGGGCATGAAAAGCCTCATCAAAAGTATACCGTGAGAAAAGTGATGTTTACAAGCGGTGACCCGGAGGACTCTGTGATTCACCTTCGGCAGGGTGTGCTGCGACGGAATACATTTGTCAGAGAAGGAGAGTGTTATTCTGCGGAAGCTCTTCAAAATACCTACAACCACTTTAGTCGTTTAGGGGCTGTGCGATATACTAATATCTCTTGGAAAGAGCAGCCAGACTCCAGCTTGCTTGATTGTCAGATACAGATTAATACAAACAAGCCCTCTACTATTTCTTTCCAACCAGAAGGGACCAATACAGCTGGTGATTTGGGTGCCGCTGCTACTCTCACCTATCAGAACCGCAATTTGTTCAGAGGATCTGAAAATTTGACGATTGAATTGCGTGGGGCATATGAGGCTATTAAGGGCTTGGAGGGCTATTCGAATCACAACTTTCTGGAATACAGTCTTGGTACGAAACTTACTTTCCCTCGTTTTATAGCCCCATTCCTGCCATCAGATATCCATCGTCGCATTAATGCTACAAGTGAGGTGTCGTTATTGTACGATTTGCAGAACCGTCCAGAGTTCCATCGTCGTGTGTTTTCCGTTGGCTGGCGGTATAAATGGAATAATCCCAATCATCATGATAGCTATCGTATTGATTTGTTGGACCTCAATTATATCTCTATGCCATGGATTAGTGACACGTTCAAGCAGGAATATCTTGATGATGCCAGCAGCCGTAATGCCATTTTGCGATATAATTATGAAAACCTGTTTATTATGAAGCTGGGAGTTGGCTATACGTATAATAATGGTGTTATTGCTATTAAAGCTAATGCTGAGACGGCTGGTAACCTGCTGGGCTTGGGAGCAAAGACTTTTGGTTTCCATCGGAATCAAGATGGACAATATACTTTCTTGGATATTGCATATGCACAATATATAAAGGCAGATTTTGATATTACCCGTACTATTAATTTCAATTACTATAACCAGTTAGTATTCCATGCAGGACTTGGTATCGCATATCCATATGGAAATAGTACTATTCTTCCCTTTGAGAAGCGTTATTTCTCTGGTGGCGCCAATAGTGTAAGAGGATGGAGCGTACGTAGTCTGGGACCAGGAAAGTATATAAGCAAAGACGGACGAATTGATTTTATCAACCAAACGGGAGATATGAAACTTGACTTCAACATGGAATACCGTGCCCATCTTTTTTGGAAATTAGGTGTGGCACTCTTCGTGGATGCAGGTAATATATGGACGTTACGGGCTTATGATGAGCAACCGGGAGGGCAGTTTAAGATCTCTGAGTTCTGGAAACAGTTTGCTGTAGGCTATGGTCTGGGCTTCCGTTTTAATTTCGACTATTTTATCCTACGTTTTGATATGGGAATGAAAGCTATTAATCCTGCCTATGAGGAGGGGGATGAGCATTATCCGATTGCCCATCCTAGACTCAGCCGAGACTTCACTTTCCACTTTGCAGTGGGCCTTCCATTCTGATGAGCCACTTTCCGTTTCGCTTCACCAATTCCACTTGAAATTCAGCTTGGTCAACTACTTTGCCATTCTGCCCCACAAACCCTAATTGCACGAAGTCTGAGACACGGATGTGTGCAGAGCAAGTAGTATCACCTGCCATGATGTAACGGTCGACAATCTCAGTTCTGACATCCTTATTATGCTCATTGATATACTGGATATCCTGTTCTGTGATATTCGAGGCAGCATAGCGTATCCATTTCTCGCTCTCAGGGGTCATATACTCTAAAGCCTCCTTGTAATTGAAGCTGAAATATGCCTCAGCCCATTCGTTAAGTGGCTTGTCAACAGCCTCTGCGGAATCCGTATCACCAGATTGGCAACTACCAAGCAAAAACACCCAGGCAAATAACAAGTAATATTTCATAAGTTTAAAAATATCAAAAAACAATGCAAAGATAAGGAAAACTCCTAACTTTTTATTACTTTTGCGCAAAATATTAACTAAAATGCTGAAATTTATATCCTTTGGCAGCGGCAGTAGTGGAAATTGCTATATGCTGATGACCCCGACGGATGGACTATTGATAGATATCGGAGTAGGACTGAGAGGTCTGAAAAAAAACTTTAAGGATTACGGACTTAGTATGTCGCAGATACATCATGTGCTTATCACGCATGATCATGCAGACCATATCAAGTGTGTAGGTTCTTTCAGTAAAGATTATCAGGTGCCGGTATATGCGACGGAGAAGGTGCATGAGGGCATCAATAAGAATTATTGTGTGCAACAGAAAGTCTTGCCAGAATTGAAACGCTTTGTCGAGAAGGGGAAGACCATTCGGATAGGGGAATTCTTCGTCACCCCGTTTCCTGTTCCTCATGACAGTAGTGATAATGTGGGTTATATGATAGAGGCGGAAGGAGTCTCTTTCTGTATTATTACCGATGCGGGATATGTCACTGACGAGATGAAGCCGTTTATTTCGAAGGCAAATTATCTTGTTATTGAGGCAAATCATGATGAGGAGATGGTGAACAATGGTCCATATCCCCAGTTTTTGAAAGGACGTATCCTTTCCAAGACAGGACATTTGAGTAATCGCTCCTGTGGTCTTGCTTTGGTGGAGAATATGACGGAAGAACTACGCTATGTGTGGCTATGTCATTTAAGTGAGGAAAACAACCATCCAGAACTGGCACGTAAAACAGTAGAGAGCATACTCCGTGACTATGGTATTATTGTAGGTGTTGATGTGAAGATGGAGGTACTGAAACGTACCACACCATCGGGAGTGTATGAATTAGATTAAACATTAAAGATTAAGATATTTATGGCAGAATCTATTGATATCCGTGAGTTGAATATCCGGATAGAACAGCAGAGCGGTTTCGTTACCAATTTGGTAACAGGTATGGACCGTGTGATTGTAGGACAGAAGCATTTGGTAGACTCCTTGTTGATAGGACTGCTGAGTGATGGTAATATCCTTTTGGAGGGTGTTCCTGGTTTGGCAAAAACCCTTGCCATCAAGACCCTTGCCCAGTTGATAGACGCTTCGTATAGTCGTATTCAGTTTACCCCTGATTTATTGCCAGCGGATGTGACAGGAACGATGATTTACTCCCAGAAAGATGAGCGGTTTCAGGTGAAGCAAGGTCCCGTCTTCGCAAACTTTGTCTTGGCAGATGAGATTAACCGTGCTCCTGCAAAAGTACAGAGTGCCCTTTTGGAAGCCATGCAGGAAAAGCAGGTGACCATAGGTAAGGAGACGTTTGACTTGCCTTCTCCCTTCTTGGTGATGGCAACTCAGAATCCGATAGAGCAGGAAGGTACCTATCCGTTGCCAGAGGCGCAGATGGACCGTTTTATGCTGAAGGTAGTTATTGACTATCCGACACTGGAGGAGGAAAAGCGTATTATCCGTGAGAATATTGCTGGTGCTTTGCCTGAGGTGAAGCCTGTTACTACGGCTCAGGAGATATTGAATGCCCGCGCAGTAGTTCGTGAGGTATATATTGATGAGAAGATAGAACAATATATTGCTGATATAGTCTTTGCGACCCGTTATCCCGACCGTTATGGTCTGAAGGATATGAAAGACATGATTTCCTTTGGTGGTAGTCCACGTGCCTCCATCAACCTTGCTAAGGCTGCCCGTGCCTATGCCTTTATCAAGCGTCGTGGCTATGTGGTGCCAGAGGATGTGCGTGCCGTTGCCCATGACGTGCTCCGTCACCGAATCGGACTGACCTACGAGGCAGAGGCAAGTAATGTCACGAGTGAGGAAATTGTTTCGAAAATAATTAATAAGGTAGAAGTTCCTTAATGGAAACTGCAGAGTTACTGAAAAAAGTCCGGAAGATAGAGATCAAGGCACGCGGGCTGAGTGCCAATGTCTTTGCAGGGCAGTATCACTCTGCCTTTAAAGGGCGTGGTATGGCATTCAGCGAGGTGCGTGAATATCAGTATGGCGATGACGTGCGTGATATTGACTGGAATGTGACGGCTCGTTTCCACCGCCCATACGTTAAGGTTTTCGAGGAGGAGCGTGAGTTGACAGTGATGTTACTTATTGATGTCAGCGGCTCCCTTGACTTCGGAACCAAGCGCCAGATGAAACGTGACATGGTAACGGAGATAGCAGCCACCATTGCTTTCAGTGCCATTCAGAATAATGACAAGATTGGCGTGGTGTTCTTCTCTGACCATATTGAGAAATATATTCCGCCGAAGAAAGGTCGTAAGCATATCCTGTATATCATCCGTGAGTTGTTGGATTTTAAACCTGAGAGCAAGCGTACTGATATCAAACAGGCGTTGGAGTTTCTGACGAGTGTTGCCAAGCGTCGTTGTACTGCGTTCGTGCTGAGTGATTTCTATGTACAGCAGGATTTTCTGCAGACGATACAGATATGTAATCGGAAGCATGACGTGGTAGCTGTTCAGGTGTATGACCAGCGTGCCAGGGAACTGCCGGATATAGGACTGATGCGTGTCGTCGACGCTGAGACTGGTTTTGAACAGTATATCGATACCAGTAGCAAACGACTGCGTCAGGCTCATCAGCACTATTGGATGAATCGCCAGCAACAGCTTCGTGAGACCATGAACAAAAGTAATGTGGATATGATCAGCATTGCTACGAATGATGATTTCGTCAAGCACCTGCTGATGCTTTTTAAACAACGTAGTTAAATGAAACGAGTCCTATTGCTGATTTGTATGATATGTACTGTTGTCATGATGATGGCACAGGTGGGGGTAGAGGCGAGAATCGACTCTATTCAGATGCTCATTGGGCAGCAGGTACATGTCACAGTGACGGCTACCGCCCCAGCCAATGCCAAAGTGGTGTTCCCTTCGTATAAGTCAAGGGAGCAGTTGGTAGATGGCATTGAGGTCCTTTTGATAGGTGAGGAGCATAAGGAAGATATTGACAACGGGCAACAACAGTTCAGTCGTGTGTATACCTTGACCTCTTTTGATGGCAAACTCTATTATCTTCCTCCATTCAAAGTGAAGGTCAATGGTAAAGAATACCAAAGTAAGAGTCTTGCCCTGAAAGTAATGGAGGTTGATGTTGACACCACGAAAATGAACCAGTTTTTCGGACCGAAGGACGTACAGGACAACCCGTTTCTATGGAGTGACTGGTCACTGGTGTTCTGGTTGAGTGTGTTGATGCTCCTTCTGTTGTGTGTCGCTATTTATTTATATATAAGACTGCGAGACAATAAACCGCTCATTAAGAGCTTCAAGCTCGTGAAGAGACTTCTGCCACATCAGAAAGCGATGAAGGAGATAGAGCAGATTAAGGCAGACAAGATGGTTTCCTCGGAGAACCAGAAGGAATACTATACCAAGTTGACCGATACGCTGCGTCGTTATATAGAAGAGCGGTATAAGTTCTCTGCTATGGAGATGACCAGTTCCGAGATTATCGAACGTCTGACGAGGGATGGCGATCAGAAATCGCTCGACGAGTTGCGCCAGCTCTTCATGACAGCCGATTTGGTGAAGTTTGCCAAATATTCCACCCTCATTAACGAGAACGACATGAACCTTGTTAACGCTATTGAGTTTATCAATCAGACCAAACAAGAGCTACAGGTGGTGGAAGAAGAGAAACCGCAGCTGTCGGAAGCAGACCAGCGCTCAATGAAGACCCGTCGTTACCTGAAGTGGTTAATAGGTAGCATTGGAGTTGTCTGCCTTGTACTTTTGGGTTTTGTAGTATATAGGCTGATGATTCTCACGGGAGTCATGTAAAAAGAAGAAAGAACAATGGAATTTGCGAATAAAGAATACCTGTTTCTCCTGCTCCTACTCGTACCGTATTTGATATGGTACCTGATGAAAAGGAAAAAGACGGAGCCTACCATGCGGATGAGCGATACCAATGCATATCGCTTTGTTCCTCGTAGTTGGAAGGTGACGCTCATGCCATTACAATTGATATTGCGAATTGCTGTCTTTGTATTGCTGATCCTGATACTTGCCCGCCCGCAGACTCGTAACTCATGGAACAACAAGTCGGTGGAGGGTATCGATATTATGTTGGCAATGGATGTGTCAGGCTCCATGCTTGCCGAAGACTTGCGCCCCAACCGTATTGAGGCTGCCAAGCAGGTAGCAGCAGAGTTTATCGCTGGTCGCCCGAATGACAATATTGGTTTGACGATATTTGCAGGTGAGGCTTTTACTCAGTGTCCGATGACGACTGACCATGCCTCGTTGTTGAACCTCCTTCAGAATGTCCGTACAGATATCGCTACCCGTGGACTGATACAGGATGGAACCGCTATTGGTATGGGTCTGGCGAATGCTGTGAGTCGTCTGAAAGACTCCAAGGCGAAGAGTAAGGTGGTGATTCTGTTGACTGATGGTAGTAACAACCGGGGAGACCTGTCGCCAATGACTGCTGCAGAGATAGCCAAGAGTCTTGGCATACGTGTCTATACGATTGGTGTTGGAACGAACAAGGTGGCGCCATATCCGATGGTGGTAGCTGGCAGCGTACAGTATGTGAATATTCCTGTGGAAATTGATAGTAAGACGCTGAGTGATATCGCTGCGGCGACGGAAGGTGACTTCTACCGTGCCACAAATAACAAAGAGTTGCAGAATATCTATAAAGAGATTGACAAGTTGGAGAAGTCCAAACTTAGTGTCAAGACCTACAGTAAGAAATATGAGGCATACCAGCCTTTTGCTATTGCTGCAGTGTTGTTACTTTTGTTAGAGATTCTATTGAGAATAACCATCTTTAGAAAATTACCGTAAGAGATTCTATGTTTCGATTCGAAGACCCTATATATCTGTATGCCTTAGTGGTGATTCCTGTATTGGCATTTATCCGTTGGTGGATGGTCATCCGTCAGCGCAAGCAACTTCGTCGTTTTGGTGATATGGAACTGGTGCGCCAGCTGATGCCGGATGTTTCCCGCTTCCGTCCGCTAGTGAAGTTCTGTCTCTTGCTGACAGCACTTGCCTTGATGATTGTCATGCTGGCTCGTCCTCAGATGGGAACGAAGATCAGTCATGAGAAGCGGACAGGTATAGAAACTATTATCGCCTTGGATATCAGTAACTCGATGCTTGCTGAAGATGTGGCACCCAGTCGTCTCGATCGGGCAAAGATGATGGTGGAGAATCTCGTCGACCATTTCACGAACGATAAGATAGGACTTATTGTCTTTGCCGGTGAGGCATTCGTCCAGTTACCGATAACCAGTGACTTCGTATCAGCAAAGATGTTCTTGAGCAGTATCGAGCCATCGCTGATAGAGACACAAGGAACAGATATTGCTGCCGCTGTGACGATGGCTACTCACAGTTTCACACAGGAAGAAGGAGTCGGCAAGGCGATTATTGTCATCACTGATGGTGAAGACCATGAGGGTGGCGCTATGGAGGCGGCTCAAGAGGCGAAGGACAAGGGTATGCGTGTCTATATGTTGGGTATCGGTTCCACCAAGGGGGCTCCTATTCCTGTTGCAGGCAGTCACGACTATATGAAAGATAATACGGGTGCGACGGTTATGTCGGCACTCAACGAAGATATGTGTAAACAGGTGGCAGAAGCAGGCGGTGGCGCTTATATACATGTCGAGAACAATAGTAATGCGCAGGAGCAGTTGAATCATGAACTCGACAAGTTAGCAAAGAAAGAGATATCAAGTACAGTATATAGTGACTTTGATGAGCAGTTTCAAGCTGTTGGTATCTTGGTTCTTCTGCTGTTGATTGCTGAGATATGTATTCTGGAGATTAAGAATCCCCGTCTGCGTAAGATTCATCTGTTCAGTCGCAAGAAAGTGGCAATCATACTATTGCTTCTGATGGCTGTCGGTGCTCAAGCACAGAGCGACCGCGACTATATCCGTCAGGGCAATAAGCAGTTCCGTGCCGGTAAGTTTGCCGAGGCAGAGGTAGATTACCGAAAGGCTATCGAGAAGAATGCAAAGAACCCACAAGCCGCATATAACCTTGGTAACGCTCTGTTGGCACAGAAGAAAGACTCTGCCGCCATCGTGCAGTATCAGCAGGCGGCAAAGTTGGAGACGAATCAGAAACGCCGCTCTTATGCCTATCATAACATCGGTGTCATCTGTCAGGGACACCAGATGTATGGAGAGGCTATAGAGGCTTATAAAGAGGCATTGCGCAATAATCCTAATGACGACGAGACCCGTTATAATCTGGAACTATGTAAGCGTCAGCAGAAGCAACAACAGCAGAACCAGCAGAATCAGCAGCAAAAGCAGAATAAGGATAATAAAGACAAGCAAGACAAGAATAAAGACCAGAACGAGCAAGACCAACAGAAGCAACAGGATAAAAAGCAGCAACAGGAGCAGCAGAAGCCCCAGATGAGTAAGGAGAATGCTGAGCAGTTGCTGAATGCCGCTATGCAGGAAGAGAAAAACACGCAGCAGCGTATTAAGAAGGCACAGCATCAAAAGCAGACCCGTAAGTTGCAGAAGAACTGGTAGGGTAAAAGAAAAAGTTAGAAAGTTAAAATTGTAGACGATGAAATTGACTATATATAATAAGGTTCAAGGGTGGGTAAAATGGTTGTTACCTCTTTACCTTATTACCTTTTTACCTCTTCTCTCATCTGCCCAGCAGATAAAAGGAAAGGCTCCCTCGCAGGTGGCGGTAGGTGAGCAGTTCCGTCTATCCTATACCGTCAATACCGATGATGTTAGTGGTTTCCGTGCGGGAAATATACCTGATGCCTTTGAGGTTTTGATGGGACCGAGCACCTCCACGCAGTCGAGTTTCCAGATGGTCAACGGACATACGTCCAGTTCGACATCCGTAACCTATACCTATATTCTCTCTGCGACGAAGAATGGTTCGTTTACCATTCCTTCAGCCCATGCCACCATAAATGGTAAGTCAGTGCATTCCAACGAATTGCATATTAAGGTTTCAGGAACGGCTCAGAGTGGTGGTCGTGGTGGTGCCCAGCATCCGCAGGGTGGTGGGCAGGCTCGGGCAGCAGGCAGTCATATCTCTGGTAGCGATCTATTTATCAAGGTAAGTGCCAACAAGAGCCGTGTTCATGAGCAGGAGCCTATCCTGTTGACCTATAAGGTATATACCTTGGTCGACCTCACCTCGTTAAGCGGTAAGATGCCCGACCTGAAGAGCTTCTATACCCGTGAGGTACCTCTTCCCCAGGAGAAGAGTTTTAAGCTCGAGACTCTTAACGGTCGTCCTTATCGCACCGTAACATGGCAACAGTATGTCATGTTCCCACAGACCACGGGTAAGTTGGAGATTCCAAGTATTACCTACGAGGGTATGGTGGTGATACAGAATCGTAACGTTGATCCTTTTGAGGCATTCTTCAATGGCGGTTCTGGTTATATGGAGGTGAAGAAGGAAATCAAAGCGCCGGGTCTGACTATTACCGTTGATCCGCTGCCAGCACGTC
This sequence comes from uncultured Prevotellaceae bacterium, assembly GCA_900314755.1. Taxonomy (GTDB): domain Bacteria; phylum Bacteroidota; class Bacteroidia; order Bacteroidales; family Bacteroidaceae; genus Prevotella. Next base: position 62,103 of record OMWH01000002.1, on the reverse strand, counting down.
CCACCAACTTCTCGGGTGGGGTAGGTTCCTTTAACCTCTCAGCCACTATTGATAAGAAAGAAGTGAAGGCTAATGACCCCGTCACTTTCCGTGTGACGGTGAGTGGTACAGGTAACTTGAAACTCATCAAACAGCCTGTCGTCAATCTGCCCAAGGACTTTGATCAGTATGATGCCAAGATAACAGACAATACTAAGCTCACTACTAATGGTATTGAAGGCAGCATGGTGTATGATATCCTTGTGGTCCCTCGTCATCAAGGTAAGTACGAGATACCTCCTGTGGAGTTCACCTATTATGATACTCAGGTAAATGCTTACAAGACATTGCATACACAGGCATTTACACTCGATGTGGCAAAGGGTGACGGCACATCCAGTGTGGCGGCTTATACAGGAGAGGAGGTGAAACAGCTGAACAAGGACATTCGTTATATCAAGACCGACCCAATCCGTCTGCGTGCCGTTGATGAGTACTTCTTCGGCTCCACGTTCTATTGGATGAGTCTTGCCGTCCTCCTTGCCGTCTTTATCTCTCTTTTCATTATCTTCCGTCATCGGGCGATAGAAAATGCCAATATCGGTAAGATGCGTGGAAAGCGTGCCAATAAGGTGGCTGTCCGTCGTCTGCGTCAGGCAGACAAGTTGCTGAAAGCAGGAAAGCAGAGTGAGTTCTATGACGAGGTGCTGCGTGCTCTTTGGGGCTATGTAGGCGACAAACTTGACATGCCAGTTACCCAGCTGTCTCGCGAGAACATTAGTCAGCAGCTCACAGAACGGGGTGTCGATAGCGATACCGTCAGTCAGTTTATCGGAGCCCTTGACGAATGTGAGTATGCCCGTTATGCCCCGGGAGATGCCAGTGGTAATATGAATAAGGTATATGATGCCGCTATCAATGCGATTATGAAGATTGAGGACTTTTTGAAAGGTAAGAAGCATATCCGCAGTAAAGTCGCCCCTGTATTATTGATGATGCTGATGCTCTCATTGACGGCTGGTGCAGTGACGAAAGCAGATGCAGACAGTGCTTATGTCCACGAGCGTTACCAGCAGGCGATAGCCGATTATGAGGCTTTGCTGAAGCAGGGTGTAAGTGCCGACCTGTATTATAACTTAGGGAATGCCTACTATCGGACGGACAATATGACAAAGGCCATCCTGAACTATGAGCGTGCCTTGCTGTTATCCCCTGGGGATGCTGATATCCGTTTCAACCTGCAGATGGCGCGCTCGAAGACCATTGACAAGATCACCCCCGAGTCGGAGATGTTCTTTGTCACGTGGTATCACTCCCTTGTCAACCTGATGAGTGTTGACGCATGGGCACGAACTGCCTTAGTCGCCCTTGCCATTGCTATCATGCTCGTTCTTGCCTATCTTTTTTCCGACCGCATATGGTTACGTAAGGTGGGCTTCTTTGGCGCCTTGTTCTTCCTCTTCGTCTTCCTGTTGGGCAATCTCTTCGCTTTCCAGCAGAAGCGGAAACTGACGAATCGTACGGGAGCCATTATCATACAGACATCAGCTCCCATCAAGAGTACTCCTTCTAAGAATGGAACAGACCTGTTCATCCTGCACGAGGGAACTCGTGTCACCATTACAGACGGTTCGATGAAGGACTGGAAGGAAATCCGGGTGGATGACGGCAAGGAAGGATGGATAGAGACAAAGCAATTGGAGATTATCTGAACAGGAAAGAATGAAATAACAAAATACCGAAGGCGATGGAAGAAATCATACAGTATGACAAACAGCTACTGCTGATGGTCAACGGCAGTGATTCATTGTTCATGGACTACCTCATCCTGACATTGACGAATGCCAAGACGTGGATACCCCTTTATATTGGACTCTTCTATGTCGTATTGAAGACAAACAAGAATGTCCGTGATGTACTGCTTATCCTTGCTGCTGCAGGACTCTGTTATTTATTAGCAGGAGCTGTTGACGACGGTATCGTCAAACCTCTTGTAGCTCGTTGGCGTCCCACCCATGATCCGGAGATCGGTTCCTTAGTGGATGTGGTTAACGGCTATCGTGGGGGAAAGTACGGTTTCTTCTCAGCCCATGCCGCCAACACGTTCAGCATCGCTATCTTCTTCTCTCTGCTGATGCGGCAGCGCATGCTCACCTTCTTCCTTGTAGGGTGGTCGCTGCTGAACTGCTACACCCGTCTGTACCTGGGTGTTCACTATCCTGGTGATATCACCGTCGGACTTCTGTGGGGAGGTTTCGTGGGCTGGCTCGTTTATCAGCTTTATCGGCGTATCACCATACCTGTTAAGTATGACATCCGCCAATGCTATGTACCTATCTGTATTCTGGGACTCACCTTCCTGACAGCTGTCGTCATGGCACTTCTCGAAGTACATCTGTAGATGATGTTCTCAGAGCGGAATACTGGTAAAATATAAGAAATGGATACAAAAGAGATACATATCAGTGATTATAACTACGAGTTGGAAGACGACCGCATCGCTAAGTTTCCGATGGCGGAGCGTGACCACTCGAAGCTCCTTATATATAATAAAGGTGTAGTAGGGGAGGATGTGTTCTACAACCTTCCCCAGTATTTACCTTCGAAAGCCCTCATGGTGTTCAACAATACGAAGGTGATACAGGCACGTCTGCATTTCCATAAAGATACGGGAGCCTTGATAGAGGTGTTCCTGTTGGAGCCTTACGAGCCTGCCGACTATGAGCAGATGTTCCAGATGCGTGGACATTGCTCTTGGCTCTGCTTAGTGGGTAATCAGAAGAAATGGAAAGAGGGGAATGTGCTAAGGCGTAAATTAGAGGTGAGAGGTGAGAGGTTAGAGTTAAGGGCCTTGCGAATGGGAGAGGTGGGGACGAGTCAGCTCATCCGTTTTGAGTGGGATGGTGATGTGTCCTTTGCTGAGATTATCGACGTGGCGGGCGAACTGCCTATTCCTCCCTATCTGAATCGTGAGACACAAGAGAGCGACAAGACCACTTACCAGACCGTATATTCGAAAATCAAGGGAAGTGTGGCAGCCCCGACGGCAGGTCTCCATTTCACGGAAAAAGTACTTGCCGACTTGGATAACCATGGCATTGAGCGGGAAGAGCTCACCCTGCATGTGGGTGCCGGTACGTTCCGCCCGGTGAAGAGTGAGACCATTGGCGAACATCCTATGCATACGGAGTATATCGCCGTACGTCGTCACACCATAGAACGGCTGATTGCCTACAATGGCGAGGCGATAGCCGTCGGCACCACCAGTGTGCGGACGTTGGAGAGTCTTTACTATATGGGACTGAAAGTGATGGCGAATCCTGACCTGACGGAGGAGCAGTTGCATGTGAACCAGTGGGAGCCCTATGAGGAAAAAGGTAAGGAGGAAGCGGTGAGCGTGGTGCTTCAAGCCTTGCTTGACTGGATGGACCGTCATGCGTTGACGGTGCTTCATTCCTCCACGCAGATTATCATTGCCCCTGGTTATGACTATAAGATAGTGAAGATGCTCGTCACCAACTTCCATCAGCCGCAGTCTACGCTGCTCTTGCTGGTGAGTGCCTTTGTAAAGGGTAACTGGCGGTGTATCTACGATTACGCCTTGTCTCACGACTTCCGTTTCCTGAGCTATGGTGATTCGTCACTTCTGATTCCATAACCACGGAATATTGGAATAACGAAATCCCGAGATTCGAAATCCCGAAATTCGAAATGCCGAAACAACGAAAATAACGAAACAACGAAAAAAATTAAATATGAAACATGGACTGATTACCGTGGCAGCCGCAGTGCCTGCCGTTAAAGTCGCTGATGTAGAGTATAACGTGCTCGAGATCGAGAAGTTAATAGCGAATGCAGAAGGACAGGGAGCAGAACTCATCTGTTTCCCGGAGATGGCAATCACAGGTTATAGTTGTCAGGACCTCTTCAAGGAGCAGTTGTTGCTTACGAAGGCAGAGGAGGGGCTTATGATGCTGTTGGACTTCACCCGTAAGTTGAACATCATCTGTGTGGTAGGTTTGCCGGTACAGGCAGGAGGACTGTTGCTCAACTGTGCGGCAATCATCCAGGGTGGCAGTCTGTTGGGACTGGTCCCCAAGACCTATCTGCCCAACTATAATGAGTTTTATGAGAAACGATGGTTCGCCTCTGCGCAGGACCTGAATCCTACCGACCTTTACATCGCCGGTACCCATACCCTTTTGTCTGCCGAGCCAAAAGTGTTCCAGACCGTTGATGGCGTGAAGTTTGGTGTAGAGATCTGTGAGGACGTATGGGCACCCATACCTCCCAGCAACAACCTGACGATGGCTGGTGCAGATATCATCCTTAACTGCTCCGCCAGTGACGAGCTGATAGGTAAGCACGACTACTTGCGCTCCCTCGTGGCACAGCAGAGTGCCCGTACTATTAGCGGCTATGTCTATGCCTCATGTGGCTTCGGTGAGTCAACACAGGATGTCGTTTATGGCGGTAATGCCATGATTTTCGAGAACGGTCATCTGTTGGTAGAAGGGGAGCGGTATTCCTTCCAGCCACAGTTGCAGATGACCCAGATTGATGTGGAGAGGTTACGCACCGAGCGTCATACCAACTCCACCTTCATCAGCGCCCAGCGTGACGGAAAGGCACAGGTGGTAGAATGCAAGCCCGTAGAGCTTCCGGAGTTCAAGATGCTGCGTTCTGTCAATCCTCATCCCTTCATCCCACAGGATGCAGAGATGGCTGCGACCTGTGAGGAGATACTGAATATCCAGACGGCAGGTCTTGCCAAACGTCTGGTACATACCAACTGCCAGCACGTGGTGGTGGGTATCAGCGGTGGACTGGACTCCACACTCGCCCTGTTGGTATGTGTCCGTACCTTTGACAAACTGGGATTCGACCGCAAAGGTATTGTCTGTGTTACCATGCCGGGCTTTGGCACGACAGACCGTACCCATGATAATGCCACGACGCTCATGCAGACCCTGAATATCTCGCAGATGGAGATATCCATTGCCAAGGCAGTGACCCAGCATTTCGAGGATATCGGTCATGATATGAAGAAGCATGACGTGACTTATGAGAACTCACAGGCGCGGGAGAGGACACAGATACTGATGGACCTTGCCAACCAGCTCAATGCCATGGTGGTGGGGACTGGTGACCTCTCAGAACTGGCTCTCGGATGGGCGACGTATAACGGTGACCACATGTCGATGTATGGTGTCAATGCCAGCATTCCCAAGACACTGATACAATACCTGATCCGTTATGTGGCACACCTTCCACAGTTCAAGGCACAGCAGGAGACCCTGCTGGACATCATCGATACTCCCATCTCACCGGAGCTGACTCCTGCCGATGAGCATGGGAACATCAAACAGAAGACGGAAGACCTGGTGGGACCCTATGAGTTGCACGACTTCTTCCTGTATTACTTCCTGCGTTTCGGTTTCCGTCCCAAAAAGATATTCTTCCTGGCATGTCATGCCTTTGGGGAGAAATACGACAAAGAGACTGTCAAGAAGTGGCTGACAACGTTCTGCCGCCGATTCTTCAACCAGCAGTTCAAGCGCTCCTGTCTGCCCGACGGTCCGAAGGTGGGAAGTGTCAGCCTGTCGCCCCGTGGTGACTGGCGCATGCCGAGTGACGCCTCTAGTGCGTTGTGGCTGAAAGAGTGTGAAGCACTATAATCACTATAGTACCTATAGTCACTATAGTTCCTATAGTATAATATAAAAAAAAGAGAATTATGCCAGAGAACAACCAGCGCAGAACGCGCCGAACACAACAGACAGACAATACCTATGCCCATGTGCAGCCCCAGGCAACCGAGATAGAGCGTGCCGTGCTGGGTGCCCTGATGATTGACAAGGATGCCTATACCGTGGTATGTGAGATGCTCTATCCCGAGAGCTTCTATGAGCCCCGTAACCAGAAGGTGTACGAGGCAATCCGTGACCTGGAGCTGAAGGAGCAGCCCGTCGACGTATGGACGGTGACGGAACAGCTTGCCAAGCAGGGAGACCTGGAGGACGTGGGTGGTCCTGCCTATGTGATGGAGCTGTCCTCACGAGTGGCATCTTCTGCCAATGTCGAGTATCATGCCCGCATCATCGCCCAGAAATTCCTGGCGCGCCAGTTGATATCCTATGCCAGCTTCATCGAGACGAAGGCTTTCGACGAGACGATAGACATTGATGACCTGATGCAGGAGGCGGAGGGCTCCCTCTTCGAACTCTCGCAGAAGAACATGAAGAAGGACTATACGCAGATTGACCCTGTCATCAAGAATGCGGTGGATGTCATCCAGAAGGCGGCTGCCAACAAGGATGGTCTGACGGGTGTGCCGACGGGTTATCATAAACTCGACGATATCACCAGTGGCTGGCAACCTTCCGACCTGGTGATTATCGCGGGTCGTCCTGCCATGGGTAAGACCTCCTTTGCCCTCTCTATGGCTAAGAATATCGCCGCCGACTATCAGGTGCCGATGGCATTCTTCTCTCTTGAGATGAGTAACACGCAGCTGGTGAACCGTCTGATATCGAACGTCTGTGAGATACAGGGCTCGAAGATCCTGAACGGTCAGTTGCATCCTGACGAGTGGGACCGTCTGGACAAGCGTGTCAATAACCTGCTGGGGGCTCCGCTCTATGTCGACGACACCCCGGGTCTCTCAGTCTTTGAACTGCGTACCAAGGCACGCCGACTGGTGCGTGAGCATGGGGTGAAGATAATCATGATTGACTACCTGCAGTTGATGAATGCCAACGGTATGCGCTTCTCCAGTCGTCAGGAGGAGGTGTCGACCATCAGCCGTTCTCTGAAAGGACTGGCGAAGGAGCTGGACATCCCCATCATCGCCCTCTCGCAGTTGAACCGTGGTGTGGAGAGCCGTGAGGGCTTGGAGGGTAAGCGTCCCCAGCTCTCTGACCTCCGTGAGTCGGGAGCCATCGAGCAGGATGCGGATATGGTGCTCTTCGTCCATCGTCCGGAATACTACCATATCTATCAGGATGATAACGGTCGTGACCTGCATGGCATGGCACAGATCATCATTGCCAAGCATCGTAAGGGTGCCACCGGTGATGTGCTGCTGACCTTCCGTGGTGAGTTCACCCGCTTCGAGAACCCGGAGGACAGTCGTCTGGGTCGTCGCAAGCAGTCGGATGACAATGGGGGAGAGATTCTCGGCAGCCGTGTGAACGGTGAGCAGCCGGCGATGGAGCAGTCGCCTTTCGAGGGTGGTGACAATGGTCCTCTGCCGTTCTGAGCTGTTTCATATGAGAAAAAAAGAGGATGTGCCGTCGCACATCCTCTTGAGGTTATTGCATTATGCAAAAGGATTCTCGGTGGGGTAGAAGTCACCCTTCGGGAAGTTGTAGTCAATCTCGTCCACGGGGATACCCATGTACTTGAGGACCTCCCACAGATACTTACCCTGATGTCCGAACATCACGGCGCAGTGGTGTGGATAGTGCTTCTCGATGAGGACGTGACGATAGAAGCGGCTCATGTTCTTGATACCGAAGATACCGATAGAACCGAAGGAGCGTGTGGCTACAGGAATGACCTCACCCTGTGCGATGTAAGCACGCAGCTTGGTGTCAGCGGTAGACTGCAGACGGTATACAGTGGCAAGACCTGGCTTGATGTCACCCTCCAGGGTACCGTTGGTCACCTCAACAGGCAGGGCGCGTGCCATGATGCGCTGGAAGCACATGTTGCAGTTGCAAATCTTGCTGGAAGCGGTGTTACCACAGTGGAAGCCCATGAAGATCTCCTTGTCGGTATAGGTGTCGCAAGCGAACTTCTTACCCTTGATGCTCTCCTCGTACATATCGTTAGGAACGGTATTGTTGATGTCGAGCAGGGTAACGGCATCCTGAGAGATGCAGGTTCCGATATACTCAGAGAGGGTACCGTAGATGTCCACCTCACAGCTCACGGGGATACCGCGGCTGGTCAGACGGCTGTTCACATAGCAGGGAACGAAACCGAACATGGTCTGGAAGGCAGGCCAGCACTTGGTGGTCAGGGTGACGAACTGGCGGCAGCCCTTGTGGCCCTCAATCCAGTCGAGCAGTGTCAGCTCATACTGTGCGAGCTTAGGCAATACCTGAGGAATCTTGTTGCCATGTCCCAGCTCGGCAGCCATATCCTTTACCACCTCGTCGATACGTGGGTCGCCGGCATGCTTCTGGAATGACTCCAACAGGTCGAGCTCAGAGTTCTCCTCAATCTCCACATCCAGGTCATAGAGGGCACGGATAGGAGCGTTGCAGGCAAGGAAGTTGTTAGGACGGGGACCGAAACTGATGATCTTCAGGTTCTGCAGACCAACGATGGCACGTGCGATGGGCACGAACTCGTGGATCATCTCAGCACACTGAGCAGCGTCACCTACAGGCTCCTCGGGGATATAGGCACGGGTCTTGCGGAGTGACAGTGCATGGCTGGCATTCAGCATACCGCAGTAAGCGTCACCACGACCGTCAATCAGGTCGTTCTGTGTCTCCTCGGCAGCAGCGCAGAACATAGCGGGACCGTCGAAATACTTGGCAAGCATGGTCTCAGAGATCTCAGGACCGAAGTTGCCCAGGTATACGCAGAGGGCGTTACAGCCAGCCTTCTTGATGTCCTCAAGAGCCTGACACATGTGGATCTCGCTCTCCACGATACAGATAGGACACTCGTAGATGTCGGCAGCACCGAACTTCTCTACATACTTGGCAATGACTGCCTTACGGCGGTTAACTGCAAGAGACTCAGGAAAACAGTCGCGGCTTACAGCGACGATTCCAATCTTAATTTCAGGTACATTCTTCATGTTCTAAAAGTTTTAGTTAATAAAGTATTTGATAGTTATATTACTTAGCGTATTTGTCAATGAGTGATTGCGCCTGGTCGTTGCCAAGCTCCTTTGCCTTATTGAGGTTCTTCGTACCCTCAGCCTTCTGGTTGGTAAGGCATTGTGCCAGACCCAGGAAGAGATAGCCGTCTGAAAAGTCTGGTGACATCCGTATGAGCTGCTGAGCCGTCTCCATCGCTTCCTTGTGCATCCCGACACGGACCTGCAGGGATGCCTTCTCTGCCTGATATATGGGCTCTGTAGGTGCCAGCTCGATGGCTTTGTTGATATCATTCAGTGCCTGCTGGTAGAGATGTCCGCCCACTTCCGCGAGCTCACGCTGATAGTAGAAGGGGGCAGCCAGCTGAGCTCCCATCAGTTGCTCGTACTCATTATAGTCATTGACGGCAGGACGGTATTTTGCATTGTCGTACAAAGCCTGTGCACGAGCCAGCAGGTAGGGTGCCGCCGTCTTGATATAAGGACGGCTGAACTGGTTGACGGCACTGTCGAGCAAGGCAAGTTGCTGGTCGGTTTCCTTCAGCTGTGCCTTGCATTGTGAGGCAGCAAAGAAGATGTCCGCACTGCGCAGGTCGCTGCGGGTGAGCTGGTCATAAAGGGTATAGGCATCCGCATATTGTCCCTGTGCGTATCTGATCTGTGCCTGTTGCTGTAAATAGATAGGCATGGGATTGATGCGGTAGGCTTCTTGTGACTCGCTGAAAGCCTTGTCGAGTGTCCATGCACTGAAGGGCTTGTCACTCTGATAGATTTCTTTCTGGTAGATGATGTCTGCATACTGGTAATGCACGTCGTCTTTCTCCCCGTTGGTCTTCAGGACTTTCTGCATGTCCTCTTCGGCACTGCTGAAATTACCTTTAGAGACCTGATAACGGGCACGATAGATATAGCCGTCTGCTTCGTTAGGGAACTTCTGGATGAAGCGCTCAACCATATTGACATACTCGCTCTCGCTCAGCGATGAGGAGGCAAGGAAAAGGGAGAGCAGAGCTTCCTTGGCATCGTCAGGCATCGCCATGGGTATTTGTGTCTGTTTGAATACCGGGTCGTTAATGCTGAGTCCGACAATCTTCAGGTCTGTCGCGAAGCGGGCACTGACAGCATAGGATGTTCCTTTCTGGTCTCCTGCTGACGGCTGGATAATCCCGACCACCTCGCCGTTTTGGTTGAGGACAGGGCAACTGATCTGACTCTCCTCGGCAGTCAGCTGGAGGGTGTAGTACTGGTATTTGTCTTGAAACAGCTCCGCATTGCTGATGGTTCCCTGTACGCAGTCGGGGGTCTTCTTGACAGCATAGGGCAGGAGCCATACACTGCTTCCTTTCGTGGCAGTGGCTGCAATGGGAAGCGGGGTGGTCTTTCGTGCGGCAGCTTGGAATTTCGCCACATCATAGGTCTCGTTAGCCCCCAGCATGAACTCGACAGGATATTCTTTTCCTTGTGCGTCAATGACAACGGCACGCTGTGCCCCCTTGAAAGGCGCATAGCTGCTGACAGCCTCACCGTCAGTACCGACGAAGAAGCCTGTGCTGCTGGCAAGGAGGGTTCCGTCTTTGGAAAACGTCTTCAGTGTCAGCAATGACTTTACAGCCTTTGATGCCCATGACTGTGCGGAGACGGGTAAAAGGGTAAAGAGGCAGAGGGGTATGAATAATAGTATTTTCTTCAGCATATCATGATTCTATTTTAAGAAGTTCTTTTGCGTTTTGTATAGCGGCGGCAGAGACGTCACTGCCACTGAGCATCTGGGCAATCTCGTGGATACGTTCCTCGTCGGAGAGCAGTTGCATACGACTGGTCGTACCCGTTGCTGTCTCTTGCTTGGAGACACGGTAATGGGTGGTACCGAGGGCGGCAATCTGTGGGAGGTGTGTGATGGAGATGACCTGACGGTCGTTGGCACCCATCTCCTGCATGATCTCTGCCATACGCTCGGCAATCTTTCCGCTGACACCGGTGTCTATCTCATCAAAGATGATGGTGGGGAGTTTGACGGCTCCGCTGATCATCGCCTTCAGGGAGAGCATCACACGGGCAATCTCACCACCGGATGCCACCTGTGCGATAGGTTGCAACGGACTGGAGGTGTTGGCACTAAACAGGAATGCCACATCGTCCTGTCCGTCTTTGCGGAGGTCGGTCTTCTGGATCGTCACCTCAAAGCGGACATTCGGCATGCCGAGTGATTTCAGACGCTCAAGCATCTGTCGCTCTATCTCCTTGGTCGCTTTCTGCCGCTGTTTGGTCAACTTGTCAGCTTTCTGCTGGCATTTCCCTTGCAGCACATGAAGTTCCTCTTGCAAGGCGTTCAGGGTGTCGTCGCTGTTCTCTATCTGACTGAGTTGCCGTTTCAAGTCGTCACGCTGGCGGATGAGTTCCGCAACGGTCTCTACATGGTATTTCTTCTGTAAGTCATATAGTTTGTCAAGACGCTGGTTGATACGGTCCAGTTCGGCAGGGTCGAAATCGATATCGTCCAGACGTCCTTCCACATCTTGCGCGATATCCTTCAGCTCTATCTGACAGCTCTCCATACGTTCTACCCATTCCTCAGTGGCAGGATAGACTTTTGTGATGGATTGCAGGGCAGTGATAGACTTGCGGAGTAGGGAGAGAGCACCTTGCTCATCAGCGGCAAGATGGTTCCTCGTCTCATAGAGTGCGGTCTTGATATCCTCACTATGAGCCATCGTCTCACGCTGTTGCTCCATCTCCTCTTGCTCATCCTCTATGAGATGGGCTTGTTCCAGTTCATTATATTGGAACTGCAGGAAGTCGATGTTCTGGCGGTTACGCTCCATCTCCTCCTGTAAGTCCTGCAGCTGCCGCTGTTTGTCGTGGTATGCGGTGAAGTCTTTCTGGTAAGCGGAAAGACTGTCCTGGTCATTGGCAAGGGTGTCGACGACCTCCAGTTGGAAGTCTTGTTTTCCTAACAGCAGGTTCTGATGCTGCGAGTGAACATCCACCAGCATATCGCCCAGTTCCTTTAATAATGCCAAGGACACAGGGGTGTCGTTGATGAAGGCGCGGCTTTTTCCTGCTGCTGTCAGCTCACGGCGGACGATGCAGTCACTGGCATCATTATCGATGTCGTTCTCCTCGAAGAAGGAGGTCAGCTGATAACGGGTCAGGTCGAAATGTGCCTCGATAATACAACGGTCACAGCCTTGCTTGATGCTCTTGGAGTCCGCCCGCTGTCCTAAAAGAAGTCCGATGGCACCAAGGATGATGCTCTTGCCGGCACCCGTCTCTCCGGTGATGACAGAGAAACCTGGACGTAGCTCGATGTCGAGTTCATCAATCAGGGTGAAGTTCTTGATATATAGTTGTGTGAGCATTTCTTAATTCTTAATTTGATCCCATGCGTTACTTTGAGAGGCATTGATAGAGAACAGCAGTTCATAGACCTGCTCCTTCTCCTTCTGAGTACCTTTCCCGTGATAGATGGAGGCAAGCTCGTCACGCTTATAGTCGGTCCATATCTGGGGAAGTAAACTTAAGGGTTTGTTCTCGTGTGCTTCCTTGAGGCTATTAAGTGCTGTGGTGACATTCGCCCTTCCTCGTTCCGCATTATTCGCCATCTCATCAAGACCTGTGCGGTAATAGTCGTACTGCAGCTGGCGTAACGGTTTCAGCGCCTCGTCCAGATAATCGTTGATGATGGCAAAGCGGTTGCGACTGGTCTCAAAAGCTTTCCATCCGGGGAATCCAAGATTTTGCGTGTTATTGACCAGATTAAGGCAACGCTGCAAGACGTCAGTTCCTCCCATGGGTGAGAAACTGTCGAGGTCAAGTCCGATAATGAGGTAGGCATAATAGGCAAAGAGTGCCGTCAACTGGTTGTCGATGATTTCCTCCTGGAAGTTTAACTGGTCAAATTGCGCATAGTCAAAGTGAAAGTCATCATCCTTATTATTATATAAGGTGGAGGTGTAGGTGGAATGATAGACGGGACGGTTTGCCTGTATCATGGCAGTCGCCTCAAAACGATTGCTGCTCTTGTCATATTTGGTAATCGTGATATTGAAGTTGCAGTTGATACGCTCATGTTTCTGGAATTGATAGTCTGTCCATTGGCGATCGTTGACAAACTGCTCCAACGATTGTTGCAGCGTCTCAAAGATACTGGCATCCGTACCTTGTATCTGGGCATGGTTTATCGTAATCTTCGCATTCAGCTCCTGGGCATGGAGACAGCAAGGACAGAATATGATGATGACAAGCCAGATAATTCTCTTCATAGGATGGATGCTAATTCGTTAACAATATCAGTAGCGACCTCATTCTTCGGTTTGCGGGGATAGTCTTTCTGTCCTTGGTGGGATATGATGGTGATCTGGTTCTCGTCAGACTGAAAGCATGTCCCTTCGTTACGCAGAGAGTTCAGGACGATAAAGTCGAGATTCTTACGCTCCAGTTTCCCCAAGGCATTCTGCTGTTCATCGTTGGTCTCCAAGGCAAAGCCTACCAGTCGTTGGTCAGGACGTTTCATCTGTCCCAGAGCGGCTGCGATATCATAGGTAGGCTTTAGACGGATGACAAGGTCGTCATGCTCTCTCTTGATTTTCTCATCAGCAATGCTCTCTGGACGGAAGTCTGCTACTGCCGCACAGAGAATAGCAGCATGACATGACGAATAAATACTGGTAGCAGCATGGTACATCTCTTCGCAACTCTCCACATCAGTACGATGGATGTTAGGGTGGTGGGTGGTCAAGGAGACGGGACCGGCAACCAGTTCCACATCAGCGCCCTGGCGGGCACACTCCTCAGCAAGGGCGAATCCCATTTTGCCACTGCTGTAGTTGCCTATAAAGCGGACTGGGTCAATCTTCTCATAGGTAGGACCAGCGGTGATCATGATCTTCTTCCCTGCGAGTGGGGCATCAGTTGATAGCGCACGGTCTAAGAACTCGACAATCTTCTCAGGCTCTTCCATGCGTCCTTTTCCTTCCAGTCCGGAGGCGAGGAAACCGCTCTGTGGTTCGATGACCTGATTGCCAAACGACTGCAACATACGGAGATTCTCCTGAGTCGTGGGATGCTGGTACATGTCCAGGTCCATGGCGGGAGCGATGAATACAGGAGCCTTCATGGACAAATAGGTGGTGATGAGCATGTTGTCAGCAACACCGTGAGCCATTTTCCCAAGGGTAGAGGCGGTGCAGGGCGCGATAAGCATGGCATCAGCCCATAGCCCAAGAGCTACATGGGAGTGCCACGTTCCGTCGCGCTGTGAAAAGAAATCGCTGATGACAGGCTTCTGGGTTAGCGCAGAGAGTGTAATAGGTGTGATAAACTCTTTCCCCGCAGGGGTGATAACCACTTGTACTTCTGCACCAGCCTTTATCAGTCCACGGATGATATAACATGCCTTATAGGCAGCAATGGAGCCTGTAATTCCTAAAACGATTTTCTTTCCTTTAAGCATAGTCAAGCGTTCATTTGACTCTCACGAAGACGAATACGTGTGAGAACTTGTTTGGTGTTATAAGTGAAATCACCTGCCAATATCCAACTGTAATAACCTGGGTCATAGCGGAGAACTTGTGACACGGGTTGTCCTTTGTATTTCCCGAAGTTAAAGACCTCTGTTATAACGGGCTTTCCTTCTTTGTCGAGAACGGTCTTTCCTGTCCGGTCTTTCATCTCCCCCCAGACTATTCGTCCGGCAAAGTCAACATTATCATTAGACTTTGAGAAATCAGCAAGGAATTGCATGTCATTCTGTAGGACGCGCTCAGGATCTTCCTGTTTTTCTGCCGTGTACATGTCTAACTCTCCCTGTAACACCCGATAGGTAGCCTCTGTGTCTTCATCAGCACGATGTGCCGTGAAGTCTTCTTCCATCTTCCTGCCGCAGTAGAACTTATAGGCGGCAGCAAGGTTTCGCCGCTCCATCTTATGATAGATTGTCTGCGCATCAATCAGACGGCATCTGGAGAAATCAAAGTCAATACCTGCTCTTAGGAACTCTTCCGCTAACAGAGGTACGTCGAAATGGTTGGAGTTATACCCGGCAATGTCACTGCCACTGAAAACTTGGTTAAGTTGCTGTGCCATCTGCTTGAAGGTAGGTTTGTCCTTTACGTCTTCATTCTTAATGCCTGTCAGCTCCTCCACTACTTCAGGGATAGGCTTCTCGGGGTTGATGAGGTGATTACCTCGTTCTTCTTTTCCATCGGGGAATACCTTTATATAGGATATTTGAATGACACGGTCCTTGACAAGGTCAAGGCCCGTGGTCTCCAAATCAAATATAACAAGTGGTTTCTGAAGATTCAGTTTCATCTTTATAGTGTTTAATCATTGATGAGCATAGGCATCATCAGCATCAGTACATCTTGATTCTCTGGCTGCTCTGATGGCAAGACGAGACCTGCACGACTAGGATCTGCAAGCTGGATAATCACATCCTGACAGTCGAAGTTGCTGAGAATCTCTATGAAGGATGCTCCTTTGAAACCAATGCTCATAGGCTGACCGCTATAGTCGCATGACATGCGTTCTGTTGCTGTTTTGGAGAAGTCATAATCCTCAGCGTCTAACTGTAATGTACCACCTTCTACATGGAAGCGGATTAAGTTGCTGGAGTCATTGGCAAAAGGTTGTACACGACGAAGGGCGGCAAGAAGCCCAAGGCGGTCAATAGTCAGCACATTGGGGTTCCCTTGTGGGATAACGGAATTATAGTTCGGATAACGACCTTCTATAAGACGGCATATCAACTGCCCGTCTCCATAACTGATCTGTGCGTTACGCTCGTCAAAACGAATCTCAACGTCACCTCCGTCTTTCTGCAATAGGTTCTTCAGTAATGAAGCAGGCTTCTTAGGAAGGATGAATGCTGAGGGTTGTTCGCTTTGGATTGTAAAAATCTTGTTGCGTACTAATTTGTGACCGTCAGAGGCAACGATAGCAAGACACTCAGGGGTAAGGTCAAAATAGATTCCGTTCATGACGGGACGAAGCTCGTCCTGAGCAGTGGCAAACAACGAACGGTTAATATTTTCAGCCAGCAATCCGCTTGCGATGCTGATGATATGGGCTCCTTCACCAACAGACTGAGCCTGAGGATATTCATTGGCATTCTCTATGGGAAGTGAGAACATACCATTCTGGTAGCTGATTTTGACCAAATTCTCTTGCAGGTTGACTTCAAAGGTGATTGGCTGCTCAGAAAATCCCTTAACGGCTTCTAATAAGTCGTGGTTACCAATGGCAAAACGGACATTGCCGTCACAGTCGGTTAACTCTACCTGCGTGTTCATCACATTCTCGCTGTCAGAGGCTGTCAGGCGGAGTACGTTGTCTTGAATGTCGAATAAAAAGTCTGCTAAGATAGGCAAGGAGTTCTTGCTGTTAATGACTCTGGAAAGTGCATTAAGTTTGCTGCTTAGCGCAGTGCTTGATACGGTAAATCTCATGAGTTATTTCGTTTATATGTTTTAAGTCATTCAAATTGACTACAAAAATACAAAATAACTTGTTCAAATGCAAAAATATTCCGTAAAATATTCTCAAATTAAAAGTATTTTTCGTAATTTCGCAATCTGAAACGTAAAATCAACAATTAATAACGAATAAATTATTATGGAATTAACAGGTAAGATTATTGCCGTGCTTCCGGCAAACAGTGGCGTGTCGTCACGTACAGGAAATCCTTGGATGTCGCAGGAATATGTGATTGAGGTTCCTGGTCAGTATCCTCGTAAGTGTGTCTTCCGAATTTTCGGAGAAGACCGTATCAAGCAGTTTAACATCCAGAATGGTGAAGAGGTGACTGTAAGCTTCGACATTGATGCTCATGAGTATAATGGACGTTGGTTTAACGAGATCCGTGCCTATAACGTGACTCGTGGTGCTGCTCCTGTTGCTGCAGCCCCCCAGGCTCCGTTCCCTCCAGCACAGGCTGCTCCTCAGGATGCCACCGCACCGTTCCCTCCTGCACAGGAACCGGCAGGCGAGGGTAGTGCTGATGACCTTCCCTTTTAGGATTACCTTTTAACGGTGCCCTATATAATATAATAAGGTGGAGGACTGTGAGGTCTTCCGCCTTATTGTGTCTCATAGAGGATGTGCCTATTTTGACACATCCTCATCATGAACGTAACCTAAGGCTTTGTAAGACGAGAGTGTCCGATGCCTCCGGTCACAGTTAAAGATGCCTTGCGTAGGGGTAACAGGTTACTGGTGTTGGGGTATCAGGTACGTCCTTCGAGGGAGTTAGAAGCATCCTTTCAACCGTTCGGCTATAGCCAAACAACCGTGCGGCTCCAGCCAAACAACTGAACGGCTATAGCCAAAAGCAAACCGCTCAAAAAACAGTCGCTGTCTGGTAGCAGGATTGTAGCACCATTGTAGCAGGATAAATCCCAATCGTGCTACAGGCTCCGCCCTTTATACATCGGCATTTCACTCCATTTACACTATCTTTTATGCAAAATTAAACATAGTGTTTAATGGAGAGGCCGTTGTAGTCAATGCTAAAGAGCAGTCCCGCCGAGAGATTGAAAGTATCATAAATGAATTAAAGCCGTAGGTTCTCGACCAACGGCTTTATAAATCGACGGTTGCGGAGCTTGATATTATCGCGCCTATATGCAACTCTCATCTGGGTGCAAAGATAGGAACTTTTCTTCAAACTTCCAAATTTTGGAGCAATTATTTATTCACTATCATTGAGTTCATCACCCATACGATACTTAATATCGTAATTGATGATGAAGTCAAGTTCTTCTTCTGTAAAGCCGTAGCGCTTCGCAATGTTCTTGTCGATGACGAGGGCGACATCTATGTGATTGATGCCGAGATAAAGCTTATTTAAATGTACGTGTATTAGAAACAGAAAAGGCAACAATTACGTGTAGGAAAAAACGACTGGCAGAAATGTTACTCTGCCAGTCGTATCACTTCACAAATTTCACGATACAATCAATACAAATTGGCTTTCCTGACACAGTGTCAATGAAAACATTTGCAGGATGCATGTCTTCAAGTGCCAAACGATCGGAGACATAGTTCACTCCTTGTCCGTCCCAGTTGTCACGAAATCCTTTTGCCAATACCATATCGTCTATTTCTTTCTTTGTCGCCAATCGGAGACAATTTACGTATGGCTGTGTCAGTACAATACGCATCAATCCGTCTTTGTCGCGAGTAAAACCAATAACTTTCATGGCTGTTTCAGGGAAGAGACAATTATGCAATACTATTGCATCAAGTGCCTTTTGCCAAGTAGAATAGATGGAAGTACGCTCTTTTACCACCGAAGTGTTTCCATCGCTATAATACACCTTTGCCTCTGCTCCTTGAGCAATCATAGGACCGAATTCATCTACAAGTATCTGCTCAGAGTTATCCTCCCACAAATTGGCAGCCTTAGCCCATTGCTCGATGAGTTGCTCCTGTCGTTCGTCTATTTCCCAGTTTGCTGGGCTTCCTTGGCTGCCTTCAACATTGCGACTTGCTGTAATGCTTGCTGTCGCGTAGCATGCGATGATGGACGCCCCAATGAGAGACGCACCTGCCGTGCAGAATCCTGCATGCTCTGATAGATTGAATCGAGGAAAATCTTCTGTCCCATTTTGTATATCTTTTATGTAGTTATCTATTTCTTGTAATGTCAGAGCAGTAAAGCCCTCGTTGGCAATCAATTCGTATAGATGCTCTAATTTCATTGTATATACTACGATAATTCTATTTGCTTGCAAATATACAAAAGAATTCTTATATTGTCGTAATTTAACCAGAAAAAATTTGTCATAGCAGGGTTGTAGCACCATTGTAGCAGGATAAATCCCAATCGTGCTACAGGCTCCGCCCTTTATACATCGGCATTTCACCCACATTGTAGCAGGGATAGCAGGATTATTTTGTTTTTGTAATGTTCCGTCAATTTGACATATACAATTTCCGATATGCCCATGAGTTCTTCCAACGGTCGATCTCCCAGGCACGTTCACACATCTGAGGATGACTATTAAAAGCCACACGGCAATTCTGCTGAATACGGTTCCACCATGAATCGTTAACGAAACGATGGTACTCCTTAGCCTGTTCCACAAGTTGATAGGGATTCCCCTGGATCTCAGCCAATCCTGTTGTAAGTTTCAGCATTGAAGTCTGGAATGTCCGTTCACCCACTACAGCAGCGGCACAGCGATCAGCCGAATACTCACTTTTCCTGCTCCAATATTGCAATCCCATCAGAATAGGAGCAAAAGCTGTATATGATATAAGCTGAAACCAAAGCCCAAGTTCCTCTATCGTCCGTAGCAAGGTGTTGTAGAAAGTGTGCTTGCAGAGAATATGCCCACACTCATGGGCTATGACGCTTCTAACCTCGTCAATAGTAAGCCGTTCTACGAGTGAGTTGCTAACGGCAATGAAGGTGTTGGTCTCTCCGTAGGTATAAGCATTCATAACAGGATCATTATAGATGTAGAACTCTGGTTCTGCTATTCTAACCTTTTGAACAACACCTTTGAAAGCCGTGTATAGGTTGTGGCTATTCTGAGCATTCACTCTTACCATACATCCAAGATTCTCTCCACGGAAGATTTTCTCGTAGCCATGTTCCATTGAGGCACGGACTAAGGCATCAAAACCCTTTATGCGTTTTAACATCTGAATCGCTTTAGCATCCTCTGGGTGCATGATGTCTCTTGCTTCCATAGTCACTAAATCTTTTGAGTTAACAATGCAGTCTGACGGAAGCGCATAGATGCAACCATTATCACGGCTGGTATCATCACACGATATGCCGGGGATGCAATATCGCTGATAGTCCAACCAGCCAAAGCAGCCCAGCCTATTGGCCCTGCTGCCATACCAAGATAGCGACCTACTGTACCCATACCCATCATTGTTATCCAACGACCAAGAAGCATTTCTGCAATACTTGTTGTTACATAATAGAGCATTTCAGTCATAAGATAGGTGTTTCTGCGAATTGCCATCATCACAACGTATGTCAGCATCTGCTTATTGAGAGACTTATGGGGAATACCTGCCTTGTCCGCAATGTTTCTCAGTTCTTCATCGGACATCTTACTGGCAGATTGCTCACAGATGGTTGTCAGCAGTTCACGCTCCATCGTTTGAGTGTCATTGCTGCTACCGACATTCACCTTCATTCGCTTACATACACGGCGAACAATGGTTTCGTAACTGTCTGCTTCACCCTGACGGCAGAAAGTCTTAACTGTATTGCTGCCAAACTTACGCAGTTCTTCCCCGATTTGCCTTGACATGAGGTTCATCTTGTCTGGATAACAGTTGATGTAGACATCAGAGTTTGTAAGCTGTTCACTCATGCGAACCTCCCCATTCTTGTTATAAGTGAGAATGTCGCACAATGTACGTAGATCTTCATTCTTACACGTTGCGAGAAACGCGAGGTCTTTGTCTTGATTCATAACTTATTTCTCCTATTAATTACTAATTTCGAGGGCAAAGTTAGTTTTGGTAACAGACAAAAGGTGTCCGACTCGAAAATAAATTTTGAAAATAAAAGAAATAACGAACCATAGCATACCTATTTATATATATTATGCAATGCCTCTACAATGTTTTTCATTTCTTCCCTGACATAGAGAGGTTCCAAGACTTCAATTTTCTCACGATGCCATAATAACTCCTGATACAAGTTGAAGCATGGAACAAGCCGATACTCAAAGATGCTCCAGTCCTCTGTTGTCTCAACTTCTTTCTGAGATTCATGGATTGGGAGCGTCCTGACATAAGCAACCTGTGAACCGTAAACCTTAATCCTTATTATCTCTGGTTTCTGGTCATCTGAATGGTTGATACCAAAACTGCCGTCAAAGTATTTCTCTGGTGTAATCTTCTTGGTTGGGCGCATGGTCTTATCTGTAAGTCTGATGTTATCCATGCGTTCAAGGGCATATACCGCAGGTTCATGTTGCTGGTTTGCTGGTTCGGCAACCAGATACCAACGACCTTCCCAGGTTTTAAGGAAACAGGGGATTATGGTCTGTTCTTTGGCAGACTCTTTGGTAAATGAATAGTAGGTACACTCTATACCTCGCTGCTTGTCGATGGCTTCCAGAATGATATGTACGTTCTCTACTCCCGTTGGAACTTCTGCCGTCATTATCTTGTCCTGGTGTTTTATGGCAAGTTCTGTGATACTTTGTATATGGTAGGCAGACAACAAATAGTCGTAGAGAGAACTGTCCTCACCATATAGCGGCTTGTCACGAAACAGCTCATACTTCTTCGTCCTATTGTTGAACTCTATGTAATATGGAAAGTTCAGGGCAATGAAGTCTTTGTATCGGGCGAAGGTACGAGGTTCTATGTTCTTATCGTACAAAGGAGAATACCTGAATGATTCATTGATTTCATTCAGCGACATAGCCCCCCTCCGTCTAAGCAGGTCAATGATATAAAGGCATTTCTTTAGCTGCGACATATTGAAAACTATTTCTTTGACAATTCCTCCTTATACTTTATAGCATCATCTACAGTATTTAGAATTTCTATATCAACATCTTTCTTCTCTAATTTCATGTCTTTAAGAAACTCTTTGTTTTTTCTGTATGATTTAGCAAGCAACTTACGACCTTTCTCGTCTGTTTCTATGCCGAACAGAAGATTTGCCATGTATATTACCAGCTTCTTTATTTTCTTTTCACGATACTTTGGCTCTACTCTATGAAAAGATAAGTATTTTTCAAAATCATTTTCTGAATAATTTGGTTGGAGTCCCATTATTGGGTTGATCAAAAGTTGGGTTGAAGAAATCATTTGATTAAGATATGTCCCAAGCGTATATTGCTGATTTTCGCTCATTTGTGTATAGTCAGTACCAAAAGACCCTATTTCAACAATAGCATCATTAAGCAGTTTAGTCTCTTGTTGAATTCTTGTTATGCGTTCATTCAACTCAACAATAGCCAAATCATACGACTTAATATCTCTTTCACTAATCAAGCAATAGATCTCCTCCAACTTTTTCTTGTCGGATGATGTAAGCCAAAACATTATACCACCCCCTAACAAGGCTACACCTGCAATAGACCAGCCAACAGGCCCTGCTAAAGCAAGAAGAGCAGAACCTCCAGCCATTCCACCGCCACCAGCGGCCAATGTTCCTCCGCCCAACCAAGCTAATGCCGCATTGGTAGCAGCTGCTCCACTTAGAGAGGAAATAGCTGTTCCAGTTGAAGCCACACCAAATGTGGTAGCAATACTCATTGCTGCGGTTGGAGCTAGTGTTACAACACCGACTCCAGTTGCGGCTCCTGCTGCTCCTGAACTAACATTTATAGTCTGAGAGGATTTGTAATTGGCCTCTATTTTTTCAACTTCACGCGTCCATGTTAGTCTGGCTTTCTTTATCTTGTCATACTCAATATGTTTATCACTTGGGATATTTCGTATTTTATCAAACTGAGTCTGTATGATGTTTAATACATTATTGAGACTATATGAATAATTGCCCAACTCGGAGATCTTACTATTAGTAAGTTCAACCTCAGCCTTAACTTTTTCAGCTGCTTCTTGAAGTTTATTTTTTTTCTTGCTCATAATCATTGCTGTTTGGGATTAAAGTAGTCATCTATTGATTGTTTAGATTCATATTTAACTGGAGCATTTCTTAGCTTTGCCAATTCCACAGATTTACCAAATGCTTCAATATAATTATTGATCTTTAGGTCATCTACGAAGGTAAAATACTCTCTGTCATCATAAAGAACTTTGAGAGTATTTAGACCTTCTATGTATCTTTCGACAATATGTTTCTCTTTTTGGGTATATTGTGCTGCCAATTCTGCGTTGCGGTAATTAATCCGCATCTTTGCCTCGCCATATAAAGAAAAAGACAATCTCCCTATCCCTGCGATATTTAAGTGCATAAGAAATTCCTTTGCATTAAAGGAACCTGGAGCAGTAGCAAAGCCTATTACAGTAGCTTCTCCTATATCTATGAGACAGAATGTACTATGAGCAACCAGCAACATTCTTTTCACTGTAGGATTGGTGAAAGGTTCACATGCTTTCCATGCAGTTTTCAAAGAGCGTTCTTCTTTATTTGTGTGGGAATAGTAATTCAGAAGCCTCCTAATCGCATAAAACAATCTAACCACAAACTCATTTATCAATACTGGTATTACTTGTGTGGCTTGGAATCTGGTATCATAACCCTCTTCAAATATTTTTATTGCAAACTCATTTATATCCTTGTCGAATTTACTAATAGGGAGATTTAGCTTTGCTTTTATAGCGATAACACTGTTAGTCCAAGTCCATAGTGGCGATGGTATTCCCATCCCTCTAGTTTTACTTCCTGACGCTCCAGACACATCAGACATAAGATGCCCAAACCAGTTCACAAATCCGCACCAAAACTTACTGATAACGCTATTCCCTCTTAGCTGAAATTTATCATCAGCCTCCTCCAACTCGATAAGTTTACCTTCAGATATAAAATGAGAAGTATTTGTGAATTGGTCTAAAATAGAGAAAAACAATCCAAGCAATGACGGGTTGTGAGCCAAAGACTTGAAGTGATGGTTTGAAGGGGTAAGATTGTATATGAAAGCCCCAGCATCCCCACATCCTCTCTGGTCATAAGGAACTTTAAATTTTCTCTCTAAAAAACCTATTGCCGACTTTACGGGGTTTTTGTCATTTCCTTTCCAACCACATAATTTAGCAAAATCACAAGTTCGTTTTTCAAACCATTTGTCAGTGATACCTCCTAATACAGATTCACCAGGCTTGCCTACGAGAAATATGTCAATTATACCACATATTGCCCCAGAACTTGCAGCTAAAACATAATCTGTTTTGTCGCAATTAGGCTTTATTGATTTAATTGATTCTATGGATTCGTCTAGCGTCAACAGCTCTATCTCTGCTTGCGAAACAGCTGATTTAATGTAGGAATTGAAAACATTTCCATCATCAACATCTATGCCTAATATAATTCTTTTCTCTTCCATGTTTTTTATTTATGCCTGGCAAAATTATTTCGCTAGTATGACAAAAAACGTCCGACTCTCATTGAAAATCATAAAGAGGATAGGACTTTTGAGATATAATTGCCTAACATAATATTATCGTCTGGGTATGGTATATCCGGCAAATCACCATAACACTTTCTTAATTCAGTCAAGAAAGTACCTGATGTAAAAAAACCAGTAACGCCAAGATCTTTCATCTTGTGCTTATAATTTATATGGCAAGGCAAATTTTCCTTATCCCCTTTACTTTTAATTATCTTGTTTATTATTGGGAAAAGCGTTTCTTTTGTATTGTATCGAAAAAGTTCTTTAAGTGGTTTATCTTCTCCAATTTCTTTTAAGAGGTAATTACAAGCGTCATAACCATGAGTTTGCAAAAATTCTTCCGTAACAGCCTCAGACAAGTTTATATTTAATATTTTCTGCAAATCTTGCAGCATCTTTTCATTTCTTTCCCTATACAGTTTATCCGTTGTTTCCTTGTCCTCGCTTATATATTTTGGTTCGTAATTTCGTCTAAGGTTGTCTAAAAGGTATCGTAATGAATATTCCTTTTTCATAGACAAGCTTCCCCATGCGTCACTATATCTTCGGCCACAATTATGGCATTTCATAGGTACAGGCAGAACTTGTCCACCACTGAATGAGCCTTTAATGTTTAAAGATGTCAGAGCAAAATCTCCTGCTACAGTCAAAGCCCAATTCACGGCCTTAGTAGCAGTACCACCCTTGTCATCAGCAAGCTCGTTTTTACAGTACGGGCAAACCCTTCCCTCAGACATATTATATATAAATATGCCAGCCAAGCCCAAAACTGGAGTGTTAATATCTATTGGAGGATATATAAAGAAAAGTGTGGGCCTCTTACATCACCTCATCCACTTTCCAAGTTTGCGAAGTTTGGGAAAGTCAAGTCAGCATTTGTAAACACTAATCAGTATATATGCGTCCTGCCTATCCATACAAGCGGTAGTGTAGTCTGCGACAGCAAAGTTAGTTATTTTTTTGTCACAATACCTCTACTATATCCAGAAAACGCCATAAATAAAGACATTTTTAACTTCTATTAATTTTGCAGCGGACGTTTAAACATGTTAGGTTATGACGACAGTTTCACTGAACAATTTTTGCAAGCAAAGCGATTTTGTCGATTACCCGAACTTATTCGCCCATTCCCGCTGACGTACCTACCCATTGCCTTTCCCGTAGCCTTTCAGAGGTTCTGTCTTATCTTTGGCAGTAAGAGAAATGATGACCATGACAATCACAAGAATGGCAAACAGTTCAAAGGACAACAGCATGTGAATAATGAAAATAAGAAGAGGATGTGTAAAAATAGACACATCCTCTTTTTGTTTATTGGAAGGAGTAGGGGATTACTCGCCCTTCTCCATCTTAGCCTTCAATTCTGCGAGTACGTCGATGTCACCGAGTGTGGTGCTGGCAGCGACATTCTCAATCTTTGGAGTATCGTCCTTCTTGGCAGCACGTGTCTTCTTGGCAGCAGCCTTCTTCTCCTCACGCTGAGGATCCTCGAAGGTACGGCTGTGAGACAGGATGATGCGCTTAGAGTCCTTGTTGAACTCAATAACCTTGAAGGGGAGTTCCTCATTGAGCTGTGCCTGTGAGCCATCCTCCTTAACGAGGTGCTTAGGAGTGGCAAATCCCTCAACATCCTTGTCGAGGGATACAACAGCACCCTTCTCGAGCAATTCGATGATCTTACCCTCGTGAATAGAGCCAACGGTGTACTTAGCCTCGAATACATCCCAAGGATTGTCCTCCAACTGCTTGTGACCGAGAGAGAGACGGCGATTCTCCTTGTCAATATCAAGAACGACAACATCAATCTCCGCACCAACCTGAGTGAACTCAGAAGGATGCTTAACCTTCTTGGTCCAAGAGAGGTCACTAATATGAATCAGACCATCAACACCCTCTTCCAGTTCAACGAATACACCAAAGTTGGTGAAGTTGCGAACCTTTGCAGTGTGCTTGCTGCCAACAGGATATTTAACCTCGATAGCTTCCCATGGGTCTTCCTTCAACTGCTTGATACCGAGAGACATCTTACGCTCGTCACGGTCGAGGGTCAGGATAACAGCCTCTACTTCGTCACCCACTTTCAGGAACTCCTGAGCGGAACGAAGGTGCTGGCTCCAAGACATCTCAGATACGTGAATCAGACCCTCTACACCAGGCTGAATCTCAACGAATGCGCCATAGTCAGCGATAACGACAACCTTACCTTTCACATGGTCACCAACCTTCAGGTCAGCATCCAGTGCATCCCATGGATGTGGAGTGAGCTGCTTCAGACCGAGGGCGATGCGCTTCTTCTCATCATCGAAGTCGAGAATAACGACATTAATCTTCTGGTCAAGCTCAACTACCTTATGAGGATCGTCTACGCGACCCCAAGAGAGATCGGTGATGTGAATGAGTCCGTCAACACCACCGAGGTCAACGAATACACCATAGGAAGTGATGTTCTTAACGGTACCCTCAAGAATCTGACCCTTCTCCAGCTTGCCGATAATTTCTTTCTTCTGAGCCTCCAACTCAGCCTCAATAAGGGCTTTGTGAGAGACAACAACGTTGCGGAACTCCTGATTGATCTTCACAATCTTGAAGTCCATGTTTGTGCCTACGAACTGATCATAGTCACGTATGGGGTGAACGTCAATCTGGCTACCGGGCAAGAATGCCTCGATACCGAATACGTCAACAATCATACCGCCCTTCGTGCGGCACTTGATGTAACCCTGAACGATTTCCTCGTTGTCAAGAGCAGCATTGACACGATCCCAACTCTTAGAGAGACGAGCCTTTTTGTGTGAGAGGACGAGCTGCCCCTTCTTATCTTCTGCGTTCTCTACATAAACCTCTACGGTGTCACCCACTTTCAAATCGGGGTTGTAACGGAATTCAGAAGCGGGTATGATACCGTCGCTCTTATAGCCGATGTTTACGACTACCTCTTTCTTGTCGACACTGATTACTTTACCGTCGACAACCTGATGCTCGCTGACTTTGTTCAGCGTCTCATCATACGCTTTGTCAAGCTCTTCCTTGCTGACGTTTACTGCCATGCCATTCTCAAACTCTTCCCAGTTGAAGTCGTTCAATGGCTGGACGTTCTTTGTTAATTCTGACATAATTAAAAATTGTTTGTAAATTAATAAAGTTGGACTTTATGTGAACTGTAATTGCGGCATGTTTCCGCAAATCGGCTGCAAAATTACAAAAACTTCTGGTCATTACCAAATGTTTTGACCAGAAGTTTCTGTAATTTATTGATTTTTCGTACAATACTAATAGCTGCGGGCAATAATAACACGATATTTTGCGGGTTTGCCACTGACCATGTCTGTTCCGGGAGTCTGCTCGTAAGCAAAAGGCACACAACGAATTGTTGCTTGAGTCTCTTCTTTGATTTTTGCCTCTGTCTCTGCAGTACCATCCCAGTGACAAAGGAAAAAGCCACCGTCTTTTACACGCTCTTTAAATTCCTCGTAGTTGTCACATACATAGACATGCTCATCACGATACTTGCGTGCTTTCTCGAAGATGTTTTTCTGTATATCTTCCAACAGTTGCTCTACATACTGGGCAATATCTTCCACTGGGCGGGTCTCTTTTTCCAGAGTGTCACGACGCATCACCTCAATCGTACCACTCTCTAAGTCACGAGCTCCGAGTACTAAGCGAACAGGTACACCTTTCAATTCATAATCAGCAAACTTAAAACCGGGACGCTTGTTGTCAGAATCGTCAAACTTCACGGTGATGCCTTTGGAGCGTAGCTCCTCAATGATGGGTTGTACCTCCTTGTTGACAATCTCCATCTGTTCTGGCTTGTTGGCAATAGGGATGATGACGACCTGGATAGGAGCAAGACGTGGGGGAAGTACTAAACCGTTGTCATCGGAGTGAGTCATAATGAGTGCACCGATTAACCGGGTGGATACGCCCCATGATGTAGCCCAGACATATTCCGGCTTATTCTCTTTATTTAAATAGGTGACCTCAAAAGCCTTAGCAAAGTTTTGACCGAGGAAATGGGAAGTACCGCTCTGCAAAGCCTTACCGTCTTGCATCATTGCCTCAATGGTGTACGTGTCAAGTGCACCGGCAAAACGCTCTGTCTCACTTTTCACGCCCTGAAGTACAGGAACAGCCATCCACTCTTCAGCGAACTTAGCGTATACGCCTAGCATCTTCTGTGCTTCCTGCTCAGCTTCCTCCTTGGTGGCATGGGCGGTATGGCCCTCCTGCCACAAGAACTCAGAGGTGCGGAGGAAAGGACGGGTACGCATTTCCCAGCGCATAACATTACACCATTGGTTGCACATCAAAGGCAGGTCGCGCCAAGAGTGAATCCAGTTTTTATAGGTGTTCCAGATAATTGTCTCAGAAGTGGGACGAACAATTAGTTCCTCTTCCAATTTTGCGGCAGGATCAACCTCTACACCGCTTTTGTCCTCCTTGGCACGCAGGCGATAGTGGGTCACGACGGCACACTCCTTGGCGAATCCCTCTACATGTTCTGCCTCGCGGCTGAGGAACGACTTTGGGATGAGAAGTGGGAAATAGGCATTCTGAGCACCAGTCTCCTTAAACATCTTATCTAACTGCTGCTGCATTTTCTCCCAGATAGCATAGCCGTATGGCTTGATGACCATGCAGCCGCGCACTGCTGACTGCTCAGCAAGGTCGGCCTTCACCACCAAGTCGTTATACCACTGACTATAATTGTCAGCTCTTTTGGTCATTTCTTTGAGTTCTTTTGCCATAAAATTACTTCAATTTTCAAAATTTGGTGCAAAATTACGAAATAATTATGAAATATAATCACCAAGTTCAAAATTAATTTGTATCTTTGCCTCAAAATTATCACCATATTTAAATTAAATGTAATATGAAAATTAAAATTGTTTCTTTGTTACTTTGCGTAGGAATGCTCTTTGCTTGTAACAACACCCAGAAGGGTGCAGGTATTGGTGCCGGTGGCGGTGCTTTATTGGGTGGTATTATTGGTGCTATAGCTGGTAATACTGCAGTGGGTGTTGCTGTTGGCGGTGCTGTTGGTGCTGGTGCTGGCGCTATTATCGGTAAGAAAATGGATAAGGCTAAACAGCAGGCTCAGCAGGTTCAGAACGCCCAGGTGGAGACTGTTAAGGACACCAATGGTCTGGATGCAGTAAAGGTAACCTTTGACTCAGGTATTCTTTTCGCTACTGGTAAGGCTGATCTTAGCACTAGTGCGAAGAACTCTCTCGCAGAGTTTGCCCGTGTGTTGAACTCCAATACAGACTGTGATGTAGCTATCATCGGTCATACTGATAACACTGGTAGCGATGCTATTAACCAGCCATTGTCAGTTAATCGTGCCAATAGCGTAAACAACTATCTTCGTTCATGTGGTGTTCAGGCTAAGCAGATTAAGAGTGTAGAGGGACAAGGTTCAACAAATCCTGTTGCCGATAACTCTACTGCTGCAGGTCGTCAGCAGAACCGTCGCGTGGAAGTATACATGTATGCCAGCAAGGAGATGATCCAAAAGGCTGAAGCAGGTACACTTCAGTAATGAAAACATTACTACATAAGATTAAAAGATTTTTCATGTGGATAGTGGTGGCTTTTTTTGCCTCCACTATTCTTTCTGTGGTCGTATTACGTTGGGTTCCTGTCTGGTTCACACCCTTGATGTTCATTCGTCTAGGTGAACAAATATCAGAGGGTAAAGATCTGACGTTACATCACCATTGGGTACCCTTTGAGGAAATTTCTCCCTCTATGTCACTAGCTGTAATGGGAAGTGAGGATGCGCGTTTTCTGGACCATCATGGGTTTGACTATAAAGCGATAGAACATGCTGCTATCCGTAATCTCAAGCACCCAGAGAAACGGAAGTTAGGTGCCTCTACCATCTCTCAGCAGACGGCAAAGAATGTTTTTCTATGGCCAGGTCGCTCTTGGTTACGAAAAGGCTTTGAGGTTTATTTTACAGCACTGATAGAGCTGATGTGGTCGAAACAGCGTATTATGGAAGTCTATTTGAATTCCATAGAGATGGGGGATGGAATCTATGGTGTTGATGCTGTAGCAGAATGGCATTTTCATAAAACCGCCTCCCAATTAACTAGTGCGGAGTGTGCGTTGATTGCCGCCACATTACCTAATCCTTTACGCTATAATTCCGCAAGACCTAGTGCTTATGTCTTAAAAAGACAAAAGCGCATCCTTCATGAGATGCGCTATGTAAAACCTTTGCCGTAAGATGATTCTTACATCCTCTTCTTTATTTCTTCTGCCATCTGCTCTTGCAGCTCTTTGGCTTTTTGGGCGGCTACCTCAGCAAAGTATTCTCCATTGCTAGCATAAATAATACCGCGTGAAGAATTAACAAGCAACCCGCAGTCTTTTGTCATACCGTATTGGCATACTTCCTGTAAACTGCCTCCTTGTGCTCCGACACCTGGAACAAGCAGGAAATGGGTTGGGGCTACTTTACGGATGTCCTCAAACATACGTCCCTGGGTGGCTCCTACAACATACATCATATTCTCATCATTACCCCACTGCTGACTTTGTTTTAGGACTTTCTCAAACAAGCGAACGCCATTTTTGTCTTCCGTCAACTGAAAGTCAAGCGAACCTTTATTCGAGGTCAATGCCAGTAGAATGACCCATTTGTTATCATAGCCGAGGAAGGGCGTCACAGAATCTTCGCCCATATAAGGTGCAACGGTCAGTGCGTCGACATCATATTCTTCAAAGAAAGTCTTGGCATACATCTTTGAGGTGTTGCCTATATCCCCACGCTTGGCATCAGCGATGACAAAGTGGTTAGGATATTCCTCCTTTAAGTAGTCGATAGTTGCCTCAAAGGCAAGAATGCCGTCTACACCGTATGCCTCATAAAAGGCAAGATTGGGCTTGTAGGCGACACAATAGGGTGCTGTCGCATCAATGATGAGGGCGTTAAACTCACAGAGAGCTCTGAAGATATAATCTTCTCCATCCTTAGCCCTTGCTTCCTCAATGATGCACTGGGGAATCTTGTTGATGTCTGTGTCCAGACCTACGCAGAGAAACGATTGTTTCTCTTTGATTTGCTGTATTAACTCTTGTCTATTCATAATCTTATAGTTCTGATTCTTTCATGCGCTCTGCATTTTCAGCAACGGTCAGTGCATCTATCATGGGCTGGATGTCACCGCCGAGGAAACCTTGTAAGTCGTGAGTAGTATAACCAATGCGGTGATCTGTCACACGTCCTTGTGGGAAGTTATAGGTTCGAATCTTCGCCGAACGGTCACCAGTAGATACCAGTGTCTTTCGACGTGAAGCGATATCGTCCATATATTTTTGGTGCTCCTTGTCATATATAAAAGTGTACAAGCGCGAGAGGGCACGTTCTTTGTTCTTCGGCTGGTCACGTGTCTCAGTACATTCAATAAGTATCTCCTCCGTCTCACACGTATTGGGATTTTTCCACATATAACGCAGGCGAACACCAGACTCCACCTTGTTAACATTCTGCCCACCGGCACCACTGCTTCGGAAAGTGTCCCATTTAATCTCTCCCTCGTTGATATGAACCTCAAACTTGTCAGCTTCAGGAAGTACAGCGACAGTGGCTGCAGAAGTGTGCATTCGACCCTGCGTCTCCGTAGCAGGCACACGCTGAACACGGTGAACTCCTGATTCATATTTCAAAGTACCGTAGACATCCGCACCGCTCACGGCGAAGTCGATTTCCTTATAACCGCCCACTGCTCCCTCTGAGACACTGGTAACAGCGAGTTGCCACCCTTTCGAGTCACAAAAACTCTTATACATCTTAAACAAATCGCCAGCAAACAGACACGCCTCATCACCACCAGTTCCCGCACGGATTTCCATCTGCACGTTCTTGGCGTCCTCGGGGTCCTTCGGAATAAGGGCAATTTTGATTTCCTCCTCCAGCTTGGGTTGTAACGCTTCGTTTTCGGCAAGTTCCTCACGAGCCATCTCCTTCATTTCGGCATCGTCCTCATTGGCAAGGATGTCTTTTGCCTCTTTGATACTATTCAGACAGGCAATATAGCGTTTGCGGGCATCCATGATGTCGCCCAAATCCTTATATTCCTTCGTAAGTTTCACGAAACGGTTCTGGTCGGCTATCACATTAGGGTCGGTAATCAGTGTAGATACCTCCTCAAAGCGGGCTTCCAGTCCGTCCAGTTTCTGTAATATACTGTTATTCTCCATAATGCGTTTGCAAAGATACGAATAAAAAAAGAGATATTCAAAATTATTTGATTAATTCTGAGATTTCCTTGTCAGTTCCCAAAAAGCGACAGCTGACGCAGCAGCGACATTGAGTGAGTCGACACTATGTGCCATAGGGATTCTTACTACATAGTCGGCATCGGCAATGACTTCTTTGGGTAGTCCGTCACCTTCAGTTCCCATGATGATGGCAAGCCGTTCCTCCTGTTTCAGGATGGGCGCATCGAGTGGGAGAGAGTTGTCTGCCAGTGCCATTGCCAGTGTTTTGAATCCCCAAGCGCGCAGTTGATTGATATTCCCATCTATCCATGTCCAAGGGACAAGAAATACAGACCCCATTGATACCCGGACAGCCCTGCGGTTAAAAGGGTCACAAGAGTCGGTGGTCAATAAAACGGCATCCATTCCTAATGCTGCTGCAGAGCGGAAAATCGCTCCTATATTGGTCGTATCCACCACACCATCTATTACTACAATATGATGTGCGTCTTTGCAAACTTTCTCCACACTTAGCGGGATTGGTCGGCGCATGGCGCAGAGCACCCCTCTGGTAAGGGTATAGCCTGTCAAACTTGCCAGTAGTTCCCGGCTACCTGTATAAATTGGGATGCCGTCGCAATGTTTTATAATATCGGCAGCATCCCCATCAATATGTTTTCGCTCACAAAGCAGTGCAACAGGTTGGTAACCTGTTTGTATAGCCACACGGATTACTTTCGGACTTTCCACGATAAAGATACCCTTTTCGGGTTCAATCCTGTTACGTAATTGTGATTCAGTCAGTTGGCTGAATATTTCTACACCAGGTTGGGAGAGGCTTGTAATCTCTATGATTGGCATTCTATTTCTGTGCTCGTAGGGCAGCCAAAGACTCTTTCAATGCAGCGATTTTCTCTTCAGAATCACTTTGTTTTTTACGTTCCAAGGCAACGACAGCCTCAGGAGCGTTCTGTACGAACCGCTCGTTAGAGAGTTTTTTCATAACACCTGCAAGGAAACCCTCCAGATGCTTCAGTTGTGCCTCTTGTTTTTCTATTTCTGCATCAATGTCTATCATGTTGCCCAATGGAATAGCAAACTCGTCGGTTCCCACCATGAAGGCAGAGGCGGTGGCGTCTTTCTCGCTGACAACATGAATTGCATTCACATTCGCCATTTTCACGATGGCGGCTGTGTATGCCTCATAATGGTTGGCGGATACAGCCTGCAGCTCAAGCGCTTCTTTGGGAGCAATGTTTTTCTGATTGCGAACCATACGAACGCCACTGACAATCTGTTTTACCTCTTCTATGTCATTGGCAAGTTTTTTCTCTTCGTCAGTAGGAGTGTTGAGCTTCAAACTTTCACGCATGATGCTCTCGCCCGCTTGACGTTCGTAGAGTGCTTGCCATAATTCTTCAGTGATGAATGGCATGAAAGGATGAAGCATTTTCAATAGAATGTCGAAGAAACGCAATGTCGCTTCAAAAGTGCCCTTGTCAATAGGTTGTGCCTCACCGTTGACGTAGGAAGGTTTTACCATTTCCAGATACCAACTGGAGAACTCGTCCCAGAAAAGTTTATATACAACCATCAATGCCTCAGAGATGCGATACTTTGAGAACAGGTCTTGTAATTCTTCATTGGCAAGTTTTAACTTGGCATCAAACCATGCCACAGCAATCTTACTGGCTTCATTCTGTTGTATATCTGCCA
Source organism: uncultured Prevotellaceae bacterium (assembly GCA_900314755.1). Lineage (GTDB taxonomy): Bacteria > Bacteroidota > Bacteroidia > Bacteroidales > Bacteroidaceae > Prevotella. The sequence continues at coordinate 28,293 of OMWH01000002.1, read as the reverse complement.
CCTGCCATCCTTTGACGAGCCGGAAAGCATTCCATATCTTGTTGTTGAAGTTACGACCTTGTTCACACAAACTCTCATCAAAGAGAATGTCATTGCCGGCAGGAGCAGAGAGCATCATACCCATGCGAACACCATCTGCTCCGAACTTCTCAATGAGTTCGATGGGGTCAGGACTGTTGCCAAGAGATTTGGACATCTTTCGTCCCAGTTTGTCGCGAACAATACCTGTAAAGTAAACATGCTTGAAAGGCATCTTGCCGACATACTCATATCCTGCCATTATCATACGGGCAACCCAGAAGAAGATGATGTCCGGACCCGTTACGAGGTCTGACGTGGGATAGTAATAGGCGAGTTCCTCACTTTGGGGATTGTTGATACCGTCAAAGAGGGAGATAGGCCATAGCCATGACGAGAACCATGTGTCAAGAGCATCCTCGTCTTGTCTCAAATCGGCATCTGTTACAGTAGGATTCTTTAGTTTGGCTAGTTCTAGTGCCTTCTCACGGTTCTCTGCTACAACGAAATCCCCTTCCTTATTATAATAATAAGCAGGAATACGGTGACCCCACCACAGTTGACGGGAAATACACCAGTCCTGAATGTTCTCCAACCAGTTCTTATAAGTGGTTTTGTATTTTGTAGGATAGAACTTTATGTCATCATTTATGACGGGTGGAAGAGCGATATCTGCAAAATGCTTCATCTTTAAGAACCACTGAAGTGAGAGGCGGGGCTCTATAGCTGTGTCCGGGTTCCGCTCAGAATAGCCCACCTTATTGGTGTAATCTTCTATTCGCTCCATTAGTCCTGCTTCCTGTAAGTCTTTTGCTATCTGCTTACGACAATCGAAACGGTCCATTCCTACATATAATGGAGACTGTTTGGAAATGGTTCCATCTGCATTAAAGATGTCGATGGTCTCTAAATCGTGAGTCTTCCCCAACATGTAGTCATTGGTGTCATGAGCAGGTGTTACTTTCAGACAACCAGTACCAAACTCAATGTCCACGTAGCGGTCTTCTATTACAGGAATGACACGATTCACCAAAGGCACAATTACTTGCCGTCCCTTTAACCATTGGTTCTTAGGGTCCTTGGGATTGATGCACATTGCAGTGTCGCCCATGATTGTTTCTGGTCGTGTGGTGGCAACAACGGCGTAATAACCTTTGGCATCCTTATGAATGATGTTGCCTTCTTTTTCCAGTACATCTTGATTCTCCAGACTCTTTAGTCCTTCAACATAATATTTCAGATGGAACAGATGACTCTTCTCTTCTTTGTAAATAACCTCCTCAGTAGAAAGTGCCGTCAATGCTTTCGGATCCCAGTTTACCATGCGAAGTCCACGGTAGATTAATCCTTTGTTATAAAGGTCAACAAAAACCTTGATGACACTTTCTGAGCGTTTCTCATCCATGGTAAACGCAGTGCGGTCCCAGTCGCATGAAGCACCTAAACGACGTAGTTGTTTGAGAATGATACCTCCATGTTCTTCCGTCCAGTCCCATGCATGTTTCAAGAATTCCTCACGAGTAAGGTCGTGCTTCTTGATACCTTGTTCGGCGAGTTTCTTTACTACTTTCGCTTCCGTGGCAATAGAGGCATGATCGGTACCTGGAACCCAGCATGCGTTCTTACCCTCCATACGGGCACGGCGTACCAAAATGTCCTGGATGGTGTTGTTCAGCATGTGTCCCATGTGCAGGACACCAGTCACATTGGGCGGTGGAATGACGATTGTATAGGGTTCACGTCCGTCAGGCTTGCTGGCGAACAACTTGTTGTCTAACCAATACTGATACCATTTCGACTCGACCTCTTTTGGGTCGTATTTGCTTGCTAATTCCATACTTATTTAATAATGACGTGCAAAAGTACATAAAAAAATTGAAACTGCCAAATAGGTCGATGAAATTTGGTAGTTTCGTTTTTATTTTGTACTTTTGCGATTGATTATGGAACAAAAACATACAAGAGATGAAAAAATGGCTGCTTTCGGGCGATTGCTGGATGTGATGGATCGTCTGAGGGTGGAGTGCCCATGGGATAGGAAACAAACAAATGAGTCGTTGCGTCCCAATACTTTAGAGGAAGCATACGAACTCAGCGATGCGCTTCTGCGGGATGACGCTACAGAAATATGTAAAGAACTGGGCGATGTTCTTCTTCATATTGTCTTCTATAGTAGAATAGGAGAGGAAAAGTCGCAGTTTGATATAGCCGATGTATGTAACAAGCTGTGTGATAAGATGATATTCCGTCATCCGCATGTCTATGGCAGCGTTGTCGCTAAGAATGCGGAGCAGGTGCTTGATAATTGGGAGCAAATCAAACAGAAAGAAAAGGATGGCAACAAATCTGTCTTGGGGGGTGTTCCGGCTTCTCTGCCTTCACTCATCAAGGCATACAGGATTCAAGATAAGGCCCGTCATGTCGGTTTTGACTGGGAGGATAAGCAAGATGTGTGGTCTAAAGTGCGCGAGGAAATTGATGAGCTGGAGGCAGAACTGAGAAAAGAAGACAAGAAGCACTCGGAACAAGAGTTGGGCGACTTTTTGTTTGCTGTCATCAATGCGGCCCGTCTTTATCATCTTAATCCTGACAATGCGTTGGAGTCGACTAACCAGAAGTTCATCCGTCGTTTTGATTATATCGAACAGCATAGCATTAAAGTGGGCAAACCGCTTACAGAGATGACCCTTCAGGAAATGGATGACCTGTGGAATGAGGCAAAACTTAAAGAAAACCAATAAAAATAAGATAACAATGAAGAAAATTGCATTTGTAATGACTTTGACGGCTGCTATGGTAATTTCATTGAGCAGTTGTGGTGGTAAGACGCAACCAGTACCTTTTGACAATGGTGATTCGACGGACATGAGTGGCATGCAGGATCCTACGGTATATGGTGTTTGTGGTGAGGGTACAGCGATGAATACGCTTCAAATAATCACAGACCTGGGGGATACTATACAGCTAGACATCAACTATGCCCGTGAGAATAATCAGATATTCGGTGGGTTGCAAGCTGGTGATCGCATGGCCGTAGTTCCTAATGATAAAAAGACAGAGGCTTTGATAGTTGTCAATCAGGCAGCATTGTTAGGAAACTGGGTAATGCCCAACCCGTTGGACGGTAGCGATGAGGTTGGCTTCCGCATCAAAGAAGGTGGTATTGTGGAAGGTATTCAGCAAAGCAGTATTACTTATAAGACATGGCGGTTGGTTCAAGGGAAATTGGAGTTAGTTGATGTTCGCGAGGGTGGTGGCGAAGAAGAAGAGATTATTCTTTATAATATTGTGCGTCTGACTCCTGATTCTTTGATACTAAAGGAGGGCGAGGATACTTATGAGTATGGTCGTCAACAGCAGAAGAAGTTGGATTCTGACATTAAACTGGAAGAGGCATCCGAGGATGATTATAAAATTTGAGCATAGTCTTGGAGCCTTTTAGAATACATATATTAGGGTGTGGAAGTGCTTTGCCGACACTTCATCATTATGCCTCGGCGCAAGTGGTGGAAGTGCGCGGCAAGCAGTTTATGATAGATTGTGGAGAGGGAACGCAGATGTTGTTACGTCGTTCCCGAATCCGCTTCACCAAGCTCTCAGCCGTTTTTATCAGTCATCTTCATGGTGATCATTGTTTTGGACTGATAGGTATGATAAGTACTTTTGGTCTTTTGGGTCGATCTGCGAAATTGGATGTCTATGCCCCAGCAGCATTAGAGATAATGCTACATAAGCAAATGCAATTGTTTTGTCATGGGCTTGATTATGAAGTGGTCTTCCATGCTGTTGATACGACTCGTCAGGATGTGATTTATGAGGATCGCAGTCTGACAGTAGAATCCATTCCTTTAGAGCATCGTATTCCGTGTTGTGGATTTCTTTTTAAGGAGAAGCCCACCTTGCCGCATATCAAGCGTGACATGATAAGTTTCTATCAGATTCCTATCTCTCAGATTAATAACATCAAGATGGGTGCTGATTGGGTGACTGCAGAAGGTGAGATCGTGACTAATAATTGTTTGGTGGAGCCTGCCGAGCCAGCCCGCAGCTATGCTTACTGTAGTGATACTCGTTATATTCCCACACTTCACGAAAGGATAAAGGGCGTGACGGCATTATATCATGAAAGCACTTATGGCATGGATAACCTGCAACTGGCAGAGAAATACTATCATTCCACCGCCCGCCAAGCGGCGTCGGTGGCGCGTGATGGACAAGTCGGTAAGTTGTTGCTAGGACATTATTCCTCACGTTATGACGATGAACACGTACTTTTAAATGAGGCAAAAGAGGTGTTTGAGAACAGCTTTTTATGTGACGAGCAGATGATTTTTGACCTTTAAGTGCATTTTTTTTCGTTATAATTTGGTAATTCTAATTATTTTTGCTACTTTTGCAATTGCAATATGTATAGCGTATGATAAAACGATTACTTAACATATCACTTTTTGTTGCATGTTTGTTCATGCTCCCATTAACTGCTCAAGCGGTTCCGGTTGAGAGCCTTGGTATTGAGCAGATAGATGAGAAAAACGATGTCCAGATAAATGTTAACAGGTCTGTCGTCCATATTACTGGAGCGGAGGGACAGGTCATGGAGGTCATTTCATTGACCGGTCGTCATGTAATGTCAGTACGTATAGAAAGTCCGGCACAAAGAATTGAATTAACAAACATACCTAAAGGTTGCTACATTATCAAAGTTGGAAAGGTTGTCAGAAAGATTGTCATCTGATATTCCTTTTATTTCTGATGGTGTCATTATCCCTCGTAGGATGTAATGGTGATTCCATTCAGAAAGGCGAAATAACTATGGAGGCGTTTTCAGATTTGAAGACGCCTGCTTTTAAAATAACACCATCCGAAATACAGTCAGCCTTGAAAAAAATGGGGAAGGTAGGCAAAGACACATTGTCTCCCTCAGTTCGTACAGCTTTGTACTATCATGGGGATGGTCCTATGTTGTGGATTAGCAGGCAGGGCGTTTCTCCGATGGCTGATACACTGATACAACAGTTATATCAGGTGGAGCGGATAGGTTTTTCCGTTGCTCGTTTCAAAATTGATGAGATAGAGGATGACTTACGTCGCTTCAAAGCGTTGGACTTCGACAAGGAGCATTCCATTAATGAGGTGATAGCTCATTTGGAGTACCGTCTGACGCATGCATATTTAACTTATGTGGCAGGTCAACAATATGGTTTTGTTAATCCGAAGTCTGCCATGAATATAGTGGAGTCAAAACCCGATAGTCTTGGAAATGTCAAGACACGCTATGTCAACCAGTATGATGTTCCTGTATTACGTCCTTCTTGTGCTTTCTATGAGAAAGCTTTTCGTAAGATATCCAACGATAGCGTGGGACCTATGATGCGGGAAGTGGAACCTCAGTCTCCGCTCTATCGTAGTTTGTTGAGTCAGTTGTCAGACTCTTCAACGGACAAGCGGATGAAAGTATTAGTTAATATGGAGCGTTGTCGTTGGAAGGAAAAAAGTCCGATGCCCACTACAGGTAAGTATGTGGTGGTCAATATACCTGCTTTCATGCTCTATGCCTATGGTCCTGATTCGACCATGTCAATGCGTATTGGGTGTGGCACAAACAGCACGAGAACACCTTTGCTGACCAGTGCAATAGAGTATTTTCAAGTCAATCCAGAATGGAATATTCCTCAAAGCATTGTCAACAATGATGTACTCAGACATGCTGGTGACAGCGCCTATTTCGCTCGTCACCGTTACTACATCGCTGAGCGTGCCACCGGTAAAAAAGTCGCTATTGGCAGTGTGAGTCGTGCAATGCTGGAGAGTGGCAAGTATCGGGTGTCGCAAGACGGAGGACGTGGAAATTCTCTGGGGCGCATTGTGTTCCGTTTTAAGAATAATTTCTCAGTATATCTGCACGACACATCAACGCCTGGTTTCTTCCAAAACAGTTGGCGAGGTGTGTCGCATGGCTGTGTTCGTGTACAGCGTCCTTTTGACTTTGCCCATTTCCTCTTAGGGGATATTGATGACTGGACACTTGATAAGATACGCATCTCGATGGACATCGCTCCGCAGACCGAGCAGGGCAAGGAGTATGTCCGCACTCATGAGCCTAAGGAGAATGAGAATGGTCGTAAACTTCCTCGCAGGTTGATTAGTTATATGCCTGTGAAGCCTCACGTACCTATTTATATTATTTATTATACCATTTATCCAGATGAGAATGGATATATACAGACCTATCCGGATGTGTATGGATATGATAAGTCTGTGTGGAACCACTTAAAGAAATACATCTGATGACCATTGATGAGAAGCAGTTGACAGCCATGCTCTCAGATCCTGCTACGCAGCGGAAGGCTTTTGAGATGGTCGTTCGACAATATAGTGAACAACTGTATTGGCAGGTGCGCCGTATTGTGCTTACCCATGAGGACGCCAATGATGTCATGCAGAATGTGATGATGAAGGCCTGGACCAATCTGGACTCTTTCCGTAAGGATTCCAAACTTTCTACCTGGCTTTATCGTATTGCCATTAATGAGAGCCTTGATTTCGTACGACGGCAAAAAGGGGTTACTGCTGTTAGTGCCGATGATACCCCAGGTATTGCCAATACTCTTCTTGCAGACCGCTATTTCGATGGAGACGAGACAGAGGCACAGTTGCAGGAAGCAATTGCCCAGTTGCCAGAAGTGCAGCGTACAGTTTTCAATCTCCGTTATTATGACGAGATGAAATATAGTGAGATGAGTAAGATTCTCAATACCTCAGAGGGGGCGTTGAAAGCATCTTATCATATTGCTGTGAAGAAAATATCAGAGTTTTTTAAACAACGGGATTAAACCTTTCCTGTTAATGAACGTCCAAATAGTAAAGAAAACAACTATGAACGAAGAGAAATATTTAGAAGAGCGACTGACGAAGCACAATCCTTTCCAGGTTCCGGAAGGATATTTTGACAGTTTTGCTGAGCAGGTGATGAATCAGTTGCCAGAGCGTCAGCAGGAGGCACGTCGAGTACTGCTCCGCCCTTGGATGTATGCAGCTGCTTGTCTGGTGGTTGCAGTGTTCTGTGTTGCAGTGTACTTCTCACGTATCAGTACGGAGGCGCATGAGACACCACAGATGGCTGTCTCTGAGTCGTATATGGATGCTGCCGCTGATTATGCGATGATAGATAATTCAGATATTTACGCCTGTCTGGCAGATAATTAAAGAGTGATGTCTATGAAGCGATATGTATTTTTTTGTTTCTCTTTCATACTGGTCACCGTATGTTTCGCACAGGGGAAGAAATTTTCTCCCGAGAAATTTGATGCGGAGATGACGGCATATATTACGAAAGAGGTACGACTCACAGATGAAGAAGCTGCCAAGTTCTTCCCCCTGCTTCGTGAGATGCATAAGAAACAGCGTTGTCTGTATAAGAAAATGCGTGATGTCGGAAAGGAGAAACCTACTACAGAGGAAGGGTGTGCTGCTGCTATCCGTGAGCGTGACAAATGGGATATTGAGCTCAAGCAGTTGGAGCAGTGCTATCATAAGAAGATGATGCAAGTGCTTCCTGCGTCAAAAGTCTATGATGCCATCAGGGCTGAGAGCCAGTTCCATCGTAGGATGATGAAAGGGTGGCAGAAGGGCAGACACCATTAAGGTCACATTTCTTACAATGTGGCTTTCTGGAGGTACACACATACCGCCCGTGAAGCAATAGCCAATGATGTGCCCGTGGAATATCTTCCGCGGGTATATTTTTTACCAGCATCTGTTCTACTTTATAAGGAGTGTTATCTTTCTTTGTGACGAGTCCTAACCGGTGACTGACACGGAAGACGTGTGTATCCACAGCCATGGAAGACTTGCCGAAAGCAACGCTCTGTATCACATTTGCTGTCTTCCTGCCAACCCCCGGCAAGTCTAGCAGCAGGTTCATATCCTGCGGTACCTCTCCCTCATGTCTCTCTACCAGCATTCGCGCCATTTTCACCAGATGCTCTGCCTTCGAATTAGGGTAGGAGACACTCTTTACGTATTCCAGCACGTCCTCCACTTCCGCTGTCGCCATCGTTTTTGCGTCAGGGAAATGACGAAACAGCTCAGGTGTCACTTGGTTAATGCGTTTGTCTGTACATTGGGCACTCAGTATCACAGCCACCAGCAACTGGAACACACTGCTGAACTCCAGTTCTGTCTGTACCTCCGGCATCTGCTCACGGAAGTACTTGAGTACATAGTCATATCTTTCCTTACGAGTCATTCTATACTTTATTATTATGGCTGACAAAGTTAGCAATTTTTGTTGACATTGCCAACTTTTGTCGTCACTTTGCAGAAAAAAATAGTCTCTCTCTGCATTCGCTTCTCCAAAATTTGGTTTTCTGCTTACTAATTCGTAATTTTGCAAAAGATTATGAACGATAATAAACAAGCGACACTCGAACTGGGCACAAAGCCTGTGGGACAACTGTTGATGCAGTATGCCCTACCTGCCATTGTCGCGATGACGGCTTCAAGTTTTTATAACATCATCGACCGTGCGTTTATAGGTCAGGTGGTGGGTCCTGAGGCGATAGCGGGTTTGGGTATCACCTTTCCATTCATGAACCTCAGTGCCGCCTTCGGTGCCGCAGTCGGAGTAGGTGCCTCAACATGTATCTCCGTGAAGTTAGGGCAGCGAGACTATAAGACGGCGCAGTATCTGCTGGGCAATACAGTGACACTGAACTTGATTATCGGTTTTCTGTTCATGGCGGTATGCCTAGTGTTCCTTGATCCTATCTTGCGTTTCTTCGGTGCCTCTGACGTGACATTACCCTATGCTCGTGAGTTCATGATAGTTATTCTGTTGGGTAATATCATCACTCACATGTATTTCGGAATGAATGCTGTGCTGAGGGCTGCGGGAAAGCCCCGTCACGCTATGTATGCCACTCTCTTTACGGTGGGTATGAACATCTTCCTGGTCATTGCTTTTGTTTGGTGGTTCCGATGGGGCATCAGAGGTGCCGCCCTTGCCACCGTCACCTCACAGACAATGGCACTTTGTTGGCAGATGTGGGTGTTCTCAGACAAACGTGAGTTGCTACATCTTCGCAAGGGTATCTATAAATTGAAGATTAATTTGGTGAAGAACATCATCTCGATAGGTATCTCACCCTTCCTGATGAATGCTACTTCCTGTGTGATAGTTATCGTCATGAACAACCAGTTCGTGCGCTATGGCGGAGATATGGCGGTAGGAGCCTATTCCATTGCCAACTCTGTGGTGATGGTACTTTTCATGTTTGTGATGGGTATGATACAAGGTATGCAGCCCATCGTGGGTTATAACTATGGTGCCGAACATTTCGACCGTATGTTCCGTTGTCTGTGGTTGACGATAGCCACAGCGACAACCATCCTGCTGATAGGTTGGACGGTGTCAATGCTCTTTCCCGAACAGATTGCCCGCGTGTTCACAACAGACTCCACACTGATTGATATTGCAGCACGTGGTATCAAACTCAATATGATTGTGTTCTTCGTGGTGGGTGCACAAGCTGTTATCACTAATTTTTTCCAGTGTATCGGCAAGGTGAAGATCAGTATATTCCTTTCTCTCTCGCGTCAGTTGATTCTCTTGTTGCCTATGGCATATATCTTCCCATTTTTCTGGGGCTTGGATGGTGTATGGTATTCTATGGCGGCAAGTGATTTCGGCTCTTTCTCTATGACTATTCCACTGTTATTTTGGTATATCAGAAAATTCAAAGCTTATGGAAAATAAACATCTTATCATCAATGTCGGAAGACAGCTGGGAAGTGGTGGACATGACATCGCCCGTATGTTAGCCCTCGACTTCAATGCCAAGTATTATGACAAAGAAATTCTTAATCTTGCAGCCAAGGAAAGTGGCTTTAGTGAGAAAATATTTGAGCAGAACGATGAGAAAAAGGGATTTATCCGCGGACTGTTCAGTATGACAACTCCTCATGTGAGTGGTGCCTATGAGTCGGGTTTCTCACAAGAGAACCTGTTTAAATTTCAAAGTGATGCTATCCGTAAGGCAGCGCAAGAGGGCTCTTGCGTCTTTGTAGGTCGTTGCGCTGACTACGTGCTTCGTGATTTTGAGAATGTGGTGAATATCTTTATTACAGCCTCCATGCATGACAGGGTAGAACAGATCCTTAATAAGCAGAAAGTGACACCTCCGGAGGCAAAACGGATCATCCTTCAGGCAGAGGGTAAGCGTGCCTCTTATTACAACTACTATACAGGTAAGAAATGGGGGCATGCTGAGTCGTATGACCTCTGTGTAAATACTAGTATACTGGGTATGGTGGACACGGAGAAGATGATAGCCGAGTTTATCAGAAAGAAGTTTAATTTATGAAACGAATAGGCATTATCAGTGATACGCACAGCTACTGGGACGATAAGTACCTGAAGTATTTCGAGCCTTGCGACGAGATATGGCACGCTGGGGATATCGGTTCTCTGGAGGTGGCTGAACGCTTGAATGAGTTCCGTCCGTTACGTGCTGTCTGTGGCAACTGTGATGGAGGAGACCTCCGTCTGATGTATCCTGAGGTGCTGCGTTGGAAATGTGAGGATGTTGACGTGTTGATGAAGCATATCGGTGGTTATCCTGGAAATTATGACTACTCGATTCGTGGACAACTCTATGCTTCACCTCCCCAGCTCTTTATCACCGGTCACTCTCATATCCTGAAGGTGAAGTTCGATAAGACCCTCAATCTTCTGCATATAAACCCGGGCGCTGCAGGGATGCAAGGATGGCATAAGGAGCGTACTCTGGTACGCCTGACCATCGAGGGCGAAAAATTCACCGATTGTGAGGTGATTACATTAGGGAGATAATATCGGAATATCGAAAAAAAAGAAATAATATGAAACGTACAATTGTAATTACTGGCGGTGCAGGCTTCATCGGAAGTCATGTGGTGCGCCTTTTTGTGAACAAGTACCCAGATTACCACATCATCAATCTGGATAAGTTGACGTATGCAGGCAATCTCGCTAATCTCAAGGATATCGAGGATAAACCCAACTATGAGTTTGTGAAGATGGACATCTGTGACTTTGATGCCTTCTATCAGTTGATGCAGGACAAGAAGGTGGACGGTATCATCCATTTGGCTGCTGAGAGTCATGTGGACCGTTCCATCAAGGATCCGTTTACCTTTGCCAAGACCAATGTGATGGGTACACTCTCGCTGCTGCAGGCAGCCAAGTTGTATTGGGAGTCACTGCCTGAGAAGTACGAAGGTAAGCGCTTCTACCATATCTCCACCGATGAGGTATATGGTGCCCTGGAGCTCACCCATCCAGAGGGTATTGAGCCACCCTTCACGACGACGGCTTCGAGTGCAGAGCATCACTTGGCGTATGGTGATAAGTTCTTCCTGGAGGCCACGAAGTATAATCCACACTCACCCTATAGTGCATCGAAGGCATCCAGTGACCATTTCGTGCGTGCTTTCCACGACACTTATGGCATGCCTGTTGTGGTGACCAACTGCTCGAATAACTATGGTCCGTACCAGTTCCCAGAGAAACTGATACCGCTTTTCATCAACAATATCCGTCACCGCAAGCCACTGCCGGTCTATGGTAAAGGTGAGAACGTGCGTGACTGGCTGTTTGTCGAAGATCATGCCCGTGCCATCGACCTCATCTTCCATGAGGGAAAGATTGCTGATACGTATAACATCGGAGGTTTCAACGAGTGGAAGAACATTGATATCATCAAAGTGGTCATCAAGACTGTGGACCGTTTGCTGGGTCGTAAAGAGGGCGAGGACATGGACTTGATTACCTTCGTCACTGACCGTGCCGGTCATGACCTCCGTTATGCCATAGACTCTACTAAGTTGCAGAAAGAACTTGGATGGGAACCCTCCTTGCAGTTTGAAGAGGGTATCGAGAAGACCGTCCGCTGGTACCTGGACAATCAGGAGTGGCTCGATAACGTAACCTCTGGTGACTACCAGAAGTATTATGATAATATGTATGCAAACCGATAAACAAAACAAATACGATTATGAAGAAGATTCTGTTACTGGGAAGTGGTGAGTTAGGTAAGGAGTTCGTGATTGCTGCCAAGCGCGCTGGTGCTTATGTTGTGGCTTGTGACCGTTATAACGATGCCCCTGCTATGCAGGTGGCTGACGAGCGTGAGGTGTTCTCTATGCTCGATGGTGATGCGCTGACTGCTGCTGTCAAGAAACATCAGCCAGATATCATCGTCCCGGAGATAGAGGCTATCCGTACCGAGCGTCTTTTTGACTTTGAGAAGGAGGGTATCCAGGTGGTTCCTTCTGCCCGTGCTGTCAATTTCACGATGAACCGTCGTGCCATCCGTGACCTTGCCAGTCGTGAACTCGGCTTGCGTACGGCAAAGTATTTCTATGCCAAGACTTTCGACGAGTTCAAGAAGGCAGCAGATGAGATTGGCTTCCCTTGTGTGGTGAAACCGCTGATGTCTTCCTCTGGTCATGGACAGAGCTATGTGCATAACGATGATGAACTGGAACAGGCTTTCCGTGAGGCAATGGAGGGTAGCCGTGGTGATGTCAAGGAGGTAATTATTGAGGAGTTTATCGACTTCGAGTCGGAGTTTACATTGCTTACCGTGACCCAGAAGAACGCTCCCACGATTTTCTGTCCGCCTATTGGGCATGTGCAGAAGGGCGGTGACTATCGTGAGTCATGGCAACCCTATAAGATTTCGGATGAAGCTCTCAAACAGGCTCAGCACATGGCTGACCAGGTGACAAAAGCACTTACTGGTTATGGTATCTGGGGTGTAGAGTTCTTCCTGACCCGTCAGGGAGAGGTTATCTTCTCAGAACTCTCACCACGTCCGCATGATACTGGTATGGTGACACTGGGTCATACCACTAACCTCTCAGAGTTTGAGCTTCATTTCCGTGCTGTCATGGGACTGCCTATCGCCGGTATCCATCTGGAGCATGCTGGTGCTTCCGCTGTTATCCTCTCTCCAGAGGAGAAGGTGGGACCGTTAGATTACAATCTTGTGGAGGCACTGAAAGAAGACCGTACCCGCATCCGTATCTTCGGTAAGCCCGAGGCTCATTTTGGTCGTCGAATGGGTGTTGTCCTCTGCTATGGTGAGGTGGGTGACAGTACTGATGAGCTCCGTGACAAGGCAAAGCGTCTTGCCAAGACCGTTCTGGGTACAGATCCTTATATGAAGAAATGATAGGAAAGATCATAGACTTACCCAAGATTACTGACCCTCGTGGCAACTTGACATTCGCTGAGGCGCAGCAAATGGTGCCGTTTGATATCAAGCGTGTCTATTGGGTGTATGATGTCCCCGGTGGTGAGAGCAGGGGAGGTCATGCTCATAAGAGGTTGCGTCAGTTTGTGGTGGCTTTGAGCGGCTCATTCCATGTGACACTGGATAACGGACGTGAGCGAGAGACCATCTTGCTGAATCATCCTTATCAGGGTTTACTCATAGAGACGAACACATGGCGTACACTGGATGACTTCTCCAGTGGCGCCGTATGTCTTGTCCTTGCTTCAGAACATTATGAGGAGGATGACTATATCTATGAGTATGATGATTTCTTGAAGTACGTGGGATGTTCGAGATAAAACGGTATACACCAGACCTTGCGGACGAATGGAACGCATTCGTGGCACAGTCGAAGAATGGTACGTTTCTCTTCGACAGGGGGTATATGGACTATCATGCCGACCGTTTCCATGACCATTCGTTGATTATCTATCGGCGGGGAAAATGCTATGCATTACTCCCAGGTTGTGTGGATGGTGACACTTTCTATTCGCACAAAGGGTTGACGTATGGTGGACTGGTGATGAGTGACAAGACTACAGCAGCTGATGTCGTGCAGATTTTTAAGCTGTTGAATGTCATGCTCAAGGAGGAAGGTATTAAGCGTGTAGTATACAAACCTGTGCCGTGGATATACCATCGTCAGCCGTCAGAGGAAGACCTGTATGCAATAGTCGAGATTTGTGGTGCCACCATGTCAAGGGGGTTGTCTTCTGCCGTCAGTCGGGAACATCACAGTGAGTGGTACCGCATCCGTGAGTGTGGTGTCAGGCATGCCTCACATATGGGATTGACGGTAGAAGAGTCCGAAGACTATCGGGCATTCTGGGAAGTACTTTCCAAAAACTTACTTGAGCGTCATGGGTTGTCTCCTGTCCATACCGTTGAGGAGATAGAATTGTTACATCAGCGTTTCCCAAAGCTGATTCGTCTGATGGTCGTTAAGGAGAATACTGAAGTCGTAGGTGGTACTGTGTTGTATATTTCTGGGCGTGTGGTTCATTCTCAGTATATTGCTGCCAGTCCTCGCGGAAAGAAAATTCATGCTCTTGACTATTTATTCCATGTAATACTGCCGAAGGCACTGCAGGAACATGCGTTTTTCGATTTCGGTATCTCGACAGAGAAGCATGGTACCTATCTGAATGAGGGGCTGATTTATCAGAAAGAAGGATTTGGTGGTCGCGGTATCTGTTACGACTGGTACGAGTGGAACTTGTAAAATAGGTACGGGCAATGTCTTTTACTTCTTTCGCATTCTTGTTTTTCTTACCAGTAGTATTTGTCGTTTATTGGATTTTACAATCTCATTTGCGTCTGCAGAACCTCTGGGTTGTTATAGCCAGTTATGTGTTTTATAGTTGGTGGGATGTCCGATTTTTGCTATTGATAATCATTACTTCATGCAGTAGTTATGGTAGTGCCCTTCTGATTAGTCGTAATCCTTCAAGGAGAGGTTTGATTCTCTGGTTAAACATTCTCTTAAATCTTGGTATACTTGCCTGTTTCAAGTATTATAATTTCTTTGCTGATAGTCTTCGTGATATAGGGGAAACTATAGGAGTTGATTTCTCCATCCCAGAACTGTCTATTATCTTGCCGGTAGGTATTAGCTTCTACACATTCCAGTCTTTGGGATATGTTTTGGATGTGTATCGTGGAAAAGCAAAGCCTACTACAGATATCATAGCATTTCTCGCTTTTGTTAGTTTTTTCCCTCAGTTGGTGGCAGGTCCCATAGAACGAGCTACTAGTTTATTGCCTCAAATGCTGTCCAGAAGATATTTCAACAGGAATGATGCTGTTGACGGGTTAAGGCAGACTTTATGGGGGGTCTTCAAGAAGATGGTGATAGCGGACAGTTGTGCGATGGCTGTCAATCAGGTGTGGGATACCTGGCAGGATGCTACTGGTACTATGCTTTTGATGGGAATGTTGCTTTTTACATTCCAGATATACTGTGATTTCTCTGGCTATTCTGATATCGCCATAGGTGTTTCTAAACTTTTTGGAATTAGGTTATGCGACAATTTCCGTTGTCCTTATTTCTCACGTAACATGACTGAGTTTTGGAGGCGTTGGCACATATCTCTCATGACATGGTTCAGAGACTATGTGTATATTCCTTTAGGAGGAAGTCATGGGGGCAAAGGACGAACCATCGTCAATATCTTTGTCGTATTCCTGTTGAGTGGTCTTTGGCATGGGGCAAATTGGACTTTCGTAACTTGGGGCTTCTATCATGCATTTCTTCTTGTCCTGTTATTGCTTTTCAACAGGAAAAAGCAACGATACGATGACCCTGCAAGTTTCCGTCAGTTGCCATCTGTGCTGTTGACATTGACTCTTGTCGCCATAGGTTGGGTCATCTTCCGCTCTGACTCGGTAAATGACGGTGTGGCATATCTCGTTCGTATGTTCAGTCTCCTTCCATCTGTCTGTATCAAGGATCTTGTAATGGGAAAAGTGGCACTGATACTCTGTTCCTGCCTGATGATTGTTGAGTGGTTAACACGTTATAGGAGATATGCGTTGGACTTCAGCCCGACGGGTATTTTCCGCAAACCTGTCTGTCGGTGGTTGTTATATTATGTGTTATTACTGATGATCATATTGATGCATGGGGATGAGCAAATGTTTGTGTATTTCCAGTTCTAATCAGTGTTATGAGAAAGTTTATTATCCAATGTGTATGTTTCCTTTTGCCTCTGCTGGTTGTAGCTGGTGTCGCAGAGATGTATATGCGTCATCTGCCTAACTCCTATCAACAGAAAGAGACATGGATGCAGGCACATGCCTCTGAGGTCGAGGTGCTCATATTGGGAAACTCACATGGACTGTTCGGACTACGTCCTGATTGTATGTCATCCAGGAAAACCTATAATCTCTGTCAGGTATCTCAGATATTTGAATATGATGAGTATCTCTTAAAACGTTATGCGCCTAAGTTAAAGAAGTTGCGGGAAGTGATACTGATAGCAGACAATTCCAATCTGTTTGATGCTCCTTTGGAACAGACGGAATGGTTTCGGTGTATCTACTATAGGCTCTATATGGATTATCCTAAGCATTCCTTATGGAGTAAGTATGGTTTTGAGTTAAGTAATGTACAGGCAGCCTGGCAGAAATTCCTTGCTGGCAAATCTGATTGTGACAGCCTCGGATGGAATAGGAGTTATGCACAGGCGAAACGTTCGGAGGAGAGTTTTACAGAACAGGAAATAGAAAATGCCATCAGACATCATTATTGTAAAGACTGGGCAGTCGCCAATAACAACCTCGTCACGCTACGCCGTATTGCGGAATGGTGTCATGAGCATCAAATAAGACTCCTGCTGGTTCAGGCTCCTGTGACAAATGACTATTACAGGAGGATTGATAAAAGACAACGCCATTTCATCAAGAGCCTCTCCCTTATACCTTATGTCCAGATATTGGATTATTCTGATGACAAGAGGTTTAATGACCATGATTTCTTTGACGCAGACCATCTTACTGATGAAGGTGCCAGGAAGTGGAGTGAAATGATCAACAATACGATATTGTAGTAAATCATTTTTTTTCTTGTTTATTCCTTTATTTTTTGTACCTTTGCACGGACGCTATGATCAAGTACTTGGACTTAAAACGGGTGAATGCTCCTTACGACGAGGAGATGCG
Source organism: uncultured Prevotellaceae bacterium (assembly GCA_900314755.1). Taxonomy (GTDB): domain Bacteria; phylum Bacteroidota; class Bacteroidia; order Bacteroidales; family Bacteroidaceae; genus Prevotella. Next base: position 11,296 of record OMWH01000002.1, on the reverse strand, counting down.
ACATGCCATTGATGGCGTGCTGCAGCGGGGATGGTATCTCAAAGGAGAGGCTACACGACGGTTTGAGGAGCATTATGCTGACTACATCGGCACTCGCTACTGCATAGGTTGTGGCAACGGACTTGATGCGCTGACTCTGATATTCCGTGCCTATAAGGAGATGGGGGTGATGCAGGAGGGTGATGAGGTCATCGTACCTGCTAACACGTATATTGCCTCTATCCTTGCCATTACTGAGAATAATCTCAAGTCGGTGTTGGTGGAACCGGATATCCATACGCTACAGATTGACGATACTCTCATCGAACAGGCTGTCACCCCTCGCACTCGCGCCATCATGATAGTCCATCTCTATGGTCGCTGTGCCTATACCGAGAGGATAGGGGACATCTGCCGTCGCCACCATCTCAAACTGATTGAGGACAATGCCCAGGCACACGGCTGTATGTATGTCTCGACTAAGTCGAAGCGAACAGGTTCTCTCGGTGATGCCGCAGGTCATAGTTTTTATCCTGGCAAGAACCTGGGTGCCTTAGGGGATGCGGGTGCCGTCACGACGAATGATGAACAGTTGGCGGAGATAATCCGTTCATTAGGGAATTATGGAAGTGCTCGAAAATATGTGTTCGATTATCAGGGGCGTAACTCCCGTATCGATGAGTTGCAAGCTGCTATGCTTGATGTCAAACTGAGATACTTGGATGCGGCAAATGCCAAACGGAAGGAAATAGCTTCCTTATATATAAATAAGGTACGTAATCCGCAGATAGTCATTCCACAGTCTGACAGAGACAGTGTGTGGCATATTTTCCCGATTCTTTGTGAGCGTCGTGATGCCTTGCAAGATTTTCTGAGGGCAAATGGTGTGGAGACACAGATTCATTATCCCATTCCTCCTCATCAGCAGCGTTGTTATGCGGGGTGGAAGGGACTTTCATTACCAGTCACGGAACGTATCCACCAACAAGAAATAAGCCTCCCCTGTCATCAGGCTTTGACAACAGAGGAGGTCGATACCATTATCAATCTCTTGAATATTAGTACTCCATGACAGCAGGCAGTTCCTTTGCCTGGTCAATCATCTTCTGAATCTCAACAACGGCTGGAACACGGTTGGTGAGGTTTTTCTGGGCATTCACTTCCTCCAGTTTTGCCTGAAGATTCCCTGCAACACGGTGCTTCAACTCTTTCACAGTGTCAACACCTGCTGCCTCCAGGAGTTCAGCGAACTGAGGACCGACACCATTGATACGATATAGGTCACAATGGTTAGCCCATTTCAGAATCAACTTGCCGCTGATACCTGTCTCTGCCTCTAAAGCCTTGCGACCAGCGGGTTTTGCACACTTCTCCAACAGCTCTGCGTCTGTCTTAATACCTGCGGCGATCAGTTTCTCTGCGTAAACATCGCCAACTCCTTCGATGTCAATTACTTTGTAAGTCATAATGTTTTAAATTTATTGGTTAGTAATAAAAGGATTACTCTTGCAAAAGCAGGACGGTGACACTGCGGGCAGCCTGAGCTCCCATCACCAGCACCTGAGCAATGTCTGCCGTCTTGGAGGGACCGCTGATAAAGGTGCCGTAACCGTCGTAGGTCTTGTCAAACTCTATGCGCTTGTATGCCTCATGCATATTGTTGACGATCTGCGACTTGGGCAACAGGATGATGAGGTTCTCGGAGATAAAGCAGACAACTTTCTCCTTCATCTGCTGGGGTATCCAGATACATCCGTTCTCGGCAACACCGAACTTGCCACGTATCACACCCACATCTGTACCGTTGAGGTCACGGGCTCTTCCCACCGTATCGGGATTGCGGGTGGCAATGGTGATCTCTGGGAGATTCGAGGCAATCTCTTTGGCATCGGGGTATAGCTCACGGATGAGTTCGTTGATGTCTCTTCCTGATTCCACCTCAATGGCATTACCACCGACACTCTTGGTCATATTCATGAACTGTAATAGTGGGTCTGGGTAGGTGATGGCATTGATGTCACTCAGGTCGGGCATGTCGAACTGTTGACGGATATTCGCCCTGTATTTCTTCAGTATATCTTCTTTACTGCTCATAACTTCAATTCTTTTAGTCACTACGCTTTGTAAAAGCGTCTTGCGACGATAACTTCAATCCTTCAATTCTTCAATCCTCTCATGGAACGGTTTCTTGGGGAATTTGAACATGTCGTGACCTTCAGCCCAAGGGTTCAGTCCACAGTTCATGATAGGCGATGGGATAAGGTTTGCCCAATGTGCCATCGAGGTTCCCATATTGTATAGTGCGGGGTTGCCGTAGAGGACAGACATGGCACGGCACATGAGCTTCTTCTGCGGGTTAGCAGTGCCGAAGTCGTCCAACTGCTGGCGCCAGAGGTATATCTGGTCTCCAAGGTTGACCTTGACGGGACAAACGGTCTGGCAGGAATTACATAGGGTGCATGCGGAGACGTTGCCACTATGTTTCTGGGCATCACGCAGCATACCGAGGTTGATGCCGATAGGACCGGGGATGAAATAGCTGTAGCTGTAACCACCAGAGCGGCGGTAAACGGGACAGGTGTTCATACAAGAACCACAGCGGATGCACTTCAGTGACTCCCAGTGCTCTGGGTTGGCAATCCATTCTGAGCGTCCATTGTCCACCAGGATGATATGCATGTGATGGGCGGTAGGACGTGCTTTGCGGAAATGTGAGGTGTAGGTCGTGGTGGGCTGACCGGTTCCTGCACGGCAGAGCATACGCTGGAACACGGCAAGACAGTCGTAGTTGGGAATGACTTTCTCCAGTCCGATGGCTGCGATATGTAGTTTCGGACAGGAGGTAGACATATCGGCGTTGCCCTCATTGGTGCATACCACGATGTCACCGGTCTCAGCAATACCGAAATTGGCTCCCGTCATGCCGGCATCGGCTGTCAGGAACTCGTTGCGCAGGCTCAGTCGTGCACAATAGGTAAGGTACGTGGGGTCGTGATTACCTTTCTCACTACCCAATTTCTCCTCAAACAGTTCTCCCACGTCATCATGGTTCAGATGGATGGCGGGCATCACGATATGGGACGGCTTCTGACCTTTCAACTGGATGATACGCTCGCCCAGGTCGGTCTCCACGACTTCAATGCCACGCTCCTCCAGGTAGGGGTTCATCTCACACTCCTCGGTGAGCATGGATTTCGACTTCACCATCTTCTTCACGTCATGGTTCTTGAGGATGCCATAGACAATCTCGTTGAACTCCTTGGCATCCTTCGCCCAGTGTACCTCCACACCGTTCTTCTCGGCATTGGTGGCAAACTGGTCGAGGTATTCGTCCAGATGGGTGATGGTATGCCGCTTGATGGCTGAGGCTTTCTCACGGAGCTGTTCCCACTCGTCAAGACCGTAAGCCATGTTATCACGCTTGCTGCGTACTGCCCAGAAGGTGGCATCGTGCCAATGGGCATATTGTTGGTTCTTCAGGAACTCCTTAGCTGCTTTTGAATGTGCTGTACTCATAGTCCTGCTGCTAAAATCTCTACTACGTGTTTGAACTCGATCTTCAGTCCTTGCTTCTTGGCAACACCTGCCATGTGCATCAGACAGGAGCAGTCGGGACCGGTGATATACTCGGCTCCAGTTTTGATGTGTCGCTCTACCTTGTCTTTTCCCATTTGTGCCGAAACAGCGGTCTCCTCAATGGAGAACATACCGCCGAAGCCGCAGCACTCATCGGGACGCTCGGGCTCTACGACATCAATGCCGTCTACCAGTTGCAACAGGTCTTTGATCTTATTGAAAGGTGTCACATGTTCCTCAGAGGGGGAGGAGAGCCCTAACTCACGTACGCCATGGCATGAGTTGTGCAGACTGACTTTATGGGGGAAGGTCCCTAAGCGTTGGTTAACCTTCACGACATCATGAAGGAACTCAACGATATCCATACATCTCTTCGCTGTCTGACACTCATGGTTCAGCAGACGGGGGTAGTTCAGTTTGACAAAAGCGGTGCAACTCACTGACGGGGCAACGACATAGTCAAATTCCTTGAAAAGGTTCTCGAATTTCTCTGCCAGGGGGATGGCTTGTTTCTCAAAGCCGGCATTAGCCATCGGCTGTCCACAGCAGGTCTGGTTGAGAGGGTAGGTGACGTCAATCCCTAAATGGCGCAGTAACTTATAGGTTGCTATGCCAACTTCTGGGTAAACGGCATCCACATAGCAAGGAATAAAAAGTCCTATCTTCATATATACTTATCAATTATCATTTTTCAATTTATATCACGTGTAATCCCAAGAATACCATCAAACCGTTCATTAGAATCCAGAAGATGGCAAACGGTAGTGTCTTGCGCATGATGTCACCGTCCTGCCCTTCCATGTCACAGGCTGCCGTTGCAATGGCAATACTCTGAGGAGAGACGAGTTTACCACCCTCGGAGCCGGCACAGTTAGCAGCAGCAACCCAGTTGGTCTCGTTACCTGGTACACCAAAGAAGTTGGCTTCGTTGACCAGTCCCAATTGACCTGCGGCAGCAGCCTGTAGCTTTCCAAACAGGATGTTAGCCGATGTGGCGGAACCTGTGACGAATGTTCCGATACTACCGATGAGTGGGGCAAAGAAAGGATAGGCGGCACCAGTCATTGCCACCAGTCCTGTAGCGATGCTTAATGTCATGCCAGTATTGTTCATCAGTGATGCAAGTGCTACCAGGCAGCAGATCGTTAGTGCAGTCTTCTGTAGGTTATAGGTAGTCTTAGCTAATAGCTTCATGAGCTTACTAAATGAAAGCCCTTGTATAAGTCCGCCAATCATAGCACCAAGGAACACCATCAGACCAGCGTTTGCCAGCCATCCGAATGAGAAGGTGTTGCCAATGACAGGTATCTGGAATTTCGTCACTAAAGTAGACTTCAGAAGTGCATTGATGTCTGGACATATCTTACTGGAGATAAGGATAAAGAAAATAATGAAGCCGTAGACGCTCCAAGCACGGAAGGTCTTGGCAGCGCCAAACTTCTTCTTCTCAACATGTACGATATCCTTTTCTGCCTCCTGCCGTAGGAAGAGCTTGTTGTAGATAAGCATGGCGATGATTGCACCGACACTGCCTAGGATAGCAGGTGTCTCTGGTCCTAAGAATAAAGCGCAGCTAAACTGGATGATGATGGAGAATGTACCTACGAACAATGCTAATGTCAGGTTCTTAATAATCTTTGTCTTGTCTGTCATCATCAAGATGAGGAACGGGGTGATGTAGAACATGAGTGAGAGCTGAATGATAATATAGGTGGAAATACTGCATAGCATATCATGCGATGCCATACTTCCTGTCAACTCGCCAGCCACTTCATTGGCAAGTGTTGTGGCAGGAAGACCTACAGCTCCAAAACCTACAGCCACAGTATTGGCTACAAGGCAGATGACAGCAGAGAACATCGGCTTGAAGCCTAGTCCGATAAGGATAGCCGCGGGGATGGCAACTGCAGTTCCAAAACCAGCCATGCCTTCTAGGACACCGCCGAATCCCCACGTCAAAAGCAATACTAATAGTCCTTTGTCTGATGTCAGCTGAATAAACTGTGTTTTTATCGTCTCAATCTCTTTTGTCTCGCAAAGGATGTTATAACTGAAAATCGCACAGATGATAATAAGGATAATTGGAAAGCAAGCTTTAAGGAGACCTTCTACAACCGACCATGCAGTTATGCCGACAATGGAGGTCTCGGCATATTTCTCGGGTACAATACCTAAGGCTGGTGTGGCGAAAATAGACAAAAGGACAGTTACAACTAATGTAATTAAAGCGCTTTTCCAACCTGACATTTTGAGTCCCATCATCAAAATGAACAGGAGTGCGATAGGTATCGTAGAAATAAGCGCTGCCATAGAATTGGTTTTTAGTTATTATTACAAAAGTTTGTGGCAAATGTACAAAAAAATATTTAATGTAAAAAGAAATAGGAGGTTAATTTAATTAATTTATAAAGAATAATTTGTATATTTGCAAAAATATGATAGAAGAACCAAGAATCTAAAATGAATATGCTAAATAAATTACTTGAAGAACTCAGACAGTTTATCCCGTCTGAACGTATCTATACCGATGAGTTACGTACCCTCGGATGGGGTACCGATGCCAGTTTCTATCGCCAGATACCCAAGGCAGTGATCAGAAGTGACAATGAGGGAGAAATCTCAAAGATCGTCCAGACTTGCAAGAAGTATAACTTTCCTTTTACCTTTCGTGCAGCGGGAACATCTTTGTCAGGACAGAGTTGTACGGACAGCATACTGATAGTGGCAGGAAAACATTGGGAGAAATATGAGATAGGTGACAATCAGGATACTATTCGTCTCCAACCAGGTATCGTGGGTGCCAGGGTGAATGAACTGTTAAAGCCCTATGGGCGTGTGTTCCCACCTGACCCTGCCAGTATAGGTAGTGCGATGGTGGGTGGTATCGTCATTAATAATGCCTCGGGCATGAACTGTGGTGTGCATGCCAATAGTGACCGGATGATAGTCTCAGCACGTATCATCCTTACTGATGGGACCGTTCTTGATACAGGTGATGAGCAGAGTAAGGAATCTTTTCGCAAGACTCATCCGGACTTCATACGAAAGATAGAGGAACTACGTGATAAGGTTCGTGCCGACGGGGAGTTAGCTTCGCGCATACAAAATAAATATAGTATTAAGAACGTAACGGGTTTAAACCTCCGTCCGTTGATAGCCTACGACGACCCGTTTGACATCATTGCTCACTCGATGGTCGGTTCTGAGGGGACGCTTGCTTTCTTGGCAGAGGTGACGATGAAGACACTTTATGATTACAAATACAAGGCATCGGCAATGGTCTATTTCCTCACCATGAAAGAGAGCTGTGAGGCTGTCGTGGCATTGAAGAGGTTGAAGACAGGTGACGAGGATTTGAAGATGAGTGCTGAGAACCTGATGGTCAAGAGTGCTGAGATGCTCGACTATATGTCACTTAATAGTGTGGATGATCCTGTATTCTTGCAATATAAGAAGGATGTTGATGCTGGTAAGACAGAAGGTGTGGAACCTGGTGACTATCACAACTTAACAGCCATCCTGACAGAGACAAAGGGTGTGACGCATGAACAGCTTCTTGAGAAGATTGCGAAGATCAAGGAGTGTCTGGGACAGTTCCGTCTGTATATCCCGGCAGAGTTCACAGAGAATCCTGCTGTCTATGGTAAGTATTGGGCTATTCGCTCTGGTATTTTCCCGTCTGTAGGTGGTACGCGACCTGTTGGCACTTCTTGTCTGATAGAGGATGTGGCATTCCCTATTGACAGTTTGCCGGAAGCTACAGTGAAGTTGCAGAAACTTATTGCTGACCATGGTTATTCCGATGCGTGTATCTATGGTCATGCCTTTGAGGGTAACTACCATTTTATTCTGAATCAGAGTTTTGCCGATGAGCATGAGGTGGCACGGTATGCGGAGATGATGCGTGACGTTGCCAAACTGGTAGTGGAGGAGTATGACGGCTCGTTGAAGGCTGAACATGGTACGGGTCGTAATATGGCTCCTTTCGTGGAATATGAGTGGGGTGAAAAGGCTTACGGGGTGATGAAGGAGTTAAAGGCAATCTTCGACCCTGGCGGACTATTGAATCAGGGTGTTATTTTCAATGATGACCCAGAGTGCTTTATCAAATGTTTGAAGCCCTTACCAGTCCTTGATTATGATTTTGATAAGGTTCCTGATGGTGGTAAGTATCTTATGGATCCTTCCCTCTCAACAGCTAAGGAAACGATAGAACAGGTGAAGCGTGCCAACAAGTGTATTGAGTGCGGATTCTGCGAGGTGAATTGCATGTCCTGCGGACTGACGCTTTCATCCCGGATGCGCATTGCCGTACAGCGTGAGATACGTGAGTTGGAGGCTACAGGGGCTGACCCGGAACGTGCGGAGATACTGCGTAAACAGTATAAGTACTATGGGGATCAGACGTGTGCCACGGATGGTCTTTGTGCGACATCTTGCCCGATGAGGATTAACACAGGTGAATTGACACATCTGATTCGTCAGATGGATATGAATAATAACCCTGCAGGCTATAAGGTGGGTGAGTTTGCTGCTAACCACATGGCTGGTATCAAACAGGGATTGCGCCTGGTACTTGACGTGGCTCACCTGGGACATGTTACCCTGGGTTCTTCAGTGATGACCAGTGTCGCCCGTGGTATGAACAAGATGGGACTGCCGCTGTGGACGACGGCAATGCCTAAGAAAAAGAGACAGCCGAAACCGTCGGATCTCACACAGTTTATCATTGAACGCTCACTGCCGCATAAACCTGAGGAGCACTCTGAACTGAAGGTCGTTTATTTCCCCAGTTGTATCAACCAGACCATGGGGCAGTCAAGACAGAGTGGTAAGAAACATGACCTCGTGGATGAGGTCATCCAGCTGATGGCTAAAGCGGGCTATGAGGTCATCTTCCCGGAGGGCATGGAGAAAATGTGCTGTGGACAGATATGGGAGTCAAAGGGCATGCTGGATATCGCCGACAGAAAGAGTGCCGAGCTGGAGGCTGCCTTATGGAAGGCTTCTGAGGAGGGACGCTATCCTGTGCTTTGTGCGCAGAGTCCTTGTCTGCACCGTATGAAGAGGGTCATGCGTAAGATGAGACTGTATGAGCCTGCCGAGTTTATCATGAAGTATCTCGTGCCACGTCTGGACTTCCATCCGACGGACCGTCATATAGCCTTGCACCTCACTTGCTCTACTCGTGAGATGGGGGTTGCTGACGACCTGATAGCTCTTGCTAAACTGTGTTCTAATAATGTGTATCTGCCAGAGGGCGTTGGGTGTTGCGGATTTGCCGGAGACCGTGGCTTTACCTTCCCGGAGATGAACAGGTATGCACTTCGTAAACTGCGTCCGCAAATAGAGAAGAACCATATCGAGGTGGGCTATAGCAATAGCCGTACCTGTGAGATTGGTCTGGAGACGAACACAGGTATTCCTTATATGAGTATCGTATACTTGGTGAATGAGTGTACGACGGCAAAGAAGTGATCAGAACGTGCAGGGTAGGGTACTCAGCTGGTAGTAGAGGGTGCGTGCCATACGCTCATGTCCTTTGTCGTTGGGGTGCAGACGGTCAACAGCTCCGTCCTTGAAGTACTGCACATGCTCGTCCATCAGGGGGAAGAGTCCACTCAGGGCATTGAGGTCGATGACGGGTACTGCCCATACGTTACCTGCTTCTTTGACAGCGTCGATATAGCGTTGCAGGGGTTCACCGCAACGGTTGTAATAGTCTTCCGTGGGCTGCCAGTTCTTGTCGTTGGCATAGAAACCCGCACGGTGGATGGGGGTGATGAGCACGATCTGCTTCGTAGGGTAGGTGCGCTTCAACTTATCCAGTGCGATATTGATGCGTCCCTTATAGGTGTCTGTTGTCATGATAGGGTGCATCCGCTTCCTGGTGACGATATGTTTTTGCTCATGGATACCTGCCATCACTTCCTCTTCCCGGATGTCATACCACTCTCCGATGGGCACTCCGTCATTGAAGTCGTTGGTACCGATGAAGATCAGGATAGCATCCACCTCGTCACCATGCTGTGCTTTCAACTTGTCGGTCTGGTTGGGAATGTCGTTCCACTGCCTGCCGCTGATGCCATAGACGTATGGGGTGATGCCCAGCCAGTCCTGCAGATAGTTCCAGTACTTGATCTTCGATCCATTATTCTTAGGGTCGGTGATGGAGTCTCCAAAATAAGCCACACGCTTGTTCATCCAGGGATGTGCGAATGTGTTCTGTGCCATCATGGGGAGCATCGTCAGCCAGCAGATGGCAAGGGTGATAATCCGTTTTTTCATTGTATCCGTTTTTGTTGCTACCGCAAAGATAACTCTTTTTCTTCGTAAGTAATATATTTTTATTCTTTTTTAAGACAGATAATGTGTAACTAAGCGAAATAAATCATTATCTTTGCCACCGAATTTTAATCAAATAGAAAATGAACTACAACAACGATTATGAATTAAGTGAGTACGCACAGGAAAGACAATGGGATGTCTCTGCGGCTTTTCCAGTATTGATGCGTAAGGTGTATGTATGGATGACACTTGCCTTGGTGATAACGGGTATCACGGCGTATGGCGTGGCAAACAGTCCGGGTGTCCTGCAGGCTATTTATAACAATCAGATTCTGTTCTGGGGACTCATCATCGCTGAGTTTGCACTGGTCATTGGTGTGAGTGCTGCCATCAACAAGCTGTCATTGTCTGTGGCAACCTTGATGTTTGTGGTATATTCGGTCATCAATGGCGCATTGCTGTCGTATATTTTCCTTGCCTATACCAGCAGCTCTATTGCTACTGTGTTCTTCATCACGGCAGGAACCTTTGCGGCAATGGCTATCGTCGGTTATACCACCAAGACCGACCTGTCGTCCATGGGTAAGTATCTGCTGATGGCACTTATCGGCATCATCATTGCCACACTGGTCAACGTGTTCTTCATCAAGAGCACTGGTTTCGACTTGGTGATTAGCTATGTCGGCGTACTGATCTTCGTAGGTCTCACCGCTTATGACTCCCAGAAGATCAAGCAGATGCTTATGCAGGCTCCCGATGCAGGAGAAGGAGCTCAGAAAATAGCCCTCTTAGGTGCTCTCTCCCTCTACCTCGACTTCATCAACCTGTTTATCTACCTCCTCCGCATCTTCGGAAAGAGAGAGTAAACAACAATACAGCGGGGAGGCAACATCGCCTCCCTGCCGTACCTCCCTCCATCATTCAGGAATATCAGAATTTCTCTCGCGCACGCGCGCATACATAAAATTTTTGACCCTTGCAACCGTTGCCACCTTGCAACACTACTTGAAAATCAGTGCGTTACGTGTGGCAAGGAGGTGACAAGGGTGACAAGGAAAGGCGATTTTTCCCTTAAAATGATTGAAAAACGAGTGAAGGTGCCGCTTCCTCCTTGCGAAGCCCCGGGCTCCGAGGGTCGAAGGTGCCGCCTCCGAGGGCCGAAGGTACGGGCTTCGAGGGTCGAAGCCCAGGGCTTCATTTCATATTATATAATAAGGTACGAGGAGCGTATCTGTTTTGTCATGAAAGTCGAAAATTTTTAGTTTTTAATGAAAAAAGTTGGTGAAAAGTTTTGGCGGTTTGAAAAATAGTCGTACCTTTGCATCCGCTTTCGCTCTGAAACTGGGGCGGACAAGCAAGGAAAGAGTTCTTTGACAGTAATTACATAAAACAGAGAAGAAGTAGTACAAGAAGCGAGAGAAGAGATTCTCTTGGGTAGAAGAACAACCGTCAA
>OMWH01000032.1 GCA_900314755.1 uncultured Prevotellaceae bacterium | reverse complement strand
ATTCCATCGCCAAGCAGCTCCTGAAGGATGTGGTCTTCGAGGAGGCGCATGAGAATGTGGTCCCTGTTAGCGAGGAGGGAGGTGAGTAATGAAGAAAGAGACCATCAAATGGATTGTGCAGATTATCGCATCCATAGCGACTGCACTGCTGACAGCACTGGGTACGACCTCCTGTATGGGTTATCACCCTACTCTGTAACCATCAGCCCCTGCAAAAGCATTACGCTTAGCAGGGGCTTTTTTAACAATCGCTAGGAATCACGGGGTCGGTTCTACTGATCATTTCTCAGTTTCTGAATAACTCTAAACGAAACGCCCGTCAGCCTCAACCGTGGGGCGAAGGTATATTCTTTTATGTTTCAGAACGCTGGGAACAATAAATAATACCCTCTGACAATAATAAAACCAGACACCTGATTCAGGTATCTGGCTTTTTATTCAACAGGGAAAAAGAGGTTAGTCTTGAATCAAGCACTCACCCGTCATGTCGGCAGGTTGCTCCAGTCCCATGATATGGAGGATAGAGGGAGCCACGTCGGCAAGGCGACCGTCCTTCACAGTAGCACTGTTATTGTTGGTCACATAGATGAAGGGAACAGGGTTCAGCGAGTGAGCCGTGTTAGGAGTGCCGTCAGCGTTGATGGCATTATCTGCATTACCATGGTCGGCAATGATGATAGCCTCATAGTCATTAGCCTTTGCAGCCTCGATGACCTCCTGTACGCAATGGTCAACAGCCCATACCGCCTTGGCGATAGCGTTGTAGACACCCGTATGACCCACCATGTCACCATTGGCGAAGTTGACGACGATGAAGTCATACTCCTGCGTGTTGATGGCACCCACCAGCTTATCCTTCACCTCGTAGGCAGACATCTCCGGCTTGAGGTCATAGGTAGCCACCTTGGGAGAAGGTACCAGGATGCGGTCCTCACCCTCGAAAGGTTGCTCACGACCACCGTTGAAGAAGAAGGTGACGTGTGCGTATTTCTCTGTCTCAGCGGTATGCAACTGCTTCTTGCCCTGACGAGAGAGATATTCTCCCAGTGTGTCCTCGACATTCTCTTTCGGGAAGAGGATATGAACACCCGTGAAAGAAGCGTCGTATGGTGTCATGCAATAATACTGCAGTCCGGGAATCGTCTTCATGCCCTGCTCCGGCATATCCTGCTGGGTCAGCACGATGGTCAGTTCCTTGGCACGGTCGTTACGGAAGTTGATGAAGATAATCACGTCACCCTCCTCAATCAGTCCGTTGACAGCTGTATTATGAATCGGTTTGATGAACTCATCCGTCACACCCTCGTCATAGCTCTCCTGCATGGCAGCCACCATGTCGCTGCTCTGCTTACCCTCACCCTTGACGAGCAAGTCGTAAGCCTCCTTGACACGCTCCCAGCGCTTGTCACGGTCCATGGCATAGAATCGACCCACGATGCTGGCGATGGCAGCGTCATTCTCAGCACATACCTTGCTGACTTGCTCGATGAAGCCCTTACCGCTCTTGGGGTCCGTGTCACGACCGTCCATGAAACAGTGTACGAATGTCTGGTTCTTCAGACCATAGTGCTTACCCACCTCGATGAGTTTGAAGAGATGGTCCAGAGAAGAGTGTACGCCACCGTCAGAGGTCAGACCCATCAGGTGCAGTTTCTTGTTATGTTCCTTGGCATAGGTATAGGCAGCCTTCACCTGTGCGTTCTCCACGATAGAGCCGTCCTTGCAGGCACGGTTGATCTTCACGAGGTCCTGATAGACAATACGTCCCGCACCGATATTGAGGTGACCCACCTCAGAGTTACCCATCTGTCCGTCGGGAAGACCCACGTCCTCACCGGAAGCCTGCAACTGTGAGTGTGCCGAAACGGCTGTCAGATAATCCAAATACGGAGTCGGCGTGTTATAGATCACGTCACCCTTACCATGCTTACCGATTCCCCATCCGTCGAGAATCATGAGTAATGCTTTCTTTGCCATAATCTTATCTTTTTAATACCTTATTGTTTATAATATTGGGTGCAAAGGTACGAATAAGTGAGTAAAGAACAAAATAAATGCATTTATTTTTTCTTTCAAACAGTGTACCTTCGACGAAGTCGAAGGTACACTGTTTTCCCAAAACAACAGACAATGTAAGTAAAAATATATGATGATATTTGGTATTTTACTCACTTATTTGTATCTTTGCATGAAACTTAAATGATTATTATCATAATGACTAAGAGATTACTACTACTTTTACTGATTGCCATTACATCCATGGAGGGAATGGCACAAGAGACAATTGCCTTGAATACGGGCGACATCACCTCGCCCAAGTTGAATGCGGATGGGACGGCGACCTTCTCTATCCTTGCCCCTGAGGCACAGAAAGTGGAGATAGAGGGCGACTTCACACCCGTTCAGAAAATTCAGACTCCCATGGGAGAGATGGAGCAGCCTGGGCGTGTGGCGCTGAAGAAAGACGCTAACGGCATCTGGACATGGACCTCTGGGATACTGCAGCCCGAGTTGCACACCTATTCCCTCTATGTGGACGGTGTCAGGATGAACGACCCCAATAATGTCTATATGTTGCGTGACATAGCCTCCTACCAGAGCTATTTCCTTGTGGACGGCAGTCTCTCAGAGAACTATTTCGTGAGGAACGTGAAGCATGGAACCGTCAGCAAGGTATGGTATCCTGCCCCTAAGCTGGGGATGGAGGAGCGGCGTGCCACCGTCTATACCCCTGCCGGCTATATGGACAACCCCAAGAAGAAATACCCTGTGCTCTATCTGCTGCATGGTGCCGGTGGTGATGAGAACGCATGGACGGAACTGGGACGTGCGGCACAGATACTGGACAACCTCATCGCACAGGGTAAGGCAGAGCCGATGATTGTGGTGATGCCTAATGGCAATGGTGCCCAGAAGGCGATGCCGGGAGAATACGAGAACTCGATGTACAAGCCCTCCTTCATGAATCCCAAGACCATGGAGGGAACCATAGAGGTCGCCTTCCCTGACTTGGTGAAGTGGGTGGATGCCCATTACCGTACCATTGCCGACAAGCAGCACCGTGCCATTGCCGGTCTGTCGATGGGTGGTTTCCACTCCCTTTATATCTCTGCCAATAACCCGCAGACCTTCGGTTATGTGGGACTGTTCTCCGCAGCCGTCAACCGTATGGGAAAGGGTGAGAACGACTTCATCTACCAGAACCTGGACGAGAAACTGGCTAAGCAGTTCCGTCCGGCTCCCCAACTCTATTATATCGCCATCGGCAAGACTGATTTCCTCTACAAGGATAATGTGGACTTCCGTCAGCGGCTGGACCAGAAAGGATACAAATACGAGTATCTGGAGACAGATGGAGGACATATCTGGCGCAACTGGCGCATCTATCTGAATCAGTTCCTACCCAAATTGTTTAAGAAATAACTAAGAATCCATCATGATGAGAATAAAGAGATTATTATTACTTGGCTTAATGACAAGTCTAACAACGACAACAATGACAGCACAACCCAAATTGAGAGCCGACAATATCGACGAGGTACTGAAGGCAATGACACTGGAGGAGAAAGCACAACTATTGGTAGGTGGAGGTAATGACTCTTTTACAGGGTCAGGAGCCATGCTGGGACACCAGAAAAGACTGGTTGCCGGCGCAGCAGGTATCACCGTGGCTATTGAGCGGCTGGGTATTCCTGCCACCGTGTTGAGTGACGGACCTGCCGGCGTACATATTGACGCCAAGCGTGAGAACGACCCTCACTCCTATGCCGCAACAGGATTTCCTATCGGTACCTGCCTTGCTTCCACATGGAACACCGATCTGGTGCAACAGGTGGGTGAGGCGATTGGTAATGAGACGTTGGAGTATGGATGTGATGTTATCCTTGGTCCAGGTATGAACCTGCATCGCTCTCCCTTATGCGGTCGTAATTTTGAGTATTATTCTGAGGACCCGATCTTGACAGGACTGATCGGTACGGCGATGACCCTTGGCATCCAGAGTCAGGGTGTTGGTGTCTCTGCCAAGCACTTCGCTGTCAACTCACAGGAGTCAGACCGTACCTTGGTCGATGAGCGTGTCAGTCAGCGTGCGGCACGTGAACTTTACCTTCGTGGTTTTGAGATCATGGTGCGCAAGAGTAACCCATGGACACTGATGTCCGCTTATAATAAGGTAAACGGGGAGTTCGCACAAGGCAATAAGGACCTGCTGACGGATATCCTCAGGAAAGACTGGGGATTCAAGGGAATTGTCATGACTGACTGGATTGGCAAGCGTAAGGGACTGCTCACCACAACTGAGGTGACGGCAGGCAATGACCTGATGATGCCGGGGTATGCGGAACAGGCAGAGGATATTGTCAAAGGCGTGAAGGACGGTACCGTGAAGATAGAGGATGTCGACCGTAACGTGCGCCGTATGCTGGAGTATATTGTCAAGACTCCTCGTTTCCGTGGCTATAAGTTCTCTAATCGTCCTGACCTAAAAGCGCATGCCCAGATTACCCGTCAAAGTTCGACAGAAGGTATGGTACTTTTGAAGAACGACGGGGTGCTTCCCATCCGCAACCTCAAGATGGTGGCATTGTTTGGTGTCAACAGTTACGACTTCATGTCCGGTGGTTTGGGATCCGGTGCCGTGAATGTTCCCTATGTGGTCGATATGGTGGAAGGTTTGAGGAATGTGGGTGTTCAGACGACCCCGCAGTTGACGGATATCTATCAGAGTTATGTGAAATATGCCCGTCTGAAACTGAGAGCCGACAAGAACCCCATCATGTGGTTCCTGGATACCGGTACGCCGAAAGTTGAGGAGATAGAGATCTCTAACCGCTGCATAGCCCATGAGGTGAAAGAGGCGGATGCCGCTATTATCACTATCGGGCGACAGGCTGGTGAGGGACTGGACCGTGAGATAGAGGGAGAGTTCAACCTCACTACCACGGAAAAGGACATGATAGCACGTGTTAGCGACCAGTTCCGTCCGCTTGGCAAACCCGTCATCGTCATTATCAATAGTGGCTCTGTGATGGAGACCGCGTCATGGCGTGACCGTGTGGATGCTATCCTCTGTGCCTGGCAGCCCGGTGAGGAGGGTGGTAACTCCGTGGCTGACATCCTGACGGGTAAGGTCAATCCTTCCGGCAAACTGACGATGACATGGCCAATCTCTGCTACTGACCATCCGTCCACGAAGAATTTCCCACAGGAGATGGACAACTACACTTTCCGTGAGGCATTGGGATGGGGTGCCCAGATTCCCGGTCACGACTATACCAACCACGAGGAGGATATTTATGTCGGCTACCGCTATTTCGACAGCTTCAACAAGAACGTGGCGTATCCTTTCGGCTACGGACTCAGCTATACCACCTTTGAATACAGCAAGCCTGCCGTGAAGGTCAATGGTAACAAAATCACCGTTCAGGTGACCATAAAGAATAGTGGCAAGACAGCGGGTAAGGAAATCGCACAAGTCTATGTCGCAGCCCCCAAGGGGACGATAGAGAAGCCCCAGCATGAGTTGAAAGGCTTTGCCAAGACTCGTGAACTGAAACCAGGTGAGAGCCAGACACTGACCATCCAGATGGAAAAGCGTGACCTTGCCTCTTTCGATGAGGCTAACAGCCGCTGGCTGACAGAGGCAGGGACATATACCTTCGAGATTGGTGCGTCCAGCCGTGACATCAGGGGTACAGCCGTGGCAAACCTGACGGAATATACAGAGCAGGTAAGCAATGTGCTGGCTCCCAAACAGGAGTTGAACCTGCTCACTAAAAAGCAATAACAGAAACCATTAGCATAGACTACAATGAGACCCTTATATCGTCAACTATTACTCACAGCATTCCTCCTCATCAGCATAGGGGGAAGGGCTGACATGGGACATCTGTATACTCCTGACAAACTGTCAAGCGGACTGATTACATGTATCTGTCAGGATCTTTACGGATATATATGGATAGGTACGGAGCACGGCTTGAATAAGTTTGACGGGTACCGGTATACGGCTTACCACCATAACAAGCAAGACTCCACGTCTCTTTCCGATAATGAGGTTGTCTCTTTGTTTGTCGACAAAGGAGGACGGCTCTGGGTGGGCGGTTCCAAGGGACTGGCTCGCTATGACTATGAGCATGACTCTTTTGAGCGATATGCTTTCCCTGATGGGCGGAAGCCACGTGTCAACTCCCTTTTAGAGACACCCGACGGTGATCTGCTGATAGGAACGGCAGGATATGGACTGTTCTCTCTCAAAAAGGGTACAGGGAAGATTCATTATGAGGACACTTTCTGCCAGCGCCATATCGATGATTTCTGCAGTCGTATCCACATTGACCGGAACGGCAATCTCTGGCGGAGCAGTCATATTCCCACAGTGACACGATTTACCGTCAAGAACAAGAAAGCGGTAACCCTCCGTGACTACCAGTCGGTCTGCGGGCAGCCCATGAGTTATATCGAATATTCCAAGGATGAGCTGCTGATTGTCTGTATGTATGGCATCCTGAGCTATAACTACAAGACAGAAGAGGTGCAGCAGGCAGATTTCGACCTCTCACTCTTGGACCGTAATGTCAGCATCGAGGAGGCGAACATGGACAGCCAGGGGAATATCTACGTTGCCACTTCAGGATGTGGTCTGATGGTCATCCCAAGAGGTGAGCGCAGCCTGCAACGTATGGAGAATACCAATGCCAGAATAGACCTGCTGTCTGCGAATGTCGTGGATGTCATGGAGGACAAGGATCAGAACCTATGGGTAGCGTGTTATAACAAAGGACTGATACTGATCTCCAAGCAACAAGCGTCCTTCAACTCCTGGAGCTTCTCTAATCAGCACTATGTAACAGGGGGTAGTGTGGCATCCATCGCGCAAGGAGAGAATGGAGAGATATGGTGTTCCTTACAGAACAACGGTATCTATCGCATTGACCAGTCGGGACGTATCCTGGAGCATCCCTCCTCACCAGGTGGTACCCGTATCATCTATCGTGACAGACAGGGACTATACTGGCTGACGACAGAAAATACACTTTACAGATTCAACCCTGTGACGGGAAAGGCTACGATGGAAAAAACCTTTGACGGAAGAGGTTTGAACTGTATGGTAGATGATGGTCAGGGCAAGCTTTATATCGGTGTTTTCGGGGCAGGTCTATGTATCTATGACACCCATACTCATGAAGCACAGATGGTGAGTATGCAACAGACACACCGCAGTGGAGGATATCTCTGTAATGACTGGATCAAGGCAATGTCTTTCGACTCCCGTGGAATGCTATGGATAGCCACAACGAATGGTACAGCGATGATGAATCCTAATGGGCTCATCTTTAACAGCAGGGGATGGAACGCTCTGCTGGAGGGATTGCAGTGTTATGCCATCTGTGAGACCAAAGACGGCAGTATGCTGATAGGAACGGAGTCAGGACTTTACCGTTACTCCTGGAAGAAGAACAAAGTGGAAGAGGACCCGCGAGCCACCATCTTGGATGATAAGATGATTTGCTCGATGGTAAAAGACAATCAGGGTGAGATATGGATTTCCACCACCAGTGGTATCTGGCAGTACGATGACAAGCGCTCGCAATTAATCGGACATATTGGCGGCAATGGTCTGATGTCGAAAGAATATATTCTTGGTGCAGCCTTGCATACAGCCGATGACCATATCTTCTTCGGGACAGCTGACGGCATTACCACCTTCCGTCCTCAAGATATCAATAGCCGTCAGTATCATTTAGGTGAGGTGTACCTTACTCGTTTTTTCTGTAATGGGCATGCCTTGAACCCGATGGAGGATTATTTCCAGTTGCAATTTGCTGATAACACCTTTACCTTGGAGTTCTCCTTGTTGGATTATCAGTATGCTGACAATGTTGTATTTCAGTACCGGGTAAACGGGGGCGAGTCATGGATGCAGACCAGTGAGGGTGCCAACCAGATTACATTCACCCAATTACCACCAGGACAGTATGTCATTGAGGTAAGAGCAACCTGTAATGGCATTGTCAGCGACGAGAGCCGTATCCTGAACATCATCATTCTTAAGCCGTGGTATAAGTCATGGTGGGCATATCTTATCTATCTAAGTATATTGTTGGGTTTCCTGGCACTTGTGGTATTTAACTATGAGCGTCAGCGCAGCAGAGATCTGGAGGAGACAAAGATGCGGTTCCTCATCAATGCTACTCACGATATTCGTTCACCGCTGACATTGATTATGGGACCTTTGGAGAAATTGAAGAAACGGCTGACAGACCCAGACAGTTTGTTGGATATAGATATCATCGATAAGAATGCCAAGAGGCTGATGCTTCTGGTCAATCAGATATTGGATGAGCGGAAGATTGACAAGAAGCAGATGAAGCTCTCCTGTACCAAGACCAATTTGGTAGAGTTTGTCAAAGGTATCTATAAGCTCTATGAGTATAATGCTCAGCAACGGAATATTACCTATCGTTTTGAGTATCCCTCAGATCCCATCTACGTATGGATTGATCGTATTCAGTTTGACAAGGTTATCTCCAATCTGTTGTCGAATGCTTTCAAATATACTTTTGACAATGGTGAAATAGTCATCTCTCTGAGGAAGTCAGAAGATAAGAAGCATGCTGTCATTCAGGTGACAGACAATGGTATGGGCTTTGAGGATAAAGATACAGAACGTTTCTTTGAGCGTTTCTATCAAGGGAAGAGCTCCAACGACCTTCATATTGATGGAACAGGTATCGGTTTGAACCTCTGCCGTGCGCTGACTAATATGCATGGTGGAAAGATCAGTGCCGCCAATCGTACCGACGGAATCTCTGGCGCTGTCCTTACGGTAGAGCTTTTGCTGGGGAAAGAGCATCTTAAGCCAGAGGAAATCAACGACGTGCCACCTATTAAGGTCATTGATAATGCCAAAGACAGCAAGCGGGCTTCCCGTAATTTCCGAATACTATTGGTGGATGACGATCCGTCTATCGCGGCATATATCAAGCATGAACTGAGTGAGTGGTATCGTTTTGAGCATGCGGTCAACGGCAAGGAGGCTTTGAAGTTACTGCTGACGAAGCCCTTCGATTTGGTAATCACCGATGTCATCATGCCTGAGATGGATGGTGTTGATCTCTTGAAGAGCATCAAGTCAAATTTCAATATCAGCGATATTCCCGTCGTTCTGCTGACTTCCAAGTCAGAGGTGTCTTTCCGGTTGGAGGGATTGAAGAAAGGAGCAGACGCATTCCTTTCGAAACCATTCTCCATGGAGGAGTTGCACATCTTGATTGATAACTTGGTTGACAACATGCGCCGTGTAAAGGGAAAATACGAAGCGGAGCAGGTAAAGAAGGAGAATCTGGACCCCATGGAACTAAAGAGCAATGACAGTGTCTTCCTGGAGAGAGTAGTGCGTTGCATCAATGATAACATCAAGAACAATAAATATACCATCGAGGACTTAGCGGACGATGTGGGTGTCAGTCGCACACATCTTCACCGGCAAATCAAGCGCATCACAGGTGTACCTTCCAGTGAGTTCTTGAAGAATGTGAGACTGGAGCAGGCTGCCAATTATATCAAGGAGGGGAAAATTTCAGTGGCTCAGGTTGCCTATGCAGTAGGTTTCAACAGTCAGTCACATTTCTCCACCCAGTTCAAAAAGTATTTTGGAGTCACCCCTAAGGATTATACAGAACAATTTAATAAAAAAGCAGACAAATGAAAAAATCAATCATTACCATCTTATTGGTCACTTTTACTCATTTAGTGCAGGCAGAGGACGGACATCGCCTCTGGTTGAGACAGAAACCCGTCCATATGGCACAAGTAGAGGCGCCCGCAGGTTCACCAACCATCAGTATTGCCAAGGATGAGTTGGAGAATTATTACCAAGGGTCACATGTCATGTTACGTATCGACCCGTCATTGCCTGATGATGAGGGATTTGTGCTAAATGGCAATGACGACCAACTGACCATTACGGCGCATCGTGAAATCGGATTGCTCTATGGCGCCTATGAAGCACTGCGCTTGCAGGCAACAGACGTACTTATCAAGGATGAGCAACAGCATCCAAAATTCAAATTACGACTGCTCAACCACTGGGATAACTTGGATGGCTCCATCGAACGAGGCTATGCAGGAGAGAGTATCTTTGAGTGGTTCAAGTTAGATGAGCAGCTTATCCGGGAATATGCACGTGCCAATGCGTCTATCGGTATCAACGGCTCTGTGCTTAACAATGTCAATGCATCACCAAAGATGCTGACGAAGCAATATCTTCGGGAGGTGAAGAAAATTGCGGATATCCTCCGTCCCTATGGCATCCGTGTTTTCCTCTCCATCAATTTTGCTACGCCCATGGCACTTGGGCATACAGTGACTGCTGACCCTAAGGATGCGAGTGTTCGTAAATGGTGGAAGAATAAAGCTAAGGAGATCTATAAATTAATTCCAGACTTCGGCGGTTTCCTCGTGAAAGCGAACAGTGAGGGACAGCCAGGTCCTGGCGATTATCATCGCTCTCACGCTGATGGTGCCAATATGCTTGCAGAGGCATTGGAGCCTTACGAGGGTATCGTTATGTGGCGTTGCTTCGTTTATGGTGCTAACCATAAGGGTGAAGACCGTGTAAAGCAGGCTGTCTCAGAGTTTAAGCCACTTGACGGTAAGTTCCATAAGAATGTCATCCTACAGACTAAGAATGGTCCACTTGACTTCCAGCCAAGGGAGCCTTACAGTCCTGTCTTCGACCAGATCCGCGAGACTCCGAATATGGTGGAACTGCAAATTACGCAGGAGTATCTCGGGCAGTCAGTCCATTTAGTCTATCTTGCCCCTATGTGGAAGGAATTCTTCCAGTATATCGAGCCAGACTGGCTCTCAGGTATTGCCGGTGTAGCAAATATAGGAAAGGATGCGAACTGGTGTGGACATCATTTCTCACAAGCCAACTGGTATGCCTTCGGTCGTCTTGCCTGGAATCCCTCGCTGTCGTCAGAAGCAATAGCCAGAGAGTGGTTGGAACAGACCTTTAACACGGATGAGAATTTCGTTTTCCTCATGTCTACTGTCATGGAAGAAAGTCGTGAGGCATGTGTTAACTACATGATGCCACTTGGGTTGCACCACATCTTTAAGTTTGACCACCATTATGGTCCAGAACCGGATGGCTTTAAGGCGGAATACCCACTCGAATGGTGTCCTGTCTACTACCACCAGGCAGATAAGAACGGCATTGGTTTCGACCGCTCCTCTACGGGTACTAATGCCGTCAGCCAGTATCGTGAACCATACGCCTCTATGTATGATAAGGTGGAGAAGTGCCCAGAAAATCTCCTGCTATGGTTCCATCATGTTCCTTGGGATTATAAGATGAAAGATGGCTCTACGTTATGGGAGTCTCTGCAATACCATTATAATCAAGGTGTCATCATGACAGAGACCTATCAAAACCTTTGGCACAATAAGATGCGGGGATATGTTGATGAACAGCGCTGGCGTGAAGTAGACGAACGGCTGCAGAAACAAATGGAGAATGCACGTGAGTGGCGGGATGTCTGTCTGAACTATTTCCGTCAGTTCGCAGAAAAATAAGATGGACGCATCGCCCATACAAGCATTACAGCAACAACGGCTGCTGCTCCAGCTGGAGTACCAGACGGAGAAGGAGGCTTTCCGCAAACAAACCGAGGAAATGGGGGTGATGCGGAAAGTCAAGCGTGGTGATGCGTGGTGGCCCTTGAAGGTGGAGAAGAGTTACTACAACTCGCTCAACCAGCTTGCTGTGGAGGTGATTCGTACCTCTGACCAAGAGGTAGAGCATACTTTTGAGTTTGGAAAGACGGTGATGTTCTTCTCCTGCGAGGAGAATAAGATCAAATATCTTCCCTTTACTGCCACTGTCAGTTATGTGGATGGTGACCGTATGGTATGTATCATCCCCAACAACGGCTACCTGGTTACCTTACAGAACACACCGCATTTGGGCGTGCAGCTCTCTTTCGATGAGACGAGTTACCGGCTGATGTTAGAGGCACTCGACCGTGCTATCAAGGGGAAGGGGCGTATCGGTTACCTGCGCGACCTCTTCTATTCGCATCAGAAAGCGGAGACCTTCGTCTTCCCACCCATGCACTTCCCCTATCTGAACGCTACCCAAGAGGAAGCTGTCAATATGGTCTTGCGGGCAAAAGACGTGGCAATCGTACACGGACCTCCCGGCACTGGTAAGACGACCACCTTGGTAGAGGCTATCCGTGAGACGCTGATGCGTGAGAACCAGGTGTTGGTATGTGCACAGAGTAATATGGCTGTCGACTGGATCTCAGAGAAACTGGTGGACAGAGGTATTAATGTGCTGCGTATCGGCAACCCCACCCGTGTCAACGACAAGATGCTGTCGTTCACCTATGAGCGACGCTTTGAGGCACATCCCGACTATCCCCATCTGTGGGCAATCCGCAAGGCAATCAGGGAACTGCGTGCCCATCGCAAACGGGGAGACGAGAAATTTCACCAGAAGCTGGAGAGTCTGAAAGGAAGGGCTACAGAACTGGAGATACGCATCAACAACGAACTCTTCGGTGAGGCACGTGTCATTGCCTGTACACTGGTTGGAGCAGCCAACCGCCTGTTGGATGGACAGAAATTCGGTACCTTGTTCATCGACGAGGCGGCACAGGCATTGGAGGCTGCCTGTTGGATTCCCATCCGTCGAGCCAGCCGTGTCATCCTTGCCGGTGACCATTGTCAACTGCCTCCTACCGTCAAGAGTATTGCCGCCCTGAAGGCAGGATTAGGAAAGACACTCATGGAGCGTATCGTGGAGATGAAGCCCGAGGTGGTCACCCTGCTGAAGATGCAATACCGTATGAATGATGATATCATGCGGTTCTCCTCTAACTATTTTTATAACGGACAGGTGGAGAGTGCGCCGCAAGTGAAATACCGGGGAATCCTTGACCTTGACATCCCGATGGAATGGGTGAATCTCGCAGATTATTCAGAAAACTCAGAAAACTCCTTCAAGGAAACCTTTATCGGCGAGTCGTTCGGGCGTATCAACAAAGAAGAGGCAGAGCTGACCCTGAACACCCTACAGCAGTATTTCGAGCGTATTGGCAAACAACGGCTGCTGGACGAGCGTATCGACGTGGGTATTATCTCACCTTACCGTGCTCAGGTGCAGTATCTCCGCCGTCTGCTGATGAAACGAGAGTTTTTCAAACCCTTCCGCCGACAGATCAGTATCAATACGGTGGATGGCTTCCAAGGGCAGGAGCGGGATATCATCCTCATCTCGATGGTACGCTCAAACGAAGAAGGACAGATCGGTTTCCTGCGTGACCTCCGTCGCATGAATGTCGCCATCACCAGAGCACGCATGAAAGTCATCATCCTGGGCGATGCCCCAACCTTGACACGCCATCCCTTCTACCGCCAGCTATGGCAGTATATCAAGTCGTTACGGGAATCAGTGGTTTAGATTTGTCCTGCCTCCACCATCAGTACGACACGCTCTGTAAGACGGTCGATGCCCTCGGGGTCGTATTTCTTTTTCAGACTGGCACCGAAAGCCCAGGCGAAAGCCTGATAGAACCCAGCGCGTACAGGACCGAGGAAAGCCTGTATCAACTCATAGCCAGAGGAATTACTCTCACGGTAAATCAGTTTGATAAGTAGTTTACCCTGTGAGTATGTCAGTTTCTTCATCCGTGGCTTATACTCCTTCATGATACTACGCTCCACCAGTTTCATGTGGGCATCCTTTGCCTTTTGGTCCGGCAATGTTTCCAGGAACTCCGCCGTTTCCATCATGATGGCACGAGCCTCCTTGGCAATGGGCAGCACGATCTTCACATTCTTCACCAGACGGGTGTATGCCTGTTGCTGCTTCTTACTGCTGAACGTAATGGGAGGGTAGACATAGACATTATTCATCTCCATATACTGGATACTGTCGCCATTCTCCAGCACCTTACCCACCTTCACGGTAGGAACAAAGGTAGGACTGTCGAAATCGATGTCCTGCCTTTGCTTATCGTTCTGGGCGAAGGTGTCCAATGCCACCAATGTCATGGCTATCAGTAACAGTATTCTCATATATTATTTGAGTTTCCTTGTCAACATTGAGACATTTGCCGACCGCATGGCAAGTGCTTTGTTTTCTGCATCTTCCATGATTTCACGCTCACCGGGTCCCTTGTCGTTGATGCCGCAGAGGTGCAGAATGCCATGAATGATGACACGATGCAGTTCCTCGTCATATTCTTTATGGAAAAGCTCGGCATTCGAGCGTACTGTATCTAAGGAGATGACAAGATCGCCATTGAGCGTATCACCTTCATCATAGTAGAAGGTGATGATGTCCGTATAATAATCATGTCCTAAATACTGGCGATTAACTTCCAGAATATGCTCATCATCACAGAAGAGATACCCTATCTCTCCCACTTTCTTTCCATAGGAGGCAGCCACCCGGCGTATCCATGCTGTCGTCTCACGGCGCTTGATATTCGGGAAACGGACGTTTTCTGACTGATAGCTTATCATATGCCCAGACCTCTTTGAATCTTCGTCATGAGAACCAGGATATTCATACCCCAGATATTTATAATGTCATCCTCCGAATAGCCATGCTTAAGCATCAGTCGAGTGAAGTTGATGACATCTGAAGAATTAGCAAAGCCACGAACGCCTCCGTCACCATCAAAGTCAGTACCTATACCCACATGTTCGATTCCCATCACCTCAATGGCATGGTCCAGATGGGCAAAGACATCCTCTACAGTGGCTTCACCGTCTGCACGCAAGAAACCATGATAGAGGGTGATCTGCATGACACCACCTTTCTTGGCGAGGGCACGCATCTGGTCATCGGTCAGGTTGCGGGGATGGTCGCACAGGGCACGGCAGTTACTATGGCTGCAGAAGATAGGGTCCTTACTGATTTTCAATGCATCATAAAAACTCTTCTCAGAAGCATGGCTGAGGTCTACCATCATACCCAGTTTATTCATCTTCTTGATGACCTCCTTACCAAAGTTGCTGACACCGTCATTCGTTTGATTACCTTTGGCAGAATCACAGATATCGTTATCTCCATTGTGGCAAAGCGTCATATAGACAACACCTCGCTTAGAGAAATGCTTCAGGTTATCCAACTTGCCATCAAGGGCAATACCGTTCTCAATACCCAGCATGATGAGCTTCCTGCCTTTATTCTTCTCGTATAACAGTATTGCAGGACTATTAGCGATAACCATCGCGTCTTTATGCTGATTGACTATTTCCTCTATCCTGTCGAAGATAGCATCAGCATAAGCGGTAGGGTTCTCGGTGGGTTGTGGCAGGTAGGCAACCATCATGGAAACATCCTGATGTCCGTCTGTCATCTTATGTAAATCGACAAGAATACGATCATCGCGTTGGCTGAAATCAACACCCTGTGAGAAGAACATCGGGGTGTCACAATGGGAGTCAATGGTCAGCATAGTCTCATGTAACACACATGCCTGACGGAAAAGATTTGCTTCTTGGATGAGCCACTTAAAGATAGGAAGACCATCAGCAAGACACTCAGGGTGCCACTGAACACCGATGATACTCTTGAACTCGCGGCTTTCCATTGCCTCTATGATGCCGTCGTCAGATTTTGCCGTGACACGGAAACGCTCCCCACAATCACATACAGCCTGATGGTGAAGGGAGTTGACAGAGAGCTTTTCTTTTTGATATAGCTCATAAAGGATGGAATCTTTCTCGATGCTGACCTGATGAGTAGCCACAGAACGCTCCTCACTCTGTGAATGGTTTATTGTAGTTATATCAGTAATATCCTGCTTCACCTTTCCATCCAGTGCCATGGCGAGTGTCTGGATGCCACGGCAGATACCAAGAATAGGAATTTGACGGTTGTAGGCAAGACGGGTGATAAACAATTCGGGGAGGTCACGTTTCTCATTAATCTCCCCCAGTTTAGGATCTTTCTCCTCGCCAGCATACCGTGGGTCGAAATCGCTGCCTCCACTGAGAATCAATCCACTGATATTCTCCAGCGTATTAATAATCACGTCAGTATCGGCGGTTGGAGGGATGATAATAGGAACGCCACCAGCCTTGATGACCGAATCATAATAACCCTCAGCCAGTTTACATGTCAAATCTCCATAATTGCCAGTGATACCAATAAGAGGACGTTCTGTAAATTCTGGATATTTCGTGTAGACTTGCTGTGCCAGTTGAGACTTCCAATCAAACTCATTCATAGACTATTCATCAATGCTAACAGGAATCTCACGTTTAATACTTTGCTCTAAAGAGATAAGTGTCTCTGTGGCAACCACGCCCGGAATATCTTGCAGGCGGCCGTTGAGCAAGTGCATCAGTTGTTCATTATCTCGGGCATAAAGCTTTACCAGCATCGTGTAGGGGCCTGTCGTGAAATGACATTCCACGATCTCAGGGATGTGTTGCAAGCACTCTACCACATCCTTGTACATAGAGCCACGCTCTAGCGTGATGCCCACATAGGTGCAGGTACTATAGCCTAAACTCTTGGGGTTGACATCAAAGCCACTGCCCATAATCACATTACCCTCTATCAGGTGTTGTACTCGCTGATGGATGGCGGCTCGTGACACGCCACACTCTGCTGCTACATCCTTAAAAGGGATGCGTGCATTTCTTGACAAGATATTCAGAATTTTCTTGTCAAGTTGATCAATCTTTTCGGTTGTTGCCATATCAAAAATAAGGTCATTGTTTGCAAATTGTAAGCAAAAGTAGGCATTTTAATCGAAATGAGCAACATTTTGATAAGAAATTTGCAATCTTTTAAACAAAAAGAGCAGATTTTTAGTCTGCTCCCCTTGTTTTTATTTCTCTACAATCTCCAAAAGTTCAATCTTGAAGATTAGCATGGAGAAGGGTTTGATATCATTGCCCGCTCCACTTTCTCCATAAGCTAACTGGTATGGAATATATACTTCCCACGTAGAACCTACAGGCATGTGGGTAAGTGCTTCCGTCCATCCTTTAATCACCTGATTACAACGGAAGTCTGTTGGTTTGCCACGTTTATAAGAACTATCGAAAACGTTACCATCGAGTGTTCGTCCCTCATAATGGACCTTCACTTTCTGTGCAGCTGTCGGAATTGGTCCTGTGCCAGCCTTCAATATCTTATACTGTACACCACTCTCCAAAATCTTGACATCTGGTTTCTTTGCGTTCTCGGTCAGGAAATTCTCGCCAGCCACCTTGATGTCTCCATAGAGTTTCATGGCTTTCTCGTCCTGGAGAGCCTTGATGATAGTAGAAGCAATCTTGTTTGCCTCGTCAGCGGAAACGAGACCAGCCTCACCCTTCACCCCACTGTTAAAGGCTTTCATAAAGAGGTCCATGTTCAAGCGTTGTGTGGAATCGTTGCCTAACACCTCTTGATGGAACTGCTGTAGGAAGCGAGATAAGCCCTGCGACTGTACCATGCCGAAGGCATAGCTCAGTGAGTCAATACGCGTTTGAAGCTGCTGTGCCTGTGCAGATGTGAAAGTAGCACCCACCGCCATGGTGAGTGCTACCAAGATAAATCTTCTCATCGATTACTTTCTTTTAGGATTAACCTCCAACAGCTCAATCTTGAAGATAAGCATGGAGAAGGGCTTGATGTCAGCACCCTGCTGACGTGCACCATAAGCAAGTTCCTGAGGTACGTAAACTTCCCATACAGAACCAGCAGGCATGTGGACAAGAGCCTCTGTCCATCCCTTAATAACTTGGTTACAACGGAACTCAGCAGGCTCACCGCGCTTGTATGTGCTGTCGAAAACCTTGCCATCAAGGGTGCGGCCCTCATAATTTACTTTCACACGAGATGTGTCTGCAGGAATAGCACCGTTACCCTCTTTGATGACTTTGTATTGAACACCACCTTCAAGGGTTTTCACACCCTCTTTCTTTGCATTCTCAGCGAGGAACTTCTCACCAGCCACTTTGTTAGGACCAAACTCTTTCTCCATGTGCTTAGCCTTGATAGACTGCATCAGTTGCTGAGCAACAATCTGGGCAGAGTCAACAGTCATCAGACCACCCTTGCCGGTAGTACCACTAATAAAGCCAGCCATGAAATTCTTCAGGGAGATAGACTTCGTAGAGTCATTGCCGAATAATTCGTGGTTGATGCCCTTTACCATCTGGTTGCTGATCTGTTGTCCAATCTGAATACCAGCATAGTAAGCTGCTTTCTTCTTGTCGTCCCCAGCATTAGCGCCCTCGTTGAGACCTTTGATAAACTCGTCCATATAGGCGGTATCGATGTCCAGACGATTAACAAGATAATCTTTCAGACCATTGGTCTGTGCCATACCGATAGCATAGCTAACAGTATCGACATCACTCTTCAGGTTTGCCTTAGGAGTACCATTGCCGCAAGAATACATCATCACAGCGGCTACAGCTGCCATAGCAGCAAAAGTAAACTTTCTCATTTCTTTTAATTTATTATTTCGATATTACGATATTCGGAAAATTCAATATTTCGATGTTTACATCACTTGAATGAGCTCCACATCAAAAATGAGGGCTGCAAAAGGAGGAATAGAAGCTCCTGCGCCTCCTTCACCGTAAGCAAGGCGGTAAGGAATAAAGAAGCGGTACTTGGCTCCCTCCTGCATCAGCTGCAAACCTTCCGTCCATCCGGCAATCACCTGCTGAAGTCCGAAGACGGCAGGCTCGCCACGCTGAACACTACTATCGAATACTGTGCCGTCAATGAGGAAACCCTCATAATGACACTTCACGCTGTCTTTAGCAGTGGGCTTTTTACCATTACCTTCTTTCAGTACTTGATACTGAAGACCACTGGGAAGAGTGACTACTCCCTCTTTCTTTGCGTTTTCAGCAAGGTATTTCTCACCTGCTTCTTTATGTACCTTTCCTTGTTCGGCACGTTGCTTATTAATCTTCTCCTCTTGTGCAGCAAAATATTCCTGTACAATCTGTTGTGCCTCGCGGTTAGAAACCTTCAAGTCGTTGCCTGCAATCACATCTTTGATCGCTGTCGCAAAATCGTCGATATTCAACTCAGTGGCACCCATCTGAGCTAACTGGCGTCCTATGCCTAAGCCCAGAGCATAACTTACTTTATCCATTTTCTCTTTCTCTATATAATTAATGTGTGAAATCCTATTGGTTAATTTTCTCCTTGAAACCAGTGGGGCGGGGACCGTATACTACCTTACGCTGTTCTGTTTGCTCACGGTGTTTCAAGGCATTCCGTAAGTTGGCATTCTCTTGATGCAATGCATCATTCTCAGCACTTAGTCTACCGTTCTGCTCGTGTAATTGTTTGATTTCCTCTTGTGCGACCCGGTATTTCTGTTGGCTCACACAAGAACCAAAGCCCAGAGCTACTATAATAGCAGAGAGCACAAGGTTAATGGACTTACGAATTCTCTTCATAATTCAAACGTTTGATGATTTCGGGTGCAAAATTATGGATTATAATTGAATAAGTCCTTAAATAAAGATTATTTAACAGTATGATGGTCATCTTGAATGCGTTTCAGATGACACAGGATGAGGTTCCCGTCCGCATCACGGAGATGCATACCATTACCCCGGCAATAACGCCAATAGCGACAGCTCTTGCAGTCTTCCTTGCGCATCCACTCACGATTCCTGTAAGGTATATAGCGATTCTCCCATACCTCCATGAAGTCATCCTCATAGATATTTCCCTGATTGTAATCCGCACGGATACTGGCACAAGCCGCAATGGAACCGTCTGCCATCACAGAACCTACCGTCACACCTGCATGACAGTCGAAGAACAGGTCGCGGACCTCTCCTTCATAACGTCCGAGAAATCCCTCACATCCGTAGGAGGCATTGATGAGTCCTTCTTGACGAGTCCGACGAATAAAATCAAGCATACCGCGAAACTGCTCGTTATTCAACTGCATCAAGGGGTCTTTGGCAGCGCGTCCTACAGGGAATATGGAGTAAATACGCCAAAAACCTACTCCCTTGCGGATCAAGTAATCACGTATCGCTGGAAGTTGGTCATAATTACGTTGGTTGACACAAGTGACAACATCAGAAGCTATTTGTGGGTTCTTCACAAAAAGGTCTATTGCTTGGTCTACCATCTGAAAACTCTGCGGATGACGACGCATCCAATTATGATTTTCTTCCAGCCCGTCCATGCTGACAGTAATGCTGTGTAAACCAGCCTTTCGCAAGGATTCGAATCGTTCAGGGGTCAGTGCGAGACCGTTGGTCACCATGCCCCAGGGAAACCCTCTTTCATAAATACCTTGTCCGCAAAGCTCCAAATCATCACGTAACAGAGGCTCACCACCAGTAATTGTCACAAAGACCTGATGCGGGTCTGTCTTACGGGCTATACTGTCAAGAACACGGAAGAAATCCTCCCGGGGCATGTCCTTGACTTCTGAGAGTTTCCGACAATCACTTCCGCAATGGCGGCAACTCACATTACACCGTAAGGTACACTCCCAGAACAGTTGTCTGAGAGGGTGATCCTTACGGATGTTACGGCTCACGATGGTCGCAGCCTCTAAAGCGATGCGCTTGCGGAAAGTCAGTTCACCCATTGATCTTTTTAGGGTTCTCCTTATGATCTTTCGGCAGAATGAGATTCAGCAAGACCGCCAAAAGGAATACAACTGCCACACAGTTTTCCGCGAAGACAGTCTGGATAATCTTCGGGAAGATAGAGAACATACCAGTTGCCTGGGTAAACCCAAGTCCTATACTCAGCGAGAGAGCTGCGATAATCATGTTACGGTCACTGAAACCACAATTCGCCATCATACGGAATCCCGCATACATAATGGAACCGAACATCATAATGGTACAACCGCCCAAGACCGATTGTGGAATAGTTGTCAGCAGATGCCCCACAACAGGGAAGATGCCGCCAAGAATCATTATCCCGGCTCCTGTAGCAATGGTAAAGCGGTTGATGACACCCGACATGGCTGCCAGTCCTACATTCTGACTGAATGAGGTGATGGGCGTACAACCGAAAATACCAGCGATACTGCTCACAAAACCGTCACAGGCTACGCTGGCACCCATCTCAATCTTGTGAGTCGTACGCTTCAATGCACTTGAGCAGAGTGCACTGGTATCTCCGATAGTCTCTGTGGCAGACACCAGGAAGATGGCAATGATGGAGAGCGTTGCTCCTAAGTCGAATTCCGGTTTGAAGGGTAGAATCTGTGGCAGTGACACCACCCCCGCATTGCTTAGTCCTGAGAAGTCGACCATCCCCATGCACATGGCAAGGATATAACCGGCTATCAATCCTATTAATACAGACAAGGAACGGAGGAACCCCTTTCCGAAGATCTGAAAACCCAGACAGACAAGGAGGGTGAAAGTGCCTACCAGCCAGTTGTTCGCTGCTCCGAAATCAGCGGCACCCTGTCCTCCTGCGAAGGAGTTGGCACCGATCGGCAGCAGGGAGAAGCCGATTGCCGTCACCACGGTAGCAGCTACGATATGAGGGATGAGCTTGATCCAGTACTTGGCAAACAGTCCAAGAAGTCCCTCTAAGAGACCGCCGATGATAACAGCCCCCATCAGCACACCCATACCCTGGGAGGTACCTATAGTAAGGGATACGGAGAGGAACGTGAAACTGATACCCATCACAATGGGGAGACGGGATCCGATACGCCAGATGGGATAAAGTTGGACGAGGGTACCGATACCAGCGATGATCATACAGTTCTGTATCAGGGCGGCACTGACAGTTGGGGCAATGCCTACTACATTCGCGAGAATGATAATCGGCGTGATATTGGCAACGAACATTGCCAACACGTGCTGTAATCCGAATGGAATTGCCTGCATCAAAGGCACTTTACCATCTAGCTTGTAAAGATTGCTGTTGTCTTCCATGGCTATTATTTCAGTTTAATCTCGTTATTTTCCAATGACTCAATGATTGCCAGGGACTCGATGCGATGAATGCCGTGATCCTGCAGGACTCTCCTGCCGTGCTGGAATTCTTTCTCAATGATAAATCCCATGCCGACAATCACGGCTCCTGCCTGTTGGCAAAGATCAATGATGCCCAGTCCTGCATTGCCGTAAGCAAGGAAGTCGTCAATAAACAATACCCGGTCGTCACTCGTCAGGTATTCACAACTGACCGTCAGGGGATACTCCCGCTGCTTGGTGAATGAGCGGACTGTCGACTCATAGAACTCGCCCATGGTGGACGGTTTCTTTTTCTTCGCAAAGACCACAGGCAGTTCCATCAGGTAGCCCAGCATGATGGCTGGGGCGATGCCCGATGCCTCTACGGTCACAATCTTGTTCACATCCTCGTCAGCGAAACGACGGATAAACTCAATAGCAATCTGTTTCATCAGGTAAGGGTCCATTTGATGGTTGATGAAACGGTCTACTTTCAAGATGCCGCCATCTAAGCAACGGCCATCCTGCATAATTCTTTCACGTAATACTTTCATGGTGATTCTGTTTATTTTTGCAAAATTACGAATTATTTCTCAAATAATTATTATTTTTGCAGAAATAAAATGTGATGCTTATGAAGAAAATCGTTGTTTTGACAGGTGCCGGTATGTCAGTAGAGAGCGGATTGAAGACATTCCGTGATGCTGATGGCTTATGGGAGAATTATCCTGTGGCAAAGGTTGCCACTCATGAAGGATGGGAGGCTGATCCTACCTTAGTGACTAATTTCTATAATATGTTGCGGAAAAAATGCATCGGTACGCAGCCTAATGAGGGACACCGGCTGGTGGCTAAGTTGGAGGAGCAGTATGACGTGACGGTGGTTACTCAGAATGTCGATAACCTCCATGAGATGGCTGGCTCCTCAAAAGTCATTCATTTGCATGGTGAACTGATGAAGGTATGCTCCAGCCGTGATGTGGATGATCCCCGCTATCAGATAACACTGACTCCGGAGAACTGTGAGGTGGAGCCCGGCACGAAGGCAGGTGACGGTTCCTTGCTTCGTCCCTTCATCGTGTTCTTCGGTGAGGGCGTTCCTATGATCAGTGCCGCAGCCGCAGAGGCGATGAAAGCAGATATCTTCATCATTATCGGCACTTCCCTCAATGTATATCCTGCCGCAGGACTCGTACAGTATGTGAAACCAGGAGTGCCTATCTATCTGATTGACCCGAAGCCCGTCTCCGCAGGTGCTAATGTCCAACAGATTCAGAAGGGTGCCAGTGAGGGAATGAAGGAGCTTACCGCCCTGCTGATGAAATAAAAATATTTAAATTTTTGGTAGTTCATCCCTTTTGCATTACCTTTGCATCTTGTAATTCAAAAGAAAATGAGTATTACAAGTATTGTTAGATATGTCTTCGAGCCCCGCATGAGGGCTTTGGAGAAGCATCAGACGCAGGGAGAACTGCTACAGCGGAAGGTGTTGGCACATTTGCTGCAATCAGCAAAGTATACGGAATATGGTCGTCAGTATGCTTTCGGTGCGATGAAGGGTTATGACGACTTTGCGAAGCATTGTCCAGTGAACACCTATGAGGAGCTGAAGGGGATGATAGACCGTATGCGTCATGGAGAGTCTGATGTGCTATGGAAGGGCAGGGTGCAGTGGTATGCTAAATCATCTGGCACCACGAATGATAAGTCAAAATTCATACCTGTCAGTCCAGAGGGTTTGCAGAAGATTCACTATGCCGGTGGTTTCGACTCCGTAGCTCTTTATCTGCGTAACAATCCGAAGTCACGCCTCTTTGACGGACGTGCCCTGATATTGGGTGGCAGCCATGCTCCTAACTATAACCTGCCAGGCTCTCTGGTGGGTGACCTCAGTGCTATCTTGATTGAGAACATCAATCCTCTCGCCAATCTGGTGCGGGTGCCAAAGAAGCAGACAGCATTGCTGGAGGACTTCGAGGTGAAGCGCGAGCGGATAGCCCGTGAGGCAATGACGAAGAATGTGACAAACATCTCAGGTGTTCCTTCATGGATGTTGTCTGTATTGAAATGTATGATGGAGATAACGGGGAAGACACATCTGGAGGAGGTATGGCCCAATCTGGAGGTATTCTTCCATGGCGGTGTCGCCTTCACTCCTTATCGTAAGCAGTATGAGCAACTGATCACGTCACCCAACATGCATTATATGGAGACATACAATGCCTCTGAGGGTTTCTTCGGACTGCAGGATGACCCTCTTGACAAGTCGATGCTGCTCATGTTAGACTATGGGGTGTTCTATGAGTTTGAGGATTTGTCTGGTGATTCTAACATCGTACCGCTTTGGGGGGTAGAGAAAGACAAGAATTATGCGATGCTGATTTCCACTTCATGTGGCTTATGGCGTTATAAGATAGGTGACACGATCCGCTTCACCTCTACCAATCCTTATAAGTTTGTCATCACAGGACGCACGAAGAGTTTTATCAATGCTTTTGGTGAGGAACTCATCGTTGACAACGCAGAGCAGGGACTTGCCTATGCCTGTCAGCAAACCGGGGCAGAGGTGTTGGAATACACTGCGGCACCCGTGTTTATGGATGCCAATGCGAAATGCCGTCACCAGTGGCTCATCGAGTTCTCCAAACCACCTCAGGACTTGCAGCGGTTTGCCCAGTTGCTGGATGAGAAGTTGCAGGAGGTGAACAGTGACTATGAGGCAAAGCGTTTCAAGAACATCACATTACAGCCTCTGGAACTGATAGAGGCGCGTAAGGGACTGTTTAACGACTGGTTGAAGTTGCGTGGAAAGCTGGGCGGACAGCACAAAGTGCCGCGGCTGAGCAACTCTCGTGAGCATATCGACCAATTACTCTCGCTCAAATGAGAAATGAAAATAAAGAGGAAATGAGTGTTATGAGGAAAAGAACATTGAACTTGGGAATGGTATGGAAGATGCTCTTCGCAGCATTTCTCATTCCTCATTTCTCATTCCTCATTTCGAGCTGTGCGAGAATGGGACAGCCCGATGGCGGATGGTATGATGATGACCCTCCGCGCATCCTCGGTTCCACACCTGAGGATGGTGCTACAGGAGTCACTACCCGGAAAATCACCATCTTGTTCGATGAGTATATCAAGATGGCAAATGCCTCAGAGAAGGTCATCGTATCTCCCCCTCAGCTGGAGATGCCTGAGATCAGAGAGGCGGGAAAGAAGATATTGGTGGAGCTGAAAGACTCGCTGAAGCCTAACATGACCTATACGATAGATTTCAGTGATGCTATCAGTGACAATAACGAGGGGAACCCGTTAGGCAACTATACCTTTACATTCTCTACCGGTGAGCAGATAGACACCTTCGAGGTGGCAGGCAATGTACTTGACGCTTCGAACCTGGAGCCCGTCAAGGGTATCCTGGTGGGACTCTATGACGACTTGAGTGACAGTGTCTTCAAGACAAAACCCTTGATGCGTGTGTCCAGGACTGACGGTCGTGGACGTTTTGTCATCAAGGGCGTTGCGCCAGGTGAGTATCGTGTTTATGCCTTGCAGGATGCTGACGGCAACTATACTTTCAACCAGAAAAGCGAGATGATAGCTTTCTCGCATAAGACCTACAGCCCGTCGTCAAAACCCGATATCCGGCAAGACACTATCTGGAAAGACACCCTGCATATTGATAACATCATCCAGACTCCCTATACCCATTTCTATCCGGATGATATCGTGCTGCTCGCCTTTCAGGAAATACAGACCGACCGCTATCTGCTGAAGCAGCCTGAGCGTACGGAACCTAACCGCTTTACACTTTATTTCAGTTATGGCAACCCACAGCTGCCGCAAATAAAGGGACTGAACTTCAACGAGCAGGACGCTTTCATTCTGGAGAGCAGTCAGAAAAAGGATACGCTGACCTATTGGTTACGTGACACGACCCTTGTCAATCAGGATACTCTGCGGATGGAGCTGAGTTACCTGATGACTGACAGTGCCGGTGTTCTTTTTACGCAGGTCGACACGGTAGACGTTCTTGCCAAGACCAGTTATGAGAAGCGGCAGAAGGAACGTAAGAAGGAGATAGAGAACTGGGAGAAGAAACAAGAGAAGCTTAAGAAGCAGGGGGAGGCTTACGACAGTATCATGCCGCCAACCCCATTGAAGGTAACATACAATGTCAAGCAGCAGATGGACCCCGACTATGTCACCACCTTTGAGATGCCATCGCCCCTCACACGTTGTGACACGTCAGCCATCCACCTTTATACGAAGATAGATAGCTTGTGGTATAACACCCCCTTTGAGTTCCATCAGAAAGACTCCACGCTGCGCACTTATGAGTTTATCACCGAATGGCAGCCGGATACGGAATATAGTCTTGAGATTGACTCCGCCGCCTTCGTGGATATCTATGGCATGGCTTCTGTAGCCTATAAGCAAGGTATCAAGGTACGCTCCATGGACGAATATGCTACTTTACTGATGCAGTTAAGTGGAAAGAGTGATACCACTGTCGTCGTGGAACTGCTCGACAAGAGTGACAAGCCCCTTAAGCAGGTAAGGGCTTCAGAGGGTGTTGCTGAGTTCTTCTACCTCAGTCCAGGCTCTTATTATATGCGTGCCTTTGTGGACAGGAACGGGAATGGTCGATGGGACACGGGCAGCTATGACGAGGACCTGCAGGCTGAGGAGGTGTATTACTATCCGAAGGCGATTGAGTGTAAGGAGAAGTTTGATGTCACCCTTCCATGGAACTTGACAGGCACGCCGATGAATCTGCAGAAGCCTGGTGCCATCACCAAGCAGAAACCTGACAAGGAGCAGCAGAAACTGCGCAACCGTAATGCGGAACGTGCCAAGCAGTTGGGTATAGAATATGTGAAAAGAGAAAACGTTAAAATAGAAAAGGAATGATGAAACGACTGTTATTTATATTCTTCGCATCTTGCACGATGCTATCAGTCCATGCCCAGTGCGGTATTGAGAATACAGCGTTCAAATCGGGAGAGTTTCTCTCCTATGACCTCTATTTCAATTGGAAATTCGTGTGGGTGAAAGTGGGAACGGCATCTATGTCTACCGTTCATTCGACACGGAGTGGTAAGCCGGTATACCGCTCCAGTCTGATCACACGTGGCAATAGTAAGCTCGACAACTATTTCATGATGCGCGACACCTTGTTGTGCTATACTGATTTAGACTTGTCGCCTATCTATTTCCGCAAAGGGGCTCGTGAAGGGAAACGGTATTATGTGGATGAGTTGTGGTACACCTATCCCAACAACAACTGCCACCTTCGTATGCACCGTATCGACCACGATGGTGAGGTACACTGGAAGGATGCGGAGTATAAGGACTGTATCTATGATATGATGAGTATCTTCTTACGTGCCCGCAACTTCGATGCCTCTAAGCTGAAGGTGGGGGAGAATATTCCCATGCCCATCAGTGATGCCCGCAGCCTGTCGAACTCCTGGTTGAAATATACGGGTAAGACAACGCTGAAGATGAAGAACAGCTCGACGAAATACCGTTGCCTCACCTTCTCGTTCATCGAGCGTGAGAAGGGCAAGAACCACGAGCTGATCCGCTTTTTCGTGACGGACGACAAGAACCATCTGCCGGTACGCCTTGACCTCTTCCTCTCTTTCGGGTCGGCAAAGTGCTACCTCACAGGTTACAAGGGCTTGCGTAACGAGATGGAGTCAAGAGTGAAATAAGGTCTTGCTGCCGGGAGCCTGTGCGTTGACACATCGCAGGTTACGTGCCAGCTGCTCCGTAGAACTGGCTCCCACAAGGACGGAAGTCACCCCTTGTTGTTGCAATATCCAGGCGAGTGCCATCTCCGCGAGGCTCTCGCCTTTCTTTTGTGCCTCCTCGTTCCACTGTTGCAGGTGTTGCAGGAGTACCGGTGTCAGCATCTCCTCTTTGAGGAATTTACCTTTCGCCATACGGGAGTCTTTAGGAATACCGTTCAGGTAACGGTCGGTCAGCATACCCTGGGCAAGGGGTGAGAAGGCGATGAAACCTACTCCTGACTCATGACAGAGCTGCAGGATGCCCTCGTCGATGGGTGCCTGATGGATCATGTTCAGCTTTCCCTGGTATATTAAAAGAGGTGTGTCATGCTGCCTCAGATACTCAATACCAAAGCGGAGGGGCTCCAAGGGCCAGTTGGAGATACCCACATAGAGTGCCTTTCCGGCTCTGACGATATCCACCAGTGCCTGCAGCGTCTCCTCCAGTGGGGTGTTGGGATCGTAGCGGTGACTATAGAACAGGTCGACATAGTCCAGACGCATACGCTTCAGACTCTGGTCGAGCGATGCCATCAGGTACTTGCGGGAACCCCAGTTACCATAGGGACCTGCCCACATGTCATAACCCGCTTTGGTGGAGATAAACAGCTCGTCGCGGTAGGGGCGCAGATCGTCATCCATGATACGTCCCATTGTCTCCTCTGCGGAGCCGTATGCAGGACCGTAGTTGTTCGCCAGGTCAAAATGGGTCACCCCATGGTCGAAGGCATAGCGTATAATCTCGCGGCTCCGCTCATAAGGGTCCACACTCCCGAAGTTATGCCACATTCCCAGTGACACCTTTGGCAATAACACGCCAGAGCGTCCGCAGCGCTCATACTCCATCCCGTTCTCATAACGCTTCGCGTCGGCTAAGTATTTCTCCATCTTTCTTATAGTTTTTGGGTTCTGGGTACAAAGGTACGATTAAGTGAGAAGAAAACCAAAAGATTTTTGGGTTTTCTCGAACGTGAGTACCTTCGACCGCAGGTCAAAGGTACTACATTTAACATGTGATGTCAATAGTTTGGAGGAAAAATCAAAATGATAAATTAAAGTTAATTTACGTTAACAGAAATAGGCATTATTTATAGTAATGCCTTCTATGCTTCATGGTAATATCTCCTTTGTGTTATTCCCGTATCTTCTTTGGGGTGTGGGAGATATTCCTTTAGCCTATAGGAGACGTTTCTTACGGGGTGCTGCAAAAAGACACACAGAGTCAAATGAATCACAAATCACAAATCACAGTTAGTTTATTGACTAAAAACTTGATGAATTTTTTATTATATATATATAATAATATTTATACAATAATTATGCACAATAAAAGGTATTTTTTGCTAAAATGAACTGTGATTTGTGATTTGTGATTTCTCTCTA
>OMWH01000009.1 GCA_900314755.1 uncultured Prevotellaceae bacterium | reverse complement strand
TACTCTTACAAATGTGTTGGTGGGGTATCAATTACCTGCCATCAGCCCAAGGTTCAAGTGTACATACTTATAGCATTAGTGAATAAACAACTATGAGAATTCATATCCGCAAAGAATAGGGGTGAAATAATAAAAATCAGCAAAATGTATTTCAGTTTGCTGATTTTTTATTACCTTTGCCATCAAAATGGCGAAGATAACTCGGTCTCGGCATAAAAAATAAATGAATTTATTTTGTTCTGCTCTCGACTTTTCGTATCTTTGCAACCAAATAGGCTAAAACAAACAAAGAATATCGATATTTTAGAAACAATGGAACAAGTCTTTAGTTACATTATCAGTCTTGGTGCCAGTGTGATGATGCCGATACTGTTTACCATTATCGGACTGTGCATCGGGATGAAGTTCGGCAAGTCGCTGAAGTCAGGTCTTTACGTGGGTGTCGGTTTTGTGGGTCTCGGTATCGTGACCGCCCTGCTGACCACTAATTTCGGTTCACCGCTGAGTGAGATTTCCAAACTCTATGATTTACAACTTGGAGTCTTTGACATGGGATGGCCTGCTGCGGCAGCCGTTGCCTATAATACGGCAGTAGGGGCGTTGATCATCCCCATCTGTCTGGGTGTGAACTTCCTGTTGCTTATCACAGGATGTACCCGCACGGTGAATATCGACCTGTGGAACTACTGGCATTTCGCTTTCATCGGTGCTGTCGCTTATTTCGTGATGGGCGAGAGTCTCGCATGGGGCTACTTCGCCGCCATTGTCTGCTATATCATCACGCTGGTGATGGCAGACCTGACCGCTGATAAGTTCCAGGGTTATTATGAGGACATGGACGGTATCTCCATCCCACAGCCCTTCTGTCAGAGCTTTACGCTTTTTGCCATCGGCATCAACTGGTTGCTGGACAAGATTCCCGGTTTCTCGAAACTTGATATCGATGCGGAGGGACTGAAGAAGAAGTTCGGTGTGCTTGGTGAGCCTATCGTACTGGGTGTTATCGTCGGTGCGCTGATCGGTGCCGTGGCACAGCTGGACATCAAGAAAGTACTGTTCCTTGGTGTGACGATGGGTGCTGTGATGGAGCTGATACCCCGTATCACGAAACTCTTCATCGACGGACTGAAACCCATCGCAGAGAAGACACAGGAGGTGGTGCAGAAGAAATGGGCTGGTAAGAAAGTGTATATCGGTATGTCACCGGCACTGGTCATCGGACACCCCACCACGCTTGTCGCCTCCCTGATACTGATACCGCTGGCACTGCTGATGGCTGTCGCCCTGCCCGGTAATGAGTTCCTGCCCCTTGCCTCGCTTGCCGGTATGTTCTATGTGTTCGTGATGGTACTGCCCTACACGAAAGGTAATGTGGTGAAGACCCTGATTGTCGGCATCATCGCCGTAGGTATCGGTCTCTGGTTTGTCACAGACATGGCACCTGCCTTCACACAGGCAGCCCAGACCGTCTATGCCCAGACACAGGACCCTGCTGCCAAGATTCCTGAGGGATTCCAGGCTGGTGCCCTCGACTTCGCCTCCAGTCTTTTCGGCTGGGTGATCTATAAATGTGTGAACAACCTGCAGTGGATAGGTGCCGGCATCCTGACCATCATCACACTGGGTATGGTAATCTGGAACCGCCAGCGGATTAAGAGGGAAGAGTTGAAAAATTGAAGGATTGAAGGATTGAAAAATTGAAGGATTGAAAAATTGAAGGATTGAAAAATTGAAGGATTGAAGAGTTGAAGTAATAATATAGTAATAAATATGAAAAAGACAATTTTGACATTCATGCTTATGGGAACTTTAACGACTGGCGCTGCCCAGCAGACCATGCATTTCCAGACAGCCTGTCATCCCGCTGACGTGAAACACTATGACACGCAGACGCTGCGTGACCGTTTCGTGATGGAGAAGGTGATGGCTGCTGACGAGATTAACCTGACTTACTCGATGTACGACCGTTTTATCTATGGTGGTGCCATGCCTGTTACCAAGGACTTGAAACTGGAGACCCACCCGCAGTTGCGTGCCGACTATTTCATGCGCAACCGTGAGCTCGGTATCATCAATACCGGTGGCGATGGTGTGGTTATCGTAGACGGACAGGAGTATCCGCTTGGCTACAGCGAGGCATTGTACGTGGGTCGCGGCTGGTTAGGAAAGGATAAGAACGGTAAGGATATCGACTCCAACAAGGAGGTCATCTTCCGCTCCAAGAATCCCCAGAAGCCCGCTAAGTTCTATCTGAACTCCGCTACCGCACACAAGCACTACAAGACCCAGTGGGTGACCCT
This sequence comes from uncultured Prevotellaceae bacterium, assembly GCA_900314755.1. Taxonomy (GTDB): domain Bacteria; phylum Bacteroidota; class Bacteroidia; order Bacteroidales; family Bacteroidaceae; genus Prevotella. The sequence continues at coordinate 270,878 of OMWH01000009.1, read as the reverse complement.
CGACGGACGTAAGAACGGAAAGGTGCAGTCGCTGAAGGCTACCATCATCGGTACTAAGGACAAACCCCTGGGCACCCTTGCAGAGAGTAACCAGCGTACCATCAACCAGTTGATTGTGAATACCTCACTGGAAGAGGGACCCTGTCAGTTGCAGATGGGTCTGACACAGTTGCAGGAGGGTAGTGTGTGGAATACGATGCCCCCTCATACCCATGGCCGCCGTATCGAGGCTTACTACTATTTCAACGTTCCCGAGGGACAGCAGGTGAGCCACATCATGGGTGAGCCCCAGGAGACCCGTGTGGTATGGTTGAAGAACGAGCAGGCTATCATGTCACCTGAGTGGAGCATCCACTGTGCGTCCGCCACCTATTATTATACTTTTATATGGGGTATGGCAGGTGAGAACCTGAACTACAATGACAAGGACAACATCCCTGTGGGTGACCTGCGATAGTCGAAATATCAAAAATCGAAATAACGAAAAACTGAAAAAATATTATGGCTCCTGTACAAACTACTAAAATGTCCAATTTCCGTTGGGTCATTTGTGCGCTGCTCTTTTTAGCAACCACTATCAATTACATGGACCGTCAGGTCTTATCATTAACATGGAAGGACTTCATTGCCCCCGAGTTCCACTGGACAGACGGTGACTACGGTACGATTACCGGTCTGTTCTCCCTGTTCTATGCTATCGCCAACCTCTTCGCCGGTAAGTTCATCGACTGGATGGGCACCAAGAAAGGTTACCTCATCGCTATCTTCGTATGGTCGTTAGGTGCTGTGCTGCATGCTGGTTGCGGTTGGGTGGCTATGACTGTTGAGGGTTACGACTCTATCGAGGCACTGCGTATGGTACAGGCTGGCAGTGATGCCGCTGTCGCCATCGCCACCATCTCCGTATGGCTGTTCCTCTCTTGTCGTCTGATTCTCGCAGTGGGTGAGGCAGGTAACTTCCCTGCAGCCATCAAGGCTACCGCAGAGTATTTCCCCAAGAAAGACCGTGCGTTCTCTACCTCTATCTTCAATAGTGGCGCATCCGTTGGTGCCCTTGCTGCTCCCGCTACGATTCCCCTGCTGGCACGTGCCTGGGGTTGGGAAATGGCATTTATCATCATCGGTGCCCTTGGTTTCATCTGGATGGGACTGTGGATGTGGCTCTATGAGAAACCCGCACAGAACAAGCGTGTCAACCAGGCAGAGCTGAACTATATCGAGCAGGATAATGATATCGCAGAGACTCAGAATCGCGATGCGGTGAAAGAAGAGAAGACCATCCCGTTCATGAAGTGTTTCACCTATAAGCAGACATGGTCGTTCCTCGTAGGTAAGTTTATGACAGATGGTGTATGGTGGTTCTTCCTGTTCTGGGCTCCAGCCTACTTCTCAGACCAGTATGGTTACACCTCAGACTCCGCTATGGGTATCGCGCTGATCTTCACCCTCTATGCCATTGTGACCATTCTCTCCATTGGTGGCGGTTATCTGCCGACCTATTTCGTAGATAAGAAAGGTATGAATCCGTATCTGGGTCGTATGCGTGCTATGTTAATCTTCGCATGCTTCCCCGTGCTTGGACTTTTCGCACAGCCCCTGGGTGCTTACAGTGCATGGTGGCCCGCTATCCTGATCGGTCTGCTCGGTGCTGGTCATCAGGCTTGGTCAGCAAACCTCTTCTCCACCATCGGTGACATGTTCCCCAAGTCTACTATCGGTACCATCGTCGGTTTAGGAACGATGGCTGGTGGTCTTGGTTCTATGAGTATCAACCTCGGTAGCGGTAAGTTCTTCGACTGGGCAGCTGCTCAGGGATCTGCTTTCACGTTCTTCGGTTTCGAGGGAAAGCCTGCCGCTTACATGGTCGTGTTCTGCATCTGTGCAGTTGCCTACCTGATTGGCTGGTGTATCATGAAGGCGCTTGTTCCAAAGTACAAGCCCATTATCGTGGAGTAAATTCTTACCTCTCACCTCTTACCACTCACCTCTAAACGTTGAGTATGTGAAACATGCGAAACTTGAATAACTAATATCCTCTGACCGTCCAAGGCAGGAAGCCCTGTCGTTTGAGGGTGTCTATCAGTCCCTCGCTCATAGCTTCATTATCCTTCCGTGTATAACGGATGTCCGTGAAGATCTGAGCGAGGGTCTCTTTTTGGTTGATACGTACGAACTCCAAGTTCTCCGGCAGGTGCTCCTTGGTCTCATAGTATTTGTCAATGTCCATCGCCAGATAGTCGGTGTAGGTCTCTTCATGGACGAAACTCTCCAAGGGCAGACGGTCACTCTGGGCAGGCTCCTCTGCCGGCCATCCTACAGTCAGTGTCGCCACGGGCATGGTCAGTCGGGGCAGTTCGAGGATATCGATGATCTGTTGCGGTTGATAGACCGTCGTCCCCAGATAGCAATAGCCCAGTCCCTCCTCGTCCATGAGGTTACAGAGCGTCTGTGTGTAGAGCAGGGCATCCGTCGCCGCATTGATGAAACTAAGGAAGTTGTCATAGCCAGGTTCTGCATTCCTGCAGCGTGCCCATGTCGACGTGCGGTTGAAGTCCGCGCATATTGTCAGGACGACTGGAGCCTGTGTCACCATCGGCTGGTTGAAATGGGCAGGTGCCAGCTTTTGTTTCATTTCATCAGAGCGGGTGACCACCACGCTGTAGAGCTGGAGGTTGCCCATGGTCTGTGTGCGACTTGCCTCAGCGAGGAGGCGGTTGAGGAGCTCTTGGCTCACTTCTTGGTTGCTATATTGGCGAATTGTTCGCCGGGTTGACAGATTCTTCATGCTGCAAAGATACGTAATCTTTCCCGAAAAGGAAAACTTTCGAACGGTTTTCTCTAAAAAAGTTGTCCGAAAAGAAAACTTTATGTATCTTTGCACCATCAATCATCGAGATATGGAAGGAAATAACAAAAAAGAGACAGTGCAGGACCTGCGCCCTGAGGTGGTGGAGGTGCGTCCGCAAGTTTTAGAGTGTGATGTAGTCCGTTTCCAGAACAACAAGGAGAAATGGGTGGCGTTTGTCGGTTTGCTCGACGGCTATCCCTACGAGATATTCACGGGTCTGCAGGATGACGAGGAGGGTATTGTGTTGCCTAAGACTGTTACCCATGGCAAGATCATCAAGCAGGTGAACCCGGACGGTACGAAGCGTTATGACTTCCAGTTTGAGAACAAACGTGGTTATAAGACGACGGTGGAGGGACTCTCCGAGAAGTTCAACCCAGAGTATTGGAACTATGCCAAGCTGATCTCTGGTGTGCTGCGTTATCGCATGCCGCTGGAGCATGTCATTCGTCTGGTAGCCTCTTTGTCTTTGAAAGATGAAAGTATCAATACTTGGAAGGTAGGTGTGGAACGCGCCCTGAAGAAATACCTGCCCGGTAATAGCGAGGAGTTGGACGAGTCACAGGAATAGACGATGATGCAGGCGGGGTCAGCATATATCTTGTTAGAGGAACTTCATTTCCATGCTTTCCATGGGGTGATGCCCCAAGAGAGCAAGGTGGGCGGTGACTTCCTGCTGTCCCTCCGTCTGGGTTATGATATCACCAAGGCGATGCAGACCGATCGGGTGGAGGATACCCTTAACTATGCTGAGGTCTATGCTGTTGTCAAGGAGGAGATGGAGAAGCCTTCCGCCCTCTTGGAGCATGTCGCAGGGCGTATCGCAGATGCCCTTGCCGCACATTTCCTGCAAGTGACCACCATCGACCTCACCCTTGTCAAGAAGAATCCCCCGATGGGAGCAGACTGCAAGGGAGCTGGCGTGGAATTACATTTAATAAATGATAAAACTAAACGGTAAGTAAAGGGTTTTACGTGGAAAATACGTAATTTTGTACCCTTAATGAATAGGTATATGAAGAAAAGGATACTGACGCTCCTGGGAATGACCTTCCTGCTCGCTGTGGTCGCTGTCGCTGCCAACAAGAAGTTCACGCTGGTCATTGACGCAGGTCATGGAGGACATGACACAGGTGCTTTGGGAGCGTTCTCTAAGGAAAAGAATATCAATCTGAATGTGGCACTTGCCTTCGGACGCTATGTGGAGAGCAACTGTCCGGACGTGAAAGTCATCTATACCCGCAAGACGGATGTGTTCATCCCCTTGCATACCCGTGCCGACATCGCCAACAGGAACAAGGCGGACCTGTTTATCTCCGTACATACCAATGCGGTGCCTAAGGGGAAACAAGTCAGGGGACTGGAGACGTATACGTTGGGAATGCACCGTGCGGGCACCAATCTGGAGGTGGCAAAGCGAGAGAACTCCGTCATCCTGATAGAGAAAGACTATAAGCAACGTTATGAGGGCTTCGACCCCAATTCCAGTGAGAGCTATATCATGTTTGAGTTCATGCAGGACAAGAACATGGCGCAGAGCGTGGAACTTGCCAGGTACGTGCAGAAGCATGCCTGTGCCTCTGCCAATCGCCAGAACAAGGGCGTGAAGCAGGCAGGATTCCTGGTACTCCGTGAGACTTCGATGCCCAGTTGTCTGATAGAGCTGGGCTTCATCACAACTCCCGATGAAGAGCGTTACCTGAACAGCAAGGATGGTATCGACCGTCTGGGCTATGGTATCTACAAGGCATTCCTCGACTATAAGCGCAAGTATGACGGTCGCATCACCGTACCCTATCAGGCGGAGCAGTCACCATCTGCCAATATCCCTTCTATCGTACCACCCAGCGAGAAGAAAGAGGAGCAGGCAAAGACGACTGTACCCGTAAAGATACAGAAAGAGCCCGCTGTAAAGCCGGCAACAATAGAGGTCGTGAAGGACGAGGAGGTACAGAAGCAAGACTCCACCCTGGTCTTCAAGGTGCAGGTCATGGCAAGTCCCTCCCGTGAGAAGATCAGCAAGAAGAAGTTAAACGGACAACCAGCTGCAGAATGCTTCGAGGAAGGAGGATTCTATAAATATACGGTGGGCAATTCCGAGGATTACGATGAGATTGTCAAGATCCGTGAGAGTCTGGTAGGCAATTTCCCAGAGGCGTTTATCATCGCTTTCAAGGGAGGCGAGAAGGTAGACACGCGTGCTGCCATCCGTGAGTTCAGAGAAAAAAAGAAATCAAAAGAGTAACGTGATATGAAATTGACGAAAGAAATACAGATAGCCCTTGTTGCCATCATCGCACTGGTCGTGCTATACCTGGGTTTGAATTTCCTGAAAGGGCTGAGTCTCTTCTCTTCGAACAGTACCTATTACCTTGCCTTCGAGGATGTCAGCGGAATGTCTCCTTCCTCTCCCGTCTATGCTAATGGCTATAAGGTGGGTGTGGTGGAAGGTATCGTCTACGACTACAGCCGTCCCAATCATATCGTAGCGAAGATCGGTGTCGATAAGAACATGCGTATCCCTGTCGGCTCCCATGCGGAGCTAGCGAGTGACCTCTTGGGTAATATCAAGGTTAATCTGGTGTTGTCGGACAATCCTCTGAAATTCATAGGACAGAAGGACACCATTCCCGGCATTGTGGAGATGGGTATGATGGCGAAGGCTGCCGAGATGATACCTGCCATCGAGAAGATGATGCCCAAGCTCGACTCCATCCTGGTTAGTCTGAATACCTTGCTGGGAGACCCTGCCCTTCGCAATACCTTGCATAATGTGGATGGTATGACGGCAAACCTGAATCAGACGAGTGCCGACTTGCGCAGACTCTCTGCCAGTCTGGGGCATAACGTGCCTATGATGATGGTCAAGGCAGACAGTGTGCTGGGTAATACTCAGAAGCTGACAGCCAATCTCTCTGCTGTTGACGTGGCAGAGATGACAGCAAAGGTCAACCAGACCCTTGCCAACGTAGAGGAGATGACCCGTAAGCTCAACAGTAACGAGGGAACACTGGGCTTGCTCATGCGGGATGCCAGCCTCTATAACAATCTGAGTGCTACGGCTGCCGATGCGGACTCACTGCTTCGTGACCTGAAAGCCCATCCGAAACGCTATGTACACTTCTCGGTTTTCGGTAAAAAAGACAAGTAAAACAAAGTCTAATTTTTATTTTGTCTAAATAGGAGGAATGGGTTGTAAAAGTTTCCACTAGCCTTTCGGAACTCCTTGATATTAGCAATGTTTGGGGAAGTGAAAAGAAATAATACCGCACACGGCATGTCCAGTGTGCGGTTTTTTATAAGTTGCTGATAGGCAGAAACTTGTAATTTGACAATAGGGAAAAATCTTTAATTCTTTTAAATGTTCCCTAACCTCCCATAAATAAGTAAGTTACGTGGTATCGGATAATTTGTGAGAATAAATACGAATTTGCATATATCAAAAAAAAGTACGAACTTTGCAACTGAAAACGAAAACTATATTCTTTAACAAGATTGGTTTTATTAATTAAATAAGTATAACGCCGCATGGAAAAAACTCCAAAGGCGCTTTGGGGCGACTGCCTTCATCTGATAAGGGAAAACGTCACAGAGCAGCAATATAAGACCTGGTTTGCGCCTATCGTATTCGAGAAATACGATGCGGAGAAGCAGACTCTACTCATACAAGTGCCGAGCCGGTATGTGTATGAGTACTTGGAGCAGTACTATGTGACATTATTAAGTAAGGTGTTGTGCCGCTGCTTTGGTAAGAGTATCCAGCTCAACTACCGTATTGTGGTGGACAAGGCACACAAGCTGACGGTCGAGGAAGAGGGTAGTGAACCCGTCAATATCGAGCGTCCGCAGCCTACCACACGAGCCAACCAGTCGCCTACCACGTTGGATACCGCCGTCCCACAGGACCTGAATCCCCAGTTGGATATCCATAAGACTTTCCAGACCTTTATCGAGGGTGACAGCAATAAGTTGCCTCGCACGGTAGGTCTCTCCATCGCGGAGCATCCGGGTAAGTCGACATTCAACCCCTTCTTCGTGTTCGGACCCTCCGGTTGTGGTAAGACACACCTTATTAATGCTATCGGTGTGAGATGCAAGGAGATGTATCCCCAGAAGCGAGTGCTGTATGTGTCGGCACGTCTCTTCCAGGTGCAGTACTCTGATGCCACCCGTAAGAATACCGTCAATGACTTCATCCATTTCTATCAGACCATTGACGTGCTGATAGTCGATGATATCCAGGAGTGGGCTACAGCTCCCAAGACCCTGGACACCTTCTTCCATATCTTCAACCACCTGTTCCGCAACGGCAAGCAGATTATCCTTGCCAGCGACCGTCCCCCTGTGGACCTGCAGGGTATGAAAGACCGTCTGCTGACCCGTTTCGCCTGTGGACTGATTGCCGAGTTGGAGAAACCCAACGTACAGCTCTGTGTGGACATCCTGCATGCCAAGTGCAAGCGTGACGGACTGCGGATCCCAGAGGATGTCATCCAGTTCATTGCAGAGACCGCCAACGGCTCCGTCCGTGACCTGGAGGGTGTGGTCAACTCACTGATGGCTTACTCGATTGTCTATAACAGCAATGTCGATATGCGTCTTGCCGAGCGTGTCATCAAGCGTGCCGTGAAGGTGGACAACAAGCCCCTCACCGTTGACGATATCCTTGAGAAGGTTTGCAACCACTATAATGTGTCACAGCAGAACGTGTTCAGCAAGTCCCGCAAGCGTGACTACGTCATCGTACGGCAGGTATCGATGTACCTGGCACAGAAGTACACCAAGATGCCAGCCTCACGTATCGGACAGCTGATAGGTGGTCGCGACCACTCGACCGTGATACACAGTTGCTCCACCGTTGAGCAACGTCTGAAGGTCGACAAGTCGTTCTCTGCGGAGTTGAGCAGTATAGAGAATTCTTTTAAGTTAAAACAATAGTTGAATAATGAAAAGAAAAGGACAGCGTGAAGCTGTCCTTTTCTTGTTTATTTGAGGATGAATCCCCCATTGGGTCGCATGGTCACTTGTATCCGTCCCTTCTTGTCATATCTCACTTTCTGGGTCTGCGCATAAAGTCCAGGTCCGTCCGTATAGTAATTGATGGTCTGTCCCTTCAGCATCGGCAAGTTAAGAGACAGTTTCTTGACCTGTTTCTCCGCATTCAGTCCGGCAATATACCATTGGTTGCCGTGACGGCGTGCCAGGACGACATACTTACCCGGGTAGCCGTCGATGAACCGTGTCTCGTCCCATGTGGTAGGCAGCGACTTCAGCAGATCCAGCTCAACCTTCGGCAGTTCCTGCAGGTTGTTAGGTTGTACCGCCATGCACTGCACCGATGTCTGGACGACGATGGCACTGGCAATCTCAAACATATCCGTGGTCTGACGGGAATGCCGGCTCTTGTTGTCCTTACTCATATAACGGTTCATGATGGTGCCGCCCCAGTCCATTGAGCCCACCGCATTACGGCAGAAAGGATGCAGGGTGAGGTCGAAAGCCTCGCGTTTCGCAGCATTGGGGTCGAAGAACACGTTCTCGGAAGCAAGTACCGCCTCGCTTGCCACATAGTTAGGATACAGACGCTCCCATCCGCGGGGCAGTGTGCAACCGTGGAAGATGCACTGCAGACCGTATTTGTTGGCATCGCTGAGGATATCCTCATAGAGCTGGAGGGTCTGTTGCTTGTCACCACCGAAGAAGTCCACCTTGATACCCTTGATGCCGATGGACTGCATCCAAGCCATCTCCTTCTCACGGGCAATATTCGTGTTCATGCAGTTGAAAGGACCTTGCGGGGCGTTGTTAGCATATCCGTTGGAGTTATACCACAGCAGCAGGCTTACCCCTTTCGACTGCGCATACTTCGACAGCTCGGCAATCTTCTCACGTCCGATATTCGTGTCCCACCAAGCGTCCACCAGACAATACTCATATCCCATCTTGGCGGCAAGGTCGATGAACGTCACCTGGTCGTTGTAATTGCAACTCTCATCCTGCCAGATGAGCCAGCTCCACGTATAGCGTCCCGGCTGATACGCCTGTGATGCCTCATAGAGGGGCTCCAGGGGACTGAAGGGAATGGTCGTCTCGACGATAGGTTTGAGGTTCTTGCCGATGGTGATGGTACGCCATGGGGTACTTGCCGGCAGTGCGACACTTGCCGAGGTGGAACCGGTGCCGTTGTTCTCCTCTTTCATGGGGTAGGCGATGGTGTATCCGTTCGTCTCGTCGTAATCGCTGAGGTGTGAGCCCACGTATGCCGAAGTCACCCCCGTCTCGCTGATCAGCACCCAGCCCTTGTCGCCGATGCGGAAGAGGGCAGGGAAGACATAGCCATGCCCATAGTGCGACTTCCGTGACATGGGCATATCAGCGGTATAGACCTCCTCGTAGCTGGGTTTAGTCTGTGCGAACCCAATCATTGCGTCACTCTGTGGAGACAGGAACGCCGTTGTCTCGTCAGGCAGGCGGAAAGAGGTGATCTCCTCCTTGATGACGATGCTCCTTGTCTCGTTACGCCATTGGCGCAGCATGGTGTATTGGAAGGCAATGTCATGGTCGGACACCAGGAAAGTCATCACCATCTGCTGTCCGTGTGAGTTCTTCACGGTCATGTCCAGGCGGTTTGCCTTGTAGCTGATATGCGATGTCTTGGTGCGTGAGATGTCAAACTCCTTCTCCACGGTTTCCTCCTTATCGGATACGTACGACAGTCCGGACTCGAAATAGCCAAAGCTGGAGTCCAGTCCCAACCGTGACGGCTTGATCATCTCGACACCGTCATACTCGACAGCATAAGTCGCAAGACCGTTGTCCACTCTCACCTCGACGACCATCTTGCCGTCTGGTGACTTCACTTCCTTGCTCTCCGCCATCGCCAGCAGCGGGCAGAGCAACAGAAACAATGTTAGTTTTCTCATATTCTCTTTTGTTTTTTTTGATGATTCACTTATCCTTTCCTGATAGTACCCCCACGGCGGGAGCGCTTGTATTGGTTCGTTTCCTCGTTATAATATCCCTGTTCCACAAGCTGGCACCCATTGGTGAAGGCACGTATGATGCGTCTGTCCCCCGTCTTCGAGCGGTGTCCCTCAGGAGTGTACTTGCACACAATATCCTTGACGTGCGTGTCGACACGGAAGTCCTTGGGGTCGTCCACACACAGACTCTTGATACTCAATGCGAATTTACCCAGTTCTCCGAGGTTCACCGTCTGTCCGTTTTTCAGTCCTTCCTCCACCACTTCGGTGAGTGCGACGATGGCGGCACGGACATCGGCGGATGTCAGTGAGCAGCGTTCTTGAATCTGTCTCTCAATCTCTTTCAAGGTCAGTTCACCCTGTTTAACGGTATGTGCATACCATTTCCCGTAAGCTTTGTTGCTTTTGATGTTGTTCTGCAACAGTCGATAATGTAAAGCCATAAAATGATTAATTAATTGTTTTTGGTTGACAAAGATACGCATAATTCCTGTAACCGCCAAGTCTTTTGGATGAAAAGTAGCATTTCCGTCATTGTAAATCAATTTGATTTACTCGGTAATTCAATTTGATTTACTCAGCAATTCAATTTGATTTACTTTGCAATTCAATTTGATTTACAATTGCTCCGATAGTAAAAAAACAACTGGGCAAGCCTTTTTTATCAGACTTGCCCAGTATTATTGTCAAGTGTGGACTTACAGTAAGTTGTCCTTCTCAATATCCTTGAAGTACTTGTAGGTAGCAACCTTCAACTCATCCGTGGCAGGCTCGTCGGCGACGATGATGCCATGCTGGTGCATCTGCAGTGCCGAGATGGTCCACTCATGGGTAACGGCACCCTCGATGGCAGCCTTCAGGGCACGAGCCTTATGGTGTCCGTTGACGAGGATCATCACCTCACGGGCATCCATCACGGTACCTACGCCGACGGTCAGTGCAAGTTTGGGCACCTTGTTCACGTCGTTGTCGAAGAAACGGCTGTTGGCGATGATGGTGTCTGTCGTCAAAGTCTTTACACGGGTACGGCTGGTCAGACTGGAGTACGGCTCGTTGAAAGCGATATGACCATCAGGACCGATACCGCCGATGAAGAGGTCGATACCGCCAGCCTCCTTGATCATCTCCTCATAGTGTGCACACTCAGCAGCCAAGTCCTTGGCATTGCCGTTGAGGATATGGATGTTCTCCTTGGGGCAGTCGATATGGTCGAACAAGTTACGTGCCATGAAAGAGTGGTAGCTCTCAGGATGATCCTCTGGCAGGTTGACATACTCGTCCATGTTGAACGTCAGCACGTTCTTGAAAGAAACACGTCCCTCCTTGTTTGCCTTCACCAGACAAGCATACATACCCTCTGGGGATGAACCGGTAGGAAGACCCAGTACAAATGGTTTCTCTTTGGTGGGCTGGAAGGCGTTGATACGCTCAATCACATGTTCTGCAGCCCATTGCGACATCTTCTGATAGTCGGATTCGATGATTACTCTCATAAGTTCAAAAAGTTAAGTTGTGCTTGTTTTGGTTGCAAAGATACAAAAAAACTGGAAAAATAAATGTTTAATAGTAAAAAAATTGTATCTTTGCACCTAATATATAATAAGGTATGAAAGAATTCGTGATTTCCGAGGTCAAGGCAGAGACGGCTGTGCTGGTGGGACTGATTACCCAGGAGCAGGACGAGGCGAAGACCAAGGAGTATCTCGACGAGTTGGAGTTTCTTGCCGATACGGCAGGTGCTGTCACCGTGAAGCGGTTTACGCAGAAGGTGCAGGGACCCAGTCAGGTGACCTATGTCGGCAAGGGTAAGCTCGAAGAGATCAAGCAATATATCAAGCAGCAGGAAGACGCTGCTGACGACGACCCTACTGGTGAGACACAGCCCGTGGGTATGGTCATCTTTGACGATGAGCTGTCGGCAAAGCAGATACGCAATATCGAGGCAGAGCTGAAAGTGAAGATCCTCGACCGTACCTCCCTGATTCTCGACATCTTCGCCATGCGGGCACAGACTGCCGAGGCGAAGACACAGGTGGAGCTGGCACAGTACCGCTATATGCTGCCCCGTCTGCAACGCCTGTGGACCCACCTGGAACGACAAGGTGGCGGTTCCGGCTCTGGTGGCGGAAAGGGTAGTGTGGGACTTCGCGGACCTGGTGAGACACAGTTGGAGATGGACCGCCGTATCATCCTGCATCGTATCACCCTGCTGAAAGAGCGTCTCGTGGAGATTGACAAGCAGAAGACCACCCAGCGTAAGAACCGCGGACGGCTGATCCGTGTGGCACTCGTCGGGTATACCAACGTGGGGAAGTCGACGATGATGAACCTCTTGGCGAAGAGTGATGTCTTTGCCGAGAACAAACTCTTTGCCACCCTCGACACCACCGTCCGCAAGATGGTGATTGACAACCTGCCGTTCCTGCTTGCCGATACGGTGGGGTTCATCCGCAAGCTGCCCACCGACTTGGTCGATTCCTTCAAGTCGACCCTCGACGAGGTGAGGGAGGCAGACCTGCTGGTACACGTCGTGGACATCTCACATCCCGACTTCGAGGAACAGATCAAAGTGGTGGAGAAAACACTTGCCGACCTGGGGTGTGCCGAAAAGCCCTATATGCTGGTATTCAATAAGATAGACGCTTATACATGGACACCACAGGACGAGGATGACCTCACGGCTCCCATGAAGGAGAACGTGTCGCTCGAAGAACTCAAAAAGACATGGATGGCTAAGATAAATGAGGAATTAGAAATGAGGAATGAGAAATTCCCGGTAGCACCACTTTTCATCTCCGCCAAGCAGAAAGAGAATATCGACGAGTTGCGGGAGGTGCTGTATAATAAGGTGCGGGAACTCCATGTGCAGAAGTATCCGTATAACGACTTCCTGTATCAGATAGAGGAATAATTGAACTTACACAAACATACTTACTTATGAGAGATTACAGACAACTGACACAAGAGGAAATTGAGGTGCTCGAACGCAATAGCTGTTGGGCAGAAGACTGGAACAGAGTATTGGTGGCAGAGACTTTCCGCCCCTACGGTTTCCATCGTGTATTATTCTATGGCGACATCCGGCTGGGAAGCTTCGACAAGCAGGTGGAGGTGACCAAGGGATTTACCAAGCATGCGGGAATCAATGACGCTACCCTCCGCAATGTGACGGTGGGTGACAACTGCCTGATAGAGAAGATCGGTAACTTTATTAATAACTATACCATTGGTGACGACTGCTATATCTCTAATATCTCGACCATGGAGACCACAGAGGGTGCTACCTATGGCGAGGGACATGTGGTGTCTGTACTGAACGAGATGGGTGACGGTAATGTCATCCTCTTCCACGACCTTAACTCGCAGCTTGCTGCCTTGATGGTGAAGCATTTCAAGGACAAGACGTTGCGTGACAATATCACCCGGCTGGTGAATGAGGAGATTCGTTTCACCCTCCCGGAGCGTGGAACCATCGGCAATGGTGTGAAGATTATCAATACCAAGGAGATTACCAATACCGTCATCAAGGACGACTGTGAGGTGAACGGTGCGGCACGCCTGAGCGACTGTACCATCATGTCGTCGAAAGATGCGTCTGTCTATATCGGCACAGGTGTTATCTGTGAGAACTCCATCATCTCCAATGGCTGTTCCATCACCAACTCGGTGAAGATGCAGGACTGCTTTGTGGGAGAGGCTTGTCAGATTACCAACGGCTTCACTGCCGAGGCGAGTGTGTTCTTCGCTAACTCTTATATGGCGAATGGTGAGGCATGTGCTGCCTTCTGCGGACCTTTCTCCGCCTCACACCATAAGTCGAGTCTCCTCATTGGTGGCGAGTTCTCGTTCTATAACGCAGGCTCAAACACCAACTTCTCGAACCATGCCTATAAGATGGGACCGATGCACTATGGTGTCTTGGAGCGTGGCTCTAAGACGGCGAGTGGTGCTTATGTGCTGATGCCTGCGAAGATCGGTGCGTTCTCTGTCTGCTTCGGCAAACTGATGAACCACCCCGACATGCGCTGTCTGCCTTTTGCCTACCTGATGGCATACGGTGAGACGATGTATATCGTGCCTGGACGTAACATCACGACGGTAGGTCTGTACCGTGACATCAAGAAATGGCCCAAGCGTGACCGCCGTGCTCCTTCCAGCAGGAAGAGTATCATCAACTTCGACTGGCTGTCTCCCTTTACCGTAGGAGAGATTGTGCAGGGTAAGAAAATTCTGGAGGCACTGCGTCAGGCTGGTGGTAACAACGTGTCCTCATACAACTTCCAGGAGTATATCATCAACGCCTCTTCCCTCCGGAAGGGTATCAAATACTATGATATCGCCCTGCGCATCTATATGGGTGCCGTCCTCAAGCGTGCCGTCAAAGGTGGGTTCCTGGGTAAACCGACATCATCGGTAGGTGAGGGCGACTGGAACGACCTCTCGGGACTTTTGCTGCCTGCCTCAGAGGAACAGCGTCTGATTGACGATATCAAAAATGGTAATATCGAGAGTGTTAAGGATATCTTGAACCGTTTCAAGGAGATTGATGCCAACTATCGGGAGTATCAATGGACATGGACTTATCGCATGATTCTCGACTATTACGGATTGGAGGAGTTGACAGATGCTGCCATTCAGCGTATCCGTGAGGACTATGTCAAGGCACGCCGTGCTTGGATTGCCGAGATTCGCAAGGATGCCGAGAAGGAGTTTGCCATGGGTGACGTGGAACAGGATGTCTTCGACGACTTTATATCAAAATTAGATCACGAAATAGATTATGAAGATTAAGATTCTACTGACAGTGTGCCTCGTTGTGCTCGGACTGAGTGTGCAGGCAAAGGAGTATAAGTACCGGACGGTGGAGGGCGATCTGACGAAGGCCCGCATCTATACACTGGACAACGGACTGAAGGTGTATCTCTCTGTCAATAAGGAGAAACCACGTATCCAGACCTATATTGCTGTCCGCACAGGTTCTAAGAACGACCCCGCCGAGACAACAGGTCTTGCACACTATCTGGAGCACCTGATGTTCAAGGGTACCAAGCAGTTTGGAACGAGTAACCCAGAGGCAGAGGCTCCTCTGCTGGATGAGATTACCAACCGTTATGAGGCTTATCGTAAGTTGACAGACCCACAGGCTCGTAAGAAAGCCTACCATGAGATAGACAGTATCTCTCAATTGGCTGCCAAGTACAATATCCCCAACGAGTATGACAAGCTGATGGCGGCAATAGGAGCACAGGGTACGAATGCCTATACCTCTAATGATGTCACCTGCTATACAGAGGACATCCCCTCTAACGAGATAGAGAACTGGGCAAAGATACAGGCAGACCGTTTCCAGAACATGGTCATTCGTGGCTTTCATACCGAGCTGGAGGCTGTGTATGAGGAGTATAATATCGGATTGTCAAGCGACAATCGCAAGCTCTTCGCCACTATCAGTAAGATGCTATGGCCCAACCATCCATACGGCACGCAGACCACGATTGGCACACAGGAGCATCTGAAAAATCCGTCTATCGTCAATATCAAGAACTACTTCAATAAGTGGTATGTCCCTAATAACGTGGCTGTCTGTATGGTTGGCGACTTTGCCCCCGATGATGTCATCGCTATTATCGACAAGTACTTTAGCAGTTGGAAACCTGGTGCTGATGTTCGTCAGCCCGTCTTCGACCCACTACCCCCATTGACCACTCCCAAGGATACGACCATCGTCGGTCAGGAGGCTGAGCAGGTCTGGGTTGGATGGCGTGGCAAACAGTCTAATTCGTTACAGGCTGACACCCTGCTGCTATTAGAGGATGTGCTGAGCAACGGACGAGCCGGACTCTTCGACCTTGACTTGAACCAGTCAATGAAGGTTCAGGGAGCGGGAGCCGGTGCGCAGCTGATGCATGATCACGGCGGCTTCCTTTTGATAGGAAGACCCAAGCAGGGACAAAGTCTCGAAGAAGTGAGGACTTTGATGATGGGCGAGATTGACAAGTTGAAGAAAGGTGACTTCCCGGAGAATCTGTTGCCCAGTATCATCAATAATAAGAAACGTCAGTACTATCAGCTGTTGGAAGACAACAGCAGCCGTGCGGATATGTTTGTCGATGCTTTTATTGACGAGATTGACTGGGCACAGGAGGTTGGGAAGATTGACCGTATCTCAAAAATCTCCAAACAGGAGTTGGTTGATTTCGCTAACCGTTTCTTCACCAATGGCTATGTTACCGTGTTCAAGAAGCAGGGCATAGACAGCCTTCAGAAGAAAATCGACAAGCCAGCCATTACACCAATCCCTGCGAACCGTGACATGATGAGCCAGTTTGTGGAGGATATCCAGAATGCCAAGGTGAAACCTATCCAACCTAAGTTCGTGGATTTCAAGAAAGACCTGACTTTTTCGGAAACCAAGAGTAAGCTCCCACTGCTTTATGTACAGAACCAGGAGAACGGACTGTTTGAACTGAACTTCCGGTTTGACTTTGGACGAAAGGCAGACAACCGCTATGCTGTTGCCACTGAATATCTCGACTACTTAGGAACCAACAAGTATACTGCTGCCGAGGTCAAACAGAAGTTTTATGAACTGGGTTGCGACATGAGGATAAGTGAGGGTAGTTCTTATGTCAATATTCGACTGACCGGCTTGAGTGAGAATATGGAGAAAGCACTTGCCTTGACGGAAGAGGTGTTAGCCAATCTTACGGTTGACAAGCAGGCGTATGACCAAATGGTGAACCAGATTGTCAAGCAGCGTACAGATAACAAAAAGAGCCAGCGTTCCTACTTCAACCAACTGTATTACTATGGCGTGTTCGGACCACGTAATTTCTATAGCGATGTGCTTAGTGAACAACAGCTTAAGGACACTGACCCTCAGGTGTTCGTGGACTTGTTGAAAGGACTCACAGGCATGAAGCATACCGTAGAGTACTATGGTCCGATGACGGTGAAGGAGTTGTCGGCAGCCATCAGCAAACTGCATAAGACACCGAAGCAGCTGAAGCCTGTACCAGAAAACAAGGAATATGAGCGCCAGTTGGCTAATCATAATGAGATTTGGATAGCCCCTTATGATGCCAAGAACATCTACATGCGTATGCTGCATGATGAACACCGGCAGTGGAACATTGACGAGACAGCCACACAATCGTTATTCAATGAGTATTTCGGTGGTGGCATGAATGGTGTCGTGTTCCAGGAGTTGCGTGAGGCACGCGGTCTTGCCTATAATGCGTCAGCATGGTATGCTTATCCAAGAAAGAAAGGGAATTACGAGAGCTACTTTACCCATATTATCACCCAGAATGATAAAATGATGGATTGTATCCGCCAGTTCCACAGCATCCTGGACCAGTTCCCTGCCAGCGAGAATGCCTTCAATATCGCCAAGGAAGGACTGGTCAAGCAGCTTGCATCGCTGCGTGTGACAAAGATGGGTATTATTGACCGTTGGCGCAGTATGCAGGAGATGGGTCTTGACTTCGACCTCAATCAGAAGATCTACAATGATCTTCAGAAAGTTACACTGCAGGATATCGTCAATTTCGAGAAGGCGAATATGGCAAACAAACCTTACCGCTATATCATCCTCGGTGATGAGAAAGAGCTCGATATGCAGTCGTTGGAGAAAATCGGTCCTATCCGTCGTCTGACGACAGAAGAAGTTTTTGGATATTAACAACTAAATAAATACGATTACTATGGCAACAACACCAGAATTCAAGTATGCCCCGATGTTTCAGGTGGGCAAGGATGACACCGAGTACAGACTCCTCTCCAAGGAAGGCGTGACAACCGCTGAGTTTGAGGGGAAGGAAATAGTAAAAGTCTCCAAGGAGGCTCTCACCTTATTGGCTCAGCAGGCTTTCCATGACGTGGAGTTTATGCTGCGTCGTGAGCATAACCTGCAGGTAGCACAGATATTGAAAGACCCGGAGACCTCTGAGAACGATAAGTATGTCGCTTTGCAGTTCCTGCGCAATGCCGAGGTGGCTGCCAAGGGCATCCTGCCTTTCTGTCAGGATACGGGTACCGCTATCATCCATGGTGAGAAGGGACAGCAGATATGGACAGGCTTTGAGGATGAGGAAGCTCTCTCACGTGGTGTCTACAATACCTTTACACAGGACAACCTGCGCTATTCACAGAATGCTCCGTTGACGATGTATGACGAGGTGAATACTCGTTGTAACCTGCCTGCACAGATAGATATTGAGGCAACAGAGGGTGCGGAGTATCGTTTCGTAATGGTGGCAAAGGGTGGAGGCTCTGCCAATAAGACCTATTTCTATCCGATGACGAAGGCGACTATCCAGAATGAGGGTACCTTGCTGCCCTTCCTGGTGGAGAAGATGAAGTCGTTGGGTACTGCCGCATGTCCTCCTTATCATATCGCCTTTGTGATTGGTGGCACGTCTGCTGAGAAGAACCTGCTGACGGTGAAGCTCGCCTCTATTAAATATTACGACAACCTGCCTACGACTGGTGATGAGACGGGACGTGCCTTCCGTGATATTGACTTGGAGAACAAACTCCTTGATGAGGCTCACAAGATTGGACTGGGTGCTCAGTTCGGTGGTAAGGCATTGGCACATGACATCCGTGTCATCCGTCTGCCTCGTCATGGTGCAAGCTGTCCTATCGGTATGGGTGTCAGCTGTTCTGCCGACCGTAATATCAAGGCGAAGATCAATGCGCAGGGTATCTGGCTGGAGAAGATGGACAGCAATCCCGCAGAGTTGATACCTGCAGAGTATGCCAAGGCTGGTGAGGGACAGAATACGATAGTCATCGACCTCAACGAGGGTATTGATGCCGTTCGTAAGGAGCTGTCTAAGTATCCCGTCTCTACCCGTGTCAACCTGAAAGGTACCATCATCGTGGCTCGTGATATCGCCCATGCTAAACTGAAGGCTCGTATTGATGCTGGGGAACCGATGCCAGAGTATTTCAAGAAGTATCCTGTGCTCTATGCCGGTCCTGCCAAGACACCAGAGGGCTATCCTTGCGGTTCTATGGGTCCGACGACGGCAAACCGAATGGATCCTTACGTCGATGAGTTCCAGTCATTAGGTGCCTCCCTGGTGATGATTGCCAAGGGCAACCGCTCTCAGGTCGTTACCGATGCCTGCAAGAAATATGGCGGTTTCTACTTGGGCAGTATCGGTGGTGTTGCCGCCGTTCTCTCTCAGAGTTCCATTAAGAGCATTGAATGTGTGGAGTATCCCGAACTCGGAATGGAAGCTATCTGGAAGATTGAGGTAGAGGACTTCCCCGCCTTCATCCTGGTAGATGACAAGGGTAATGACTTCTTCAAACAGTTGAAGCCCTGGTGCCCGAACGCTAAATAGATGGTTAATAATGAAAAGTAGGCTATTGCAGATATCTCTGTTACTCCTCTTCCCTCTGTGTGTGATGGCACAGGGGGAAGAGTTCTCCATCCTGAAAGGTGACTGTATGCCTGAGGTTACAGCGTCAGGGGGAGACTCTCGTCCTTCTCGTCGTGCGCTGGTTCCTATCACCGAATGGGATGCCACGAAGACCTATAAACAGATGGTGGTACTCCTCTCTTTTGCGGATAATGACTTCACGATAGAGAACCCTAAGGAGTATTATGAGAAATTATTCAATGAGCCCGATTTTCATGAAAGACAGGGAGTGGGATGCGTGGCTGACTATTTCAGAGACCAGTCTGGTGGTCTCTGTCATCTGCAGTTCGATATCTATGGTCCTGTGAAAGTGAGTGAGAAAGCACAACCTTATGAGAACCCTACCAAATCAACGAAGAATTATGGACTGGCTTCGGTGAGAGAGGCATTATTGAAAATCATAGATGCGAATCCCTCGTTGGACTATACGCAATATGACTGGAATCAGGACGGGACGATGGAGCAGGTGGTGTTTGTCTGTGCAGGACCGTCGGGCAACAGTGAGACGACCTACGGCTATTTATGGCCTGTCACCACCTCGTTCTCTACTGTGACGACTCCAGATAATATCAAGATATCTAGATACAGTGCTAGTACAGAGCTGTTTCCATTAATAGAAAAGAAATACAAAAGTGGTATCGGTACTATCTGCCATGAGTTCTCTCATTGTCTGGGACTGCCTGACATTTATCCAGTTCCTGCCAGAAATGAAATGCCTTCCATTGTTGACGAGTGGGACTTGATGGATGGTGGTAATTTCACCAATTGGGGATGGTGCCCACCTAACTATTCGCCATTGGAGAAAATGCTGATGGGGTGGCTGACACCTGTGGAACTGACAGAGCCGGCATCCATCACGGAGATGAAACCGGTCTCCGAAGGGGGCGAGGTCTATATGGTCAGACATACGGACACTGAGTACCTGTTGCTGGAGAACCGTCAATGGGTAGGATGGGATAAGGGTGCCCCAGGCAAAGGACTGGTCATCTATCATGTGAATTACGATCAGTCTGTGTGGGAGAATAATCATGTGAATAACTTCACTTCTGAGGAGAACTGCCGGTATCGGATCGTTCATGCCGACAATATGGATTATAACCAGTGGGATGCTTATGTCAATGCTTTGAATCTTTCGTCTTACGCTGAAACAGAACGTATGCATCGTCGCCATTTAAGTACGTCACCTTATCCGCTGGAGTCGAATACGGAACTGACAGACCAGTCAACGCCAGCAGCCAAGATGCAGACAAAGAACACAGCTGGCGAGTCGATGCTCTCGAAGCCGATTACTAATATCAAGATGTCAGATGACGGACTGATCTCCTTCGACTTCATGGGTGGTACTACGGGAATCAATGACTTGCGGATATTGGATGAGAATGGGGAATCGTGTATCTATGACCTGTCAGGAAAACGGGTCTATATCCCCTTCCCAGGCAGGATGTATATTATAAAGAAAAATGGTGTAACTAAAAAATATGTAATGACTCCATGAAAGGTATGAGAAATATCTGGGGCATACTCCTGTTGCTCATTACACTGACAGCAACAGCCCAGGAAGAGGTTCAGCGACAAGGATGCCGGCGTGGGGCACCGCGCACTTACCAAGGACCGATGCTTCGCTCCTCACAGACGAGAGAGCCTGGTGGTGATTTCTATCTGGGTGAACGTCATCAGCTGACCGTGCTCGTCTCGTTTGGTGACCGGAGCTTTGAGGGGGATGAGACGGAGACCATGGAGAAATGGTCCGGCATCATGAATACCGTAGACTATCAAGAGGATCCTTATCAGGGTTCTGTCCACGACTATTTCTACGCCCAGAGCTACGGAAAGTTTGACCTGACCTTCGACTTGCAGTATGTCCAGCTCACGGGTAACGTCTCAAGATATGCCAGCACATCATCTAATGACGAGAACTCACAATATCTCGTCAATGACATTATGGATGTGTTATTGGAGCGTGACATTGACTGGAGTCTGTATGACTGGAATGGCGACGGCTATGTTAATCAGTTGCTGATCATCTTTGCCGGCATGGGTATGAACGATGGTGGTGGTTCCAACTCCATCTGGGCACATCAGTGGTGGCTCAGCGATCATAGGGATCAGTCAACGGAGGATAGTGACGACTATTGCGAGCCGCGTTCCGTCATTTATGGTGACAATACCTATCTTGTTGACTGCTACTGTGCAGTACCGGAGATAGGCAAACGATATGCCACCTTCGGCACTATATGCCATGAGTACTCCCACTGTTTCGGTTTTCCTGACTTCTATTTCTCCAGTACGTCATACGTTAAGGATTGGGACCTGATGGACTATGGTAACTATAATGGTGGCGGTTACCTGCCTTGCGGCTATTCTGCCCATGAGCGCTGGCTGATGGGATGGCTCACGTTCAAGGAACTTACTGCTGCGACGACAGTCTCCGACATGCCGGCACTCAGTGATGAGGCGAAGGCTTACCTTATCCGCAACGATGGTTATGAGAATGAATACTATGTCATAGAGAACCGCCAACAAAAAGGATGGGATGCTGGGCTCCCTGGCAGTGGTGTCATCATCTTTCATATTGACTATGACCCCAGTGTTTGGGCAAGTACCGACGTTTGTCCTAACCATTATGCTTATACTAGTAGGGGATTGTCCTTCCCTGAGTCGAAAATGTACACGATATTCCCGGCTAACGGAAATACTTCAACAGCCTATACCAACCGATGGGCATATCCTTATCAGGGTAATGATGAGTTGACGAATACGTCGAATCCGTCTTCCACGCTTTTTCACGAGAATAGTGATGGAGAGCTCCTCATGAGTAAGTCACTGACGGATATCGCAGTCACTGAGGGACTCGCCTCTTTTGTTTTCGGAGAGAACAGCGTCCATTTCGCAGAACTGCTCAACAAGGCGACATTCTTCCACAGCACGAAGAGCTTCCGTTTGCCAGAAGGAGTGACGGCGAGTGTGGTGACTGGTGTTACAGAGGATGGAAAACTCATCTGTGAGAAGATCGTAGACGAGACGCTAAGGAACAGTGTCCTTCCTGCCAATACGGCTGCCATCCTGACCCGTGAGGATTCCTCCCTGCCGTCGACGGTATCCCTTACGGAGGTGGCAGAAGGCGAGGAGTATGCGGGAGACAATCTGCTGCATGGCTCTGATGAGGATTGCATGACAGACATCTATGGTGCTGACTATCTGTTCTATAAATTGGCATTAGGACATTCCGGTACCTCCAAGGCGGATGTGTACAGTTGGTATTGGGGTGCTGAGAATGGTGCTGCATTTGCCATCGAGGGGCATAAGGCATGGCTGTCCCTGCCGCTTTCCAACGCACCCTCCCGACTGGGAATGGTTGATGGGGAACAGTATTCTACGGCTATCCGTGAGATAGTAAACGGAAAAACGGGGGCGGGGTATTACGATCTGAAAGGTCATCGAGTGCTCAACCCCAAGAAAGGTATTTATGTTCATAACGGGAAATTGATTGTCATACGATGAGACAGCTATATATATTCCTCTTATTTTTTGTCTGCTGTGCATGGACTTCCTGTAGCTCCGACAAAGGTGCGGATACATTCCAGGTTAAGATGTCTGTCACGGCACTGGGTGTCGAAAAGGAGTATACGGTCAAGGAGATTGCTGACCCCACTGATGAGATGACGGTCGAGAGTGTACAACCCTCATGGGTGTCGGTGGATATGTATACGGATGAGAACGACCAGTGGGTGGTCGTGGTCGTTGTTGACGAGAACGAAGAAGAGCAAGAACGCCTGCACCAACTGGTCATCAAGGCACAGAATGGGAATAAGTTCGTTCTGGATATCACTCAAAAGGGGTGTCAGTATTTCGAGACCTCCCTGCAGTTCCCTGCGAAGGGGGAGTCAAAGGAGATGACACTGGAGCAGCTGACACCGCCCGTGGTTGACATAGAGGGCTCGGTTGACTGGTTGGAGTTTGCGTGGGAAAGTGAGACATCAAGGGATGTCACTATCACAACAAATGCGAATCCTTCAGATGCTGAGCGTTCAGCCCGGGTCATCATCAAGGATTCGCATGGTAATCGTACAATTCTGTCTGTTCAGCAGGGCTTTTTCGCTGATGAGTCCGATAGTTCCTCTGGCGAGGAGACAGACCAGCCTGCCCTCTGATTCTTTTTAGTTCCTGAACACCAGTCCGTCACCGAACTCGTCGATGATAATCGGTTTCGAGCGGTCTACCTCGTCGGCAAGTATCTTGCGCGACAGGTCGTTCAGTACCAGATGCTGGATGGCACGTTTCACAGGACGGGCACCGAAGTCGGGGTCGTAACCCTCTTGTGCCAGGAACTTGATAGCGGCATCGGTAATCTGTAGCTGTATGCCCTGGGGCTCCAGCATGTCCGTTACCTTCTTCATCTGCAAGCGTACCACATCGGCTATCTGCTCTTGCGTCAACTGCTGGAAGGTGATGATCTCGTCGATACGGTTCAGGAACTCCGGTCGCATCGTCATCCGTAACTGTTCACGGGTAGCGTTCGAGGTCATGATGATGATCGTGTTCTTGAAGTTGGCGGTACGTCCCTTGTTGTCCGTCAGTCGTCCGTCATCCAATACCTGCAACAGGATATTGAAGACATCAGGATGCGCTTTCTCTATCTCATCGAAGAGCACGACGGAGTAGGGCTTGCGGCGTACTGCCTCTGTCAACTGACCACCCTCGTCATAGCCTACATATCCCGGAGGTGCACCAATCAGTCGGCTGACGGTATGTTTCTCCTGATATTCCGACATATCGATACGGGTCATCATCGTCTCGTCATTGAAGAGGTATTCGGCAAGTGCCTTGGCAAGCTCCGTCTTACCGACACCTGTGGTGCCGAGGAAGATAAATGAGGCGATAGGACGCTTGGGGTCTTGCAGACCGGCACGGCTGCGGCGTACGGCATCCGAGACAGCGGTGATAGCCTCGTCTTGTCCGATGACCCGTTTGTGCAGCTCCTCTTCCAAGTGCAGCAGTTTCTCACGCTCACTCTGCATCATACGGGTGACAGGGATTCCCGTCCAGCGGCTGACCACCTCAGCGATATCGTCGGCGGTGACCTCCTCACGCACCATGGCATTGCCGTCCTGTGCGTTGGCAAGTTGTTGCTGGATGTTCTTGATGTCGTCTTCCAAAGCCTTTAGTTTCGAGTAGCGTATCTCAGCGACTTTGCCATAGTCTCCCTCACGCTCGGCACGCTCCGCCTCGTATTTGAGATGCTCCATCTCCTGCTTGTCCTGCTGGATTTTATTAACCAACTGGCGTTCACCTTCCCATTTGGCACGATACTGTTGCTCCTGCTCGCGGAGTTCTGCGATATCCTTGTCCAACTGGGCAATCTTCGGCTCATCACCTTCCCGTTTGATAGCCTCACGCTCAATCTCCAACTGGGCGAGCTTACGGGTTATCTCATCCAGCTCCTCAGGCACACTGTCACGCTCCATACGCAGTTTGGCGGCTGCCTCATCCATCAGGTCAATAGCCTTGTCTGGCAGGAAACGCTCGGAGATATACCGCTCGGAGAGTTGGACGGCAGCGATACAGGCATCATCCTGAATACGTACCTTATGGTGGTTCTCATAACGCTCTTTCAGTCCACGGAGGATAGAGATGGCACTCAGCTCGTCCGGCTCATCGACCATGACGGTCTGGAAACGGCGCTCCAGAGCCTTGTCCTTCTCGAAGTATTTCTGGTATTCGTTCAGCGTGGTGGCACCGATAGAGCGCAGCTCACCACGTGCCAGTGCTGGTTTCAGGATATTGGCGGCATCCATGGCACCCTCACCACCACCGGCACCTACCAGCGTGTGGATCTCATCGATGAAGAGGATGATGCGTCCCTCACTCTTCGTCACCTCGTTGATGACACTCTTCAGACGCTCCTCGAATTCTCCCTTGTATTTCGCACCAGCCACCAAGGCACCCATATCCAGGGAGTACAACTGCTTGTCTTTCAGGTTCTCAGGTACGTCACCACGGACGATACGCTGGGCAAGTCCCTCGACGATGGCGGTCTTACCCGTACCCGGCTCACCAATCAGTATCGGGTTGTTCTTCGTACGACGGGAGAGGATCTGCAGTACACGGCGGATCTCATCATCACGTCCGATGACAGGGTCGAGCTTTCCTTGTCGGGCAAGGTCCACCAGGTTCTTGGCATATTTCTCCAGCGACTGGTAGTTGTCGTCAGCCGACTGCGACTGCACCTTCTGTCCCTGTCGCAGCTCATTGATAGCGGCACGCAGGTCTTTCTCCGTGATACCCGCATCCTTCAGGATCCGTCCTGCCGTGGCTCCATCCGTCAGCAGAGCGAGTAGGACAGGCTCCACACTCACGAACTCATCACCCATCTTCTGGGCGTAGTCCTGTGCCTTCAGCAATACCTTGTTGGCATCACTCGACAGATAGGGCTCACCGCCCTGAACACGGGGCAGATGCTGCAGCTCTTGTCCAACGAGCATGTCTATTTGCTGACCGTTGACACCGAGCTTCTGAAACAGAAAGTTCACGACGTCCTTTGCCTTTGCCATCATACCGGCAAGCAAGTGTGTCGGCTCTATGGTCTGCTGACCATTCCGTTGCGCGATATTGACCGCCTCCTGTACGGTCTCCTGCGCCTTGATAGTGAATTTGTCTAATGTCATAATTTTGTCCTCCTTATATTTTTTATTTTCTTACCTTTTAACCTTCAACTCCCGTGCCGAGATGAAGGAAACCGACAAAATGGCGGAATCGAATGCCATTCTGTCTTACAACCTTAGTCTCTCGTCGCATATAGTTCAGAAAAAATCAGCAAAGAATATTAGTGACTGATTCCGATCAATTCTCTTCGGAATCAGTTACCGACTGAAGAGCATTCAGTTACCGACTGACTATTGCTTTGTTACCGATTAAATGCTTAATTGATCCAATTAAAGCCTCCATTTCAATTATGCATAATAAAGTCATCATTTACGAAGCCCATAGTTTCAACTTATGAAGCCCGGGGCTCCGACCCACGGAGGCGGCACCTCCGACCCCTGAAGGCGGCACCTCCGACCCCTGAAGGCGGCACCTCCGACCCTCGAAGCCCGGGGCTTCGCAAGGAGGAAGCGGCACCTTCACTCGTTTTTCACTCATTTTAAAGGCAAAATCGCCTTTCGTTGTCACCCTTGTTACCTCGTTGCCACACGTAACACGCTGATTTTCAAGCAGTGTTGCAAGGTGGCAACGGTTGCAAGGGTAAAAAACTTTATGTATGTGCGTGCGCGCGTGATGAATCCTGATACTCCTATCAAACAAATACGAGTATCTTATCAAACAATACGAGTATCATATTTTTTATTCCGATGCTCGGAATAAATAATACGACTGGCAGATTTTTCATTCTGCCAGTCGTATTTATAAATAGTGGCATCGTATTTGACCATAAGATCATCAAAAAAACTAGTTAACTCCCTTACTCTTTTAACTCCTTAACTCCTACAACTATCCCTCGTTCCGATATCAGTTATGGGGGTACTCCGATATCTCCTATGGGTCATGCAAGGCATCCTTTAGGGGGTAAAGGAACTATCTCCAAGGGGCTTAGGGATTATCCCCAAGGGTCTTGAAGCCCGTACCTTCGACCCATGAAGCCCCGGGCTTCGCAACCCACATGCAGTATTTTGGTAAACACAGAGATACAGAGACACAGAGAAATAATAAAAACTCTGTATCTCTGTACCTTTGTGTTGAATAAAAAAGAATTTCGCAAAAACATATAACCATATAACATGACTGGGCTCAACCCCCGATAACCAGAGGCTTTAAAGCATGTTATATGTTTGCTGAACATATAACATACATATAACATGCTTCTCACCCCAAATGTTATATGTATGTTACATGTATGTTACATGTTTGAGCAACATATAACATGGCTCAATCCCTTTGTACAAAGGCAATTGAGCCACATCATGTTATATGGTTATATGTTTCTGCGTGTTTCTGTTATCCGTTTGCTTTAACGCTTGTTTACATCGTCACCTCAACGGTATGCTTGCCTGCAGCGTAGGGGATAACGTTGCCATCAATGGGCTTGCCATCCACGACAACCTGAGTAACACCACTTTCCTTACCGTCAGGATTCTTGACGGTGATGGTGTATTCCGCATCACGGAACTTACGCTGGATGGTGTACTCCTTGGCGGTGGTGGGCAGACAGGGGTCTATCTGCAGACCGTCATACTGTGGTTTCACACCGAGGATATACTGGCTGACCGTCAGCCACATCCATGCTGCCGTACCTGTCAGCCATGAGTTCTTACCCTCACCGGGCTTAAAGGCATCCTTACCAGCCACCATCTGACAGTTGACATACGGCTCCACCTTATGCAGCGTCTG
Organism: uncultured Prevotellaceae bacterium; assembly: GCA_900314755.1. Lineage (GTDB taxonomy): Bacteria > Bacteroidota > Bacteroidia > Bacteroidales > Bacteroidaceae > Prevotella. The sequence goes on along the minus strand of OMWH01000009.1, from coordinate 243,228 downwards.
GTATTTCTCCTCGACGTAAGAGGGCAGGATCTTCGCATAGTGCGACCATGCGTCATTGCCTCGTCCAGCTATCGCCTCACCGATAATCACCCATGGGTTGTTATGGCAGAAGATACCGGCATTCTCCTTATATCCCTCGGGATAAGAGGATATCTCACCATACTCATAGATATACTTGCTGAAAGCGGGGTTGTTGAGCACCATGCCGTGCTCACACTCCAGGTATTTCTTGCAGGAGTCGAGTGACTTAGCCACCATGCCGTCCTCAGCACCAATCTGTGCCATGGTACACCAGCCCTGTGACTCGATGAAAATCTTCGCCTCGTCACACTCGTGTGAGCCAATCTTATTACCGAAGAAGTCGTAGGCACGGAGATACCACTCACCATCCCATCCGTCTTTCTTCACGGCTGCCACCATCTCGTCGATGGCATGCTGCATTCTTTCTGCTTCAGCAGAAAAGTTGAAGGATTGAAGAGTTGAAGAATTGAAGTCTTTATAATGGGAATCTTCCATTTTTTCATTTTTCAATTCTTCCATTTTATCGCAGAGTTCCACATATTGTTTTGCCGTCACCACGAAGAGTCCGGCAATCATCAGCGACTCCGCCTTTGAGCCCTCACTCTTGTTCTCGGTAGTCTGGAAACTCTCATTGGGATCCCATGAGAAGCAGTTGAGGTTCAGACAGTCATTCCAGTCGGCACGTCCGATAAGCGGCAATTTATGCGGACCGAGGTTCTTGATGACGTGGTCCATCGACACCTTCAGGTGCTCAAACAATGTCACCTCAGAACCCGGCTGGTTGTCGAACGGTACCATCTCGTCGAGAATAGAGAAGTCGCCCGTCTCCTTGATATACGCCACCGTTCCGAAGATGAGCCAGCAGGGGTCGTCGTTGAAACCGCCGCCGATGTCATTATTACCACGCTTGGTGAGCGGCTGGTACTGATGGTAGCAGCCACCGTCCGGGAACTGGGTGGAGGCGATGTCGATGATACGCTGGCGGGCACGACTTGGAATCTGGTGTACGAAGCCCACCAGGTCCTGGTTGGAGTCGCGGAAACCCATACCACGACCGATACCGCTCTCGAAGAACGATGCCGAGCGTGAGAAATTGAAGGTCACCATACACTGGTATTGGTTCCAGATGTTCACCATGCGGTCGAGCTTGTCGTTTCCTGTGCGAACATTATATATATTAAGCAAAGCGTCCCAGTACTGGCAAAGCTCTGCGAAAGCCCTGTCGACCTTCTCCGTGGTGTTCAGCTTCTCGATGATGGCATGTGCCTTCTCCTTGTTGATGACCTGTGGAGCCGAGAATTTCTTGTCCTGCTCATTCTCCACATAGCCCAACAGGAAGATGAAGTCACGGGACTCACCCGGTTGCAGGGTCACCTCAATATAATGTGAGGCGATGGGACTCCAGCCATGGGCATGACTGTTGCGGGGCTTACCCTCCATGACAGCATCAGGGTTCGCAAACTCGTTATAGAGACCCACGAACGTCTCACGGTCCGTGTCATAACCCTGTATCTCTGTATTCACATGATAGAAAGCATAGTGGTTACGACGCTCACGATACTCTGTCTTGTGATAGATAGTACTGTTCTCTATCTCCACCTCACCAGTCGAGAAGTTACGCTGGAAGTTCTCCATGTCCGTAGCGGCATTCCACAGGCACCACTCCTCGAAAGAGAAGAGTTTTAAGTTCTTCACCTCATTTGAGGTGTTCTTCAACGTCAGTTTCTGCACCTCAGCCCATGTTTTCAGCGGTACGAAGAAAAGCACGCTCGCCTCCACGTCATTCTTCCGTCCAGTGATGCGCGTATAACTCATACCATGGCGGCACTCATAGAAGTCGAGGGGAGTCTTGCAGGGTTTCCATCCCGGGTTCCATACCGTACCGTTGTCGTTGATATAGAAATAACGTCCGCCATTGTCCATCGGTACGTTATTATAGCGGTAACGGGTGATGCGGCGGAACTTGGCATCCTTGTAGAAAGAATAGCCACCTGCTGTGTTAGAGATGAGTGAGAAAAAGTCCTCATTACCTAAGTAGTTAATCCAGGGCCACGGTGTCTTCGGGTCGGTAATCACATACTCACGGTGTTGATCGTCAAAATGACCATAGCGTTTGTTGTCCATAGTTTCTTGTTATAGTTTTAATTGTTTTCTTTGATATTATTTCTCGATTAATATTCGTGCATCGACAGCCACCACGTCCTGCTCGTCGGCAAGGAGCGGGTTGATGTCCATCTCCTTGATCTCGGTAGCGAAGCGGAGGAGGGTAGAGAGGCGTACGATGATCTCGGCATATTTCTGTTCGTTGATGCCCTGCTGTCCTCGTGTACCTTTTAATATCTTATACCCTCTGAGGGAGTGTATCATGGAATATGCCTCACCGGCGGAGAGCGGTGCAAGACCCGACTGCACGTCTTTCAGTACCTCGACGAAAATACCGCCCAGTCCGCAGAGCACCACATGTCCGAAGCGCTCCTCGTATTTCGCGCCGATGAACAGTTCCGTGCCCTTCAGCATCTTTTGCACCATGACAGCGGTGGCACCTTCAATCCTCATCATGCGGTCATACTCCAGGGCGAGATGTTCGGGAGTACGGATGTTCAGCGTCACGCCACCCACGTCACTCTTATGTACAGGACCTACCACCTTTGCCACGACAGGGTAGCCCACTTTCTGAGCGAAGGTTGTCAGTTCCTCTTTGGAAGCCGATACCAACTCCGGCACCATGGGAATACCGGCACAGGAGAGAATCTCACGGACGGTCTGAGGTGGAAGATAACCGTTCTGGTCGATGCCCATTATAATTTTATGCAGACGGGGAATGTCTATGCCATAGAGTTGTACCTCCGGTGGGGCAGGCGGCGGTGTCTGCATGATCTGCGAGAGGGCTGTCGCCAGTGTCACCTCGTCGGAGAAATTGACATGTCCCTTCCCCAAGAACTCAGCCACCTCAGGACCTGCTGTGTGCAGACTGGGCAGGATGGGGAAGATGGGCTTCTTGCATTCCAGTATCTTCTGGTGCAGTACCTCATAAGCCTGATAGAGGGTCGTCAGCCCCGGTGTGCCATAGATAACGGCAATGGCATCGATATCGTCAAAACGCTTCTCGCAATAGTCTATTGTTAATCCCAGTTGCTCCGGGGTGCCTGTGGCAAGGATGTCGATAGGATTCGCCACACTGGAACCGGGGAAGAGCTTCCCTTTCAGCTCCTCGGCAGCCTCCCCTTCCAACTTGGGGACAATCAGTCCGCCTTTCGATAGGGCATCCGTCAGCATCACACCGGGACCTCCGGCATGGGTGACAATGGCAAAGCGCTTGCCTGTCAGTGGGGGCAGGGTGAAGATACAGCCTACGGTGGTCAGTTCCTCTCTGGAATGACAACGCACGATACCCGCCTTACGGAACAACGCCTCTACGGCAGAGTCGCTGGAGGCAATGGCACCCGTATGACTCGATGCTGCACGACTGCCGCTCTCACTGCTGCCAGCTTTGATAGCGGCGATGCGGCATCCCTTGCGGATCAGACTGCTGGCATGGAAGAGCAGTTTGTCAGGATTGGAGATATTCTCAATGTAGAGCAGCTTGACGTGTGAGTCCGTATCCGGGTTGAAGTGCTCGTCCATATATTGCAACACATCCTCGATGCCGATCTGTTTGCCGTTGCCGATAGACCAGACACTATTGAACTGCAAGCCCTTGATGACGGCACTCTCCAAGATAAATACAGCCGTGGCTCCAGAGCCACTGACAAAGTCCACCCCCTTGGGATGCAGTTTGGGAATAGGCTGGGTGAACACACTGTGATGGTTGCGGTTCAACAGTCCGATACAGTTCGGACCGATCAGTGCCGCCCCATATTGCTCACAGGTGTCAAGGATACGCTGCTCCATCTCCGCACCAGCCTTCGTCTCCTCACCAAAGCCTGCGGAGATAATGATAAATGCCTTCGTCTCCTTCTCCTTGGCAAGAAACTCCACCGTGTCCGGGCAGAGCTTGGCAGGAATGACCAGAACGGCGAGTTCTGTGGGAGGCAGTTCACGGACATCATGAAAAACCTTCACACCCTGGACCTCGTTCTCCTTGGGGTTGACAATACGCAGTGTACCCTCATATCCACCTTGCAGGAGGTTGCGGACAATCGCACCACCTGGCTTGTGGACATTATTAGAGCCACCGACCACCGCTATCGACTTCGGTGCTAACAGTTCACGGTTGATCATACGGTGACGATGGATTTAACAGGATGGGTAGCGATAGAGGACTCGGGGAAGAAATACCCCAGCTTCAGCACATGTTTGATGGGAGTACCGTCAGCCACTTCATGACCATCCTCCTCACGGTCCAGTTCCTTGTCGAACTTCCCGTCAATGGGACCATGGACGAAATCCTCGTAGGTGTCGCCTTCACTGATGATGCCGATACAGGTGTCGATAAACGGCAACTGACGCTTGACAAACAGACGCACCTCATGGGTAAGCATATCCACCTCCTCGATGCCACACAATGTATCCTCGTCGACAGCTTTGCCCGTGGCAAGCATCTCGATGAGCGGCTGTACCTCCTTCTGATAATAGCGCAGGTCGTAGATGCGGTTGTTGAGAGTGATAAACTTCCTGACAGCCTCGTTATAGACCGTCATCTGCTCAGGTGACAGTTTGCGCGACAGTGTTTCTTTCTCTCTCTGCCGGTCCAGTTCAGCACGTCTTCTCGCCTCTTCTCTCTTCTGGCGAATCTTCATGACAGCAGTTGTTCCAGCAGCAATAGCCGTAACTCCGACAGTGGCGAGAGCCGCCCATGTTGTTTTTTTATTTTTCAGTTCCATATTGCCGTTTTGTTGGTATTTTGTCGCAAAGATAATGTTTTTTTCTGTAAAAACCACTATCTTTGCAAAGAAAAATGAATCAGAGAGACCGACAAATATTACAGATTGCCCTTCCAGCCATCGTGACGAATATCACGGTGCCCCTTCTCGGACTGGTCGATACTGCTATCGTGGGACACATGGGTGATGCCGCCTATATCGGAGCCATAGCCGTAGGTTCTATGATATTCAGTCTGGTGTATTGGGTCTTTGGCTTCCTGCGGATGGGGACCAGTGGAATGACGGCACAGGCTCATGGCAGGCGCGACTTCCAGGACATTATGCGGTTGCTGATGCGCTCGTTGTCTGTGTCCCTGTTGATCTCCCTTTCCATCATCGTGTTGCAGTATCCCTTGCGGGAGATGATGCTGTGGTTCATCCATCCCACCGATGATGTCCGTGCCCTTGCCGTAACCTATTTTAATATCGTGGTATGGGGAGCTCCAGCCGTCTTGGGACTCTATTCCCTTAGTGGCTGGTATATCGGGATGCAGAACTCCCGGGTGCCGATGCTTATCTCCATCATGCAGAACATCGTTAATATCATGGCATCGCTGACCTTGGTCTATGGATGGGGCATGAAGGTGGAGGGAGTTGCCTTAGGAACTGTCATCGCACAGTATGCGGGTCTGGCTGCGGCAGGTTTGCTGTGGTGGCGCTATTACCGTCGGATGCTTCGTTGGCGTGTCTCTTTATGGAAAGACAAGTTAGACGACTGGCTTGCCTTCTTCCGTGTGAACCGTGACATCTTCCTGCGTACGCTTTTCTTGGTGGCAGTCAACCTCTATTTCACTTCGGCGGGAGCCCGCCAGGGGGCTGTTATCCTCGCTGTCAATACCCTGTTGATGCAACTCTATCTCTTCTTCTCGTATTTCTTGGATGGTTTTGCTTATGCCGGTGAGGCTCTTGGAGGCAGGTATTGGGGAGCGCATAACCTGTCAGCCTATCGGGAGGTGGTAGGACGGTTGTTCGTCTGGGGTGCTGCGATGGTCGTCCTCTTTACGGCAGTCTATGTCCTTGGCGGTATGCCTTTCCTTCGGTTGCTCACAGACGAGCCCCATGTGGTGGAAGCCTCCCGCAGCTATGTGTGGTGGGCGTACCTCATCCCGTTGGCTGGTGTGGGAGCCTTTATCTGGGACGGCATTTTCATTGGAATCACTGCCACCCGTGGAATGTTATTGTCGTCGTGCATTGCCGCTGTTGTATTCTTTGTCGGTGTCATCAGTCTGATGGATTTCATGGGAAATCATGGATTATGGCTTTCCATGATATTCTATCTATTCACAAGGAGCATTGTCCAGACAATCCTCTATCATCGAAGGTATTCTATTCCTAAAATCCCTAAATCTCGTTAAAGGAATTGGTTGTTCAACAGATTTCCCTTATCTTTGCATAATAATAAACTTAAACCCGATGCGATATGAAACAGAAAGCGCTAACCATTATTGCCATTTTAATGTTCATGCCTATGTGGATATTCGGACAAGACTATAAAGACCTCTGGAAAGAGGTACGTGCCGCAGAGAGCAAAGATCTGCCTCAGACAGTCATCAGATATCTGACCCGTATTGAGGAGAAAGCCCAGAAAGAGCAAGCCTACGGTCAGTTGCTGAAAGCTACCCTTTATCGTGCCAAGCGACAGGCGGATATCGCCCCGGACTCGCTTGGTCCTGCTGTAGAGCGACTGCGTCAACAGGAACAGCAGGCGAAAGACGTTGCATTGAAAGCGGTTTATGCCACCATCCTCTATCGTGTCTATCAGGATAATCCCATGCTCTCAGAAGACTGGGAGGCGATCAGTGAGGAATACCGTACTACCGCCTTGTCATCGCCCAAGGCATTGGGAAGGGTGAAGAGCAAGGTGTACGACCCCTTTGTGAGTCATGGGGAAGACAGCGAGATCTATGATGACGACCTGTTGCATATCATCGGACAGGAGTTGGGGGCATGGCAGTGGATGCATGATTACTACGATAAGAAAGGTAATCGCCGTGCAGCCTGTCTGACAGCCCTGTCTGTACTACAGGAGAATAAACAGGGTGACAAGCAGGAGGAACTCCAGAAGAGTGCGTATATCCATAGTCTGGACTCCCTGATCAGCAGATATGCTGACTTGGATGTCGCCGGTGAGGTGGCGCTGGAGCGCTATCAGTATATGGAAAACCATACGAAAGCGACGGCTGCCGAGAAGATGGCTTATCTGGATATGGCGATTGCCAAATGGGAGAAATGGGACAGAATCACCCAGTTGAAGAACAACAGGAAGCAGTTGGTGGCTCCCAAGTTCCTTGCCGAGATTCCCCATTATGTACAGCCGACGGGTCAGGAGCAGATGGTCAAGTTGAATGGACTGCGTCATCTGACATCCCTCACCATGAAGGTTTATCGTACGAAACTGCGAGGTAATCACAACCTGTCGATTAACTATCACGACGACTATAAGAAAATCATGGACGGTGCCGTGGAGGTGCCGGAGGCTTTCCAGAAACGTACCTTCCCTGCCTATGCGGATTATGAGCAGTTCGAGGACTCCCTTCCGTTGATAGGACTCCCCAATGGTGTCTATGTGCTGGAGTTCTCTACGGAGCCAAATACCTCTGTCAGTCGGGTATTCTACTATGTCACGAACCTTCGTGTCATGGCTATTAGCAAACAGCAGGACCACATGCGCTATATCGTGGTGGATGCTATTACCGGTCAGCCCGTAAAGGGGGCAAAGGTGAAGGTCGCTGGTACGAACGCCCGGGCTAAGGAGAACCATGTCACGCTGACCACCAATGAGGCAGGAGAGGTGAACTATGTTCTCCCGAAAGACTATACCCGCCATACCATTTATGTCTATACCAGTGATGATACGGCATGCCGTTATATCAGTGCCGACGATGACTTCTATTTCCATGATGACAAGAGCAGGACAGAGTATACCCGTATATATACCGACCGTGCCATCTATCGTCCAGGGCAGGAAGTCCATGTGGCTGCCATTATCTATGCGAGGGAGAATTATTTCGAGACCTCTGTCGTGGAGGGAAAAAAGGTGACGGCACAGTTGCGGGACGCTAACTATAATATAGTTGCCGAACAGGAACTGGTGACCGACCGCTTCGGCAAGTGTTCCACGACTTTCGTGTTACCCAAGGGACTGCGTAACGGCAACTTTACCGTCCGTCTGAATAACAGTTCCGAGAACATCAGGGTGGAAGAGTATAAGCGACCTACCTTTGAGCTGTCGTTCTCAGAGTATAAAGAGACTTACAAGGCTGGTGACACCATCACCGTACAGGGTAAGGCGGTCAGCTATGCCGGTGTCCCTGTGCAGGAAGCAAAAGTGAGATATACCGTCCGCCGTCGCATTCCTTATTGGTGGATGAGCTATTCATGGTATTGGAATGTGGGCTACTATGGTTATAAGACTGATGACGAGGAAATCTATTCGGGAGAGACAGTCACCAAGGACGATGGTACCTTTGATGTGAGGATGCCGATGGTATTGCCGGAGAAAGACATGCACCGACCGATGTTCTACAATTTTGAGGTAGTGGCTAATGTCACTGACCAAGGGGGTGAGACCCATAGCGGGACGAAGAGTATGCCACTGGGAACAAAGGCAACATCCCTCTCTTGTAATATGCCACAGCGTGTCCGTGCTGACGAGGTCTCCCCTGTGACTTTCTACCGTCGTAACATGGCTGGCGGTAATATCACTGGGACCGTCCGCTATCGTGTGGATGGCGGTGCATGGAAAGAGTGTGCTGCCAATACGAAGGAGTCCGTGATCAGCACCGACATCCGTAGTGGCGAGCATCGCCTGGAGGCTGCCTGCGAGGGTGACTCTATCGACATGAAGTTTGTGGTGTTCAGTCTGGAAGACAAGACTCCTGCCATTGAGACGAAAGACTGGTTCTATACGAGTCATACTACCTTCCCGCGTGATGGTAAGCCTGTGACCGTACAGGTAGGCTCCTCAGATAAGGACCTGTATATCGCCTATGAGATGATATCCGGGTCGAAGGTTATAGAGGAAGGGTTTATCCGTGAGAGCAACTCGCTATGGAACAGGAAGTTCACCTATAAGAAGGAGTATACCAATGGCTTGACACTCGCTTTCGCATGGGTGAAGGATGGTGTCACCTATCGTCATAAGACTATAATCCACCGTCCTACTCCAGAAAAGGGATTGAAGCTCAAGTGGGAGACCTTCCGCGACCGCCTGAAGCCCGGACAGCAGGAAGAGTGGCGGCTCTCCATCAAGGATAAGGATGGCAAACCAGCCAACGCACAGTTGATGGCGGTACTCTATGACAAGAGTCTTGACCAGTTGTCCTCGAACCATTGGGGACTCTATCCTAACATGTATATCCCTTCTGCCGGCATCTCATGGACGGTGATGTCCTTCGGTGTAATCCGAGCCGATGGTGCTGTACGTCCTGCCTATGAGACAGTCCGTGGACTGTCGTTCAGCACGTTCGACCATGATGCCTATCCTCGTTTCTTCCGACCTATGGTTGTGGGTTATGGCAGGAATGTACTCATGAAGTCTGCTGGCAGGGCAAGAGGTATGGTTGAGGAAGACGCGATGGAGGTTCCTATGATGAAGATGGAGGCTGCCGCAGTGGAGTCGAAAGCAGAGAAAAGTGCCGCTCCTGTTAAGAAAGAGGCTGAAGAGCCTCAGGCAGAGAGTAATCAGTTGCGTGAGAACATGCAGGAGACCGCCTTCTTCTATCCAGCGCTGATGGCGGATAAGAAAGGTGATGTGGTTCTGAAATTCACCTTGCCCGAGAGTCTGACGACGTGGAAGTTCATGGGTGTGGCACATACGACAGACCTCTGTTCGGGTACTCTCTATGGTGAGACGATAGCCCAGAAGGACGTGATGCTGCAACCTAATATGCCTCGCTTTATCCGTATGGGTGACCAGGCTCAGCTCTCTGCGCGTATCTTCAATATCAGTGAACAGGCGAAGAGCGGAACGGTTCGTATCGAACTGATAGACCCGGAGACGGAGAAGGTTGTCTTTACCGACCAGCAGTCCTTCACTGTGGAGGCTGGAAAGACAGGACATGCCACCTTCCGTTACCAGCCCTCAGAACAGTATTCGCTGTTGGTATGCAGGATGATGGCTGCGGGTGCAGACTTCTCGGATGGTGAACAGCATTATCTCCCTATTCTTCCTGACAAGGAGCGTGTGACGAAGTCTGTGCCGTTTACCCAGCATGAGCCGGGTGTAAAGGCGATAGACCTTACAAAACTCTTCCCCACAGGGACTACCCAGCAGAAACTCACCATCGAGTACACCAACAATCCGGCATGGTTGATGGTGCAGTCGTTGTCGGCATTGAGCAAGCCCTACGAGAAGAGTGCTATCGACCAGGCTGCCGCCCTTTATTCGAATATGTTGGCAAAGGCAATCATGGACCAGACTCCTAAGGCAAAGGCTGTCTTTGAGCAGTGGAGCAGGGAAGAGGGTAACGAGACCTCTCTGCATAGCCAGTTGGAGAAGAACGAGGAGTTGAAGGATATCATCCTTGCAGAGACTCCTTGGGTGAATGATGCTGACAGGGAGACGGAGCAGAAACATCGGATTGCCGAATTCTTTGACGGGAACCTGATAAGCAGTCGCTTGGAGACTGCCAAGTCGAAACTGGATGAGTTGCAGTCTGGTGATGGCGGCTTCACCTGGTATCCCGGTATGCCCAGCAGTCCTTATATCACCATGACGGTGGTCCAGATGCTGGCACGCCTGAGTGTGATGGTTGGCGGTACTGACAAGATAGACTACACCATTAAACAGACGAAAGACAATGCCATGCGCTATATGGATGGTGAGATTGTCAAGATGGTCGCAGAGATGAGGAAATGGGAGAAGAAAGGTATCAAGCCGTCATTCCCCTCCTTTGTCGCTCTCCAGTGGTTGTATGTCAATGCGATCACCAACCGGCAGTTGAAGAAAGATCCTGCTGATGCAAAGGCTTACTTGATGCCACTGCTGAAGAAAGACATCAAGGCACAGAGCCTCTATGAGAAGGCGATGACGGCAATCATCCTCCAGCAGAATGGCGATCAGCAGATGGCGCGTGAGTATGTGCAGAGCCTGAAGGAGTATTCCGTATATACTGAGGAGATGGGACGCTACTACGACACCCCACGTGCGGGCTATTCGTGGTTCAACTATAAGATACCTACAGAGGTGGCAGCCATTGAGGCTATCAAGCATGTGGCACCCGACGATGTTCAGACGATTAACGAGATGCGCCGCTGGCTGTTGCAGGAGAAGCGTACCCAGCTGTGGGATACACCTATCAACAGTGTCAATGCCATCTATGCCTTCCTCTTCGACAATGTCAGTCTGCTTGCCGCTCAGGAGCCGACAGTCCTTGCCATCGACAAACAGCCGGTAGAGCTGCCGAAGGCTACTGCCGGTGTCGGTTATGTCAAGACGGCTATCCAGCAACCGAAGGGTAGGGAGTTCACGGCGACGAAGACATCAACAGGTACTTCATGGGGTGCCGTCTATGCGCAGTTTATGCAGAAGACCCATGAGGTGGAGTCTTCGGAGAGCGGTATCACGGTGAAGCGTGAGATACTTGCTCCCACCTCCCTGAAGGTCGGTGACCGTATCACGGTGCGTATCACCATCAACACGACACGTGACCTCGATTTCGTGCAGGTGCTCGACCGTCGTGCGGCATGTATGGAACCTGTCAAGCAACTCTCAGGATATCATCACGGGGCTTACTGCTCACCCAAGGACTTCTCCACCAATTACTATTATTATGGACTCGCCAAGGGTAAGCATGTGATAGAGACGGAATACTATATCGACCGTGCTGGTGTCTACGAGACGGGAACATGTACCGTGCAGTGTGCTTATGCTCCGGAATACCGTGCCACGGCGAAGTCGGAGACCTTGACAATTACTGAATGAATATGAACAGAAAAACGATAATAACATCCCTGCTGATGCTTGCCATACTGCCAGCGTTGGCGCAGAAACTGATTGCAGAGAAAACGATTGTTGATGTGGGCAAGACGGGGTTCCAGCAACCTGTCACTGCCGTGTTTGAGTTTAAGAACAAGAGTATCCGCCGACTGCGTATCGAGTCAGTGCAGCCTGACTGTAACTGTACGGTGGTAGAGTATCCGAAGACGGTCATAGGAATGGGTGAGAAATTCCAGATTAAGATGACGTATGATGCCCAGCAGCTCGGTCATTTCGACAAGCAGGCAGCGATCATCTCGAATGGGACGAAGAAACCTTTCTATATCCGTATGAAGGGTATCGTGTCGGAGAGTTACCAGGACTTCTCGGGCGACTATCCCATCGAGATGGGGAATATGCGTATTGACAAGAACGAACTGGAGTTCGACAATGTCAACAAAGGAGATATGCCTGTCGACCAGATCCATGTCTATAACAATGGCACCAGCCTGATGCGTCCTAACCTCATGCACCTGCCTTCTTATCTGACGGCAGTGACGACTCCCGAGGAGATACGTCCCGGACGTAATGCCACCATCACCGTGACACTGAACTCTGCGAAGATCAGTGACTATGGGTTGACACAGGAGTCTATCTATCTGGCTGCTAATCCGGGTGACAAGGCGACGAAGGAGAATCTTATCGGGGTGTCTACCGTCCTGCTGCCGGCTCTCATGACCATGTCTGCCACACAGAAGCAGTATGCGCCGAAGATGTACCTGTCGGAGGAGCAGGTGGATATCACCTTCGACGGGAAGTCGAAACGGAAGGATGAGATACAGATTTCCAACACGGGGCGTACACCGCTGACCATCTCGTCGCTCCAGATGTTCACGGGGGGACTGAAGATTTCATTAGGGAAGAGCACCCTCCAGACTGGTGAGTCGACGAAGCTGAAGATCACGGCATATCGTGACCAGTTGGTAAAGACACGTACCAAACCCCGTATCCTGATGATCACCAACGACCCGGATAAGTCGAAAGTCGTCATCCCGATTAATGTCAAATAAGAAATCCCGAAATCCCGAAAAAAAGAAAGCAATGGACCATCCCGAAAATAGTGAGGAATTCGCAGGGCTGCAAGTGAATAGTGGGGTTGAGCAGCCTTCTATCATCAACCCCTATCTGCAAAGGAAACGCTTTAAGCGTCATGAGCTGAGTGCCGCAGAGATAGTGGAGGGCATCGTCAAGGGCGATGTGACCATCCTCTCACAGGCTGTCACACTGGTGGAGAGTGTCAACCCTGACCACCAGGCGAAAGCGCAGGAGGTCATCAACAAGTGTCTGCCCTATAGCGGTCACTCTATCCGTGTGGGTATCAGTGGCGTGCCAGGGGCTGGCAAGTCGACTTCCATCGATGCCTTTGGCATCCATGTGCTGAAGGAGAAGGGCGGCAAACTCGCTGTCCTTGCCATCGACCCCAGCAGTGAGCGTACGAAAGGTAGTATCCTGGGCGACAAGACACGTATGGAGAAACTCTCCGTTCATCCAGACTCCTTCATACGCCCTAGTCCCACGGCGGGTTCACTGGGTGGTGTGGCTCGTAAGACGCGTGAGACGATTATCCTCTGCGAGGCGGCAGGCTTCGACAAGATTTTTGTGGAGACGGTGGGCGTGGGACAGTCCGAGACGGCTTGTCATTCGATGGTCGACTTCTTCCTGCTCATCCAGCTGGCTGGCACAGGTGACGAGTTGCAGGGCATCAAGCGTGGCATCATGGAGATCAGTGACGGTATCGTCATCAACAAGTGTGACGGCGAGAATGTCGACAAAGCACAGATGGCTGCCACCAATTTCCGTAATGCCCTCCATTTCTTCCCCATGCCGGAGAGTGGCTGGCTGCCTAAGGTGCTGTGCTATAGTGGCTTCTTCGGTCTGGGCATCAAGGAGATATGGGATATGATCTATCAGTATATCGACTTCGTCAAGGCGAACGGCTATTTTGAGCATCGCCGTAACGAGCAGTCGAAATACTGGATGTATGAGAGTATCAACGAGCACCTGCGCATGAACTTCTATAATAATCCGATAATACAGCAACGGCTGGTTGCCGCTGAGCGCACCGTCCTCGCAGGGCAGCAGACCTCCTTCACGGCAGCCCAGAGTCTGTTGGACGACTATTTTAATTCAATGACGAATGCTACAGATTGAGATAGACAATGGCAGTGGCTTCTGTTTCGGGGTGACGACTGCCATTCAGAAAGCGGAGGAGGAACTGGCAAAGGGTAATACGCTCTATTGTCTGGGTGATATCGTGCATAATGGGATGGAGTGTGACCGCCTGCGGCAGATGGGACTGGTCACCATTAACCATGATGAGATGCGGCAGTTGCACGACGTGAAGGTGCTGCTGCGTGCCCATGGGGAGCCTCCTGCCACCTATGAGCTGGCTCGCCGTAACCATATCGAGATTATCGACGCTACCTGTCCTGTGGTGCTGCAGTTGCAGAAGAAAATAAAGAAACAGTATTCTCTTACCTCTAACCTCTTACCTCTAACCTCTCAAATCGTCATCTTCGGAAAGAAAGGTCATGCGGAGGTGTTGGGACTGGTGGGGCAGACGCAGTCGTCGGCAATCGTCATCGAGAGTTTCGAGGAGGTGAAGAAGCTCGATTTCTCACGTGACATCTATCTTTACTCACAGACCACCAAGTCACTCGATGAGTTTCATCAGATTATCGAATATATCCAGCAGCATATCTCCGCCGACGCTACCTTCAAGAGCTTCGACACCATCTGCCGTAGTGTGGCGAACCGCATGCCTAACATCTCCAGTTTCGCTGCCAAGCACGACCTCATCCTCTTTGTCTGTGGTCGTAAGAGCAGTAATGGCAAGGTGCTCTTTAACGAGTGTCTGCGTGTCAACCCCAATACCCACCTTATCGAGGGTCCCGACGAGATAGACCCGCAATGGCTGGAGGGCATCCATACCGTAGGCATCTGTGGTGCCACCAGCACCCCCAAATGGCTTATGGAACAATGTCGTGATGCGATATTGGAGAGGTGACTTACCCCTGTGACAACCATTCCGTCGGGGTGAGACCTGTCTGTTTCTTGAACACCTCGTGGAAGTAGTTGGCAGTCTTGATGTTCCACCCCATGGAACAAAGTGTTCCACCCCATGGAACAAACAGGAAGGTGCCGCCTTCGTGGGGCGAAGGCAGTAAGTCTGCTCTCTTTTACCTCTCAACTCTCATCTCTCATCTCTCATCTCTCAACTCTCATCTCTTACCTCTCACCTCTGAGAGTTGAGAATGCGAAACTCGAATATTAAATAATGTTGCAAATATACATAAAATTGTCAATTGTCAATTCTTAATTCTCAATTATTTTGTACCTTTGCACCCAGCATTTCGAAATTACAGTATTATTTATGGCACAAGAAGATGTATTTAAGAAAATCGTGAGCCACTGCAAGGAGTACGGTTTCGTGTTTCCCAGCAGTGAGATCTACGATGGATTAGGCGCAGTGTATGACTACGGTCAGAACGGCGTGGAGTTGAAGAATAATATCAAGGAATACTGGTGGAAGTCGATGGTCCTGTTGCACGAGAATATCGTGGGTATCGACTCAGCCATCTTTATGCACCCCACTATATGGAAGGCTTCCGGACACGTGGACGCTTTCAACGACCCCCTTATCGACAACCGCGATTCCAAGAAGCGCTACCGTGCTGACGTGCTCATCGAGGACCAGATTGCCAAGTATGACGAGAAGATCCAGAAAGAGGTGGAGAAGGCACGCAAGCGTTTTGGTGACAGTTTCGACGAGGCGAAGTATATGGAGACCTCCGAGCGTGTGAAGGAGACCAAGGAGAAGCGTGACGCCCTCCATGCCCGCTATGCCGCTGCCATGCAGGGACCCGACCTGGACGAGCTGAAGCAGATTATCCTCGACGAGGAGATCGTATGTCCTATCAGCGGTACCCGCAACTGGACCGACGTGCGCCAGTTCAACCTGATGTTCTCCACGGAGATGGGAGCCAGTGCCGACGGCAGTATGAAGGTGTACCTGCGTCCTGAGACGGCACAGGGTATCTTCGTCAACTACCTGAACGTGCAGAAGACGGGACGTATGAAGATTCCTTTCGGTATCGCACAGATCGGTAAGGCATTCCGTAACGAGATCGTGGCACGTCAGTTCATCTTCCGTATGCGTGAGTTCGAGCAGATGGAGATGCAGTTCTTCGTAGCACCCGGTACCGAGCTGGAGTGGTTCCCCAAGTGGAAGCAGACCCGTATGGCATGGCACCAGGCACTGGGCTTCGGTGCAGAGAACTATCGTTTCCACGACCACGACAAGCTCGCCCACTATGCCAATGCCGCTACCGACATCGAGTTCAAGATGCCTTTCGGTTTCAAGGAGGTGGAGGGTATCCACTCCCGTACGAACTTCGACCTCTCACAGCATGAGAAATACTCTGGCAAGAGCATCAAATACTTCGACCCACAGACCAACGAGAGCTATACGCCGTTCGTCATCGAGACCTCTATCGGTGTCGACCGTATGTTCCTCTCTATCATGTGTCACTCGTTCTGCGAGGAGAAACTCGAGAATGGGGAGACCCGTGTGGTGCTGAAACTGCCTGCAGCACTGGCACCCGTGAAACTCGCCGTGATGCCGCTGGTCAAGAAAGACGGTCTGCCTGAGAAGGCGCGTGAGATCATCAACGACCTGAAGTTCCACTTCAACTGCCAGTATGATGAGAAAGACTCTATCGGTAAGCGCTATCGTCGTCAGGACGCTATCGGTACCCCGTACTGCGTCACCGTCGACCATGACTCACTGAACGATGGTAAGGTAACCCTCCGCTTCCGTGACACCATGGAGCAGGAGCGTGTGAACATCTCTGACCTCGCCGCTATCATCGAGGATAAGGTAAGTATCGTCAGTCTGCTAAAGAAATTACAGTAATAAATAATGAATATCAAGCATTATATCATTGCCTGTCTCTCACTGCTCGTCCTTGCGTCGTGCAGTGAGAAAGACGATGCCATCGTGGAGTATGCGGACTGGAAGAACAAGAACGACCAGTATTTCGAGAAGGCTTTCCTTGCCCATGAGTATGACGAGGCATTGCTGAAATACTCCCTGTCGGATGAGACGGACACCCAATATGCCGACTATGTCCTGGTGGAGAAGCTGAGCAGCGAGCCGTTTGCCCCATCGTCGTCACCCTATCTGAATGATACGGTACTGGTGCATTACGTGGGACATCTGATTCCCTCGCCGTCTTATGACAAGGGCTTCCAGTTCGACCAGAGCTATCTGGAGCCTTTCGAACTCGATACCGCCGTTCCTACTCAGTTCGTTCCTGCCCATCTCGTGTCAGGATTCACGACAGCCCTCATGCACATGCACAAGGGAGACCACTGGCGGGTGACGGTACCCTACCAGTTAGGCTATGGGACATCCGACTCAGGTGACATCCCGGCTTATAGCACGCTGATCTTTGAAATACGATTAGAAGATTTCTGGACAGATAAAAAAGGTGACCGTTATTAATCGGTCACCTTTTCTTTTTCCATGTCATTCCTGGACTTCGACTTCGTCACCAGCCATACACCGCTGAACACCAGGATGACGGCAAGGGCATGGGTAGGCTTCAGTATGCCGATACCCATCAGCAAGGATGTTGCCACGGAGACAATGGGTTGCACGTAGTTATAGACCGACACGACGGTGGGACGCAGGGTGCGCTGTCCTATCATGGTGAGGATATAACAGACGAAGGTGCCTATGCAAACCACATAACCGACTTCCCACCATGTACTGGCAGGGATGGGCTGTGACACCACATCCGTCACATGGGAGATGGTGAAGGGCAGGAGCAGTAATGTAGCCCACGAGAACATGTATTTGTTGATGGTGAAGACGTTATAGCGGCGGATCAGGGGGTTGAAGAGTGACAGGTACAGGGCGAACGAGAACTGGGCGAAGAGGCAGAGCAGGTCGCCGCGGATGTCACCCACCTTGTCGCTGGCATGGGCGGCAGAGGTCAGTATCAGTATCACGGCACCCGCACAGCCCATCATGATGCCCAGCGCTTTCTTGCCAGTGATGGGCTCCTTCAGGATCAGTGCCGCAAGGAGCATGGCGAAGATAGGCATGGAGGTGGTCACGATAGAGGCATTGATGGGGGAGGTGATGCTGAGTCCTATCGTATAGCAGCACTGGTTGAGAACGAGTCCGAAGATTCCCGCACCAATGAACATCAGCTTGTCACGCAAAGGAACATTCTCCTTGGGGGCGAAGATGGATGCTATCCAGAACAGCAGACATGCTCCTACGACTCTGAAAGTCACCATGGTGATGCCGTCGAAACCATGGATCATGGCATCTTTACCGACAGGTGCCATAAGTCCCCATCCCGCACATGCTCCAAGTATGGAAAGGTGTGCGATAAGGGCGCGATTACTACTTGTTTTATCCATTTTAATATTTTTTCGCCTGCAAAAATACACATAATTCAGGAATTATCACTATTTTTGCGTAATAAACAGCAACGGTATGCAAAAGTATGCGGATTATATCAAACAGATAGAGATAGACTCTCTATGGGGTGGCAGGAAACACATCGTGTGGAACCTTGACCCGAAAGTGAATGTGCTCAGTGGTATCAACGGAGTGGGCAAGTCTACTATATTAAATAAGGTGGTGAGGAGCATCAGTACCAATGGTGACATACATAATCACATGCTTAAAGGCGTTCGCATCATCGGCGAGCCGGAGGATGCCACCCATGTGCGTTTTGATATTATCCGTTCGCTGGACAGTAATATCTCACAGACCTTGTCGGAAGGTGAGGGAGTGATGCGGGAGACACTGTCCGCACTTGCCGGTATGGGGGGCGGGTCGCTGCTTGACCTGCAACTGTATAACCTGCAACGGAAATATCTCGACTATCAGGTGAACATCGGCAACCGCATCATCGAAGAGCTGCAACGGGGTAATATGGATGCGGCACAGCATCTGTCGGAGTCCAAGAAACGCTTCCAGGATATTGTCGATGACTTGTTTAAGGATACGGGGAAGAAGATTATCCGCACGGAGAATGAGATCCGCTTCTCGCAGATCGGTGAGACCTTGCTGCCCTATAAACTGTCCAGTGGCGAGAAACAGATTCTTGCCATCCTGCTGACGGTATTGGTGGAGGACCAGCAGCCTTATGTGCTCCTGATGGACGAGCCCGAGGTGTCCCTGCATATCGAATGGCAGAAACAGCTGATTGATCTGATACTGGAACTCAACCCCAACGTTCAGATCATCCTGACCACCCATTCACCTGCCGTGATCATGAGCGGATGGATGGATAAAGTGACAGAAGTGAGTGATATCACTATATGAGTAACCGTCTGAAAGATAATCTCAACAGCCGCTATTTCGAGGCAGCCAACCAAATGACCTCGAAGAAGGCAAAGCGGCGCATCGTGGCTTATGTGGAGAGTTACGACGATATCTATTTCTGGCGTACCGTCTTAGGCCGTTTTGAGGATGACAAGCGTTACTTTGAGGTGATGCTTCCGTCACATCAGAAGCTGGAGCGAGGCAAGAAGTCCGTCCTCATGAACTTTATCGAGGGGAGGGTAGGCGAGGATATGATTGCCTGTGTGGATGCCGACTATGACTATCTGCTGCAAGGGGCTACGGAGCAGTCAAGGAGGGTGGTGACGAGTCCTTATGTGTTCCATACCTATGCCTATGCTATAGAGAACCTGCAATGTTACGCTCCTTCCCTGCATGAAGTCTGTGTCGCCGTCACCCTTAACGACCATCGTATCTTCGACTTTACGGATTACCTCACGCAGTACAGCGAGGCTATCTTCCCCTTGTTCATCTGGTCGGTATGGGCTTACCGGACAGGTCATCATAATAAGTTCTCGCTGTCTGACATGGCAAGGGTGATAGACCCGGGAGGATTCAATGTCTTTGACCCGCAGCCCTCTATTGACCATCTCCGTCAGAAAGTGAACAGAAAAGTCAGACAGTTGCAGGCGGAGTATCCTGATAATAAAGAGCAGTATCTTAAGTTAAAGGCAGAGATCAAGGAGCTGGGTGTGACTCCTCAGACCACCTATCTCTATGTGCAGGGTCACTCCTTGTTTGACAATGTGATTGTCCCTATATTAAATAAGGTGTGCAACCGCCTCCGTCTGGAGCGGCAGGATGAGATAGCCCGCACGGCACGTCATCACACGCAGCGCAGAAACGAGATGTCCTGCTATGAGCACTCATTGCAGGACATTCGTCAGATGCTTAAGAAGAATAACGGCTACATGTATGCGGAACAGTTCCGCCGTGTGCAGTCGGATGTGGAAAACTTCCTTACGACAGCACGTAAGTCTCCAGAAACTTAATCGTTCCCTCCGTGCTCACCTCCTTAACGGTGGCGGGAAGGAGGATGGTCTCTCCGGCACGGAAACTGACCTGTTCACCATCCACGGTGAGTGTGCCTTCTCCCTTCATGCCTATCAGGATGACAAAGGAGTCCAGTTCACTGTAGTCCATGGTCATGGGCTCTGTCAAGTCATAGACAGCGGTGTTGAAGTAAGGACACTCCACCAACAGTTGTCCTTCGTTCTTCTGTGGGGTGTAGTTGGTACGGTAATCGTCAAGAACGGTATAGTTGATGCTCTCGGAAGCCTCCTGTGTATGCAGCTGCCGGTAGTTGCCGTCCTTGTCCTTACGCTTGAAGTCGTAGATACGGTAGGTCACATCGGAGGTCTGTTGTATCTCGGCAAGGAAGCAGCCTGCGCCAATGGCATGGATGCGTCCTGCGGGGATGAAGAAACAGTCGCCCTCCTTGACCTCATACTGGGCAAGGGCATCACAGATGGTGTCATTCTCCACCATCTGCTTATACTGCTCAGGGGTAATCTGCAGCTTCAGTCCGTTATAGAGCTTTGCCTCAGGGGCACTGTCCATGACAAACCACATCTCTGTCTTGCCACGGCTCTTTCCCTGCCGGTGGGCTATCTCGTCGGTGGGATGCACCTGGATGCTCAAGTCCTGACGGGCATCAATAAACTTGATGAGCAAGGGGAACTCGTCACCAAAGCGCTGGTAGTTAGCCTCACCCACCAGCTGTCCTTTCAACTCGCGTACCAGTTGGTTGAGGGAGCGGCCGTCGCCGACGGCAATCGTCTCGTTGTCTTTCACGCCGGAGATTTCCCAACTCTCACCCACATTCTCCATGTTCTCATGAATACTCTTAAAGGGGATAATCTTGTCACCTCCCCAAAGTGTCTGCTTTAATAATGGCTCAAATTTGAAATAGTTCATAGTAATGCTTTTCATTAATTGTCTTTCCAAAATCCTCTGGTGAACAACACCAGCACACTCATAATCTCCAAACGTCCTGCCAGCATCAGGAAGGAGCATATCCATTTGATGTAGTCAGGCAACTGGCTCCATGACATCTCAGGACCTATCTGGGTGCCGAGGGTGGGACCGACATTGCTGATACAGCTCAGAGCTATGGTGATGGCATTGGTATTGTCGATTCCCGCTACTATCATGATAGTGGCAGAGAATAGAATCATCAGGCTGAAAATAGCAAAGAAGGCAAGTAGTGAGTTCAGTTTCTGCTGTGATACTGGCTGACCGTTAATCTTCACTGGGAGGACAGCGTTGGGGTGTAATAGTTTGTTGAACTCGTTGCGTAACACTTTGATGACCATCACGCCACGGATGCATTTGAAGCCTCCCGTCGTGGAACCGGCACATGCTCCCAGGAACATCAGTGTTCCCAGGATCACCCATGTGATGTGGGGCCATAGTCCCGCATCGTCATTAAAGAGTCCTGTGGTGGTCATAAATGATACTACCTGGAACAGGGCGCAACGGAAAGCACGCTCCAGCCCGTATCCGTTATGCGACATCAACAGGTACATGATCCATATAGTGGAAACAGTGATGGCAAGGATGTATAACTTGAACTCAGAACTCTTGAACAGGTTGGCTATCTTTAAACGGAATATGGCAAAATAGAGCATGGTGAAGTTGACACCTGCCAGGAACTGAAACAGGATGGCGACATACTCAATGGCTGGTGACTGAAAGAATGCCGCTGAGTCGTTATGAGGAGCAAAACCTCCTGTCGCCGTCGTCGTCATCGCGTAATTGATACTGTCAAACACACCCATTCCCGCAAGATAGAATGCGAGGATGCAGGCAATGGTCAGTGCGGAATAAACAGACCATATCCATTTTGCCGTTGTGGAGAGACGGGGATGCATCTTCGACCTGATAGGACCTGTCGCCTCGGCAGC
This sequence comes from uncultured Prevotellaceae bacterium, assembly GCA_900314755.1. Taxonomy (GTDB): domain Bacteria; phylum Bacteroidota; class Bacteroidia; order Bacteroidales; family Bacteroidaceae; genus Prevotella. The sequence goes on along the minus strand of OMWH01000009.1, from coordinate 221,094 downwards.
AAACACCTTCACACTGCCGCTACCCACCATAGAGGGCAGAATGGCAATCGTGAAGAACACAATTCCCAAGGCACCTATCCATTGGGTCTGTGTACGCCAGAACAAGATGGCATGGGGCATCCATTCCACATCGTCAATGACGGTGGCACCAGTGGTAGAGAAACCTGACATCGTCTCAAAGAATGCGTCTGTCACACTCTCGATATAACCTCCGATGAGGAAAGGAATCATACCGAAGAGACTGAACACAATCCATGTCAGGGTGACCAACAGATAAGCGTCACGACGACTGAGGTTGTTGTTGGCGTTACGCCCCATGAATTTAAGGATGAAGCCACAGCTGTATGTGATCAGCGTAGATAGCAGGAACGCCATGATGTCGTCTTCCATATAATAGAAGGAGATACCTGTACAAAGGGTCAGCAGTGATCCTAATAGTAGGAGCAGAGAACCTATAATCTTGTATATCAGGTGGAAGTTTACCATAACGTGCTTGCTTTGAAGTACTTCTCTACTTTCTTGAGGTTCTGCTCATGGCAGAACACCATGACAGAGTCACCTGCCATAATCTGCGTATTACCATTGACGAGGATGCCTTCCTCGTTACGGACGAGTCCGCCAATCGTCACTCCAAATGGAAGACCTAAGTCCTTCACTGCTTTCTTGGTGACCTTGGATCCTTCTGCCGCCACAAACTCGGCAACATCGGAGTCTACCATCATCAGAGAGCGGACGTTGCTGACATCTGCGTCCAGCATCATCTGGTAGATATGGCTGGCTGCCACCGTCTTCTTATTGATAATCGTACCGATATCAAGACTCTCAGCCATGTTCACATAGTCGAGGTTCTCCACCATGGCGACCGTCTTTCTGACTCCCAGCCGTTTGGCAGTGAGACAGGCAAGGATATTGGTCTCCGCATTACCTGTCAGGGCAACGAAAGCCTGGGTGTTCTCGATACCCTCTTCCTGCAACAGTCCAAGGTCACGGGCATCCCCATGGATAATCATGGTGTCAGTGTCACAAAGCAACTCATTCAGTTGCTCACAGCGTCGCTCGCTCTTCTCGATGATTTTCAGGTTCATGTAGTCCGGAAGCGTCAAGCCGACACGCACGGCAGTCTTGCCGCCTCCCATGATGATGACGTTCTTCACATCCGCATAGTGCTCCTTTCCGGATATCTTGCGGATATAGGGGATGTATTCGCTGGTCGTCATGAAATAGGTGAGGTCGTTGACACATAATTTGTCGTTACCACTGGGTATCAGGGTCTCGCCTCCCCGTTTGATGGCTACGATATGGTAAGGGTCGTCAGGACCGCAAAGGTTTTTCAGAGGTTGGTTGAGTATCTCACAGGTCTCTCTGAGTTTGATGCCTAACATAACCAAGGCACCGCCGTGTACGTCCCAGCGTTGTCTGACCCATGACATCTTCAGTCCGTTGGTGATATCTATCGCTGCCAGTACCTCGGGATAGATAAGGGAGTTGATGCCAATCTTATCGAAAAAAGGTTTCAGATGGGGTGCCAGGTATTCGTAGTTGTCAATGCGTGCCACCGTTTTCTTGGCTCCTAAAGCATGAGCGATACTGCATGCATTCATATTCTTACTCTCATCGGGAGTTACCCCGACGAAGAGGTCTGCGGATGCTGTACCTGCTTCCTGCAGTGTCTTGATACTAGTCGGCGAACCCTGTATCGTCATGATGTCATAACGACTGTCAAGACCGACCAGTCGTGCGGCATCCGCATCAATCAACACACAATCCTGATGATCGCGCGAAAGAAGTTTTGACAGGTGTGTTCCTACGGCACCTGCACCGGCAATCACTATCTTCATGACTCTATCGCTTTTCTGATACTTGCTGCGTCTATTCCTACTATTTGCTGTAGCTCCTTGACGGTGCCATGCTCCACAAACTGTGTGTCGGGCATGCCCAGTCGGGTGATGCGTGGAGAATAACCGTGGTCGTTCATCCATTCCAGGACGGCAGAACCTAATCCTCCGTTCTTGACACCATTCTCTACAGTGATGATATGTTTGTATTTCCTGGCTACTTCCTCGAGGATATTCTCGTCAAGTGGTTTCAGGAAACGCATATCGTAATGAGCGGCTTTCGTTCCTTCAACGGCTTCCGTTACATTATTGCCGATGGGTCCGATAGAGAGGACAGCGATGTCTTCTCCGTCTTTCATCTTCCTGCCAGTTCCCACCTTGATCTCCTCGAAAGGACAACGCCAGTCTAATAAGACACCTCCCCCACGTGGATAGCGGATAACGAAGGGACCTTTGTCTGGCAGTTGTGCCGTGTACATCAACCGGCGTAACTCATGCTCGTCCATCGGGGAGGAGATCGTCAGATTAGGTATTGGACGGAGGGCTGCCAAATCGAAGGCACCGTGATGGGTCGGACCATCTTCTCCCACGATTCCTGCACGATCGAAACAGAAGACAACATGCAGATTCAGCAAGGCGACATCATGGATGATGTTGTCGAAAGCTCTTTGGGAGAAAGCACTGTAGATGTTACAGAAAGGAATCAGCCCGTCTTTTGCCATACCGCCAGAGAACGTGACGGCATGTCCTTCGGCAATGCCGACATCGAAGGCGCGGTCGGGCATCTCCTTCATCATGATATTCATCGAGCAACCAGACGGCATGGCAGGTGTCACACCGACGATTTTCGGATTCTGTTGTGCCAGTTCCAAAAGGGTGTGTCCAAAGACATCCTGATATTTCTGTGGCTTGTTAGGGTCTTTGTCCACCAGACGTTCACCGGTCTCAGGGTCAAACTTGCCGGGGGCATGCCATGTTGTGACATCTTTCTCCGCAGGAGCATAGCCATGACCTTTCTGGGTGTGGAGATGTAACAGCTTAGGACCTCCCATATCCTTCATTTGTCGGAGGATACGGACAAGTTCCTTGACATTATGTCCGTCGAACGGACCGAAATAGCGGATGTTCATGCCATCGAAGATGTTCTGCTGATGGGAGATGGCACTCTTGACAGCGTTGGACAGACGGATGAGTCCCTTACGGCGGTCCTCCTCCAGGAAACCCTTGGAATGCATCCATCTGGATACCTTGAAGCGCAAGGCATTGTATGTCTCGTTAGTGTTGAGGTTCAGCAGATATTGCTTCATGCCTCCCACAGAACGGTCGATAGACATGTTATTGTCGTTGAGTATGATGAGCAGGTCGTTGGGGGAGGACGACACATTATTGAGTCCCTCGAAAGCAAGTCCGCCACTCAATGCTCCGTCACCGATGACTGCCACCACCTTCCGGGCATCGTTCCCCGTCTTCTTGGCTGCCACCGCCATTCCTAAGGCAGCGGAGACAGAATTGCTGGCATGACCGCAGGCGAAAGTGTCGTATTCACTCTCGTAGGGAGAAGGGAAAGGACGGATACCTCCCAGTTTACGGTTGGTACAGAACTGTTCCCTGCGTCCTGTCAGGATCTTATGCCCGTATGCCTGGTGTCCAACGTCCCAAACAATACGGTCCTCAGGGGTGTTGTACACATAGTGTAAGGCGACAGTCAGCTCCACCACTCCCAGGCTGGAGGCAAGATGTCCAGGATTAACGGAAAGCTCTTTCACGATATCCTCGCGAAGCTCTTGGCAAAGTTCTGGAAGTTGGTCGACCGACAACTTACGAAGGTCATCGGGATATTTGATGTGATTTAGTAATTCCACCTTATTAAATTATTATTTGGTTACAAAGGTACGATTAAGTGAGCAAAAAACCAAGAGAATCTTGAGTTTTTTCGAGCGTGAGTATCTTCAACGCAGTTAAAGGTACGATTAAGTGAGCAAAAAACCAAGAGAATCTTGAGTTTTTTTCAAGCGTGAATATCTTCGTTTATCGTGTCAGACTGAATTTCATGGATATTCCAAAGTCATGTGTGGTGGTAGGATAGCTGCTTGCCGACAGTAACGGTGTGTTTGTCTGCCTGTCGTAATAAGCACTGAGCGTTAACAGACGGGACAGGGTATAGTCCGCCATGAACGAAATCTTCAATGCCGTATTTCCGCTGTTGGCGGCACTGGTCATGGTGGCAATATCACGGGTGATGGCAGCTTGTTTGCGTAAAGAGAAGTCCAGTCGCAGGTTCAGGTCATGGTTAACGCCAGTCTTGGGAGCCGTGTTCGTTGACGACTGTTGTCTGTTATTCGCCTTCTTCCTACTGCCCCGTTGTGCTTTCTTGATCTTACGGTTTCCATTGCTGCCGAAGATGTTGAAATCGTTGATCTTATATGCAAGACCGATGACCCAGTCGTTCGAACGGCTTTCATTAATCTGTATACTCGTCATGGAGAGGTTCAGCACACGGGTGGTACGGTATTCTACCTTTGCGGTGAGGTTGTTATTGAATGTCACGTCAATTCCCAGCAGTGGCGAGAACGACTCGTTGAGGCTGACAGTAGGAACATTGTAGCCTAACAGGGAATTGGTGCCCGCATTTGCCGTATAGCTTCCGACTGCATAGATGCTCTTATAGGCATGGTTGAGGGTGACGCTCTTAAAGACATCGCGGAACCATGGCAGTTTCGACAGACCGGTATAGCGTACCGTCCAGTTAGGCAGCAGACGGGTCAGCGCAGGGAAGAAACTAAGTCCTCCTCCGCTGCTGGTGTACGCATCGAGGAAGGCAGGAATCATCACACTGGCATGATAAGAGTCCACGGAGGTGCCATAATGTGCCTCTGCCCTTTGCTGATATGAGCTCAGGATATTACAGAATCTTTCGAACGAGGCAGAGTGGAAACCGTTATTGGCATCTCCCATACTTTCCAATGCTGATTTCAGTGATATGGTTGTCATGGTGAATGTTCCACTTTGTGTAGTGGGCATACCGTCGTACATATACTGGATAGACTTCGCTTTTGTCTCCGTGCGACTGGCATTCAGGTCGATCTTCAAGTCACGTATCGGTTCCAAGGTCGCTCTTATCTGTAAGTCATTGGTCAGGTTTGTCGTGGCGGGAGTCGCTACATCATCGTTCTTTAACAGCCATCCGTTATCATTAGCCTTTTGCAGATAGCTGTCGTCCACCAAGCCAAAGGCGAAGCCCAAGCCTGGTGACATGACACTACCTGTACGCTGTCCAAAGACATCGCCTATGTTGGGCAGGAATCCGGGGATAGACATGGAGTACTGGTTACGGTAAGAAATACCGATAGAGCGCACCATCATCAGCAGTCGGGCTCCCGTCTGTGCCGGCTTATACCACCATTGCTTCTCTGAGGGTGGTTTAGGAGCGATGCTCAGCATCAGCTGGATGGTGTCTCTGTTGTTGATACGGATGCGGTTATCATCCAGCACCTTATACTTCAGTTTGTATTTCTTGCCATCCTTGGTACGTGCGGTGACATTGAGTTTCTTCGATTTCTTTCCGTGGTTGACGATGATGGAAGAGTCAGCCATCAGCGTGATCTCCTTCTGCCAGGCATTCTTGTTCTTAGGCAATATTTTCTCCTCTTTCTTCTCCTGCTTGGCATTCTTGTCCTTTTTCGTTTTCGGCTTTCTGTTGTTATTGGTGCTCTGCGCCTTCTTAAACCGGTCGTTTGCTTTCTTGAGGAACGGTATGTGGTTATAGAGTGTCTCCATGTTGAAGTTACCATTGATATTCAACTGTCGGTTGTTGGCAATGGTATTTCCCAGGTTCGTACCATTCTCCAGATCCGTACCACGTACCCAGTCATACGAAGAGTTAAAGGTTGCGTCACTGGTCACCCAGTCGAAGATAGGAATCTTGTTCAGAGGCAGTTGCAGAGAAGCGGTGAACTGCTGCCGGTAATCCAAGGGGACACCCATGTGCATGATGCTATGCCATACCGAGTCTTTCCATGCGTCATACCGGTCAGGATAGAGGTCCTTGTTGATAGGTCGCTCGTCGTAAGGTTCCTTAATCTCCGCATGAGTCGCTGACTGGAAGGTCATGTGCAGGTTCTTGGTCAGGTCCCAACGGATGGAGAAGTCACGGTTCCATAGGAATTGCGAACTCCATGTGACTGGCAGTTTCTGACCGCCCAAATCCTCCATGTCACGTTCTTGCAGCTCATAATAAGAGCGTGTGATCTCCGTGTTGAACGCGATGTTCTGCGGCAGCCAGTTAATACCGAACTGTTTAGGATACTGCAGCCATTTCGACTTTCCTTTAGCCTTCTTGAAGGGCTCCCATGGCTTGTAGACAGGTGAATAGTTGTAACTCAGAGCCCCTCGCCATTGGTCATCATTCTCATAGACTGTCGTCTCACCACTGGAATGGCGGTGTGAGTGACTGTAGGAGAACGAGAAGTTGGCAGGGTCATAAGGCATCGGGTGCCGCTTTGTCTTGATACCTACCCGTACATTGGACAAAGAGAAGTTCGTACTGGTCGTCTTGGTGACGGCAATACTCTCGATGGAGTCACGCTCTTGTTTGCTGCCAGCGGCATCCAGCGCATCCTTCAGTTCCATGTCCGTGTCCAGCGGGTTATATTTCGGGCGTTTCTCCTCCTTAGTGACAGAATAGTAGAGTGGGGCACTGACCTTCGCCTTGTCAGGGAAGAATTTTCCTAACTCCACATTCGCGGTAATGGAGTACGTCTTATAGTCGTCTGTCGAGCGTTGCAGGACACCCTCCTCCAAGCCGCCGAAGCCCGCCGTCATGATCTTTCCTGTCATATTGAGCGAACCCACGTCAGAGAGTTGGACGTTCAAGGCACCACTGGCAGCCCATCCTCCGTTGTCGTTGAAGTCCATCAGTCGTAACTCGTTGACCCATACCTCACCGGATTTCTGTTCATTCGAGATGTTGCGTACACCTACCATGATGGTCTTGATCTCACCCAGCGAGGGATTACCTTTGATGCTGATGGTATTGGCAGGGCGGTTAGGGTCAGTCTGCGAATACAACTGGTTGAAAGAGGTACCTCCGGCAGCCTTCGACTTGTTACGCTCTTTCTTCAGGGCAGTAAACTGTGTCAGGTCCACTTCCAGCATATTGTCCTGTGGCCATACGGTACGGCAGTCCTCTACATTATATTTGTTATAGTCATTACGGTCGGGGGTCAGCGACAAAGGAATCACATATTCATAGTAGTTGTTCTTGTAGTCGCTACCCAGACGCACGAAGAGGGCAAGTTCCCCATTCTTCAGGTTGTTATCGTCAATCAGGTGGTTGGCGTGGTTGAACATCTGCATGTGCTTATAGCGTCGCAAGTCCAGCATGGTGTTCTTATAGACCGCTTTCGACTCACCAGGTGACAGATGACGTACGGTCATGTTCATGGACTGCTCATTCTCCTCGACGAGCTGAGGCTGTGAGGGGTCGGTGACTCTGCTGATACCAGGAGGCAGTACATAGTTGACAGGGCGTTTGTCGTTGTTCTCCTCGATATTGACGGCACTCACCTCTATCGTACCACTCTCCGAACCCGTCGACAACGGCTGCTGATAGATACGCCATTCTCCACGTACCAGGTCGAGTGATCCGAAACGCAGTACGATAGGACGTTTGAACTGGGTGAGGAACATACGCATGAAGCGCATGCTGGTGAAGTCGTTGATGGTCCCCACACGGTTCTCGTATTGGTCGAGAGGAATGCGGAACTGATACCATTTCACCGTCTCGCGATTACCGTTACGCAGTTGGACACTCGCCTCACGGACGTTCGTGATAAAGTTGGTTCCCTGCACCATGTCCTCCGGGCGTATGCTCACCTTGTATTGGTAGTAGCGCTCATACTCGTTCAGCGTGTAGTCCTGGTTGATATCCTCCACATCAGGGAAGGTCTTGTAACTCGTGTCGTACCCTTCTGTCTGCTGGTCACTGTCAGGAGAGTTACCTTGTGGCATGTTGATGCGTTTGTAGCGGTCGAGGATGGAAGCCTGTCGTGCGTCCAGGTCAGCACCACGGAAATAGTGGTAGTTATCGTTGGCAGGGTCAGCATTCCATGCCGCGCGGAGACTGTCGTTTACTGATATGCCGTTAAGGAAGTTCGCATATGCCGGTTTCGACCGCTCCTCCTCATCCGTCAGACCGTTGAGACCCACATCTTGTTTGGCTCGCGCACCAGACGAGGTGGCAAAAGCATAGGTCTGTGTGGGCTGGACGGGAACCTTACCCCATGGTGTGTTCGAGAAGCTGCCCGTTCCATCGACAGGCATGCCGCTCTCGTAGAATTTCTTACCGTCCTTCAAGATGTCCTCGCTGACCTCACCCAAGTTGATATACAGGTCGCCACCATATTCTGAAGCGTCACTCTGCTGATTGGTGTAGATGAAGGGGTCCATCAGCCAGAACTCGATATACTCCACATTCGCTGTCTCGAAGTCGTTGGTGTCCAGCTTACGCATCATACCACCCCATCGCTGTTGCGGGTTGGTGGGGTTACCGTTGAAGTCAATATCCGTCGACAGGTTGTAGGCACCACGCTCCTGTGGGTAATAAGCAAGGTTCAGGATGGGCAGGGTTGCCGTGGCACCGCTATAGGTGCTCTGCTGACGGTTAGGATAGAGCTCGCTCACATAGACCGCACGGACATAGTGGTTGGACAACTGGTTGAGGTCGCTCTTGATATGGCTCGGGGTCAGTGTAGACGAGCGGTAGGTGAACAACGGGTCGATGTTATACCATGCCAGCAGTGAGCGGTTGAAACCGCTGGTCACTGAGTCCCTGTCGCTGACCTCATTGAACAGGGAAGGCACACTCGACATAGTCCATGCCTTTGGCTCGCTGACATCAATCTTATTGGTGGCATTCTCGAAGTCGTCGATATACGAGGCATTATCCTGCGTGCCGCCAGCCTGTCCGGCGATCAGGTGGGCAAACTCACCCGTAAAGGATATCTGGGAGGGTTGTGTGCAGTGCAGGAAAGGCAGTTTGTTGAGCATATTGGTGAGCCACTGGCTCTCATGTTTCCAGTTGATGTTCAGACCCCACAGCATGTTCCGCAACGGCTCTTGTCCCATGGTCACCTTCGAGGTCAGCGTCTGTTCCGTCAGGTATTGGAACGTACCACCCAGTTGCAGGTCTTTCGAGAATTCATATTCCCAGTTCATGCCCAGCATGGTCTTTCGTTGCATGCCATAGTCCGTATTGCTCTCCAGGGATACACTGACATTCGTTCCCGCATCGATGATGCTCTGGTTGAGGATGGTCACCTCACCGGCGGAATAGTCGACACTATAGTCGGAACCCTCTTTCAGGATCACTCCTCCCGCCGTTACGACCACCGACCCTTGTGGTACGTTATAGGCACCGAGGGAGATGACATTGGCAGAAGAGCCTTTATACTGACCTACCAGCATATACTTGTTCTTGTCACTCATATGCTTGGCAGCTGTCCGGGTGGTGTCATAGAGTTCGCTGAAGGTATATTTCTCCACCTGGTCAGCAGCCACGTTATGCTTCTCAAGGAACTGGCGGAGGGTCTTGCCAAACGGTTCCACGGTGGGGAAGAAGACACGGCCGTCGGTGACGGTATATCCTTGTACATAGTCGAAATAGCCGTTAGGATGTGCCCGGTTGTTGTTATCCAGACGGTCACAGCCGAGTCCCCTGAGCAGGGTGATGTCCTTCACCTCCGGGATATAGGTCAGATAGACACCTGCCGTATCACTTTGGAATTTGATGTCGAGGCGGAACTTGGTCTTCTCGACATTAGAGGCGAGATAGTAGACGTTCTTCATCATCAGCTGCCAGTTCTTCTGCGACGGGTTGTTGCTGGTGTTCTTCAGTGATTTCACGTAGAGTGCCTCACTGGCTGTGGTGCGGTCGCTGGCAAACTCACCCACCTGATAGGTGCGGCCGCCATAGGTGAACTCATAGGCGACACCCAACACCTGGTCGGTCTGCAGACTGGTCTTCAAGGAGATATATCCCAGTGCTTTGTTGACTGTATACTCCGAACTGGTCAGCAGTCGGGCGGAGGCAAGTTTCTCGTAGTCCACACTACCGGTGAAGTCGCTGATACCATCAAGGATGGAGGATGTCTGGTCGATATTGCGGGCATCAGCGTATGCCGATGTCATCTCGTTATACTCGCTGTTTGCCGAGTTGTCGGGAATCTGAGAGGCACCGCCTCCGGCACCCCAGCGTGAGGAGGTACTCTCGCCCAAGTCCGTCAGTGCGATGATATTACGGGTGTTAGCCGTTGTTCCCGACTTGTTGGTGACCCACACCTCCACGCGGGTAATCTGTATACCCGTCATCAGGTTAGGCAGTTTCGACATGGCATCGTCATAATGCTCCCTGAAGTATTTGGCAAGGAAGAAGTGCCTGTTCTCCTCATAGTCGGCAACATTCAGTTCGAAGGGTGTGAGTTGTACGCCGCCCTTGGATGACACGCTGGACGTACTGGACTTCTTCTGCGAGAAGACGGTTTGCAGTTTCAGTCTTCCGAACTGCATGTCAGTACGTACACCAAACAGGCTGGAGGCTCCCTTGATCAGGGAGTTGTTGGTGGGGAAGGTGACATTACCCGCCTCGATGAGTTTGATAATCTCATCCTCCTTACCCTCATAGCGCAGTTTGATGTTCTTGGTGTCGAAGTCGAAGGTGGCATCGGTGTTGTAGTTCAGGTTCATGTTCACCTTGTCGCCCACCTTACCCGTCATGTTCAGGTTGATCTTCTCGTCGAAATCGACCGCCTTCGTCTTCCTGTTACGCTCCGGCAGTGACGGGTTGTCGATGCTCTTGAGGTTCATGCCCAGCTTCAGCTCTGCCGTACCCTGCGTCTTGATGCGCACACCGCCCGGTCCGAAGATTTTCTCGGCAGGACCAAGGTCGAAGTGCATATCGGCAAAGTCAAACTTCTCCTTGCCTTTTGCGGCGACGTTGGCGGCGTTCTTCTGCCGGAAATACTTACGCAGTTCCCTGTCACGGCTCCATTCCTGATATTCCTCGGGGGTCATCAGGATAGGAGCGTTGAGATAGGAACTGCCTATCTTCGAGCCTATCAGGTAGACACCCAGTGAGTCGTTGTATTCCGCCTGCTGCTTGATATTGTCGGGCATGCGGAGGTCGACGGCTGAGCTGTCAAGGTCGCTGACAAAGACGGGACTGGTCTTCTTGATTTTCCAACGGGGGTGGAGCAGAGAGTCGGGTATCTCCTCCTCTTCTGCGAGGATGGGTTGCTCCTTAGGCGGAGGAGCAGCATTCTTCTGCTTCTGCGTCTTGTCATCTTGCGGAACCATAGCGAACGTGCTGATGCTCAGCAAGAAAGCGACGATGTATGCAACCCTTTTACTCAAAACTTACTTGATTTGTTTGAGGGCGAGTTTGACAACCTGCTCGACGGGTGCGTCAGGCTGCTCTTTCAGAATGGCGACCACCACCTTCTGGGTGGGGGCAGGGGAGAATCCCAGCATCGTGAGGGCGGCGACAGCCTCGTCCTTGACGGCATTGTTGACGGGTGCCGCCATCGTGCCGCCTGCCGGTATCTCGTCGGCGATACCCAGTGCGACAATCTTGTCGCGAAGGTCGACGATGATGCGCTGGGCAGTCATCTTGCCAATGCCCTTGATGCCCTTCACGATACGCTCATTACCCGTCGAGATGGCGGTGCACAGCTCCTGCACACTCATCGACGAGAGCATCATGCGTGCCGTGTTGGGACCTACGCCGCTGACGGTGATCAGCAGTTCGAACATCTCACGCTCTTTCTTGTTCACAAAACCGTAAAGCACGTAGGCATCCTCGCGGATTGACTCATAGGCATAGAGCTTCACCTCCTTCTTTCCTTGGATGGCACTATAGGTGTTCAGTGAGATATTCAACGCATATCCCACACCAGCCGCTTCAACGGTTGCCAATGCTGGGGTCAGTTCTGTCAACTCACCCTTAATGTAATTTATCATACGTACGTTATTGTATTAATACAATCATATAAACGCTTTTCGCTGGCGATTTATTGTATGGAGCCTTCAAATAGAGACGAATTATAGCAAAAGGTCACTTTTTTAGAAAATATTCTTGCTTTTCGTTATGTTTTTCGTTGAAAAAGTGTAATTTTGCAACCGATTAGAGCATAAAAACAACTAAATACAATAGAAAAAATGAAAAAGATTCGCGCCGCCGTCGTTGGATACGGCAATATCGGCAAGTTTACCATTGAGGCCTTGGAGGCTTCCGCCGATTTTGAGATTGCAGGAGTAGTACGCAGAAGCGGAGCTGCTGACAAACCCGCTGAGCTGGCTCCCTATGAGGTTGTGAAGGATATCAAGGAACTGAAGGATGTCGATGTTGCCATCCTTGCCACACCTACCCGCTCTTGTGAGGAGTATGCCAAGCAGATCCTCCCATTGGGTATCAATACCGTTGACTCTTTCGATATCCACACCAATATCCGTGGCTATCGTGAGCGCCTGATGGAGATTAACAAGCAGACGAATACCGTCAGTGTGATTGCCGCTGGTTGGGACCCGGGTTCCGACTCTATCGTCCGCACACTGATGCAGAGTCTGGCTCCTAAGGGCTTGAGCTACACGAACTTCGGTCCCGGTATGTCGATGGGACACTCTGTCTGCGTCCGTTCGAAGGCTGGTGTGAAGAATGCGCTGTCAATGACTATCCCCCTCGGTGAGGGCATCCATCGCCGTATGGTATATGTCGAGCTGGAGGATGGTTACACCTTGGAGCAGGTGACGAAGGATATCAAGGCTGACCCCTATTTCGCTAATGACGAGACGCATGTCTTCGCCGTGGAGTCGGTGGATGCCGTGAAGGATATGGGTCATGGTGTCAACTTGGTCCGCAAGGGCGTGAGTGGTAAGACGCAGAACCAGCGTCTCGAGTTCAATATGAGTATCAACAACCCCGCTCTGACGGCTCAGGTACTGGTCAATGTGGCTCGTGCCTCCATGCGTCAGCAACCAGGTTGCTACACGATGATTGAGATTCCTGTCATCGACATGCTGCCTGGTGAGCGCGCCGACCTGATAGAGCATCTGGTATAGGAATCGCTCCTGCTATTTGATAAGGATATAGTTTATCCCTCGTTCCGATATCAGTTATGGGGGTATTCCGATATCTCCTATGGGTCATGCAAGGCATCTTTTAGGGGTAAAGGAACTATCCCCAAGGGGCTTAGGGATTATTGGTAAACACAGCAGAGATACAGAGACACAGAGAAATAATAAAAACTCTGTATCTCTGTACCTTTGTGTTGAATAAAAAAAGAATTTCGCAAAAACATATAACCATATAATATGACAGGGCGCAACCCCCGATAACCAGAGGCTTTAAAGCATGTTATATGTTTGCTGAACATATAACATACATGTAACATACATATAACATGCTTCTCACCCCAAATGTTATTTTTCTTCAGACATTGCTTTAAATTTAATTATCTACTGCATAATTAGCAAATCTTTTTGAAACCACAAAAGAAAAGAAGAAAATTGATTAACTTTGCAGGGTAATTCGTTGGAAAAGATGAAAGTAATAGTATCGAATGAGATAGAGACGGTATGCCCCGGGTTTGTAGGGGCTTGTGTGGAGGCTGAGGTGGTGAATACCGCCTACTCGGAGGCGTTGTGGCAGGAGATTCATGAGATGGGGGAACGCTATCGGCAGGAACTGACTACCGAGTCACTGAAAGAGTTAAGTGGTATCGCTGCCACCCGTAGGGTCTATAAGGCATGTGGCAAGGACCCCTCACGTTATCGCCCTGCGTCGGAGGCGCTGATCAGAAGGATGCTGCAAGGAAAGGAACTGTACCAGATAGACACGCTGGTAGATCTCATCAACCTTGCCTCTATCGCCTATGGCTACAGCATCGGCGGTTTTGATGCCGACAAGTTTGTGGGTGACACCCTGACATTAGGTGTCGGCAGGGAAGGTGAACCTTACGAGGGTATCGGCAGGGGGATGATTAATATCCACGGACTGCCCGTCTATCGTGATGCCGAGGGTGGGGTAGGCACACCCACCAGTGACCATGAGCGTACGAAAATTACTATCGAGACACGCCATCTGGTCGTGCTCATCAATGGTTATGACGGTCAGGAAGAGCGAGTGGCAGGAAATGCCCGCTTTATCCAGGCGCTATTACAGAAATATGCCCATAGCGACGGAGGGCATTTCTTCATCTATCGGTAGTCTGCGACTTATTTCGTCGAAAGACGGGGGGTGTTTCGTCGAAAGAGATTTGGCTACCTTGCGGTTTGTGTTTACCTTTGCATCAGAAAAAAACAAAACGCAAGAAACGATATGAAGAAAACAGTTATCACCCTCATGATGAGTCTTGTCGCCACACTGGTGATGGCTCAGGAAAACAACACCCATGTGAACGACAGTGTTACCTGGTCAAAGGACCTGGACGGTGTTACCGTGACCCGTATGCGCCGTAATGTCAAGGCAGATGTCGACAAGATCAGCTATGACGTGAAGAACGATGCCGATGCCAAGGCTTCCACCGTACTGGACATGTTGCGTAAGGTGCCTATGGTGACGGTGGACGGTGAGGATAATATCACCGTCAACGGCTCTAGTTCCTTCAAGGTCTATGTGGACGGCAAACCTAACATGATGATGTCGTCAGCCCCCAGTCAGGTATTCAAGGCGATGCCTGCCTCGATGGTGAAGAGTATCGAGGTGGTCACCAACCCCGGTGCGAAATATGATGCGGAGGGTGGTGCCGGCGTGCTGAACATCATTATGAATAAGGAGATGGCTGCCACGATGGGTGGTACGATGGACGGCTATAACGGTAATGTCCGTGCACAGGCAGGTAACAAGAGCTGGGGTGGTAGTGCTTTCGTCAGTGGACAGCAAGGGAAACTGACCTACAGTGCCAATGTGATGTTCAACCACTCTAATCCCGGTGCGACGACCACGACGATGGAGCAAGAGCAGTTGGGAGCCATGGCATCGAAGATTGTCACTGAGTCGTCTTCCAAGCCCAAGACACCGTTCACCATGGGTAACCTCTCGCTGAGCTATGATGTAGACTCGATGAGCACCTTAGGTCTGACGGCGGGTATCACTTCCTTCCGTGTGAAGAACCACGGCTATAGCACCACCAATATGGGTGGCGGACTGTATGGCAACGGCTATTCCTATGGTACCACTACCGATATGAAGATGGGACGTACCTCCTTCAACGGCAGCATCGACTACCAGCGGTTCCTCAACAAGGAGCGTACCAGCAGTCTGGCGCTGACCTACCAGTTGACGTATGCCCCCACGAATAATGAGATGGACAATAAGTTTGACCTTACCAGCGCACAGACGACATGGCTGAACCTCACCGACCGCTTCTCTGATAATAAGGAGCGTACCACCGACCATATCTTCCAAGCCGACTATACCACCCCGTTGAGTAAGAGCACGACGCTGAATGCCGGTCTCAAGTTCAGTCATCGTAAGGCGACCTCTGATGCGAAATACTATCTTGCCGATGTCTATAGCGAGGACCTCAGCTCGGAGTATGACTATAAGAACAGCATCCTTGCCGGCTATGCGGAGTTTGTCAGCAAGTTTGGGAAATGGAGTGGGAAGGCAGGACTCCGCTATGAGCAGACATGGCAGCGTGTGAACTACCACCTTGGTAACGGTGATGACTTCACGACGAATTACGGCAACCTGGTGCCCTCGGCAAGTCTTTCGTACAGTTTCGCTCCTGCCACCAACCTCGGACTGACCTATAACATGCGTATCTCACGTCCTGGTATCAGTTACCTGAACCCCTATGTGGACCGCTCGAACCCCACGGCACTCACCTATGGTAATCCCGACTTGGATACCGAGAAGACGCATAGTGTGGGTCTGGTGTTCAATACCTTTACCTCGAAACTGATGCTGAACGTCAACCTGCGTCACAGCTTTACTGATAATGCCATCGAGCAGTATTCGTTCTACGACGATGCAAACCTGCTGAACACGACTTACGACAATACGGGAAAGAACCATGTCAGCAGTCTGAATGTCTATGTCCAGTGGATGCTGCATAAGAATACCCGCCTGTTCCTTAACGGTGGTGTCGACTATAGCGACATGCGTTCCAAGGCACTCGACCTGAAGAATAACGGATGGCATGCCAATGCGATGGTGGGACTCCAGCAGACACTGCCTGCTGATATCAAACTCGGTGCCTACCTCATCACCTCCACCAAGCGGTATACCCTGCAGGGATGGAGCACGGGCTTCAACATCCTGACCGCCAACCTCTCGAAGACCTTCCTCAACGACAAACTGACACTCACCTTGTCGGCAATGACGGGACTGGGTAACGGTGGTAAACTGAATATCGAGACCTACAGCCGCGGCAAGGACTTCACCAACCACATGCAGATCAAGGTACCGATGCAGGGCTTCACGGTCAGCATCGCCTACAACTTCGGAAATACCAAGAAGCAGTTCCGTCAGCACCAGAGCCGTGTGGAGAACGACTACATCGAGCACCAGTCACAGAGTGAGAGCATCAATAATGCCCAGATGGGACAGCAGTAAGGATTGAAGAGTTGAAGAATTGAAGAATTGAAGGATTGAAGTGATGGGTTCTTGAGATTTTGTCCTTTTTTCTTTGATATTTTACTGAAATGAACTAATTTTGTACGCAAATGTGCTTTATAGGATGAATAAAGAAAATATCAAAGCCTTTATTGGCAAATCAAAAAAAGGTATTGTGCTAATTGTTGCCGCTGCCCTTCTGTCGCAGTTGCTCAATATAGCACAATACGTGTATACTCGTCATACTGTCAGGGAGCAGACAGAGAAAAAGGCAGTCAACAACCTTCGGGAGGTGCAGCGTGTCGTAAACTTGAAGACGACGGTGGAGACGGCTGTGCAGAATGCGATGGGCGACGTGTTGGCAAACATCAACGAGCCAGACAATTTCTATAGTATCGTGACGCGTCTTGTCTCACGGAACCGCTATATAGTGGGTAGCACCGTTGCCATGACTCCTGGTTTCTATGCGGAGAAAGACAGTCTTTTCGCTCCTTTCGCCTATCCCGAGGCAGGAGGCAGTCAGCCCGTTACCAAATTGTTCCTTTATAACGACGGTCTCTACGAGACTATGAACAACAAAAAGGAGGCGTATGGACAGAAGCGTATGCTGACACGACTTGAGAGTCTGATGCGTACAGGGTGCGGCACAGAGAAACTACTCGCCAAGATGGCAGAGACCATAGAGAACTATCGGGGCTCAGAGCCACAGACTGATGACGTGACGATGATGGTCATCAAAATGACTCGTATGGAATGAAGATAAAGATCACGAAACGGGACCTTGAGCTGTTAGGCATACAAGCCGAAGCATGGCTGGTGCTGATGCTGGTGCCTGCCATCACCACGTTCTTCAGTACACATAGCTGGATGGACACCTATCATGCCCTGACCTACTCCATGCGGATTATCGTCATGCCGGCAGGTGTCTACTTCGTGAATTTCTGTATTCTGATACCCCTCTGCTACTACCGTGGAAGACGCTGGCTGTTCTTCCTGGTCAATGCGGTGTTCCTGTGCGGTACCGCATGGCATTATTTCACGGTCGACCCGCAGTCCATCATGGACATGCAGCCTAACGAGGAGTTTAAGAAAGCAACACTCATCGGCTATTATGCCTCTACCGCTTTCTTCCTTTTCGTCTATGTCGTCCTGGCGGGTGTCGCCCTGCTGGTTCACCACGTGGTGAGAACCAAGGAGATCAAGCGGCAGCTCGCAGAGGAGAAGCAGAAACATACAGAGGCAGAGCTGGAGTGGTTGAAGAACCAGTTGAATCCCCACTTCCTTTTCAATACCTTGAATAATATCTCCAGCCTTGTGCAGATAGACGCAGACCAGGCGCAGGACTCCATTGCTCAGTTGAGTGACCTGCTGCGCTATGCGATGTACGAGACACGCCATGACAAGGTGCCGCTGAAAGGGGAGGTGGAATTCATGCAGAACTATATCGACCTGATGACACTGCGCTGCAATGAGAAGACCGTGGTCAACTCTCAACTCTCATCTCTCAACTCTCAACTATACATAGCCCCCCTGCTCTTTATCTCCCTGATAGAGAATGCTTTCAAGCATGGGGTGAGCAGCGGGCGTGACTCACGTATTGACATCACACTCACAGCGGAGGACCATCTGTTGACATTCGTCTGCGAGAATACCAACTACCCCAAGGATGACCAGAACCGCAGTGGCTCAGGCATCGGTGTTGAGAATACCAAGCGTCGTCTGGAACTCATCTACAAAGACCGTTATACCTGGGAGCAGTCCCTCACCGATAATATCTATCATGTAAAAGTCACCATCCAACTATGAACCCTATTACCTGTATCATCGTCGATGACGAGCCCCTTGCCGTCAAGTTGCTGGAGTCATTTGTGCAGAAGACACCCCAGCTGCAGCTGGAGCATTCCTTTACTGACTCCGTAGAGGCTTTCGCATGGCTGAAAGACCATCCTGTCAGCCTCGCCTTCATGGATATCCAGATGCCTGACCTCAATGGTATGGAACTCTCCCGTATGCTGCCGGAGGGTACGAAGGTGATTTTCACGACCGCCTTTAAGGAGTATGCCTTTGAGAGCTATGAGGTGAGTGCGGTGGACTTCCTGCTGAAACCTATCCGGTACAATAAGTTCATCGCTGCCGTTGAGAAAGCGGAGCATCTGATCAGCTTAGAGTGTAGGGTAGAGGACTTAGAGAATGCAGGGAGTGCGGAGACTGTTCAGAAGAAGACGATGTTCATCCGTGTGGACGGTGAGCTCAGGCAGGTGAACTTTGACCATCTGCTTTATGTGGAGGGCATGAAAGACTATGTGCGCTTCCATGTGGAGGGAGAGCTGCGGCCGCTGACGACCCACATGACCATGAAGGCGGTGGAGGATGCGCTGCCTACAGATACCTTTATGCGCATCAACCGCTCGTATATTGTGAGATTGGACAAGATACGAACGGTTGACCGTAACCTTTGTGTCTATATCGGTGACGAGATTATCCGTGTCACCGATGCCTACCGTGAGGCTTTTGAAAATTACTGCTCGGGAAACTGTTGATAGATACGGAGTCCGAAGACGGGTGCCTCGGCATAGGCATACTCCATGATTTCGGAGATGGCATGCTCATAGGGTATTGCCGCCTGGTCTTTTAGCCAGAAGACAAACTCCACGGGAAGTCCTGTTGGGGTGGCATCCAGCTGATGCACCAGGATGGGTTTGTCGCTGAGTACCTTTTCCTGCTGGGCAAGCCATTGCTCCATGTGCTCCCGGTAACGGGTCAGGTTGGGAGTACCCTCCTCGTCGAGTGTCAGTGACCGGAAATCAAAGAACACCTTCCTTGCCGCCTTGCGGCCCGTGTTTTCCGTCATGCCCTTCCAGTTCTGGAACGAGCCGTCGACCAGTGTCTGGGGGGTGACGGTGATGATGGTATTGTCGAAGTTACGTACCTTCACCGTTGTCAGCGTGATCTCCTCCACGATGCCGTCAGCACCTGCTGAGGGAACAGTGATACGGTCACCGATGGTTACCATGTCATTGGAGGTCAGACGGATGCCAGCCACCAGTCCTTTGATGGTGTCCTGAAAGGCAAGCATGAGGATTGCGGAGGCAGCACCCAGACCAGCCAGCAGTGTCGACGGGTCTTTGTTGACCGCTATGGCAATGACGATGATCAGTGCGACGAAGACCATGACGATTTTCAATACGCCACAGAAAGTATAGAGGTATTGCTTCTTCGAGGTACGCCTTCCGTCATCCAACTGTTTCAGTGAGTCAATCATCGCAAAGACGGTACGGACACCCATCACGATGATATAGATGGCGGTAAGCCGTGCCAGCACCTCATGAGCCGTCGCATGGTCATAGAACACAGACGGCAGTACCAGCCAGATGACGATGGCGGGTACGATCTGCGAGGCAGACCGCAGTACCCGTTCGTTGAACACCACATCGTCCCATTTCGCCTCCGTCTTGGCGGTAAGTCTCAGGATGAGAGGGATGAAACGGCGCGACAACCAACCGGCAAAGGCTGCCAGGAGGATGGCGACTGCTACTAATACGATATGGCGTATGACGGGAATGCTGTCGGCAGACAGTCCCATCTGGGCGAACAACTGCTCTACATATAGCTTAATGGTATTCATCACTTAGGGTTCGCAAAGGGCATTGCATACACGGTCCTGGAAGTTCCTTCCCGTATCCGACTTCATGATGCCCTGGTTAATCATGGAGAAACAAAGCTGGTGACCGTTTGCCGCAGTGCAGTAGCCAGCCAGTGCAGAGACACCCGTCACCGTCCCCGTCTTAGCCTTCACATTCCCTTCGGCAAAGGTTCCCTTCATACGAGTCTTCAGCGTACCGTCCCATCCGGCGATGGGCAGCGAGGGCAGCAGATGCTCGTAGATGTTCTTGTTGAGATAGGCATAGCGCAGCAGGCGCATCTCCAGCTCAGGAGTCACATAATTATATAAGGAGAGACCGCTGCCGTCGGCTATGCGGTAGGGGTTCTTGCCGTTGCCCACCTTCTGGATGAGCTGTTTGATGACACCAGCGGCATCCTTCGCCTTGGCAGGACGGCGACCCGTAGAGCGGGCTATCTGGTAGAACATCGCCTCGGCATAAAAGTTGTCGCTCATCTTCATCATCCGTTGCAGGATCTGGTCCATGCTGTGGAAACGGCTGCAAAGGATACGTGCCTCACTGGGGAGTCTTCCCTCGGAGAGCCGGATGTCAAGGCCGATGCCCTCGTCGGAGAGTGCTGTGACGAAATGCTCCAGGAAGTTGATGTCACGGCCGAGGGAGAGCGGTGATATCTTCGGGTTGTCATCATCCCAGCACCATCCCTCACCTAACAGGTCCCCGTCCTTCATCGTGCGGTCGGCGACGATACGTCCGCGGATGGTGTCGATTCCCATCTGCTGGACGCTCTCGGCGAAGGCACGCATGTCGTCACTGTTGAAGGCAGGGTCGAAGCCGCCCACGCAATAGAGGTCACCATAAAGGGTACTGTCCTGCACCTCACCGGTATAGTAGAGCTGTGTGCGGAACTGATGGGAACCGCCCAGGCGGTCGAGTGCCGTAATAGCGGTGATTGCCTTCATCGTGGAGGCAGGGCGCAACGCCTGTCGTTCGTTGACCTTATATAATATAGAGTCGGCTGTCAGGTCGTAGACTATCATGCCGACCATGGAGGTCTCGAAAATACTTGACTGCAACAGTGAGTCAAGGCGGTACTGAATGTTCTGCGGCCATGGCAGCACCACTTCTATGGTGTCACCGTCAGCCGTCACCTGCTGTACGGTCTGTGCATTCAAACAGACAGGGAAAAGCAGCAGTAAAAGGGAAAAAATCTTCAGTCTTCTCATATTTACGTGCAAAGATACAAAAAATTAGGAATTAGGAATTAGGAATTAGGAATTATTTCGTAACTTTGCAGCATAATTTACTACGACAATGGTTTACAAATACGATTTTCTGGTTATAGGTGCTGGTGTGGCAGGAATGAGCTACGCCCTGAAGATAGCCCGTGCCAACAAAGGCAAAGTGTGTATGATCTGCAAGACATCGCTGGACGAGGCGAACACGTCTTTCGCACAGGGTGGTGTGGCAAGTGTCACGAATCTGAAGCTGGACACCTTCGATAAGCATATCGCTGACACCATCATCGCCGGCGATTATATCTCAGACCGCAAGGCAGTGGAGCAGGTGGTACGCAATGCCCCCAGCCAGATAGAGGAGTTGGTGAAATGGGGTGTTAACTTCGACAAGAAGGAAGACGGGCAGTTTGACCTGCACCGGGAGGGCGGTCACTCTGAGTTCCGCATCCTCCACCATGCCGATGACACTGGTGCGGAGATTCAGCGCGGACTGATGGAGGCTGTGCGTAACAACCCCAATATCGATGTCAAGGAGAACCATTTCGCCGTTGAGATTATCACCCAGCACCATCTGGGTGTCCGTGTGACCCGCCGCTCACCGCATATCCAGTGCTATGGCGCCTATGTGCTGAATCCCAAGACGGAGAAGGTAGACACTTATCTTGCCAAGGTCACCGTGATGTGTACAGGTGGCTGTGGAGCCGTCTATCTGACCACCTCCAATCCTGTCATTGCCACCGGTGACGGTATCGCTATGGTATACCGTGCCAAGGGTACTGTTGCCGACATGGAGTTCGTGCAGTTCCATCCTACCGTGCTGCATAACCCCAACGAGACACATCCCGCCTACCTCATCACCGAGGCGATGCGTGGCTATGGCGGTATCCTGAAACTGCCCAATGGGGAAACCTTCATGGAGAAATATGACGAGCGTCTGTCATTGGCTCCCCGTGATATTGTGGCGCGTGCCATTGATAAGGAGATGAAGATTCATGGTATCGACCATGTCTGCCTTGACGTGACACACAAGCCCGCTGAGGAGACCCGCCACCACTTCCCCAATATCTACCAGAAATGTCTGTCGATGGGTATTGACATCACAACCGACTATATCCCCGTCCGCCCTGCTGCCCATTATATGTGCGGCGGTATCAAGGTCGACTTGAACGGGCAGTCGAGCATCGAGCGGCTCTATGCCCTCGGAGAGTGCTCATGCACGGGACTGCATGGTGGCAACCGCCTTGCCTCCAACTCCCTCATCGAGGCGGTGGTCTATGCTGATGCTGCCGCCAAGCACTCGTTGCAGCATGTGGACGAGTACGACTTCAATCTTGACGTGCCCAAGTGGAATGACGAGGGTACGATGACCAATGAGGAGAAGGTGCTCATCACGCAGTCTGTCAAGGAGGTGACACAGATCATGTCCAACTACGTGGGTATCGTCCGCAGCGACTTACGACTGCACCGTGCCTGGGACCGTCTCGACATGCTCTATGAGGAGACGGAGCGTCTCTTCAAGCGTGTGAAGGCAAGTCGTGACATCTGTGAGCTCCGTAACATGATCAATGTCGGCTACCTCATCACCCGCTGGGCATTGGAGCGTAAGGAGTGCCGTGGACTGCACTTCACGACCGACTATCCCCTGCATGCTTACGATAAGAAATAGGTCATTTCCCCTGTTTGAATAATCTTTACAAAGTGCCTCTGTAGTTTTGCGTGAAATCCACCAAGTCCTCACTCGACTTCAAATACGCAAAACTACAGAGGTTATTGTAATCGGCTGGTTGTCAGCGCTTTATCCTTTTTAGTCCCCTTTTAACCCCATGAAAACACCTGTAAAAGACCCCAAAAACGCCTATTTTACCCCTTATTTGCCATGAATCAGGCGGCACCTAAAGGGGTGGAAGGCGGCACCTAAAGGGTCGGAAGGCGGCACCTTCGCCCCTCGAAGGTACGTCCTTCCTCCATTTTCCCCTCTTTTAACCCCATTTTTTGCCCTTTCCAATCCTAGAATGCGAAAAATCCTGTACACGTTTTTCGGCAAGTTTTCTTTACATCGAAAAAATATCTTGTTTTTCGTTTGGATATACCATCACTTTTGACTATCTTTGCAGAAAATATACATAAAACCTAAAACTATTATCATGCTGCATATCGCACTGCCTGACAAACAAGTGAGACGACTCTCCTTCTACCTTGCCATGGAGGAATACGTGGCAAGACACGTGGAGGCGGAGGACTGTTTCTTCATGTGGCAGGTGGAGCCGAGTGTCATCTTCGGGCGCAACCAGCTGATAGAGAATGAGGTGAACCTCGACTTCTGCCGCCGGCACCACATCCGGATGTACCGGCGGAAGAGCGGTGGGGGATGTGTGTATGCGGACATGAACAACGTGATGTTCTCGTATGTCACCAGTGAGGAGCAGGTGGGCTTCACCTTCAACAGATACATTAACATGGTGGTGATGACACTCCATAAACTGGGTGTCGATGCCTCGCCATCCGGTCGTAACGACGTGATGATTGGCAACCGTAAGGTGTCGGGCAACGCCTTCTACAAGATTCCCGGACATAGTATCGTACACGGGACGATGCTCTACGACACGGATATGCTCAATATGGCAGGGTCACTCACGCCACCTACGGAGAAACTGCTCTCAAAGGGGGTACAAAGCATCCACCAGCATATCGACGTGCTGAAGAATTATATCAACCTGGGACTGGAGGAGTTCATGGAGTTTGTACTCAAGGAACTCTGTCACGACGAGCTGGTGCTGACGCAGGACGATATCCGGCAGATAGAGCTGCTGGAGCAGGAATACCTCTCCGACGAGTTCATCTATGGCAAGAACCCCCGCTATACCATCGTCAAGAAACGGCGCATGGAGGGCGTGGGTGATTTTGAGGCACGCATAGAGGTGAAGAACGGCATCATCAAGAGTGTGAACCTCATGGGCGACTTCTTCCTTGTGGGCGACCTCGACAACGGACTGCTCAAGAAACTGAGGAACATACCTTTGGAGGCTGGTGCCTTAAACCGCATCCTGCCTGACCGTATTGACGACATCGTTATGAACCTGATGAAAGCAGACTTCATCAACCTCCTCACCGCCTGACACTTCTGCCAACTCAGCAAAGAAACCTAACAAACCTATAAATATGGAAAACAAAAGAACCTGTCTATATGACAAACACGTAGCACTGGGGGCGCTCATCTCCCCCTTCGGCGGTTTCGACATGCCGATACAATATTCTAATATCGTGGACGAGCATCAGGCGGTGCGCCAGCACTGTGGGGTCTTTGATGTCAGCCACATGGGTGAGGTGTTGGTGAGTGGCACCGATGCTGGGCGTTTCGTCAACCATATCTTCACCAATGACGTAAGGGGTATGGCTGACGGTAAAATCCTCTATGGCATGATGTGCTATGAGGACGGCGGTGTCGTGGACGACCTGCTGGTGTATAAAAAGGATGCCGGCAACTTCTTCCTCGTCATCAATGCCTCGAACATCGACAAGGACTGGGAATGGATACAGCGGCAGGCTGCCGGCTTTGATGTCACGTTGGAGAACCAGAGTGAGCAATACGGTGAACTTGCCGTTCAGGGTCCGGAAGCGGAGCAGGTGATGGAGCAGACACTGGGCATCCCCTGCAAGGAGCTGACGTTCTACACCTTCAAGGTCATCGGTGACATCATCGTGTCACGTACAGGCTATACCGGTGAGGACGGTTTTGAGGTTTATGCCTCCTCCTCTTATATTAATGAGTGTTGGGACAAGCTGATGGCAGCAGGTGTGAAGCCCTGCGGACTCGGTTGTCGCGACACCCTACGCTTTGAGGTGGGACTGCCCCTCTACGGCGATGAGTTGTCAGAGACCATCTCGCCCATCATGGCGGGACTGGGCATCTTCGTGAAACTGGACAAGGAGGAGTTTATCGGAAAGGATGCCCTTGCCAAGCAGAAAGCGGAGGGTGTCAGCAAGAAACTGGTGGGCATCGAGCTGCATGACAAGGCGATACCCCGCCATGGCTACAGCGTACTGAAAGACGGCAATGTCATCGGCGAAGTCACTACCGGCTATCACACCATCTCCACCGACAAGAGCGTATGCCTCGCCCTCATCGACAGCCAGTATGCTGCCTTGGGCACAGACGTGGAGATACAGATTCGCAAGAAGACATTCCCTGGTACAGTATGCAAGAAACGTTTCTATGACAAACACTATAAGAAAGATTGAACATTAAATTTTGAAGATATGGCAAAAGTTATTGAAGGACTCTATTACAGTGAGTCACATGAGTATGTGAGAGTAGAAGGCAACTTCGGGTTTATCGGTATCACCGACTATGCGCAGAACGCCTTGGGTAATGTGGTATATGTCGACCTTCCCGACGTAGACGACGAGGTAACGGCAGGTGAGGAGTTCGGTGCCGTGGAGAGTGTGAAGGCGGCAAGTGACCTGATGTCACCTGTCAGTGGCACCATCGTGGAGGTAAACGAGGCTCTCGACGACCAGCCGGAGCTCGTCAACCAGGATGCCTTCGCCAACTGGATTATCAAGGTGGAGATGAGTGACAAGAGTGAGCTTGACAACCTCATGGATGCCAAGGCTTACGCTGCTTTCTGTGAGAAGTAATTAATCTTCGGGATCTCGAATCTCGACATTACGACATTACGATCATGTTCAAATATTTTCCCCACACAGACGAGGACCTTCAGGCGATGATGGAGAAAGTCGGGGTGAAGAGCCTTGACGACCTCTATGCCGAGGTTCCCGATGAGATCCGCTTCCGTGGCGACTATCAGTTGCCGGAGCAGATGAGCGAGGTGGAGGTGCGCCAGTTGTTTGAGAAACTGGGCGGGCAGAACGAGCCGCTGACATGTTTCGGGGGCGCTGGTGTCTACGACCACTACACGCCAGCCGTCATCCCTGCGCTGTTGAGCCGCTCTGAGTTCCTCACCAGCTATACCCCTTATCAGGCGGAGATATCACAAGGTACCCTCCATTATATCTTTGAATACCAGTCGATGATGGCAGAGCTGACGGGAATGGACATCTCCAACGCCTCCATGTACGACGGGACGACAGCCGCTGCCGAGGCGGTGATGATGGCTGTCGCTGCCGGCAAGAAGCAGGACACGGTACTCATCAGTGAGACCGTCGACCCGAAGACACTGAGGGTGATAGAGACCTATGCCCACTTCCACGGCATTCAGATAGAGATGATCCGTCAGAAGGAGGGCATCACCGATCTGCCACACCTGCAGTCCCTGTTGTCCCTGCATCAGGGAAAAGTTGCCGGTGTGTTCGTGCAACAGCCTAACTACTACGGTATCGTTGAGGACTACAGCGGTTACGCTGATGCTGTCCATGCCGGGAAGGGACTCTTTATCATGAGCAGCATTGCCGCCGACCTCGCCGTCCTGAAGACACCCGGCGAATGGGGGGCAGACATCGCTGTGGGCGATGGACAGTCGTTGGGTATTCCCATGCAGTTCGGAGGACCGTATGTCGGCTATATGTGCTGCACGGAGAAACTCATCCGTAAGATGCCCGGACGTATCGTCGGCATGACGAAGGACAACCGTGGACAGCGTGCCTTCGTCCTGACGCTGCAGGCACGTGAGCAGCATATCCGCCGGCAGAAGGCGACCTCGAACATCTGCTCAAACCAGAGTCTGATGGCACTCTTCGTCACGGTGTATATGTCACTGATGGGTAAGGAGGGACTGCGTGAGGCTGCTGAGCTGTCGTACGCCGGTGCTCACTACCTTTGCGACAGACTTCTGGCTACAGGACACTTCAGACTGGTGTATGACAGACCTTTCTTCAATGAGTTTGTCGTCAGCTATGACGGTGACCTTGACGCGCTGCTGGAGCGTCTTCAGGCTCATGGCATCTTCGGTGGTGTCAGACTGGGCGACGACCAGTTGATGATTGCCGTCACCGAGAAGAGAACGAAAGAGGATATTGATAACTACGTAAATGAGATGATGCCATGAACAACAGACTATATGGAAACCTGATCTTCGAGCTCTCGAAGAAAGGACGCAAGGGATATTCTCTGCCAAAGAACCGTTTCGGCGACTATGAGATACCGGCAGACATGCGACGCAAGGAGCCTGCTGAGTTGCCGGAGTGTGACGAGATGACGGTAGTGCGTCATTATACGAACCTCTCCGCCAATAACTTCGGGGTGGACAACGGGTTCTATCCGTTGGGGTCCTGCACGATGAAGTATAACCCCAAGGTCAATGAGGAGATGGCGGCGCTGCCACAGTTTGCCAACCTGCACCCCCTGCAGCCCCAAGGGACTACTAAGGGTGCACGTGCCGTCAGTACTTTATTAAAGAGGGCACTCTGTGAACTGACAGGACTTGCCGACTTCACGCTGAAACCTTATGCGGGGGCTCATGGTGAACTGACAGGACTGATGGTCATCCGTGGCTATCACCAGTCACGTCATGACGAGGCTCGCACGAAAGTCATCGTGCCCGACTCTGCCCATGGCACCAATCCTGCCTCTGCCGCCGTCTGCGGTCTGGAGATTTTAGAGGTGAAGTCAACAAAGGATGGGCTGGTAGACCTGGAAGACCTGGAAAGCCTGGTCGCCCAAGAAGGTCCCAACATCGCTGCCATGATGATGACCAACCCTAATACCCTCGGACTTTTCGAGCGTGACATCCCCACGATTGCCAAGATGATTCACGACTGCGGTGGACTGATGTATTACGACGGTGCCAACCTGAACCCCATGCTTGGTGCATGCCGCCCTGGTGACATGGGTTTTGACGTGATGCACATCAACCTGCACAAGACGTTCTCCACGCCACATGGCGGTGGCGGTCCTGGCAGCGGTCCGGTGGGAGTACGCAAGGGTCTGGAGCCGTTCCTTCCCTATGTCAGTCCTTACGAGAGTGGCAACTTCGCCGTGGTGATGCGTGCCTATGCTTATATTCTCTCACTGGGTAAGGAGCATGTGAAGGAGGTGGGACCTCTGGCAACTCTGAATGCCAACTATATCAAGGAGTGCCTGAAGGATGTCTATGAACTGCCCATCGACGGACTCTGTAAGCATGAGTTCGTGTTTGACGGACTGAAGGACAAGTCGACGGGTGTCACCACGATGGACGTGGCAAAGCGCCTGCTGGACTATGGCTATCATGCGCCCACTATCTACTTTCCCTTACTCTTCCATGAGAGTCTCATGATAGAGCCGACCGAGAATGAGTCGAAAGACACTATCGACGGTTTCATTGATGTGATGCGGAAAATCGCTGAGGAGGCGAAGAGGGAGCCCGATGTGGTGAAGACGGCTCCACATAACACGCCTATCGGCAGGGTGGACGACGTGCTTGCCGCCAAGCATCCGATTGTGACTTATAAACAGATGATGAATGACAACAACTGACCTGATTATTATCGGCGCGGGACCTGGTGGTTACCGCGCCGCTGAGTATGCCGCCAGACAGGGACTGCATGTAGTGATTATCGAACAGGACGAGGTGGGGGGGACCTGTCTCAACCGTGGCTGTATCCCCACAAAGACGTATGTGCATGCCACCTCCTTTGCTGATGCCGTCGAGCGTCAGCAGCAGGTGGTCAGTCTGCTGCGCAGTGGGGTAGAGCAGATCCTCAGTGCCCCGGGAATCACACTCGTCAGGGGGCGTGCCTCCTTCCTGGACGCACAGACCGTGGAAGTATGTAGCGATGCCACCGCTGCTACTGAGACCATTACTGCCCCCCACATCATCATTGCCACGGGAAGCAGTGCCAAGTTGCTGCCCTTGCCGGATATCGGTGACCCGCGTCTTGTCACTTCCACAGAACTGTTGCAGCGTACTACCTTGCCACTGCGTCTTGCCATCATCGGTGCCGGTGTTATCGGCATGGAGTTCGCCAGTGTCTTCAACCGCTTCGGTTCAGAGGTCATGGTCATCGAGTATCTCAAGGAGTGCTTGCCCATGGTGGACAGCGATATTGCCAAACGGCTGCGTAAACTTCTTGAGAAGCGGGGTATCAAGTTCCAGATGAAAACTGCCGTGCAGTCGCTCAAGGAGATTGATGCTGACGTGA
This sequence comes from uncultured Prevotellaceae bacterium, assembly GCA_900314755.1. Taxonomy (GTDB): domain Bacteria; phylum Bacteroidota; class Bacteroidia; order Bacteroidales; family Bacteroidaceae; genus Prevotella. Next base: position 191,711 of record OMWH01000009.1, on the reverse strand, counting down.
TCCTGATGGCGACAGGTCGTCAGCCGAATGTCGGTGATGATTTCCAGAAGGCTGGTTTTGAGTATGACGGGCGGAAAGGGATCACCGTTAATGATAACTTTGAGACGACAGTCAAAGGTATCTACGCCATTGGTGACGTGAATGGCAGGCAGATGCTTGCCCATGCGGCAGAGATGCAGGCGGTACGTGCCGTCAACCACATCATCGGAAAGAAAGACGGTATCCGCTTCGACATCATGCCTGCCGCTATCTTCACCGAGCCTGAGGCTGCCTGTGTGGGACCGTCAGAAGACCAGCTGAAGGCAGATGGCAGGGCGTATGTCTGTAAGAAGGCATTCTGGCGTGCCAACGGAAAGGCACAGGCGATGAATGAGACGGAGGGGATGCTGAAACTCTTTGCCGACCAGGACGACCGTATCATCGGCTGCCATGCCTATGGTGCCCATGCCGCTGACCTTATACAAGAGTGTAGTGCCCTCATGTGCAAGGACACTACACTATCAGAATTACGTGATATGATACATATCCATCCCACCCTCAGCGAGATACTGAAAGCGGCGGTGGAGTAACGGTTATGGCATCTTCACCAGATTGACGTTCTTGAGATTGAGCTTTGCTGTCTTCTCGTCAATCTTCTTGTCGGTATTGGTATAGACAATGGTGGTGTTCTCGATGTCGATGTCACGCACATTGTCGAGACCGAGGATACCACTTGCCTCGATACCCGTGGAGGCTCCATGACAGATGACATTCGAGATATGGATGTCCTGGAAATAGGGAGCCTTCTTCTTTTGCTCCTCTGTGAAGGTGGGCACCTTGTTGGGGTCACTGCCGGCAGGACGGTCTACGTAGTCACACTGGAAGATGATTGCCTCGTCCTTGATATCTGTCATCATGATATCGGAGATAAACAGCTTCTCCGTCTTGCCGCCGCGACTCATACCGCTCTTGAAGCGGAGACCGGTGTCTGTGCCTGCGAAACGGTTATGGCGGACGATGATACGGCGCATACCACTGATGGTCTCACTGCCCAGCACGAAACCGCCATGGGCATGGAAAACGGTATTGTCCTGAATGACGATATCCTCACAGCCATTGGCGGGAGAAGCAGGCTTTATATTGCCACCCTTCATGCAGATACCATCATCACCGGCATCCACCGTACTGTTGACGATCAGTCCGATATTGACATCACTGAAGTCGATGGCATCACCATTCTGCGCATTCCATGGACAGCGTACGGTGACACCATCCACGATGACATTCTTGGAATAGCAAGGATGAACATGGAAACGGGGGGAGTTCTGTACGGTGACTCCTTGGATAAGCACGTTCTCACAATCGGTAAAGCGGATGATGTCGTTACGCATCTTCTCCTGTGCCTCGGGGGTCTCTGCGATATTAGCCGCAGCGTTCTTTGTGTTCCAAGGATAGAAGAGGGTTCCATTGGATTGCTCCACGCCACCGATTACCTTTTTGAAGACATCCCACTCCACGTCACTCACCTTACCACGCTTGACGGGACGCCAGTGCTCACCGTTGCCGTCTATGATTCCCTCACCGGTGATAGCGATATTCTTACGCTTAGAGGCACGGATGCAGGGATAAACACGACTGCCTGCCTTTGCCTCGGGATCGACATACAGCGACTTGTCTGAAGAGAAGAGTATAAGGGCGTTCTTATCGAGATGTAACTCGATATTGTCCTTCAACGAGATGGGACCAGTGAGCCATACTCCCTCCGGGATATTCAGTCGTCCACCTCCCAACTTGTTCAGCTTGCTGATACCCTTGCTGAAAGCCTCAGTATTCAGGGTCACTCCATCACCAATGCCCCCCACGTCCTTGAGGCTGATCTCATTGGCGGGAATAACAGGACGGCTGACCTGCTTGACCTCAACAGGGAGATTTTGATAATACTTTGAGTAGTCTTGCGCCTCTACGGCGACTGGCAGCATCAACAGCGCTGCCACGTAGTTTAGTAGTTTGTTCATTTTCTGAGATTTATAAGATATTATTCTTGTTCCTTCATTTATGAATGTTTCCTGCATTCCGCACAGATACCCTTTACGACATACTCCGCTTCCTCCATCTCAAAACCTTCCGGTAGCGGCACCGATGGGATGCGTATGTTGGTAAGGCAATAGGTGCGGTGACACTTACGGCAGGTCAGATGCACATGTCCGTGGCAATGCCGGGTGTCATCAAGATGGCATACACAATATTTCTGCGACCCTGTCCCGTCGTCAATATCATGCAGCAGATGAGCCTCCGATAACAAGGTCAGGGTGCGAAACAGTGTTGAGCGGTCTACCGTAGGCAGTTTTGCCTCTAAGTCACCCAGGCTGAAAGCGTCGTGGAAGCCGTGACGAATCTGCCGCCATACCATCAGTCGCACTGCCGTCACACGGATGCCAGCATTGTCAAGCACTTGTTCGTCAGAGATTTCCGGATGCATCTATCTGTCTATTTTGGGAGCAAAGGTACGAAATAATTGAGAAACAAACACATAATTAATAATAATTTACTAACTTTGCAACTAAAATGTAACAACGCATTAATTAAGAAAATGAAAAGGACTATTATCGCATTAGCAATGATGATGGGAACAGTTATGACACAGGCACAAGACCAGAATTTCTGGATATTCCTCTGTTTTGGACAGTCGAATATGGCAGGACAGGCTCCTATTGAACAGCAGGACTCTCTCGTGAGTGACCGTTATCTGAGTATGGCAACGACCAATGGTGGCGATGGCCGTGTGTTAGGTACATGGAGAAAAGCAATACCGCCCCTCTGTCGTCATGATGCCCATCTGGGTCCCGTAGACTATTTCGGACGTACATTGTTGGATGTTGTCCCAAAGGATGTGCGTATCGGTATCGTCTCTGTAGCTGTTGAGGGTTGTCCTATCACTTTCTTTGACAAGGATAAGAATGCCGCTTTGATTGCTAAGGAGGAGCGTGACTGGATGAACGGTATCCTGAATCAGTATGGACGTGATCCTTACAAACGACTGCTTGATATGGCGAAGTTGGCGGTAAAGGATGGTGTTGTTAAGGGAATCCTGCTGCATCAGGGTGAAACGGATGCCTATAATGAACAATGGCATAAGGAGGTGAGGAAGATATACCGTGACTTGCAGATGGAGTTGAAGTTTGACTCTGCGGCTGTTCCCCTTCTTGTCGGCGAGGTAGTGCGTAAGGAATATGGGGGGATTTGTGCACATGCCAATCCTACCATCAATGATATTGCCAATCATTACCCCAATACGTATGTGGTTTCCTCTGAGGGCTGTTTGCCCAGTAGCGACAATCTTCATTTCAGCAGTGAGGGTTATCGCCAATTAGGTCGTCACTATGCCTTGAAGTATCTTGAGGCTACCAATCCCGGTTTGGCTGCCGCCTGCAAGCAGCAGTTGGATAAACAGCAAAGTCATGTACAGCAAGTCACTTCGGCATTGACCGTTGAGACCAAGGTGAAGGAGGGCAAGACGATGAGTGTCAGTGCCTCCGAGCCTATTGTGCAGGTTGAGGTGGTCAGCTTCTCTGGAAAGACGGTAAAGACCTATCACTTCGGAGGACTTCAAAAGTTTGATATCAATCTGCAGGAGCTTCCCAGAGAGAAACTGGTGCTGGTCTTCCGAAGCAAAACGGGAAGAGCAACTGCCAATGTTGAGCTATAAGCATTGGTGCTTTCAGCAACTTTAAGCTTCATGAGTTTCACAACAACGATATTACGGTGGTTTCAGGAAAACGGACGCTCTCTTCCATGGAGGGAGACGCGTGATCCTTATGCGATATGGTTGTCGGAAATCATTTTGCAGCAGACCCGCATAGAGCAAGGAAAGCCCTATTGGGAGCGTTTCATGCGGCGGTGGCATACGGTGGAGGAACTTGCTGCTGCTTCAGAAGATGAGGTCTTGCGGGAGTGGCAGGGACTGGGCTATTACAGTCGTGCCCGGAATCTGCACTATGCGGCAAAACAGATTGTGGCGATGGGGGGATTCCCTACCACATTGGAAGGTATCAAAAGTCTGAAAGGGATAGGCGACTATACGGCTGCCGCTATTGGCTCCATCGCTTTCAACATTCCTGCGGCTGTCGTTGACGGTAATGTGTACCGTGTGCTGGCACGCCATTACGGGATAGATACGCCCATCAATACCACCGGGGGTAAAAAGGAGTTTACTGCTTTGGCACAAGAACTGTTGCTCCCCGCCCTCGACAAGGAGGGGATGGGGGCAGGTCTCTTTAACCAGGCGATGATGGACTTTGGTGCCATCCAGTGTACTCCCTCCAGTCCGTTATGTTCCACTTGTCCTTTGCAGGAGACTTGCGTTGCTTTGCGAGAGGGTAGGATAGAGCAACTGCCCGTCAAGCGTAAGACGTTGAAGGTCAAGGAACGTCACCTGACTTATATATATATAAGGTATAAGGGCATGACTGCCATTCATCGTCGTCCTGAAGGGGACATCTGGCAAGGGCTCTATGAGCCTTGGCTGACGGAAGCAGTCCCTTCTGGGGCTGTTATGTTATGTCATAACGTGAAACATGTTCTGACTCATCGCATACTCTATGCAGACTTTTTCTTGTGGGAGCCTGAGGAAAGACCGGTATTGCCAGATGACTATATCTGGATACATGAAGGTGACATAGACCAGTACGGCATCCCACGGTTGATAGAAATACTATTTAAAGAACTAGACAGATAATATGGAAAAGATTAATATTGCCATTTTCGTTTCAGGTAACGGCTCAAACAGCGAGAACCTAATCAGGTATTTTGCTCCGTCAGCAAGATACTGTTGTGCCTTAGTAGTGAGTAACAAGCCAGATGCCTATGCACTGACTCGTGCAGAACGCTTGGGGGTACCTACGGCAGTTGTTCCCAAACCGCAACTCAATGACGCATCAATGATGATGCCCTTGCTTCAGCAATATGACATCCAGTTCATTGTGCTGGCAGGTTTCCTGCCTCTTATCCCTGATTTCCTGATCGACGCTTTTCCCCGCCGCATCATCAATATCCATCCTGCACTCCTCCCTAAATATGGGGGTAAAGGCATGTGGGGACATCATGTGCATGAGGCAGTGAAAGCGGCAGGCGAGACAGAGACAGGCATGACTGTCCATTGGGTGACCCCGGTATGTGACTCTGGTGAGATGATTGCACAGTATAAAGTAGCTCTTTCTCCGACAGATACCGCTGAGGATATCGCAGAGAAAGAGCATCAGTTGGAAATGCGGTATTTCCCGAAGGTCGTAGAGCAAGTGCTTAACGAGACATTCCCTATATCTTAGCCTGTGCCTCCGATAAAAAGTTTTTTCATAAGTCTTCTGTTTTTAGTGCTTTGCAAAGATACTATATTTTCTGGGAATTTTGTATCTTTGCAGTCGAAAAATATATGATTAATGGCGGAACATAATGATTTAGGCAAATGGGGGGAGCAGATGGCGGTGGATTATCTGCTTCACAAAGGATATCAGATTCTGGAGCGCGACTGGAAGAGCGGGCACCGTGACTTGGATATCATTGCCTTGGACGGTGACACCGTTGTCTTTGTGGAGGTGAAGACCCGCAGCAACCGTCTGTTCACCGATCCTGTTGATGCCGTAGGCTATCAGAAGATACGTCATCTGCAGTTGGCTGCCAATCATTATGTGAAGTACCGTCATTTCGATGGCGAGATACGTTTTGATATTGTCAGTGTCATAGGCTCTGTCGGTATGGAGCCAGAGATAGAACATATTGTTGACGCATTCTAATAAGAATAAGAAGATGATGAAGAGGATTTGTGATTTCATAGCCCGTTGGATGGGTGCTTTGGTTTTGGTCATGGCACTATTGTCTTTACTGGTTCCTGCTCCGTTTGCCGCTGTAGGAACGTGGGTAGTCAATCCTATGCTCGGATTGATTATGTTCGGAATGGGACTGACACTGAACCCTGACGATTTCCGTGTCGTGTTCAGTCGTCCGAAAGATGTGCTGACAGGTTGCCTGGCGCAGTTCACGATTATGCCTTTGCTCGCTTGGCTATTGACTAAGGCTTTCTCCCTGCCACCCGATCTGGCGCTGGGCGTAATTCTTGTAGGCTGTTGTCCTGGCGGTACTGCCTCTAATGTCATTACCTATCTTGCTAAAGGCGACTTGGCATTGTCTGTAGGTATGACGGCAACCTCGACGGTGCTTGCTCCGTTGTTGACACCGTTGCTGACATGGCTGATGGCAGGAACTTTCGTGGATGTGGATGCCGTGGGCATGTTGCTGTCTATTGTCTATGTGGTGATAGCCCCCATCCTTGTTGGTTTCTTGATACAGCATTATATGCCTGAGTTGACACGCCGTGTGGTGGCGTATCTTCCTGCGTTCTCCTCCGTGATGATTGCTTCACTGGTAGCGATCATTGTGGGACATAATGCCTCCAAACTTCTCACAGGCGGACTGATTGTCGTTGCCGTTGTTGTTCTGCATAACCTTTGCGGACTGGCTTTGGGTTATGGGGTAGGGAAGTTGTTACGGTTGACACATCCCAAGCGTACTGCCATCTCCATCGAGGTAGGTATGCAAAACAGTGGTCTTGCCTCATCCTTGGCGACCATCCACTTTTCCGCATTCCCCATGGCATCTATTCCTGGTGCCATCTTCAGCGTATGGCATAATATCAGTGGTGCCCTGGTGGCAAAGTTCTATAGCATGAAAGAAAAATCCGATGAGTCTGTATGACCCATCGGATTCTTTTTATAGAATAAACTGTTGTTTATGCTTCAGCTTCTGCCTCGGGTTCTGCAGCCTTAAAGTTCTCTAGGTCTTCTACCTTGAAGTTCTTGATGTAGGCAGCCTTACCACATACATCCTCCTCCGTCATGCGGACATAGACATTGGCAGACTTCTTGAACAACTCTGGTGCCTTGGCAGCATCACGGATAATCAAAAGTGACATCACGAGTTCTGCGGTCATGTCATAGAGACGACGGGCAAGGAAGTCGTGAGCATCCTGATTGTCGAGTGCCTTCACATAGTTCAGTGCATCCTCGTAGACAGGGATGAGTTTCTCCACACGAGCCTTCAGAGCAGCATCGGCTTCGGCAGGCAGGGCAGCGAGCATGTCCTTGATATTGTTCAGCATCGTACCGTTAGAGATATAGCGGATAGCAGCAACGACCTGCAACTGGGTGGTACCCTCGTAGATAGAGAAGATACGGGCATCGCGGAACAAACGCTGACTCTTATACTCCATGATGAAGCCCGAACCGCCGTGGATGCTGATGGCATCGTAGGCGTTCTGGTTGGCATACTCGGAGTTCATACCCTTGGCAAGTGGAGTGAAGGCATCAGCAAGACGCTGGTACTTCTTCAGTTCCTGTTTCTCCTCAGGTGTCAGTTTACGGTCACGCTCGATATCCTCCAGGCACTTGTAGACATCCACGTAGCAGGCTGTCTCATAGAGCAGTGAACGACCAGCGTCCAACTTCGCCTTCATACGGGAGAGCATGTCGTAGACAGCGGGGAAGTTGATGATCTTGTCACCAAACTGCTGACGCTCCTTGGCATAGGCAAGACCCTCGTTGTAAGCCTCCTGCTCCACACCTACCGACTGTGCGGCGATACCCAGACGGGCACCGTTCATCAGTGCCATCACGTACTTGATAAGACCCAGACGGGTAGAACCGCAGAGTTCTGCCTTGGCATTCTTATAGGTCAGCTCACAGGTAGGTGAGCCGTGGATACCCAGCTTATGCTCGATGTGACGAACGTCAACACCGCCCTGGCGCTTGTCGTAGATGAACATAGACAGACCACGTCCGTCCTTCGTACCTTCCTCAGAGCGGGCGAGTACGAGGTGGATGTCTGAGTCACCGTTGGTGATGAAACGCTTCACACCATTCAGACGCCAGCAGTTCTCCTTCTCGTCGAAGGTAGCCTTCAGCATGACACGCTGCAGGTCAGAACCGGCATCGGGCTCTGTGAGGTCCATAGACATACCCTCACCGGCACAAACACGGGGGATATACTTCTGGCGCTGCTCCTCGCTGCCGAACTCATAGAGGGTGTCGATACAGCTCTGCAGACTCCAGATATTCTGGAAACCGGCATCAGCGGCTGAAATCATCTCACTCAGCATGGAGAACACTGCGTTGGGCAGGTTCAGACCGCCGTAGCGACGGGGCATGGAGACACCCCACAGACCAGCCTTACGGGTGGCGTCGAGGTTCTCGTAAGTCTTAGAGGCATAGATCATACGACCGTTCTCGAGGTGCGGACCTTCCAGGTCAACAGCCTCAGAGTTTGGCTCATCAGCGAAACCCTTTTCTTTCAGCTCAACGATACGAGCCATCAGGGGGTGGTTCAAGTAGAACCCGATCTCAGGATGATCGCTATAATAGTTTGCCATGTTATTTCGAATTTTGCTTGTAATACTTAATGAGCTTGGGAACCACTTCCTCAACAGTACCAACAATGACATAGTCAGCAATCTTGTTGATAGGCGCATCGGGATCGCTGTTCACAGAAATGATGATACCAGAGTCCTGCATACCTGCGATGTGCTGAATCTGTCCAGAGATACCACAGGCGATATACACCTTCGGATGAACGGTGACACCCGTCTGACCAATCTGACGGTCATGGTCGAGCCAGCCGGCATCGACAGCGGCACGAGAACCACCGACCTCACCATGCAATACTTTGGCGAGCTGGAACAGCATGTCGAAGTTCTCCTTCGAACCCATACCGTAACCACCGGCAACGACGATGGGCGCACCCTTCAGGTTGTGCTTGGCAGCCTCTACATGGTGGTCGAGTACCTTTACCACGCCGGCAACAGCCATATCCACATATTTGGAAACCTCAGGATATACGACATCATTCTTAGCTTTACCCTCGTAGATAGCCTTCTGCATCACACCAGAGCGGACGGTAGCCATCTGTGGACGGTGCTCAGGATTCACGATTGTTGCCACGATGTTACCACCGAAGGCAGGACGAATCTGGTAGAGCAGGTTCTCATAAACCTTACCGGCTTTCTTGTCTTCATACGGACCAATCTCCAACTCTGTGCAGTCGGCGGTCAGACCGGAGGTCAGTGAGGAACTGACACGGGGACCGAGGTCACGACCAATCACCGTAGCACCCATCAGACAGATCTGCGGCTGCTCCTCCTTGAAGAGGTTGACGAGGATGTCGGTGTGGGGAGCTGAGGTATAGGGGAACAGTCCCTCGCCGTCGAAGACAAACAGCTTGTCGACGCCATAGGGCAGTATCTGGTCCTCTACCTTACCCTTGATACCTGTACCGGCAACAACGGCATGGAGCTCTACATTCAGTTCATTGGCGAGTTTGCGACCTTTGGTCAGCAACTCCTGAGATACTTCCTGTACCTGAGTACCTTCTATCTCGCAATATACAAATACGTTGTTCATAATCCTATATTAGCCAATGATTTTCTCTTCCAACAATTCTTTGATCATTCCCTCGACATCAGCATCAGAAGCCGTCAAAGTTTTCGACTCCTTAGCCTGGAACACGATGTTCTTCACTGCCTTTACCTTCGTGGGAGAACCTGCGAGACCGCACTGGCTGGCATCGCCATCCACATCGGCAACGCTCCACTGGTTGAGGTTCAGCTCAGGACGCTCGTCATACAGATAGTCATAAGGTGTGCCCTCGGCAGGACGCTCCATCGGACAGGTGGCACGCTTGTACTTCATCACCAGCTTGGCGTTCTGGGGGCGACAGGGAGCAGCACTTCCGTTGACGGTGATCACTACGGGCAGGGGAGCCTCTACGGTCTCCACACCACCGTCGATGACACGCTTGATAGTAGCCTTGCCGTCCTTCACGCTGATGACCTCCTCAGCGTATGTCACCTGGTTCAGACCCAGTTTCTGGGCAACCTGTGGACCTACCTGTGCGGTATCACCGTCGATAGCCTGACGACCACCAATCACGATGTCTACGTCACCAATCTTCTTGATGGCAGTGGCAAGTGCGTAAGAGGTGGCAAGCGTATCGGCACCGGCGAACAGACGGTCAGTCAGCAACCAACCCGTATCGGCACCACGATACAGTCCTTGACGAATAATCTCACCAGCACGTGGAGGACCCATCGTGAGGATTCCTACTGTAGAGCCTGGATTCTGCTCCTTCAAGCGGAGAGCCTGCTCCAAGGCATTCAAATCTTCGGGATTGAAGATAGCGGGTAGGGCAGCACGGTTGACCGTACCTTCTGCTGTCATGGCATCCTTACCCACATTACGGGTGTCTGGCACTTGCTTCGCCAGCACAACAATCTTTAAAGCCATATTATTAATTAATAATGTATAATATTGAATTTCAAAATCGCCTGTCTTCACAGTGCTTTTTTCAAAAAGCGCTGCAAAGGTAAGGATTTTTCCGCACACGGCAAAATAAAATGCACAAAAACGACCTCTTTGTGCACAATTCCGTCGTTTTGTGCAATCTAATGCTTTTAAACTCAGATTCCCTCGCGCGCACGCGTATACTTAAAGTTTTTTACCCTTGTTACCGTTGCCGCCTTGCAAAAGTATTTGAAAAACAGGTCGTTACGGTAACAATGAGGTGACAAGGGTGACAAGGATTGGTGTTTTTGACCTAAAATACGTATAAAAACGGGTAAAGTCCTCCTTACGGAGCCTTTAGGCTCCATGGGTCGAAGCTTTAGGCGCCGAGGGTTGAAGGTACGGGCTTCAAAGGATGAAGCTATGGGCTTCGTCAATGAAAACTATATCATGTAGAATTGCAATCTACCTTAGTTTACACTGTAAATCAATTTGATTTACTCGGTAATTCAATTTGATTTACTAAGTAATTCAATTTGATTTACAATGAAAGGAGGCATCCTTTACAAAGGTTGCCGTTACGGATGTCAAAAGCAAACGGCACCTTCTGCTGATGTAGATGTCGTCACTTAATCGTACCTTTGACCTTTGGTCGAAGGTAGGCGGCATTTCGGAAATACTCAAATAAATTTGGTATTTCACTCAATTTGCACTACCTTTGCAGCAATGAAGCAAGTACGACCGAAGAAAAACCTGGGTCAGCATTTCCTGACTGACCTGTCAATAGCTAAGCGCATCGCTGATACGGTGGATGAGCCATACGGTGACATCCCTGTATTGGAAGTGGGACCTGGTATGGGGGTGATGACCCAGTATCTGGTGGAGAAGGACCGTCCTTTCAAGGTGGTGGAGATTGACAGGGAGAGTGTGGCGTACCTGAACGAGCGTTTTCCTCGGTTGCGGGAGAATATCTTGGGTGAGGACTTCCTTCGCATGGACTTACAGAAGGTGTTCGACGGACAGCAGTTCGTACTGACGGGTAATTATCCTTATGATATCTCGTCGCAGATATTCTTCAAGATGCTTGATAACCGTGATCTGATACCCTGCTGTACGGGTATGATACAGCGGGAGGTGGCGCTGCGCATCGCCTCGCAACCCGGTACGAAGGCGTATGGCATCCTGTCGGTACTGATACAGGCATGGTATGACGTGGAGTACCTCTTCACCGTAGAGCCCTCCGTCTTCAATCCCCCTCCCAAGGTGCAGAGTGCCGTCATTCGCATGACCCGCAACAAGGTGCAGCATCTGGATTGCGACGAGAATTTGTTTAAGCGAGTAGTGAAAACGGTGTTCAACCAACGTCGCAAAATGTTGCGTGTTTCCTTGCGACAACTGATTCAAGGGTCGGATGATGCTCCTTTCGCTACGAAACGCCCTGAACAACTGACAGTTACGGACTTTGTGGAGCTGACGAGCTGGGTGGGTAGCCAGTTGCTGTGTGCGGACACAAAAAGTTGATGTAAGTCAAGAATAATCCCTTTTTTCACTTAAAACCGGAAGATTTCATTGCAGGATGATGAAATCTGCTTACCTTTGCATCGTGATTCAGAGGAACACACAAAGGTAAATAAGATTGAGGATAACAGACAATAGGTTGTTAGTAAGGAAAAGATTGAGGATAACGAATAAGACATAAGTTTTTGGTTTGTTAGTAGTTTTAGGTTAGTAGTAAGGTATTAGTTTTGTAGAGAAAGCAAGTTTTTAGTTATTAATAGGAAAAGAAAAGTAAGCATGCCGGAAGAGTGATCTCCCGGCTGCTTTGTTTTTTATCCCTGTTTAATCTAATCGTTCTTGATACCTTTTGCCCAATTGCCAAAGAACAGGCGCAAAAGGAAAATGGTACCACGGAAAGTAAGTTCTACCGCCATTGCCGTCCATACACCGGGCAGTCCGTAGGTAGGAGCCAGATAGGCGGCAAAGGTCAGGCGGACTGCCCACATACTGGTGAGGTTCATGATAGACGGCTTCAGTGTGTCGCCGGCACCCACGAAGACACCATAGCAGACGATGGACGCTGCAAACATCGGTTCAGCGAAAGCCTCGATGCGCAACGACTGGGCACCAATGGCGATAATCTCCTCCACGGGAGTCATCAGTGACATCAGCTCTGGTGCGAATATCCACATCATGACACCCATGATGGTCATCACCAGCATACCCAGTCCTACGGACATGCGGGCAAAAGACTGTGTGAGCAATCGCTTGCCGGCACCAAAACTCTGTCCTACCAGTGTCGTGGCAGCATCGGCAATACCGTAGCCAGGCATGTAGCACAGACTCTCGACAGTAATGGCAAGGGAGTGGGCGGCAATGGCGACAGTACCCAGAGGAGCGACGATGATGGTACTCACAATCTGTGCACCGCCCATCAGCATGTGCTGCAGTCCCATCGGTGCCCCGATCTTGAAAGCGTTGTTGACGACATCAGCCTGTGGACGGAAAGAGCGGCGTGGCCTGCCTTTCAGTCGCAGGATGTCAGAACGGCAAAGCAGGAAGTAGAGCATCAGCGAAGCCGTCACAAACTCAGCGAGTCCGGTACCTATGGCTGCACCAGTCACTCCCATGTCAGCGATATAGATAAAGAAGTAGTTGAAGACCACATCCAGTGCACAAGCCAAGATGTTCAGTATGGAGGGAATCTTCATGTCGCCGGAGCATTTCAGCATCGAACTGCCCAGCCCGTTCATCTGGAAGAAAATGCCGCAGAACCCGATAATGGCGAAATAAATGGAAGCGTCATGGGCTATCTCCTCAGAGCCTCCCAGCCAATAGGGAAGTGGACCACTGATGAGAATGCCGGTTATCGAGATGACAAGACTGAAAATCAGACAACAGACCAGTGCCTGGCGTAAGATGCGGCGCGCCCGCTTGAAGTCGTTGGCACCGATGGCATGCGCCACCTGCACCGAGAATCCCATGTTGGCAGCGGAACCGAGTCCTCCCATCAGCCATCCTGTCGTCTCTACCAGTCCGATGGCGGCAGACGCCTTGGCACCCAGATGTCCTACCATCGATGCGTCGATGAAGAACATGACCGTGGCAGATATCTGTGCCAATATACTAGGAATACTCAGGCTGATGATCAGCCTGAGTTTCTCTGCCTGTGTCATCTCGCGACCCTCGCGGATGCTTGCCAGAAGACTCTCGCTTTTTCCGATGCTCACTTTTCTTTCGATGTTATTCTGCCTCCAGCAGAAGGACACGACTTGACCAGTCTGTCTTTTTCGACCATTCGGGCTCATTGCGGTATGGCATGTCCAGCCCATGGTTCATCAGGTAGGCACCGCTGAACGACTTACCCTCCACACTCATCGGTTGCAGGTCGATGCGGTTCAGCTCCTTTACCTTATACATACGGTTGGCATCGAGTCCTGCCATTCTGACACGGGGCAGGTGCTCGTTCTGGAACGACTCTGTCTTCCACCAATAGAACACAGCCTTATCCTGCTGGTCGGTGACATACATCAGGGAGGCGAGTCCCTTCTTGTCGTAAGGAGATACCAGACGGTAGATATTACCAAACTGCACGATAGGACGAATCTGCTTATACTCTGCTATCGCCTTGCGACAAAGCTCCTTCTCGGCATCCGTCATGTTCTTGGGTTGTATCTCCATACCCAGTCGTCCGCTCATCGCTACGTCGATACGGTATTTCAATGCTGTCGTGCGGAACACGGTGTGGTTGGGGGTGGCGGAGATATGACTTGCCATGGCGATGGCAGGGAAGAAATAGCTGGTGCCCCATTGCATATAGATACGCTGGAGGGCATCGGTATTGTCGCTGACCCAGAACTCGTCGAAGTAGGGGAGTACGCCCCAGTTGGCACGTCCACCGCCAGAGGCACATGCCTGAATGGTGACATCGGGGAACTTGGCACGGATGCGCTGGCACACCTTCTCGAAACCGCGATGGTACTCGATATACATGTGGCTCTGGTCGTTCATCGTCAGGTATTGTGAGCCATGGTTCAGGATAGGCATGTTAGCATCCCATTTGATATAGTCTATCTCCGGGTATTTCGTCATCAGGTTGTCGACGACACCGAAGACGAAGTCCTGCACCTTGGGATTGGCAAGGTCGAGGACCACCTGCGTACCGCCACGTCCTAATACGGCATCACGCTTGGGAGCCTTGATGATCCAGTCTGGATGCTGCTCATAGAGCTCACTGGTGGTGTTCGACATCTCAGGCTCTATCCATATACCGAACTTGATACCGTGTTTCTTGGCATCACGGAGAAGTCCCTCGATACCTTCCGGCAACTTGTTCTTGTCGACGACCCAGTCACCCAGTGAGGAGTTGTCCGTCTTACGGGGATATTTGTCACCAAACCAACCGTCGTCCATCACGAAGAGCTCGCCACCCATGGAGGCGATGTCAGCCATCATCTGGTCCATGCCTTTCTGGTTGATGTCGAAATAGACACCCTCCCAAGAGTTCAGCAATATCTTACGCTCTTTGTCACCATGCATCAGCATGTACTTACGTCCCCACTTATGGAAGTTACGGGAAACACCAGAGAGTCCCTGTTGGGAGAAAGTCAGTGCCAGCTTGGGAGTGACGAATGTCTCACCCTTCTTCAGGTGATACTCAGAGTTATCCTCATTGATACCAGCGAAGAAATAGTGGTACTCTGTATCGTCCGTATTTACCTTCAGCCGGTAGTTGCCTGAATAGCATAAGGCGGCACCAATCACCTGTCCGCTGTTCTCCTGCCCCTTGCCGTCGAGCGAGAACATCACCTCGGCATGGTCGGTATGGGAATTACGTGTACCGTCCTTGTTGACAATCACTTTCTGTCCCGGAGTCAGCGGCTCCTCTACCAGTTGTGCCTCATTCGCCCAGGAGCCATAGAAATGACTGAGCCATACGTTGCCACGACGGATAGGCAGCATGGCGGAGGCGAAAGTCGTCAGGGTGACAGTCTGCTTCTCGTTATTGACAATCTCCGTCCATGCCTCTATCATATCCTCCTCCGGATAGGTCTTGTATTTCAGGTTGACGAGGATAGGGTAGACAGGGTCCTTCAACTGTATCGTCGTGATGTTGCCATTACGCTGAACCCCTTCTGCCACTAATGCCGTGGAGAGGTTACCGTCCGAGTGGCGCATGGCGAGTGCCGCTTCGGCAGGGGTGTTCAGACCATAGGCAGGATAAGCATCCATGCGTCCGAACATCTCAGGTTTCTGCAGGTGCTGCAGTTCGTTGGCACTTAGTTTGGCACCGAAATAGACATACTGAGGCTGTGCGCCCTTGACGACATCAAGAACCATTGAGACATGCTGGGTCTCAATGACGACTTGCTCTGCCCATGCCATCGTGGCTGACAGGCACAGCAATAACGTAGAAAAGATTGTTTTTCTCATTATATACATTATTTATTATAGATATTTACAGGAATCCAGAACCAGAAAGTGGAGCCTTTACCCACCTCACTGCTGACACCGATCTGTCCCTCGCAGCGCTCTACGATATTCTTACAGATAGACAGACCAAGACCCGTGCCCTGCACGAATTCGTTGAGTTTGACGAAACGCTCGAAGACGGCATCCTGCTTTTCCTCCGGGATACCGCTTCCCGTGTCCTCGCAATAGAAGTAAAGTCCCGTATTCTTCTCACCGTCCAGCTCTCTTGTCTCCTCCCGGTAACCTACACGGATATGTCCCTCTGTCGTGTATTTGACAGCATTCGTGACGAAATTAGTGATAATCTGTTGGATACGTCCCTTATCCAGGACAGTGGTAAGCTTTTGATAGGGATTATCCTTGATGAAAGCCACGTTGGGATTGTCCACACGTTGCTCCAAGGTTTGGCACATCAAGTCAAACTCCTGGGCAAAGTCAACCTCCTCAGGAACGATCTGCATCAGGGTGTCCGAGATATTGGAAGCCTCAAGGATGTCGTTGATGAGTCGTAACAGGATATCGCAATGGGTACGGATAATATGGATGAACTCCTTCCGTTCCTCGGGAGTGTCAATGGTACGGAGCAGGTCAGAGAAACCGACGATGGAGTTCAATGGGGTACGTAACTCATGCGTCATGGAGGCGAGGAACATACTCTTCTGTTGTCCGCTGCTCTCAGCACGCAGCGTCTCCTCTTTGAGTTTGCGCTGCGCTTCCAGCTGCTGCGTGATGTCGCGCAGAATACCAAAGGCGCCCTTGATTTGTCCTTGTTCGTCTAAGATAGGTATGCTGGAGATGTTATACCAATGGTCGGTATTTCCCTCACCCACCAGCGGTTTCTTGAAATGGCGGTCGAAGGACATTTGCTTTCTCCATATCTCTTTGTCCTCCAGTCCTTTCATGGCACTCTCTTTCTCAGCGTCGAAGACGCAGTCATAATATTCTTCAAAGGTCTTGACATATTCTGGGCTGCTCAGCTGTCGGGTGTAGGATATCAGGCGTTTTTGGAAGTCAATCTGGAAGACATACATATTCGTGTTCTCCAGGATATACTGCAACTGCAGCTCCAGCTGGTTGGTCTGCTTGACGGCTTCCTGTATCTCACGGTTCATCTTGTGCATGTCCAAGTCACGGTCACGTGCCTCTGTCACGTCAATGGCAGAGATGATATAGTTGAAAATCTCACCATGCTCATCCTGCAGTGGGCGGATATCATATTCTATATAGGTGTCTTTCCCGTCTTTATTAGGCTTCTCCATTCGGTGACAAGCAGATGTGGAATCCTTATTTTCCCGTGAGTAGACATCACGGAGGATAGGTATCTCAAACATATTCGACAACCGGAAGAAACGCTCGTTCTCTGGTTTGTCGAACTCACAAAGTTCTTTCATGGATTCATTGACGGCAATCAGTTCTCCCTTCTTGTTGTAGAATGACATGGAGAGACTTGGGATGTTGGTTAACCGATCGTACTTCCTGATCATCTCATGGGCAGTTCTGGCACCCTCCACATCCTTGGTGATGTCGTTGATGGTGTTGATGATATATGCAGGATGTCCGTAGTCGTCATACTCTATCATGGAATGTCCGCTGAAGTTCAGCCATTGTGGTTGTTCCGCAGTACCGATGTTCCACCGCTTGTCGATGGCGGTCTTGTGCTCCCTTCCCTGAATCATCATGTCCATCTTCTTCATGAACTCCTCTTGCTCGGAGGGATGGATATGGTCGACAAACTCCTTCAGGGACATGCCGTCCTTGGGTAGGAAACTGCCATACAGGTTGGTGAAACGCTGGTGATGGATGTCATACTGCATCACATAGAAGCGTCCCATGTGCAGTGCCTTCAGCATCATCTCGTTGAGCTCGGTGGAATGGCGGGCAGCTTTCCTGACGTGTGATTGTGCGAGACGATTCAGCAGATAGCAGAAGATGGTTAGTATGATGATTCCTAAGATGATATAGGCGGTGAGGGAGAGGTCTGGCAGTCCGTTCTCGTCCTCAGGATGCAGCCAGTGTTGCTTGATTGCCTCAATCTCGCCGCTTTGTTTCAGACGGGCATAGACATCATCTATGGCGTTGATGAGTGCCTGGTCACGTCCTATCACCTGAATCTGGCTGACAGGGATTTTGACTTCATTAAGGATGAGTTTCTCATGCTCCATGCTAAACTCCTTGAGCTTCCATTTCAAAGGCTCCTCACCCCATACGAAATATTTATAGTCCTTGTCGCGGAGTCCTAATAACGCGACCTTAGGAGACTGGAAGTCGATACGTCGGATATATGAGGAGTCCTCGACCAGGAAGTATGCCAAGGTAAAGTCAGAGGGTTTGAGCACCACTCCCCCCTCTACCAGCTGCTTGACAGAGATTGGCGGGACGGTGTCTCCCAGCATCAGGGCACGCATTCTGTAGTAGTTGATGACATGATGGCTGTGGTAGTATGGCGCAGAGCGGAATCTGTTGGCATTGGCAAGAATCAGGTCTGCCTCCCCACGCTCAAAAGCCTTGATGGCGTTGCCCCATTCCTTCAGGACGAACTTGCAGGGATAACCCAGCTGTTTCATGATGGCTTGCATCATGTCAATATTCGAACCGGCAGGTTCTCCATGGTCATTCTGGTACTCGTAAGGAGGTTTGTCCCAGTCACCGGCAATGATGATGGGGTGTTTCTCGTCGTATACCCTCTTCTGCGCTTGTGTCGGCAGACTCCAGAAGAGTATCATGGCCAGATGAATATATAATATGTAAATCCGATATCTCATATTCAGATGAATTTCTTACGTTTAACAACAGTAGCCTGGCAGGGAATCGTGATCCATACCGTAGTGCCAAGCCCCTCTTCAGAGTTGATGTCCAGAGTGCCCCCCATTTGTTCCACCAGTTCTTTACAGATAGGGAGTCCTAGTCCGCTGCCTTTGTTGGGACCGGCGGCAAAACGCTCGTAGATGCGGTCGAGGATATCCTGACTGATTCCTTGTCCTGTATCTTCTACGGAAATCATCAGTCTCCTGCCGATATAGTCATAGCGGGCACGTACAGTACCGTTTTGGGTATATTGGGCTGCGTTAGCTATCACTTGTTCGATGACATGCCCCAGATTGGTGGCGTCAATATCCACGACCAGTTGCTGGTAAGGACTCTCCACGATGTAGCTCACACCATCGTGTTGGTAGCGTTCCCATCCCTGTTGGCAGCATCCTTCAAAAATAGTAGTGAAATCGCAGGGTTGCTTTTCTATTTTTATCATGTGCGCATCCAGTCTGGAAAGGAAGAGGATGTCGTTGATGAGGCGTAGCAGGTGATCAGAGTTGTTAAGGATTTCCTCTACGAAGACATTTTCATCATCAGGAGTATGTTCCATCTCGAAGAGCTCAGCAAAACCGACAACGGCATTCAATGGCGTACGGATCTCATGGCTCATGTTCTTCAGGAAGCTGTTCTTGGTATTCTCCACCTCCTGTGCCTTGAGGGTCTTCTGTTCCAGCTCCTGCTCATTATACATCTGTTCCGTCACGTCGCGGCACAACCCGAAATAGTCTTCTACCTTCCCTGCTTTGTCGTAGGTCGGAATCAGGTTGAAGCGCAGGTGCATCAGTTTGTTGTTATGGACGTGGATACTGGTCAGTATGTCAGTATCAATAGGTTTGGCTATATGGTTGTCCATGTTGTTCAGCAGGTGCATCGCCTTCCTTCTGTATTTGTCGTCGACCAGTGTCATGCAGCGTGTCTGGGTAATCTCATATTGTACCTTGTTGATACCGCTATAGATAATCAGGGTATGAGACTTTGGGGAATAGGTGACCATGTGTACGCCGCCAGACTGTAGTACGTAGTTCATGTTGTTGATATGCTCTGTCAGGTCGTTGACTATCATCTTGGTACGGTCAGCCTGTTCTTGTTGCTGGTTGATGGCATTGATGCGGTCACTGATGTCTCGTCCTATGGCGAACATACCCAGCAGGCGGTTGTCGTCATCATAGACGGTCATCAGATGCACCTCATGGAGGAGTCTCCCTTTGCGCTTGCAGACCTTCACCTTTCTTTTCTCAGCAGGAATCTTGTCAATGTCAATGACCTGTGTGAAATGGTAACCGTCAATCTCCTCTAAGGGTTCTTCTATGTCAAACAGGTCATGATATGACACTTTCAGCTCTATCATCTCCTGACGGTCACAATTGTATGTCTGGCATGCCTTGTCGTTGATATGGGTAAGGATACCCTCATGGTTGAAATACATGATACCCACCAAGGGCGTGTTGAAAATCGCCCGATAGCGCAAGGTACGCTCGTTTTCCAAGCGTTGTTGCTGACGCTCCAATGTGATGTCTTTCTTGGTCCCGAGGATGACGAGTGGCTTCCCTTCTTTGTCACGTTGAAGGACTGACAGTGACATCATGAACTCATGCTCCTGCGTGTCGCCGTCCTCTTTATCCCTTGCCTTGATATAAAGTGTGATCTCCTCTTCCTCAGAGTCCCCCCCCTGACTATTTTTCAGCTTGTCAACAGCCTTGCCCAGTTGCTCAAAGTCACCCGCATGGTAGCGTTGTGAGAAGTCGTCTACAGTATAATAGAAAGCGGCTTGTCCTTTCTCATTACGCCATGTAAATATCTTTGTCTCGATATCGTAGGTCCACATACGCACATTGCTTGCCTCCAGGATGAGCGCGAGACGTTGGTTGTTCTTGTTGTTGAGTTTGGTGATACGCTGCTCTTTCGTGCGATAGTAGATGGCATATATCAGTGAGAGCAGGATGATGACACTGGCAAAGGCAGTGACATACCATACCCATGGCTCTATCTTTTTCTCGTTACGCTCAGGGTAGAACCATTTGTTCTGAATCTCCGTAAACTTATTGGCGGAGTTGAGGGCTGTATAAATACTGTCCAGGCGAGCGAGCAGATGGGGGTTGTTCGACATGAACTTATACTCACCGTGAGGCATGTCGACAGGTGTGATCTGTATGTTGTCAATCTTGTATTTTCTCACCAGCCATTGCAGGGATAGCGTGTTCCATACAATCTGTCCGTCTTCAGACAGGCTGAGTTTCTCGATGGCATCCCGCATGAATTTCGTAGGCATGGCATTGTCCTCCCATCCATAGTCTTTCATCAGGTGATGGCATATACTACCGTCCCATACAGTGACCTTGTATTTCTCCAAGTCGCGGAAAGTCTTTATCTGAATAGGTTTGTTGATAGGTGTCGCCACACTCTGTGTGAACATCGTGACCGTGTTGCTGCTGTATCGTCCAAAACCGTCATTAAAGCCAGCTGCCAGTCCGAACATCAAGTCTGATTTTCCATCTCTCAAGTCTCGGAAACATTCCTGTTTGGGTTTCATCCTGATGACGTATGGGATGTTCAGTTCTTTGAGCATCATCTGGATCAGTTCCACATTATAACCGTCCGGCTCGCCATTCTCATTGAGGAAAGAGTAGGGCCATAGGTCGAAGACATCTTCATACACCAGAGGGTGTTCCTCGGTGTACGCTCTGATATTCTCATCTTGTGAGGCTGCCTGTACAAAGGTATTCGTACACCACAGCATCAAGATTGCCATTATAATGGTATAGGTCCTGTTCATCATTTTATTCACCGATAGCTTCTGTTTGTTCTATTACACAGGGAATCCACATCCAGAAAGTGGAGCCTTGTCCTACTTCGCTGTCCACACCTATCTTGCCATTGCAGCGCTCAGCAATTGCCTTGCAGATAGAGAGTCCCAGACCAGTCCCCTGCACATAGTCATTCAACTTGACGAAACGCTCAAACACCTTCGAGCATTGTTCCTTGGGAATACCTGTTCCCGTGTCCTCACAATACATGTAAATGCCATTGTCTTGCAGACGGTATCCTACTTTGATGTGTCCCTCTTGGGTGTATTTGACAGCATTGGTTACAAAATTAGTAATCACCTGCGTGATGCGTCCGACATCCAAATGGGTCTTCAATGTCTTATAAGGGTTATCCTTGATAAATTGTACATTAGGATTCTCCACGCGTTGTGCCAAAGACTGACAGATGTCGTTGAATGCCTGGGCGAAATCAGTGTCTATAGGCTTCATGATCAGTCCGTTGGCATCCATCGAGGAAATTGCCATGATGTCGTTGATGAGTCGGAGCAACATGTCACAGTTGTTATGGATGACATGAATCAGTTCCCGTTTCTCTTCCACGGTGGTCATCATCTGCAGTAAGTCGGAGAACCCTACAATGGCATTCAGCGGCGTACGGATCTCATGGGTCATATTGGCAAGGAACACACTCTTCAGTCGCCCTGACTCATTGGCACGCTGTGTCTCCATCTTAAGTTTCTCCTGTGCTTGGATGAACTTCGTCATATTGCGGATCAGTCCGAAACCGCCAACCAGGTTGCCGTCCTCGTCATAGATAGGCACACTGTTGATCTGGTTCCACTGCACATCCTCGGTCTCGTGGAAGATGGGGCGCATCTTGCGAAGGACGGTCATGGGCTGGGTGAAGTATTTCTCAGGATGACTGAGCTTCTCTCTCAGTTCTTCCTCGTCGTCAATGAAGTGTTTGACATATTCCTCGAAAGGAATCTCCCGCTCAATACCGCTAAGTCCTTTCAGGAACTGGACGGTCCCCTCTTCATAAGTCATTCGCCAGGCACGCATGTCACAACCTTCCATCATATACTGAAGCTCCATCTCGTAGCGCTGAATCTCTTCGTTTGCCTTTTGTATCTGGATGTCATTGAGTTTCGACTGGTGATACATCTCACGCTCTTCTGTGACATCGCGTACAGCCAGTGCGATGTAAATCAGTTTGCCTTCTTCATTACGGATGGGGTGGAGTCGGATTTCCAGATAGACGTGTATGTCTCGCTCTGGGATGTCACTGCGTGAGCATGCCCAGAATTCCTCTACATTATATTTGTCGATACAGTCCCGGAAAGGATTCGTGTCGAAAAGGTTGGTGTTCGAGAAGAAGCCATCGCTGTCCTCGCTGTCGAAATGGCAGATGTCCCGCATCACTTTATTGGCATCCAATAACCATCCGTCAGGACTATAGAACGACAGACCGATGATGGACTGTTCGAAAATCAATTTGTATTTCTCTGTGAGTTCCATCTCTTTCTCCTGCTGTTCCAGGATGGTCGTCTCGTCCACTAACGTGCTGATGACTCCTACCGGGCGCTTGATGCCTGGCAAGTACTCACCCACACTGACGTTGTGCATATATCCCCAACGGGGTTCTCCGCCATTATATTCAAAGTCCCAGCGATAATGGAACTCCTGTGATTTCTCCTCGCCAGAGATAATCTCTCTGATATGATGAAGAGCCATTTCCACATCATCTGGGTGTACATGCCGCATCCACTCTTCTGCAGTTAGTCCTTCATCAGGCATCATGTAACCGTAAATTTTTGAGACATAGCGTTTGGAAATGTCAAAGTATACCACATTGCTCGAACTGATCTTCAGTGCCTGTTGCATGATGGCATTCTTGTCTCTGGTCATCTGTGACGTACGTCGTATCCTGCGCAAGATAATCCTGTTGATTAAGATGACTCCTGCCAGTGCAAATCCTGTCAGTATTGCTATCATCACCGGAATCACCAGCGAGGGTGTTGCTTGTAGCAGAGTTGTCAAATATATCGTGTTCATACTCGTCCTATTCGTTAATGATTATTTCACTCTTCTTCACTGCCGTCTTTGCCTGACAGGGGAGGAAAATCCATACTGTCGTGCCTTTATCGATTTCTGACTGCAGTTCGATGGATCCTCCCATCTTCTGGATAATAGCTTCAATGATAGGCAGGTTCAGCCCTGTTCCACAGAGCTCCTCATCCTTGTTGCGATTGAAACGCTCCATGGCGTGTGGCAGATTGTCTGCATCAATACCGACACCTGTGTCTTCGATGCTGATAACTAACTCTCCTCTTCGATACTCATACTTGGCTCGGACACTTCCTTCCTTCGTGTAGAAAGCCGCATTCTGGCAAAGCATGTTGATAGCCTTTCCTAATTGCTCAATATCACCTTCAAATACCAGGTGCTCATAAGGATTCTCTATGTATGTCTTCACATTCGGACGGATACTGCTCCAACCCATCTGGCAGTAGGCGTCAAAATATTCTGCAAAGTCAAATTCGTCGTGTTTGAACTCCACCATATCGGCATCCAGACGTGAAAGGAACAGAATGTCATTAATCAGCTGGAGCAGTGAATTGGTGTTCTTTTTAATCTCTTCGACAAATACAGGCTCATCACTCTCGTCATGCTCTTGCTCGAAGAGTTCTGCGAATCCAAGGACAGCTGTCAGCGGAGTCCTTATCTCATAACTCATGTTCGTGAGGAACGATTCTTTCAACATCTCTGCCTCTTGTGCTTTCTTGGTCTCAATGGCAAGCCGGCGCTCGGTCTCTACGATGTCTGTTTGCTCCAGGCACATGCCGAAATAACGTTCAACCTGCCCTTGTCGATTGATGATGGGGATGAGGTTGAACATCAGGTACGACTGTCGTCCTTGCTTGTCGTGAAACTCTGTCGCTATCGTCTGGGTGATAGGGTAGCGGCTCAGGTGGTCCATGCGGTTCAGCACACTGGAGATTTTCCTGCGGTCTTGCGGTGCGGCAAGACGGATACACCGCAGTTGCGAAAGGCGTATCTGTGGTTTGCCGACAATGTTTGACACATCCAGCGTGTAGCTTTCCGGGTAATAATTAACCAGTCGGACATTGCTGATGCGAAGTGCGTAGTTGATGTTGTTAATATATTCCTGGATATGCTGTGTCGCTTTCTTTAATTGGATGGCACCTTGTTGTTGCTGATGGAACGATTCTACCATTTCGGTGATGTCGCGCCCGATGATGTAAATGCCATCCAGATTCCCATGCTTGTCATGAATGGTGTTGATGGATGCCTCGTAATAGAGTTTCTTGTCCTTATACGCCTCATCTAAGAACCGCGTGCCTTTGTATTTGGCGAAGTCCACGAAGCCAGAGGTCACAGTATGTCTTGTCTGGCGGTAGTCGATGTGGTTGAACAGGGGATTGTCATCATAGGCTACTCTATGCTGTAACAACTCCTTTTTGTCATGTATTTTTAAAGAGTTACATGCTGTTTCGTTAATCTCTTTCAACACACCCTCTTTGTCATAATAGAACACGTCAATCAAAGAGGAGTTGAAGACGGTATGGTAGCGCATGAGAATCTCATTGGCGTTGTTCTTTTTTACCTGCTCGGCAGTGATGTCATGTTGCACTCCTAATAGCTGATGGATATTCCCGCGAGCATCTTTCTTGGTAATCGATATGTACGTCTCATAATAATTGAGCGCTTTCCCATCATCCTCGTTACTGCGGAGATTCACGGTGGCTGTCAGCCTTCTCCCTTCACAAATGTCAAAGATGGCGGTACGCAGATTCTCGAAGTCATCATAATGAAAGAAACGGGTAAACTCCACGGGGTTGTATTCTCGGGAGTAGTCTCCATCTTCCGTAATGAACCTGTAATGCCGCGTGTCTGTATTGTAAATCCATAATCGGAGCCTGCCAGCCTGCATGACAAGTCCTAAACGGGTATTCTGGCTCTTCAGCGCATGGTCACCCTCATGTTCTCTGAAAGCGTAGAGGCGGTTGTAAAACAGAAGGACGAGAAAGGCAATGAACATCCCTGCGATGAGGTAGGTGAGCAGGTGGGTGGTGTCAAATGCCTTTTCGAAATGGGATTCCTGTGCTTGCGCCATGACAGGTATAAGGGCTGTGATGGCAAGTGTCAGTAGTCGGTAAGATGTGTTATATAGATTTTGAAGGCTCATTGTTGTAGGCTTATTATTCTATTTGCCTACAAAGATAGGCTTTTTCAGCCATTATTCCAAATTTTTTGTCTGTTTTTTATAAAAACAGCCACGGATGGCATGCATCCGTGGCTGGCAGTGGAAGAAAAAGAGTTTTTAAAGTGGATATTCATCAAAAGCGTAGAGCACCGTCGACAGGTAACGCTCACCAGTATCCGGCAACAGGGCGACGATGGTCTTTCCGGCATTCTCCGGACGCTGGGCGACGAGGGTGGCACCATAGGCGGCGGCACCGGAGGAGATTCCTACCAGCAGACCGTCTTTCTGGGCGAGCTCACGTCCCGTGCGGATGGCATCGTCATTGTCAATGTCCAGTACCTCGTCAATGACACTGGCGTCATAGGTCTTGGGTACGAAACCGGCACCGATACCCTGTATCTTGTGCGGACCGCTCTGTCCACCGTTCAGCACGGGGGAGGAGGCTGGCTCCACGGCGATGATCTTTACGTTGGGGTTCTGCTCTTTCAGGTATTTGCCGATACCGGAGATAGTACCGCCCGTACCTACACCAGCTACGAAGATGTCAATCTTGCCGTCGGTGTCAGCCCATATCTCAGGACCTGTGGTCGCATAGTGCTTGGCGGGGTTGGCGGGGTTCTCAAACTGCTGCAGGATGATGGAGCCGGGAATACTGTCACGCAACTCCTCGGCGGCACGGATAGCACCTGCCATACCGTCCTTGCCACTGGTCAGCCGTACCTCAGCACCGTATGCCTTGACAAGGTTGCGACGCTCCACACTCATCGTCTCGGGCATCGTCAGAATGAGCTTATAACCCTTGACGGCGGAGACGAGGGCGAGTCCTACGCCAGTATTACCGCTGGTGGGTTCGATGATGGTGGCTCCTGGTTTCAGCAGTCCTTTCTTCTCTGCGTCCTCTATCATGGCGAGGGCGATACGGTCTTTCACACTACCGCCGGGGTTGAAAAACTCTACTTTGGCGATGATCGGTGTCTGCAGTCCTTTCGATGCAGAGTAGTTGTTCAGTTCGAGCAAGGGAGTTCTCCCAATAAGCTCAGTCAGTTGTTTTGCAATCTTTGTCATAATATTTCAATGCTTAAACTTCAATTTTTCAATCCTTCAATTCTTCAATCCTTCAATTCTTCAATCCTTCAATTCTTCAATTTTTCAATCCTTTAAATCTTCTCAAACGCTTGCTGGAGATCGTCGATGATGTCGTCGATATGCTCCGTGCCAATACTGAGACGGATAGTAGATGGCGTGATGTGCTGCTGCTCCAGTTCTTCGGGTGTCATCTGTGAGTGCGTGGTGGTGTAAGGATGTATCACTAAGCTCTTCACGTCAGCAACGTTGGCAAGCAGGGAGAATATTTCCAAAGAGTCAATAAATTTCCAAGCCTCTTTCTCGCCGCCCTTAATCTCGAAAGTAAAGATGCTGCCACCACCTTTCGGGAAATATTTCTGGTAGAGGGCATGGTCCTCATGGTCGGGCAGGGAGGGATGGTTCACCTTTGCCACTTTCGGATGGTTCTTCAGGAAGTCTACCACCTTCAGGGCGTTCTCCACGTGACGCTCTACACGCAGGCTCAGCGTCTCCAGTCCCTGTAATAAGATAAACGCATTGAAGGGGGAGATTGTTGCACCGGTGTCACGTAAAATGACGGCACGGATGCGGGTCACGAAGGCGGCGGCACCTGCCACGTCAGCGAAGACGGCACCATGGTACGAGGGATCTGGCTTTGCCAGCGTGGGGAACTTGTCGGCATTCGCCTTCCAGTCGAAGGTACCTCCATCGACGATGACACCACCTAATGAGGAGCCGTGTCCGCCAATGAATTTCGTGGCGGAGTGTACCACGATGTCGGCACCGTGCTCGATGGGACGGATGAGAAACGGAGTACCGAACGTGTTGTCGATGATCAGGGGGATGTGGTGTTTATGGGCAACCTCTGCCACCGCCTCAATATTCGTCACGTCGGAGTTGGGGTTACCGAAGGTCTCCGCATACACTGCCTTGGTGTTGGGCTGGATGGCAGCCTCCAGTGCTGTGAGGTCGTTCACCTTTACGATGGTGTTGGAGATACCCAGATTGGCTAAGGTATGGGTGATGAGGTTGAAAGAGCCGCCATACAGGTTGTCGGCGGCAACGATATGGTCACCGGCACCAGCGATGTTCTGCAGGGCGTAGGTCACTGCGGCGGCGCCACTGGCGACGGCAAGTCCTGCGACACCACCCTCTAGGGCTGCGACACGATCCTCGAACACACCCTGTGTCGAGTTGGTCAGACGACCATAGATGTTACCAGCGTCGCGCAGTCCGAAACGGTCGGCGGCATGTTGTGAGTTACGGAACACGTAGGATGTCGTCTGGTAGATGGGTACGGCACGTGCATCAGTGGCTGGGTCGGGTTGTTCTTGTCCCACATGCAATTGTAATGTCTCGAAGTGTAGTTTCTTGTTGCTCATAATCTTTTATTTTTTAATGTTAATACTTAGTCTTCTTTATCACGAGTGCAAAGTCAGTGCAAGTCGAACGCAGAGAGCTTGCTCTATGCTGAGGCGCAGCCTGATTTCGCAACATGAATTAATCATGGTGCAAAGGTACGGCGAAATCCGCATACGGGAAATAGCACAAATGGGGCATTCCGCATACCACAATCGTGGTATTCTGCAGAATGCCCCTATTATTAATAAGGTGAATCTTACCAACAAAGAGGAAGCCAGTCGGTAACTGAGTCCCCTTCAGTCGGTAACTGAGTCCCCTTCAGTCGGTAACTGATTCCCTTCCGATTTTTTTTATTATGAAAATGGTGACGGTGACGGTTACAGTTTTCCAAAAATGAGAATCCCAAAATGCGAATAAAATATGTATATTTATTATATTACTATATATATAATATATATATTATATATATAGTAAAAGTTATAGTCAACCTTTTCAGTACGATTTCACTAAACTGTAACCGTCACCGTCACCGCTTGACAGGGGACAATCATTCAGTAGGCGTATGCCAGTCCGTATTTCTCATGCAGGCGACGAAGGGTGCCGTCCTGCTTCATCCGGCGGATGACATCGTTCACCGTCTGCAGCAAGTCGTCTTGTCCTTTCCGCATCAGCACACCAATCTCTCCATGTGTGAAGGGTTCGTTCAGCAGAGGGGCAGCGAGCCGGGAGTCTGTCTGCACATAATAGGGGGCTTCTGTGATCTCGGTGATCATCAAGTCGGCTTTCCCTTCTGCTATGAGTGTGGGAATCTCCTCGTTTTTGGGGTGAACGACAATCGTGGCATTCTTTAAATTCTCGTTGGCAAACTTCTCATTCAGTCCTCCAGGGTTCACCATCACACGTACCTCTGGCTTGTCGATGTCTGCCAGTGATGTGTACCGGTCGGCTTCTGTGGAACGGCAGAGAATCGTTTTCCCGTTGGCAAGATAGCCCTCACTCATGAGCATCTGCTCCTTCCGGACATCGGTGATCGTAATACCGCCGATGGCAAGGTCGAAGAGCTGAGGCTCTGCTAGTACGTCAGCGGTCAGCGTGGGCCATGTGGTCTTGACAAATTCCGTCTCAACACCCAAGGCATTGGCAATCTCCCTGGCAATCTCAATGCCGAAGCCCCAATAGGTGCCATCTTCCTCACAGAAGGATAGCGGGCGGTAGTCACCGGTGGTACCGATAAGGAGGGTGCCGCGCTCCACGATCTCAGCCACTTTCCCACTGTCTTGCCTGATGGTGTTATCGCTGTCGGAACATGCAGCTAAGACCGTCGGGGTGCACAGGGTCAGCAGCACGGTCAGCAGCCATAGCTTTTTCCTTGTATAATCTGTCATATTTTTCATCATGATGATACCTTTAGAATATACCGGGCGATGGTGTTCTTCCAGATATACATCCTTCTCGTCACTCACCACGGCATATACAATCTTTGTCTTCATTCTGCAAAGATAGTCAAATTATTTTAAAAAGAACTTCACCATATTTTTTATTTATTACTCTGTCCCTCATTATTCTCAAATTCTGATTGTTTACATTACATGATAGATTACAGCTTAGTAATATCTTGCGTGACCTATGGGAGAATTTGGAGAATTCTTTGTATATTTGCAGCACGAAATCAATAAGGGATGCAGGAACAAGACCGGACATACGTTGCCATCGACCTGAAGTCGTTTTACGCTTCTGTAGAATGTGTGGACAGAGGGCTAGACCCGTTGACCACCAATCTTGTCGTGGCAGATGTAAGCAGAACGGAGAAAACCATCTGCCTGGCTGTTTCCCCCAGCTTGAAGGCATATGGCATCGGAGGCAGGGCACGTCTGTTTGAAGTCGTTCAGCGGATGCGGGAAGTAAACTACGAGCGTCAAAGTAAATCACCTCAGCGGAAGCTCACGGGAAAATCCTATAATGATTTAGAACTGAAAGCACATCCCGATTGGGCTGTAGACTACCTTGCTGCTCCACCTCGAATGGCTCATTATATAGAGGTCAGCCGCAAGATATATCATGTTTATCTCCAGTATATTGCTCCTGAGGATATCCATGTGTACTCTATCGACGAGGTGTTCATGGATGTCACTAACTACCTGCGTCTTTACAAGATGACTGCCCATGAACTCGCAATGACTATGATTCGTGACGTGTTGAAGCAGACAGGAATTACTGCTACCGCAGGTATCGGCACCAATATGTATCTCTGTAAAGTGGCAATGGATATTGTTGCTAAGAAGATGCCTGCCGACCAAGACGGTGTCCGCATTGCTGAACTCGACGAGATGACTTACCGCCGTGAACTCTGGGACTACCGCCCCATCACTAAATTCTGGAGAGTTGGGAAAGGGATCGCCCATAAGCTCGGCATGTATGGTATAGACACCATGGGAAAGCTCGCCCGTATGTCCCTTGAACGTGAAGAGGTCCTCTACCAGCTCTTCGGTGTTAATGCAGAACTGCTCATCGACCATGCCTGGGGATGGGAGCCTTGCACCATTGCCGATGTTAAGGCATATCGCCCGGAGTCGAACTCCTTTAGCAGTGGTCAAGTACTCCAGGAACCCTATGATTTTAAGAAGGCAAAGGTGGTGGCAAAAGAAATGGCTGAAGGAATGGCTCTTGATCTTGTTGCTAAGCGTATGGTGACAGACCAGGTCGTGCTTACCGTAGGTTATGATGCTGAAAGCCTGACCCGTCCAGAGATACGGGGCAAGTATCATGGTGAAATCACTATCAACTACTATGGCAAGCAAGTTCCTAAGCACGCACATGGAACATGGAACTTTGAGACTCCTACCTCATCATCACGTATGCTGATGGATGCAGCAGCTGCTCTTTTCGACCAACAGGTCAATCCTGATTTGCTCATCCGTCGGTTGAATATCTGTGTCAACCATGTCGTTGCCGAGTCATCGCTGACCTACCAGCATGTGCAGCCGCAGCAGTTGGACTTGTTCACTGACTATGAGGCTTTGAAACAACAGGAAAAAGAGCAGCAGGAGCAGTTAGAAAAGGAACGGCGACTACAGGAAGTACAGTTACAGATCAAACAGCGCTTTGGGAAAAATTCTATCCTTCGAGGACTCAACTTCGAGAAAGGATCCACAGCCAAAGAGCGCAATGCACAGATAGGAGGGCATAAAGCATAATGGGATACTACGACGACATCATCAACTTGCCACATCACGTGTCGAAGCGCCATCCGCAGATGTCGATGTGGAACCGTGCTGCTCAGTTTGCTCCCTTTGCGGCTTTGACGGGATACGATGCCGCTATCCATGAGACGATAAAGGAGAACGAGCGGTTATATAATGAGCCTCACACGGAAGTCGACGTGTAGGCTGCGTAACGATAACAGTACTTTAATAGGTCAATTTTCTTTCACCGTCTCGTTGAAGCGGTCGAGGAGCCATTGCTTCTGCTCGGCAATCGTCATGTGGCTGTTGTCAAGTTCGATGGCATCGTCAGCCTTGCGGAGAGGAGATACCTCACGGTGGGAGTCGATATAGTCGCGCTCCTGTACGTTCTTCAGAATCTCGTCGTAGTCAGCTTCCATACCTTTCGCCTTTAACTCGTCATAACGACGCTGGGCACGAACCTCTGCTGAGGCGGTGACATAGATCTTCAGCTCTGCGTCGGGGAATACAGTAGTGCCGATGTCACGACCGTCCATCACAACACCCTTGTCCTTACCCATCTGCTGCTGCTGAGCTACCATTGCCTCACGTACAAAACCGAGGGCGGCGATGGGACTCACGTGGTTGCTGACCTCCATGGTGCGGATGTCCTGCTCGACGAGTTCCCCGTTCAGGTACGTGTCAGGGCGGCCTGTCTCCGCATTGAACTTAAATGAGATATGAATCTCGGGCATACGGTGACGGAGTTCTTCCTCGTTGATGCCGTCAGCCGTGAAGAGCCCATTGCGGAGGGCAAAGAGTGTGACACTGCGATACATGGCACCTGTGTCGACATAAACATATCCGACTTCACGAGCCAGGTCTTTCGCCATGGTACTTTTGCCACATGATGAGTGGCCGTCAATTGCTATCGTAATCTTTTTCATAAGCTATAAGTTGCGTTAATCAGTATCGACGAGGCAGACACATGGTATTTGGCATAGGCGGCACTGAGCTTGAAACGCTTGAGTGTCAGACCTGCACCGACCGACAGTCCTGCCCCATGACTGCTGCTGCCGTCACCCTCACTGATCTTCATCTCGTCACGGCGACGGAAGTTATAGCCACCGGCGATATAGATGCTCTCACCGATGAACACGTCGACACCCAAGGCGACATGCTGGATGAAACTGGTGTCCCAACGGTTGAGGCGCGACAGGGTAGCGGAGAAACGCAACGGTGCCGCGGCAAGACGTTTGGAGACACCCAACTGCAAGTCGATAGGTATCTTCTCGTATTCGTCCTGGTAAGCCTTCACCTGTCCGCCGAGGTTCTTGGCGACAGCCGATATCGACCAGCCATGCACTTCGTCGTAGTAGTTCAGTCCTAAGTCAGAGGCGATGCCGATAGCGTTGTAACTCGCTATCGACGAGGAGATGAAACGCAGGGTGACACCACCGCTCCAGCGGTCGCTGAGCAGATAGGCGAAGGTTCCTGCCACTGCGATGTCCTTCGCAGAGAACGAGCCCTGCTCGATATTGTCGATGGTCGTCTCCTTCATACTGCCATAGTTCATATACTGTGCGCTGACAGCCCATGTGCCACGCTCACCCCATCCCTTGACGAACGAGGCGGAAGCTGTCTTGGCACCCTCCATGTATGTCATGAAGTTGAGGTTGATACTCTTGTCGGACGTGTTGCAGATGAGGGCGGGGTTATGGAAGACAACGGTGGGGTCGTCATCGTCGAGTGTGATATTGTCGCCACCCAGTGCTGCCACGTGGGCACTGACAGGCAGTCGCAAGAAGCTAAATACCTCCTGGCTCTCCTGGGCAAAGACCTGGAGGGCAGAAAGGGTGGTTATCAGGACAAAAACGACTTTTCTCATCTGTCTTCTTTCAAATTTTCATGCAAAGATACATAATAATTCCTAATTTCTAATTCCTAATTTCTAATTTCTTCGTAACTTTGCAAACTAATAACGCACGACAATCGTTTTTATTGCCAAAGCATGGAAGAAAAGAAGACCCCACAGGCTGATCTCGACCAGCAGCGCACCACAGGATTCCTGTTAGGACTGGTGCTGGTGCTTGCCATGCTTTTCGTCGCACTGGAATGGAACAGTGTGGAGTCGGCAGGTGACGAGTCGACACTCGACTTGGACGAGCTGGTGCATGAGGACGAGATGATCCCCATGTCGATAGAAGAGCAGGTCGCCCAACTGGAACCTGACAAGTCGCAACCTAAGGAGGCTGAGCAACTGCGCATCGTGGATGATAACGTGGAGCTGGCACCGCAGGAGGAACAGGTGGCTGAGGACGAGGGAGACGGCGAGGACGAGACGTTGTTGAAAGAGCTGCAGGGTGAGGAGGAGCCTAAGGCGATAGCTCCCATGGGTATCGACCCCGAGGACAATCCCTTGAAGTTCCGCCTGGTGGAAGACCTCCCGCAGTATCCCGGTGGTGCCGTGGAGTTCATGAAATGGCTGACCAAGAACCTGCGCTATCCCAAGATGGCACAGGTGAAGAAGACGGAAGGTAAGGTGATAGTCCATTTCTATGTGGAGAAAGACGGGCGTATCACTGGTCTGAAAATCGTGCAGTCGCTATCCCGGGAGTGTGACAGAGAGGCGTTACGGGTGCTGAGGATGATGCCTAACTGGCAACCCGGTGTGCAGAACGGTCAGCCCTGTCGTACGAAAGTGAGTATTCCTATTGTATTTAAACTATAGTATTATGATAAAGACATCCAATGAAATCCTGAAGTCTGTCAACGACTTCTTAGACCAGCTCCCTTACGAGCGGAAACCCCAGTCGCTGTATGACCCTATCCGTTATGTGCTCTCCATCGGTGGCAAGCGCATACGCCCGGTACTGATGCTGATGGCGTATAACCTTTTTAAAGACCAACCGGAGGATATCCTCATGCCTGCCTGTGGTCTGGAGACCTATCATAACTATACCTTGCTGCATGATGACCTGATGGATAATGCCGACCTGCGGCGTGGACATGAGACGGTACATAAGCGATGGGATGCCAATACGGCGATCCTGTCGGGTGACTCGATGCTGGTTCTTGCCTACCAGCGGATGGCTCAGGTGCCTGCGGAAAAGTTGGCAGAGGTGCTCGACTGTTTCACGGAGACGGCACTGGAGATCGGCGAGGGACAGGAGTATGACATGGATTTCGAGACGCGTGGTGATGTCAAGGAGGAGGAATATATCGAGATGATCCGTCTGAAGACTTCCGTACTGCTTGCCTGTGCGACGAAGATTGGCGGTATCCTTGCTGATGCCCCTGAGGAGGATGTGCGGAATCTGTATAAGTTTGGCGAGCAGTTGGGACTTGCTTTCCAGTTGCAGGACGACCTGCTTGATGTCTATGGCGACCCGAAGGTGTTCGGCAAGGCAATAGGTGGTGATATCACCTCTAACAAGAAGACCTATATGCTCATCAATGCCTATAACCGTGCGGATGAGAAACAGCGTGCAGAACTGGTCCGTTGGATAGAAGCACCGACCTTCAACCGTGACGTGAAGGTGGCTGCTGTTACCCGTCTGTATGATGAGATCGGTATCCGACAGCTCTGTGAGGAGAAAATCAACTACTATTTCGACCAGGCAGCCCAGTATCTGGCAAAGGTCAGTGTGGCAGAAGAGCGTAAACAGTCCCTCCGTCAGTATATGGACGAGTTGCTGCATCGTAATAAGTAACTCTCAACTCTCCACAATGAACTACACCGACACCCATTGTCACCTGGATGGCGAAGAGTTTCGTGACGACTTGGATGCTGTCGTACAACGAGCCAAGGACGCTGGTTGTGCGAAAGTCTTCATCCCTGCCATCGACCTTCCGTCGTGCCAGACAGTGATGGAGGTCGCCCGTCGCTATCCCTGCTTCGCCTATCCCATGCTCGGTCTGCACCCGGAGGAGGTGCGTGCCGACTGGCGTGAGGTGCTCTCAACTCTCCGCTCTCAACTCTCCACTCTCAACTGTATTGCTATTGGTGAGGTAGGGCTCGATTACTATTGGAGCCGTGAGTTCGAGCAAGAGCAGCTGGAGGCTTTCGAGGAACAGGTACGCTGGTCAGTAGAAACCCGTCTGCCCTTGATGATACACTGCAGAAAGGCACAGAACGAGATGGTCGCTATATTAAAGAGGTATGCGCGAGATTTACCCGGTGGTGTGTTCCATTGTTTTACAGGTAATGAGCAGGAGGCTTGTCAACTGTTGGAGTTCGACCGTTTCGTGTTGGGTATCGGTGGCGTGTTGACCTTCAAGAAAAGTCATCTGCCAGAAATATTGCCGGCATGCGTTCCCTTAGACCGTATCGTCCTGGAGACCGATGCCCCCTATATGGCACCCGTCCCCATGCGTGGCAAGCGTAACGAACCCGCTTTCATCCGTCATGTCATCACCCGTATGGCAGAGGCTTATGGGGTGAGTGAAGAAGATATTTGCCGACAGACGAACGAAAATGTAGGAAAAGTTTTTGGTATTTACCTCTGACTCCGTCGCAGTTACTTTCGTTTGAAAATAAAAATAAACCCAATTTTATTTTGTATTTTGCTTACTTATTCGTAACTTTGCAGCCGCAAACAAAAGAGGCACGCCTGGAAAGCGTGTAACCGGCAAAACCGGTTCGCAGGTTCGAATCCTGTTCTCTCCGCAGGATGAACAGGTTCAAAGCTCCGAGGTAAACCCTCGGGGCTTTGTCGTTCTCTCCGCGAAGTAAATGGGGTTGCGATGAAGCAACCCCATTTGGTTTTGTTATAGACTTAACATTTTCTCGATATCCAGTTCCTCGTCATCGAAGAGGATTTCCCTTGATCCTATGCCTGGGTCAGGCATGTCACCGGCACCTGGACTGCCCATTAATATCTGAGTGGGACGTAAAAGGACGAGTTCACTCTCTGGTTTGATATATTGTCTCTTCATAGTTTGTTTTCTTTTTATTTGTTGCTAGATCCCCTTTCCTCCCCTAAACAGGGGAGGTCAGGAGAGGTCTTTCTTACTTCATTATTACTTTTTTGCCATTGAGGATATACAATCCCTTCTTCGGGTAGAGAACACGGCGACCATTGAGGTCGTAGTACACATTATCCTTCTTGCTTCTTACATTCTCTATCTGCTGGATACCCGTCAAGATTCCCTCCATACCGATGGTCAGGTATGCAGGCAGGCTGCTGCTGGTGCGGTCGTAGGTACCATTCTTGAAGAATGGGCGGAAAGCCTTGCTGCCGCCAGTCGCTTTCAACTCAAACTTATTACCTGCGGCATTGATGCAGTAGATGTTCTCTGTGCTGACCGCTTTGGTCTCACCTACGAAGCGGTAGTTGCTGCAAGTGATGACAGCCTGCGCACTGTTTGGTATCTCCGCATTCTTGCCGATAAACTTGATGGTCTTACCCTTCAGGCTATGTGTGTCATCCCATTTCGTACTTGTTCCTGGCAGGGCAATGATATACGGAGTGTTAGCCTTCATGGAAGAGGTGAAGCCGAAGTTGACAGTACCCACATCGTCGCTGACGAACTCCTTCAGCCAGAACTGCTTACCCGTATCACTGCTGCTCTTGAACCAGTCGATGGGTGTGCCATTGGCAGTGACAGAAGTGACATCGAAAGGCAGGATGATGGTGTTCCATCCGTTGGTACCGTCAGCCCATCTGTCATTATTATACGTAAACTCGATATTCGTTGCGGTGAAGTTGACGGGAGAATAGAAATCCGCCCCGTCAGTCAGCGTGATGTTGTCGGCAGTATAGGTAGCTGTACCGTCAAATTTGATGACATTTTTTCCGTCTAGTCCACTAGGTTTCGAACCTTTATAGATATAGAGACAGTTGGGCTTGGAATTAGGTGTTACTGATGTCACACTTGATGTATTCGATATGTCAACGACTAAAGCCTCTGCTGGGGCTGTATAACTGGCAGTTGCTTTTACTACATTTTTTGTACCGTCAGCAGTGTAGCTCGTGATGCCCTCACAAGGGATGAAAGTGGCACCTAAGTTCTTCTCAGAAGTTTGGCTACTTGCCTTTTGTTGTGTGAAAGTGAAATAATAATTGGATCCTACACCCGGTTTTTCCAATGTGTATTCCCACTTAATACTTCCTCCAGCGGGTATGTTGATTGGACCATATCGTGATCTCTTGTATCCCCCTCCGTATAGATATAGGTAGAACGTTCCAGAATAGTTATAGGAAAGCGATGGATTAGAGATGGTGATAGTAGCATTTAAATCTTTGTCATACATTTCTGTCTTTCCTGCATTAGAAGTCCCGATAGATGTCAATTCAACAGCCAAGTCGATATTGTCTGTGGTGGGAAGACTTCCTCCTCCTCCACCACCACCTGCAGTCACAGTCAGTGAAACTGATTTATCCATACTTATGGGTGAGTAGAAACCGTCTGATGTCGGTTTATATGCTTGAATACTGAGCGTTCCCAGAGTTCCGCTAGGGGTATAGTTAATGATGCAATTCTTGGATTCACCCTTTGGGATGATGAAGTCACACCCCGTAAGCATACCTGCTTCTTCAGCAGCCAGCCAAATGTCACCGTCATAATCGTCAGTGCCTGAGTTGGAAATATTAATGGTAACTTTAACGGGATTACCGATAGCAACGGTCGATTTGTCGATAGAGATACTATTTACAGTCAAATTGAAATTAGTTGTTGCAGGGGTCAATACGGTTCCCGTGTCATCTGGTTTTTGAATACCCACAATCGCTTCCTGTCCAAAATGATAGCCATCTGTGGAACTGCTTCCACCAACACCTTGCTCATCAGGGTCTAAAGCAGAAAGTTTGAAGAATCCGTCACTTAAACCACCCCATCCCCAGTTGAT
Organism: uncultured Prevotellaceae bacterium; assembly: GCA_900314755.1. Classification (GTDB taxonomy): domain Bacteria; phylum Bacteroidota; class Bacteroidia; order Bacteroidales; family Bacteroidaceae; genus Prevotella. Next base: position 153,699 of record OMWH01000009.1, on the reverse strand, counting down.
GTGGAAATAGTCCTCGTTCTGATAGCCGTCACAAACGAACGCATGACCGCCGCCAGAGGAAGTTCCCCCATAAAAGACAGGCCTGTTCTGTGAAAGCTCATGATAGAGTATTTCAATCCAGTTGTCATAACTGTAAAAACTCCTCGACAAATATGTTGCCGTTGAATTATAACCAAAATAGTTCTTTAGCGCATCGCACACCAAGTGGGAACTCGCACCAGATTCAGGACCATAATTCATTTGCAAAGCCTGTCCACAGTATCGCATGAGATAGGCAATGGCTGTCGCTTGTTCTGAAGAATAACTTCCAGCATAGCTATTTATCATATTTGCCCAGTCGAAGGTTGTTGCAGCTAATGCAGGAAGGTTGTCATCTTTATTTTCCCATTTATATGAAGGAATTACTTTTGTGGCGCTTTGAGGCCATTGGTGGTAATTCATCACCTGAGCCATCGCAGTGGCAGCGCAACCAGTGGCACAGTTCTCCCAAGTGATACCACCCTCTGTTCCTGTCGTGCTGTATACATAATGGCCTTCATCGATTCCGTAATAAGGAGCGGATGCGTTGTATGGCATTTTTTGGTACCATTGGGTCTTCAGTAATGGGAGGATGGTTGTCTTGACACCACCAGCTCGTCTGTTAGCCGCTTGTGTGCTCTTTTGGATATGGTGCTGTTTAGCCCATGCTATCTCGTCCGCATAGCCCTGCAGCCATGCCTTCATGTTCTCAGGGATGTTGTCGGGGTCGAAACTACCTTCGTCCGCATAGCCGAGGATAGACTCCGCACAGTCGTCGTTGCTGACGATGACAAAGCCATTGTCGTTGGTAACGTTAAAGACATAGAGACCAGCAACCTGCTTAGCCATGGTCAGTTGCTGTGTTGTCACAGGAGCCCTTCGGTTGCCTGTATTCACTCTTCCATTCAAGAACTGGGTAGCTTGCTGCAGTGCCTCCTCGGGAGTCACGTTACCTGCCGTCAACAGTACAGACCAGCAGATTGCGAGCATTAGTAGTAACGTTTTCCTCATAATTCTAAAAGGTTTGGTTTATCAGTTATGTTGCAAATTTAAGTAAAATAATTGAAACGACCTAACAATTTCCGAAATTTATGATTACCTTTGCACAAAATTCTAAATAAGTGAATATGAAGAAATTGTTTGTGCTCCTTGCCGTGATGGGACTTTTTGCCTTTCTACAGCCCATGATGGCACAGCCAGAGCAGTCCAAGGACTCTACGGAGTCGCTGGTAAGTGACACCCTGGCAGCCGACTCAGCCATGGCATTGATAGATGCCGACCTTAACGGTCCTGACGAAGGTGAGGGTGGTGGACTGCATAAGCTCCTGAAGACGAAGTTCATCGAGGGCTCAGCGGGCTTTATGTCACTGGTGGCTCTTGCCCTGGTCATCGGTCTTGCTTTCTGCATCGAGCGTATCATCTATCTGACGCTCTCAGAGATTAATGCCAAGAAGCTGATGCAGGATATTGATGCGAAGTTGATGGCGAAAGATGTGGAAGGTGCCAAGGACCTGTGCCGGCAGACCCGTGGTCCTGTCGCCAGTATCTGTTATCAGGGTCTTTTGCATATCAAAGAGCCCCTGGACCAGATAGACCGTCAGTTGACGAACTATGGTTCCGTACAGATTTCCAATATGGAGAAAGGATGCACCTGGATCAAACTGTTTATCGCCGTAGCCCCCTCCCTGGGTTTCCTGGGTACGGTGATTGGTATGGTGATGGCTTTCGACCAGATACAGACGGCAGGAGACATCAGTCCCACCATCGTCGCATCCGGAATGAAAGTGGCTTTGATTACCACGATATTCGGTATCATCGTAGCCATTATCCTACAGTTCTTCTATAATTACATTCTCGCGAAGATAGAGCGTCTGACGGCACAGATGGAGGAGAGTGCCATCACGTTCATGGATTCCGTCACACAGTATCAATCTAATAACGAAAAGTGATGGCAGAGGCAGGAAAGATAGTATTGGCAGAAGTGATGCTGTGGCTCATCTATATCTCCATGGCAGTAGCTATTGGCGTGATGCTGTTCTCAGCCGCACGCTCGTTCTGGTTGGATAACTTCAACAAGGGTAAGAAATAAGAGTCATGAGGTTCCGTCGCCGCAATACAGAAATCCCAGGACTGAATACCACATCGACAGCCGATATCTCGTTCATGCTGTTGGTGTTCTTCCTGGTGACCTCGTCGATGGACCCGGACAAAGGACTGCCCCGTCAGTTGCCCCCTCTGGATAACGAGTCGCAGAAGGAGGTGGATATCAGTCGCAGTAATGTGATGCAGATACGTCTGGACGGTCACGACTCTCTTTGGATTGATGGCAAGACGGTGTCGTTTGCCGCCCTGCAGGGACAGGTGGAGTCGTTTGTCGCCAGTCGGCAGACCGAGCAGTATGTGGTGGGGGTGCAGACCGACCGTCATACCAGCTATGCCGCTTATTTCCAGATGCAGAACACCATCGTAGCCGCTTTCCATGCCTTGCGTGAGAAGATGGCGATGCAGCGGTATGGGCATCGTTTCTCGCAGTGCACTCAGGAGGAGCGGGATGTGATTATCAAGCGGTATCCCTTACGGGTCAGTGAGGCACAGCCGACGGGCGAGTGAGAGAGTTGAGAGTTGAAAGTTTAGAGTTTAGAGTTATGGGTCGTTTTCGTCGCAGATATAGTCATGAAATGCCGGGGTTGAATCTTGCCTCCATGCCAGATTTGATCTTCACGGTCCTTTTCTTCTTCATGATAGTGACCCACATGCGGCAGACAGAGCTGAAGGTGCGCTATGTGGTACCGCAGGGTACGGAACTGGAGAAGACGGGGTATAAGGGCAGTGTGGTGTATCTGTATATCGGACACCCGGTGGATGAGCAGGGCAGGGCAGTGAGTGACGAGACCCGCATACAGGTGAACGACCGTCTCGTCTCTGTCCATGAGATACCGGGAGCCATCGCTGAGGCTCGTGACCGTATGTCGAGTGAGGACCGTATGCGTATGACAGTCAGCGTGCATGCCGACCGTGATACGGACATGGGTGTCATCAATGACGTGAAACAGGCGTTACGACAGGCAGGTGCCTTGCGTATCAACTATTCCGCAACGAATCAGGAAAGCAAGAAATAACCTTTAGCGGACATAGTCCACAAAGGCATATTCGAAGGCGTGCTTCTCGTCCTTCGGGTGTGTCTCCTTCGTCTCCACCTTCCAGTCGCTATAGTCGGGAAAGAAAGCATCGGCATCCTTGGGCGTGTCGTCAATCTCCGTCAGACAGAGACGGTCGGCAAAGCGGATAGCCTGCTCGTAGACGCGTGCCCCACCTATTATATATATGTCCTCGTCAGACCGGCAACTCTGGAGTGCCTCCTCCAGTGTCGGGAATACCTCACAGCCGGGGAGTTCCTTGGTGGTACGGCTCAGCACCACATTCCTGCGGTTAGGCAGTGCTCCCTTGGGCAGACTCTCAAAGGTGTTACGCCCCATGATGATGGTGTGTCCCGTCGTCAACGCCTTGAACCGCTTCAAGTCGTTAGGCAACCAATACAACAGTTTGTTCTCAAAACCGATGGCACGATTTCTTGCCACCGCTGCAATAATAGTAATCATAACTATGAACTATGAACTAAGAACTATGAACTAAACACTCACCTCCGCTTTAATATGTGGCCATGGGTCATAACCCTCCAACTCAAAGTCCTCGAACTGGAAATCAAAGATATCCTTGACATCAGGATTGATCTTCATCGTAGGCAGGGGACGAGGCTCACGGGTGAGCTGCAGTTTCGCCTGCTCGATATGGTTCAGGTAAAGATGCGTGTCACCAGTGGTATGGATGAAGTCACCCGCCTTCAGTCCCGTCACCTGTGCCATCATCTGCAACAGCAGGGCATACGATGCGATGTTGAAGGGAACACCCAGGAAGGTGTCTGCCGACCGCTGGTAGAGTTGGAGCGATAAACGTCCGTCGGCAACATAGAACTGGAAGATGGTATGACAGGGGGGCAGTGCCATCTTGTTGACCTCAGCGACATTCCATGCCGACACGATCATACGGCGGGAGTCCGGATTCGTCTTCAACTGGTCGACCACATATTTGATCTGGTCGATGGTGCCACCGTCATAGTCAGGCCATGAGCGCCACTGATGTCCATAGACAGGACCCAGGTCGCCGTTCTCGTCAGCCCACTCGTCCCAGATACTCACCTTATGGTCCTTGAGGTACTTGATGTTCGTGTCACCACGCAGGAACCAAAGCAGTTCGTAGATGATAGATTTCAAATGCAGCTTCTTGGTCGTCAGCAGCGGAAAACCGTCTTCTAAGTTATAGCGTGACTGTGTTCCGAAGATGCTGATGGTACCAGTACCTGTGCGGTCACCCTTCTGGGTGCCCTCCGTCAGGATGCGGTTCAGTATGTCTAAATATTGTTTCATAGCTCTTTTAATATAGGTTCATATTCATTGGGTATATGTGTCGTCTTGATTTTCCACTCCTTCGGGTAGAGGTTGTTGGCACGGTTGCCGATGTTCTTGGCAAGTCCGAGAGGGTGACCGAGGAAGCATACCTCCACGATGCCGCGCGGTGTGTCGGCTGGTAATACCAGTGCCTCATGCCTTAGATATGCCATTGCCTGAGGGTAGGAGAGGGCTATCTGTGCGACAGGTGCCGCCTCCGTGGTAGTTCCCCCAGTGGGAACGGTGAGCTCCCTCGGTGGGAAAGGGTTTTTCCCTCGGTGGGAATGGTGGGCTTCCTCTGAGGGAACAATGGGGGAACTTCCTTTTCTTAATGCGCAGATAAAGAGCCCCTCGCTCCTCGTGATGCCTGGGATGAAGCGATAGACGGGTTCAGTGAACCCTTCCAGCAGCGACCCCGTGATGTTCCATTCAGGTCTGGTCTCTATCTCCAGCACCTCCGCCTCGTAGTTGTCGAGTATCCAGCGGATGTTCTCCTCATTCTCCTTGGTGTTAAAAGTACAGGTGCTGTATATGAACAGTCCGCCGTCGTTCAGACACTCCCAGGCATCCGCAACGATGTCACGCTGCAGTCGCCAGCATTTCTCCACGTTCTGCGGACTCCATTCGCGGATGGTCGCCTCGTCTTTGCGGAACATCCCCTCCCCCGAGCACGGCACGTCACAGAGTATCACGTCAAATCTCATCTTCGCCTTGCGGTAGTCCTTCGGATACGCATTGGTGACATAGCAGTTCGGGTAGCCCCATTTCTGGATGTTCTCCAAGAGGATGCTCGCACGGTTGCGGACGGGCTCGTTGCTGTATAAGACGCAATCCTCGGGTAATGCCGAGCGAAGTAATGTCGATTTACCACCAGGTGCGGCGCATGCGTCAAGAGTTGAGAGTTGAGAGTTGAGAGTTGAGAGTTGTTGCCTTAGTATCTCGTCCAGGAACATCGAGGCAGCCTCCTGCACATAATAGCAGCCGGCATGGAAGAGAGGGTCGAACGTGAAGTTAGGACGACTCTTCAGGTAATAGGCGTCTCGGCACCAAGGCACTTCCTCTGCATCTATGGGCTTTCCCGCAGGTTTCCTCGGGTTCAGCCGTATGCTCACAGGAGTCTCCTCCTCGAACGAATGCAAGTATCGCTCGAAGCGCCCGTCACCCATCAGCTGACGGGTATATTCCTTGAAAGCAAGTGGTAATTCTGCCATTTGGTTGCAAAGATACAAACTTTTTTTCGTACTTTTGCAACTAAATGTAATTAAGTATCGTCTAACGGGTAAACAAAAACATTAAAAGACAAATGAACATGAAACAAGGATTAATCGTTTTGACGCTGCTGATGGCACTCTCAGTGAGTGTTCCCACTTTGGCACAGAAACATCGTCACACCCCGCAGGGCACTGAACTGGTGGATACCACCCATAACAGCTCAGCAGTGGATGCCTTCTCGGATACCACGACTGTCGATACCGTGGCTGGCAGCAACTCCCGCACGTTCCATTATGAGTGGGACAGTGATAACGACGAGGATGTAGAGAAACTGTTAAGTTGGATGGACTCCACGGTAGAGAAACATACCTGGGCGGCATGGACCATTGCCATCATCGTCATCATTTTTGTGTTCCTGCTGCTGCTCTCACCCATCATCTTCATCATCCTGCTCATCTGGCTGGTCGGCAGGAACCGCAAGCAGAAGGTGCAGATGGCACAGATGGCAATGGAGAAGGGACAGCCTATCCCCGACCAGGTGTTGCAGCAGCCTGAGGGCGAAATCACTGACGAGTATCAGAAGGGACTGCGACAGTGCTTCGTAGGTGTCGGTCTTGCCATCTTCCTCGGATTGGTCGCAGAAGAGGTTGGTTTCGGCATCGGTGCCCTGGTCTTCTTCATCGGCTTGGGTAAGGTCATCGCTGCCAAGACAGCGTCGAAGAATACGCAGAGAGAGAAAGAACTCAATAACAACAATAACAATTCTTTAAATTCACAAGATTATGACTAAGAGACTGTATCGCTCAGACGACCGTGTGATAGGTGGTGTGTGCTCCGGCATCGCAGAGTATCTGGACTTCGACCCAGTTGCCGTCCGCTTGGGATATGCCTTCCTGACCCTGGCAACCTGCTTCTCGGGAGTGCTGTTCTATATCGTGGCGTGGATCGTGATGCCTGAGAAGAGTAAAGTGATCTGATGGCTTCCCTCACTGACATCTCCCTTGTCGCACAGGTGGCGGTATTAGGCAACCGGCGGGCTTTCGACGAGCTCGTGCGCCGTTACCAGTCACCCGTGCGCCGTTTCTTCTTGCATCAGACGCTGGGAGATGAGACTTTGAGTGATGACCTGGCACAGGACACCTTCCTCAAGGCTTATACGAGTATCGGGACGTTCCGGGGGCTCTCCTCTTTTCAGACATGGCTCATGCGTATCGCCTATAATGTGTTTTACGACCATTGTCGGAAAATGAAGAATGAGAAAATAGAAATGAGGAATATAAATGAAGAAATGAGAAATGGCATTGCCGACACGCATTCCTCATCTCTCATTTCTCATTCCTCATTCAATTTGGACATCTATCATGCCCTCGCCTTGTTGAAAGAGGAGGAGCGGACATGTATCACCTTGCAGCTCATCGATGGTTATGACATCGCAGGTATTGCGAGGATTACGGGTATCAAGGAGGGAACGGTGAAGTCGCACCTCTCCAGGGGAAAGGAAAAACTGGCAAACTATCTGAAACAGAATGGATATGGATAAACAGAATGAGCAGTTGCTGCAACAGTTCTTCAGTGAGGCAGCACAACAGACGATCGCTGACAACGGGTTCACGGAACGGGTGATGAGCCGGTTGCCAGTGCGTAATATGAAGTTGTTCACCCGCATCTGGACGGCATGCTGCATCCTGATAGCCGCAGTCCTCTTCACCCTGTTCCATGGCTGGGAACTGCTGTTCATGCAGTTGGAGGTGCTGGTACGCACCACGTTTGCCGAGCCCCCACAGGTCAGTCCCCTGATGGTGGTCTTTGCCCTCTTTAGTCTGTTGATGATTGGTGCTTACGAGGTGTTCAGTTACGCACGGTTGATTCGATGAGTCGACCCTCCTTGTCGAACATACCGTAGGTGGTGCTGGTCACCCTGAACTCGGTACGGCGGTTCAGCTGGTTGCATATCTCCTGTTCCTCGGGTGTGAACGTTCTGACATAATCCTCTGTCAGAACGTCGTTTTCTTTCAGGAACGTATATTTCTCGGTCAGCTTCTTACGGATCTTCTTCGGACTGCCCTTGCCGTAGCCCTTGGCTTGCAGTCGCTCCTTGGCGATACCTTTCTGTATCAGGTAGCGGATGACAGACTCCGCACGGCGCTGGGAGAGCCGTACGTTATACTCCTCACTGCCTTTGTAGTCACAGTGAGCGGCAAGCTCGATGGTGACGTGCGGGTTCTCGTTGAGCAGCACCACCAGCTTGTCGAGTGCCTCGGTGGACTCCGGACGCAGCGTCGCCTTGTCGAAGTCGTAGAAGATATTGTCTATCAGCACCGGTGCCGTGATACTTGCCAATGGGAACTGCAGCACGTATTCCTCGGAGTCCTCTGCCGGCTCTACCCGCAGTTCCTCCTTATGGTTCAGATACCCCACACAGGTACCCAGCAGCACATAGTCGACATTCGGCTTGATCTGTTGTGTGAACGAGCCGTCACCCTTGACACTCAGTTTCAGGTTGGTGCCGTCGTTGCCCACAAGGTATACAATAGCCTGTGGCAGCTCATAGCCCTCCTGCTCATACACCCATCCCTTCACGGTCTGGATGATCTCCGGGTTCTCGAACGAGTAGATATGGTCCCATCCATGGGCATCGCCACGGTTAGATGAGAAGTAACCCTTGTTCAGCATTCCCTCGAAGGTCATGCCGAAGTCATCACCTTGTGAGTTCAAAGGAAATCCCGGATGCTCCAGCTGCCACCCGAAAGCATTCGGTTTGGCGATGAAGATGTCGAGACCACCCATGCCCTCATGTCCATTGCTGGAGAAATAGAGGTCGCCGTTGGGACGGAAGGTGGGGAACAGCTCGTCACCGGGAGTGTTGACAGGAGCGCCTAAGTTCTCCACGCCACCCATACTGGTCTCTGAGAGCCGCACACGCCAGATGTCCTTGCCACCCTCTCCACCGGGCATGTCACTCACGAAATAGAGCCATTTGCCGTCGGGACTGACGGCAGGGTGGGCGAAGAGTGACAGCGTGTCACGTGTCAGCTCCACCTCCTGCGCCTTTGTCCATGCGGCATCCGAGCGTCTGGACGAGGCTATCTTCGCATAGCGTGGGTAGTTATTGTCGGTCTTGCAGACCGTCAGGTACATCGTATGTCCGTCGGGTGTCAGGCAGCAGGCTCCCTCGTCGTCGTTGCTGTTCAGCTCCGAGTCGATCACCTGCGGGCGCTGCCATTTGCCCTGCTCGTCTTTCTGTGACATGAAGATGTCCGCGTTCTTCGTACCGGTGATACCGCTCAGCTCGTCACCTGTCGCTTCATTACGGGTCGAGGTGAAGTACAGGCGGTCGTAAGCGTCACCACCCAGCACGGGGGAGTATTCCGCACGGCGTGAGTTGAAGATGTTCTCGCGTTTCACCGTGTAGCGTGACCCCTCCTGTTTCCAGACGGGAGCCCCCTGTGCCGACCGCTTGCCGTTCTGTGCGAGGATTTTGGCAAAGGCAGGACTCTGTGCGGCTACGGAGTCGACGAGCATGTCGTCAAACACCTTTCCCGCTTCCTTGTAGTTGGCATTCTTCAGCAACTGCTGTCCCAGGTAGAGACTCGTCATCGAGTCCTGCTGTCCATAGCGCAGTGCGTTGCGGTAGGCGGCGATGGCACGCTGTGTGTAGTTGATGCGCCGGTAGCAGTCTGCCAGCTTCAGGGCACGCTGCCCACGCAGCTTGCGTTCCTTGACAGGGGTCTGGGCATACACCCTCCTGTATTGTGTCGCTGCGTCGAAATACTCGCCGAGGGCATAATACTTATCACCTTTCTTCATCGCATGCTCCGCACTGCATCCTGTGAGGATGAGGCTCACCAGCATCATATACCAAATCTTGCGCATACCTTACATATAACGCATCGCCCCTCCGATTTATTTTCAGAACGCCCAAACAAAAATGCACGTATCTTTATCACTAAAAAGGGCTGACATGTCTATTTAAACGGGAGACGCCAGGTGCAACCGCTCTTCCATTCGGAACAGCCGTAGGCGGTCTTGCCCTTGATGACATGACCTTTGCCACAGAGGGGACATGGCTTCCCTATCATGCTGTCGGTGGCTTTTGCCTTGGGAGTCTTGCGTGACTTGACTTTCTTCAGGTCAGCATCGGAGAGGACGGTGACACGACGGTTGGAACTGTCATGCATCACCTCGTTGACGATGTCGGTGACCTGCGTCTTGAGTTCCTCGATAAACTGGTGGGCATCGTACTGCTGATGCTCGATGTCACGCAACTTCTTCTCCCAGATACCAGTGAGCTCGCAACTCTTGAGGAGTTCCTCGTGGATGAGGTCGATGAGCTCGATACCCGTCGGGGTGGCTATCAGCCGCTTGCCGTCACGCTTGATATAATGCCGCTTGAAGAGAGTCTCGATGATAGAGGCACGGCTCGATGGACGACCGATGCCGTTCTCCTTCATTGCCGCACGCAACGTCTCGTCCTCGACAAACTTACCTGCTGTCTCCATGGCACGTAGCAGGGATGCCTCGTTATAATAAGGTGGGGGCGTGGTCCATTTCTCTGTCAGCGTGGGCTGGTGGTCGCCACTCTCACCCTTGACGAAGGTGGGGAGGGTCTTCTCTTCTTTTTCGGAGTTTTCGGAGTTGTCGGAGTACTCTGATTTTTCGGAGTTATCGGAGGCTTTTTCTCTGACGATACGCCAGCCGGGTTCGAGGATCTCCTTACCCGTCACCTTGAACTCTATCTCGTCCACCTCACCAAGGACGGTGGTGGTGGAGAACTTACAGTCGGGCAGGAAGACACCGATGAAACGGCGAGCCACCAGGTCGAAGACCTTCCGTTCGGCATCGCTGAGGTTCTGGGGGATGACACCCGTGGGGATGATGGCATGGTGGTCGGTGACCTTCGACGTGTCGAAGACCCTCTTCGTCTTCTTCAGTGCCTTGCCGGCAATGGGTTTGATGAACTCCGCATAGACCGCCTGCCCGGCAAATTTCGTCTGGTAGAGACCGTTCAGCGTCTGCGGACACTTCGGATAGATATCATCCGAGAGATATTGCGTGTCCACACGGGGATAGGTGGTGTATTTCCGTTCATAGAGTGCCTGGATAAGGTTGAGGGTCATCTCCGCAGAGAAGCCGAACTTACGGTTGCAGTCCACCTGCAGCGAGGTGAGGTCATAAAGCTGGGGGGGCTGTTCCTTGCCCTCCTTCTTCTCCACCTTTGTCACGGTAAACGGTTTTCCCTCGATAGTGGCGAAAGCCTGCTCACCCTCCTCCTTCGACGTAAACTTACCCTTGGTCGCCGTAAATATCGTATCACGATAGATGGTGGCAAGCACCCAGTACGGTTCGGGTTTGAAGTTCTCTATCTCCTTCTGCCGGTTGACAATCAAAGCGAGTGTCGGTGTCTGCACACGTCCGATGGAGAGCACCTGCCGGTTCTGTCCGTATTTGAGGGTATAGAGACGTGTGGCGTTCATACCCAGCAGCCAGTCACCGATGGCACGCGACAGTCCCGCCATATACAACGGCTGGTAGTCAGCCTGGTCCTTGAGTTGCGTGAAACCCTCGCTGATAGCCTCGTCAGTCATCGACGATATCCACAGACGGCTGACAGGACATTTCGCCCCCGCCTTCTGCATCACCCAGCGCTGGATGAGCTCTCCCTCCTGTCCGGCATCACCGCAGTTGACGATGCGGTCAGCCTTCTGCATGAGCCCCTCGATGATGGCAAACTGCTTCTTGATGCTCGGCTGGTCGATGAGCTTGATGCCGAAACGTTCCGGTATCATCGGCAAGGAAGTCAGGTTCCATGACTTCCACATCGGGGTGTAGTCATGCGGTTCCTTCAGCGTACACAGGTGACCGAACGTCCATGTCACCTGGTAGCCGTTACCTTCCATATAGCCATCGTGCGATGCCGTCGCTCCGATGATACGGGCAATATCCTTTGCCACACTGGGTTTCTCTGCAATACAAACTATCATACAGTGTGCAAAGGTAGTGCAAATCGGGAGAATTACAAAATAAATTCATCGATTTTCAATACCCGTGTTCCGTTTTTATTTCCTCTTTGCTCAGTTTTTTCTTGTCAATGGCACGCCAGGCATAGACGATATATGCCAATACGAAGGGGACGAGCAGCGAGACGTAGAACATCGTGCGGAGCGTGAACTCACTGGAGCACGAGTTGGCGAGGGTCAGCGACGACTGCAGGTCGGCGGTGGAGGGATAGTAGGCTGTCTGGTTCCATGCCGAGCAGAGCAGCAGGGCGAGAACGGTCAGTACCGTGCCGATACCTGCATACCAGATACCTCCGATATACGTCTTCGACACGATAGTCTTGCCGATGCCGAAGAGTACCAGTGCGACACCTATTAATAAGATGATCAGCAGATACCACATGTCGATGAAGTTATGGAGATACTTATACGGCTCCATATAGATCACACCCGTTGCGGCATCCCATGCATAGCCATCCTTCAGCAGCAGATGGACGAGATAGGCGACGAAGAGGATGACAAACGGGATGGCGGCACCCACAAGACGGACACTGCCCCGGCTGCGGATATCCTCGTCGTCCACATTATTCATCACATACAGGATGCCCAGGACACGGGCAAGGAATACCACGGCAAAGCCGAAGACCAGTACCCAGGGGTTGAGCAGGGCATCCAGCCCGTGCGAGGCGTTTGCCCAGCGGGAGATAATCGGTGTGATGGACGTGGCATCAATCAGGTTGTTCTTCTCGACGATGAAGTTGCTGCCCTCGAAGAAGGTTGCCACGGCACCGCCTAAGAGTAACGGACCAAGGATGCCGTTGAGGGTAAGGAAGAACTGGAACGTCTTGGGACCGAGGAAGTTGCCTATCTTGTTCTGGAACTCATAACTCACAGCCTGCAACACGAAGGTGAAGAGGATGAGCATCCATAACCAGTAGGCTCCACCAAACGAGGTGGAATAGAACAGTGGGAAGGAGGCGAAGAAGGCTCCTCCGAAGGTGACGAGAGTGGTAAACGTGAACTCCCACTTACGTCCCGTGGAGTTATAGACGAGGCGACGCCCTTCCTCAGTATATCCTAAACTCCTTGCCACCGAGTTGGCACCTTGTACGAAAAGCAGGAAAACTAACAGTGCTCCCAACAGTGCTACAACGAAGCACCAGTAATGCTGTAAAAAGCTGTAACTCATATTTCTTTCGATATTTCGGGATTCAAGATTCGAGGTTAAGAATATTCCGGTCCTTTCTTGATCTGCTTCAGCAGGATATTAATCTCTACGGCAAGCATCAGGGTGAAGAGGAACAGGAAGATAAAGAAGGTGAGGGCAACGGCATTGCCGTTGATGTCGCTGACAGCTACCCAGGTGGGCAGCATGTCCTGGATGGTCCACGGCTGACGACCGAACTCTGCTACCAGCCATCCGCTCTCTGATGCGATATATGCCAGTGGGACGAGTAGGATGGCAAACCAGTAATGCCAGGCAGGCAGTCCTGCGATGTCCTGGCTGTCAGCTTCCGTCTCGGGGATGATGCCGAAGGTAGCAAGCAAACGGCGGGTGATGATGGTGAGGTAGGGGATGCGGAAGGAGATAAGGGTCATGATGAGGAAATAGAGGATGAACAGACAACCTGCTCCCACCATGACACGGAAAGCCCAGAAATTAACGGCAACAGGGGGTACTACGTCCTTCTGGTCTTTCACATAGCCGTAGCCCATATACTGCATATTCGCGTTCAGCGTGGTGAGATAGGTCTTTAGCGTAGTCTCACTGGCACCCTCCTTCTTCGCCTTGCGATAGGCAGCGAGGGCGGTGATTGCCTCCTTGCCTCGTTGAATCTTCTCTTCGACAGAGGGCTCTGTCTTACCCTCTGGGGTCGTATAGCCGTTCAGGATGTCGTTGATGCCCGGGACATAGCCCTGCGGGTCGTTGGTCGCCATGATCGAGAGAGCGTAAGGAACCTCCACACCTGGTACGAGAGCCAGCCCTTGTGCCGTACCACCATCATGGAGTCCTTCTATAGCTGCCATCTTCATCGGCTGATACTGGGCTACCTGCTGACCGCTGATATGTCCTGTAAAGGCGGCACCCAGCGAGGCGATGAGTCCTACGACAGCCGCAATCTTGATACTCTCCTTCGCCAACTTGAGTTCCCGTTTCTTCCAAAGATACCATGAAGAGACCGCCACCACGAAGACAGCACCGATAATCCATGCCGAGATGACGGTGTGGAAGAACTTGCCGACAGCAAAGGGAGAAAGGGCGACGGCGAGGAAGTCGACCATCTCGTTGCGCATCGTGTCGGGATTGAACGCACACCCTATAGGATGCTGCATCCACGCATTGGCAACGAGAATCCACCATGCCGAGATGGTAGCTCCTAACCCCGTCAGCCATGTGGAGGCGAGATGGAACCCTTTCGACACCTTGTTCCATCCGAAATACATGACGGCGACAAAGGTGGACTCCATGAAGAAGGCGACGATGCCTTCGATGGCAAGGGGGGCTCCGAAGATGTCACCAACGAACCATGAGTAGTTGCTCCAGTTGGTGCCGAACTCGAACTCAAGGATGATGCCAGTAGCCACTCCCATGGCAAAGTTGATGCCGAAAAGTTTCTGCCAGAACTTTGCCGTGTCACGCCAGAAGGTGTCCTTCGTGCGATAATAGCAGGTCTCTGCGATGCCCATGATGACAGCCAGTCCAAGTGTCAGGGGGACGAACAGCCAGTGGTAGATGGCTGTCAGTGCGAACTGTGCTCTTGCCCAGTTGATGAACCCTGCGTCGATGTTTAATAATAGGTCGTTCATATTGTAATGTTTAAGTTTAGAGTTTAGAGATGAGAGATTATTGTGCCCGTTCGATGAACTCGTTGGCGACGTAGTCGGACTCACCGCCTTTGTCGGCGTGGGTCTTGAGGAAATTGGGGAAGAAGAAAATCTTCAGGATGACAAACATGATAAACAGCTTGATCAGGATAATGGTCCACAGCGTCTTTCCCAGCCGCATATTGCGGAAACCATCATAGTAAAGGTCGAAGACCCTGTACCAGAATCTTTGTTTATTCATAGGCTAATATCATATTTTCTGCAAATATATGAAATAATTCTTAAACTTCCAACAGAATTTCCAAAAATTACTTTGTCAATTATTTGAAAACTTTTATCTTTGCACCATATTTAGTAAATAATGGACAGAAAAATCTTATCGGCATTTATTGCAGTGATTGCGTTGTTGGTTGTTGGCGTGGCTTATCTGGGATACAGCCTGCACCAACAGGCACAGGCTAATCGGGATATGGAGGAACTTGCTGCTCTCGACAAACAGGAGATGGAGGGGGAGTATCAGCAGTTCGCCGACCAGTATAGTGAGATGAAGACCCGTATCAACAACGACTCTATCATCGCACAGCTGACACGTGAGCAGGAGCGGACGGAGCAGTTGCTGCAGGAACTGAAGAATACCAAGGCAACGGATGCCGCAGAGATTACCCGTCTGAAGAAGGAACTGGCATCGGTCCGTGCCGTGTTGCGCAGTTATGTGCTGGAGATTGACTCACTGAACCGGCTGAACCAGGCGTTGCAGGATGAGAACAGTCAGATGCGTACGGAGCTGGAGGAGAGCAACCAGCAGAACCAGACACTTACCACCGATAATGCGACACTGTCGGAGAAGGTTGCCATCGCAGCACAGCTCAATGCGGTGAATATTGATATGATGATGATGGTAAAGGGCGCTTTCTTGTCAAAAGTGAAGGAGCGTACCAAGCATCCGCATAAGATCGGTGGCTCGACCAATGATATGAAGGTGCGGTTCGTCCTCTCACGTAATGTGACGGCAACCAATGGCGCCAGGAAAATCTATGTGCGTATCATGACACCGACGGGCAGTGTGCTGAATGCTGCCGGCAAATGTCCTTTCGAGGATAAGGAGGTTGCCTATACGGTGATGAAGACCATCGAGTATACCGGTGAGGAGACACCGATGGAGTTTTATGTGGCAAAGAAAGAAACACTGATACCGGGTGACTATCGTGTGCAGGTTATTGCTGACGGTCACGAGATAGGAACCCGTACTATAGAACTTGAGAAATAACAATGAACAGGAAATTACTTTTCTCTCTGTTGGCATGGGCTGCGCTGCCTGTCGGTGCTCAACAGCTGTTGACCCTTGACAGTTGCAGGGCGATGGCGTTGCGTAACAACAAACAGCTGAGCGTGTCGCGTGTCAAACAGGAGGTAGCAGCGAACCTGCGTAAGTCGGCTCGTACGAAATACCTGCCGCATGTCAGTGCGCTGGGTGGCTACGAGTGGACCAGCAAGGAGGTGTCCATCTTGAATGATGACCAGAAGTCGGCACTGTCGAACCTGGGGACGAATCTCACAGGGGCGATAGGGCAGAACATCCAGCAGGGAATGGGCAATATGCCGCCGGGTTTATGGACTGCCTTGGGGAATATGGGCTTTACCCCCGAAGCTATACAACAGCATATCGGCAACGGACTCTCGCAGTTCGGCAGTCTGTTGGATGCTGGTGGTCAGCGTGTCGTCAATGCGTTCCGTACTGATACGCGGAATATGTTCGCAGGCGCTGTGATGCTGACACAACCGATCTTCATGGGTGGTGCCATCATCGCCATGAACAAGATGGCGGACCTCGGTGAGAAAATGGCTGCTAACTCGACAGAGGCAAAGCGGCAGCTGACACTCTACCAGATAGACCAGGCTTATTGGCAGGTGGTATCGCTGAAACATAAGCAGAGACTGGCTCAGAGTTATCTTGACGTGGTGAAGAAACTCGACGGTGACGTGCAGAAAATGATCCGTGAGGGTGTTGCCACCCGTTCCGAGGGACTGAGTGTCAATGTGAAAGTCAACGAGGCTGAGATGGCACTGACACAGGTGAACGACGGACTGGTGCTGTCGAAGATGCTGCTCTGTCAACTGTGCGGTATACCGATGAGCGAGCAGGTGACCCTTGCCGATGAGGACAAGGATGAGCTGACTACCGTGGCACTGACACCTCAGGTGGATGTTGCGGTGGCTGCCGATAACCGTCCGGAGCTCCGCCAGTTGCAGAACATCGTGGATATGAGCCGTCAACTGACCAATATCCTCAAGGCAGGTAATCTGCCACAGGTCGCCCTGACAGGTGGCTATATGGTTTCCAACCCTAATCTCCTCAACGGTTTCGAACGGAAGTTTGCCGGTATGTGGAATGTCGGTGTACTGGTGCGCATCCCTGTATGGAACTGGGGTGATGTCGCCTATAAGGTACGTGCCTCGAAGGGTGCTACCACCATCGCCAACCTCGAACTGCAGGATGTCCGTGAGAAGATAGAGCTGCAGGTCAACCAGAGCGTGTTCCGTGTCAAAGAAGCCAACAGGAAATTGGAGATGGCTAAGTCGAGTACGCAGAAGGCGGACGAGAACCTGCGTGTCGCCAACCTCGGTTTCCGCGAGGGTGTCATCTCTGCCACCACGGTGATGGAGGCACAGACGGCATGGTTGCAGGCACAGTCGCAGAAGATTGACGCAGAGATAGATGTCAAACTCAGTCAGGTGAACTTGCAGAAGGCAATGGGTACCCTGCAATAATATCGAAATATCGTAATCCCGAAATATCGAAAAATCAAAATAATATGTCAGCAAAAACACAACATAACAACATCCTGCTTGCCATCGTCGGATTCGCGGCAGCAGTAGCCATCGTGGCATTGATAGGTTTCTTTGCCTTAGGTCGTGACCCCGAAATGATTCAGGGTCAGGTGGAAGTGAGTGAATATCGAGTGTCCAGCAAGGTACCCGGGCGTATCTTGGAGATTCGTGTGAAGGAAGGTGACTATGTCAAGGTGGGAGATACCCTTGCCATCCTCGATGCCCCTGAGGTACGTGCCAAGATGGAGCAGGCACGCAGTGCGGAGAATGCTGCGGCAGCCTTAGAGATGAAGGCTCAGAACGGTGCCCGTGAGGAACAGATACGTGGAGCCTATAACCTGATGCAACAGGCAAAGGCAGGTCTGGAAATTGCCGAGAAGTCGTATCAGCGTATCCAGAGACTGTTTGACGAAGGTGTCGTCTCTGCCCAGAAACGGGATGAGGTGTACGCCAACTACAAGGCGATGGAGGCACAGGCAAAAGCTGCCGAGAGTCAGTATGACATGGCTCGCAATGGTGCCCGCCGTGAGGATAAGCTGGCTGCTGCCGCACAGGTGGGTCGTGCCAAGGGTGCCGTACAGGAAGTGAGCAGCTATATCCATGAGACCGTCCAGATTGCCCAGATGGAAGGGGAGGTCAGTGATGTCTATCCCAAGGTGGGGGAACTGGTCGGAACAGGTTCGCCTATCATGACCATTGCGGTGATGAAGGATATGTGGGGTACTTTCAATGTGCGTGAGGACCAGTTGAACGGTCTGGCGGTCGGCAAGACTTTCGAGGCTTTCGTTCCTGCCTTCAACAAGAATATCCAGATGAAGGTATACTATATGAAAGACCAGGGCTCGTTTGCCGTATGGAAAGCCACTAAGACGAACGGGCAGTATGACCTGAAGACGTTCGAGGTGAAAGCTCGTCCTGTAGAGGATATGGAGGGCTTGCGTCCTGGTATGTCGCTGATTATTAAATAATTGAAGAATTGAAAAGTTGAAGAATTGAAAAGTTGAAGAATTGAAGTATCTCAGACAGATATACGAGATCATGCTGCGGGAGTTGCTGATTCTGCGCCAGAATCATATCTACCGCTTCTGTATGGTGTTGTTCCCCATACTGGTGATCTTCTTCTTCACCTCTATGTTGGACGAGGGCTTGCCGACGAGTCTGCCGGTGGGTGTCGTCGATCTGGACAACACCTCGATGTCCCGTTCCCTTACCCGTAAGCTGGATGGTTTCCAGATGTCGAAGGTCGTTGCCCACTATCCCAGTATGACAGAGGCACGTCGTGCCATCCAGCGCAATGAGATCTACGGGTTCCTGTATATTCCGAAAGGTACTGCGGATAAGTTGGTTGCCAGCAGACAACCCAAGATATCCTATTATTACAGCTATACCACACTGACAGCAGGCTCGATGCTGATGAAGGATCTGAAGACGATCTCGACACTCGGTTCTGCGGCACTCGGACAAGCCACCATGCGTGCCAAGGGACTTACCGATAAGCAGATACAGACCTTGTTACAGCCTATCACGGTCGACCTCCATATGATAGCCAACCCATGGAGTAACTATAATGCCTATCTGAGTACGATGATGGTGCCGGGTCTTATCATGCTGTTTATCTTTCTGATCTCCGCCTATTCCATTGGTACGGAGCTGAAGTTTGCCACTAGTAAGAAATGGATGGAGATGGCAGATAATAATATCACGGTGGCTTTGTTGGGAAAATTCCTGCCACAGACCATCATCTGGCTCGCCATCGTCTTCGGTTATGAGTGGTATGTCTTTTATCACCTCGGATTCCCCCATCTGGGCAGTCCGTGGATGCTGATACTCTTAGGACTCATGCAGGTGCTGTCAGCCCAGGGCTTCGGCATCTTCGCTTTTGGTCTGATGCCCTCGCTCCGTATGTCGATGAGTATCTGCTCCCTATGGGCGGTGCTGAGTATCTCCATGGCAGGCAGTGCCTTCCCGGTGATGGGCATGGACAGTGCGTTGCAGTCGTTGTCATGGCTGTTCCCCTTGCGTCATTACTGGATGATGTACCAGACGTGTGTGTTAAACGGGTTCCCGCTCATTGAGTCGTGGTTCCATTTTGCTGCCTTGGCGGCTTTCATGTTGCTGCCATGGCTGGTAGTCAAGAAGATTAAGAATGCGATGCTGACCTATGTCTATATTCCATAACTTATATAATGGACTGCAGGATGCCTGCTACATCTGGCGTAAGGAGATGACGCAGGTGGTGAAGGATGAGGGAGTGCTGATCTTCTTCGTCTTCGTGCCGTTGGTCTATCCGTTGCTTTACTCATGGATATACAATAACGAGGTGGTGCGTGAGGTGCCAGTCTGTGTGGTTGACCAGTCACACAGTCATCTGTCCCGCGAGTTCATCCGGATGTGCGACGCCTCTCCTGATGTCCATGTGAAATACTATGCCCAAGACCTGGATGAGGCGAAATCACTGGTCAGCCGACAGCTCGTCAAGGGAATCTATCTCATCCCCAGCAGTTTCGCCGAGGATGTGTATGGATTGAAACGAGGGGTCGTCAGCGTCTATTGCGACATGAGTCTGATGCTCACCTATAAGGCTGTCTTCCAGACGGCACAGATGGTGACCATGGAGATGGGTAATGAGTTGAAGACGATGCTGGGTGGTCGTTATACGGCTCGTGAGGAGGCTATTGCCACCCGTCCCCTCGACTATGAGGATGTGCCCATCTTCAGTCCCGCCGGTGGCTATGGCTCTTCCATACTCCCTGCCGTCCTGATGCTGATCCTGCAGCAGACCCTTGTGCTGGGAATCGGACTCTCTGCGGGTACGGCACGTGATGAGAACCCGTACCGTTCCCTCATCCCTGTCGGTGACTCGCGGTATGAGCATACCTTCCCGATCGTGCTGGGTAAGTCGATGTGCTACCTGATGGTTTTCATGGTGATGGGTGCATGGCTCTCCGTTGCCGTCCCACGGCTGTTCCACTTCCCGCAACTTGCCACGGCAGGTTCTTTGCTATGCCTGATGGTGCCCTATATCCTCGCCTGTACCTTCTTCGGCATGATGGTGTCGTGTACCGTCAAGTATCGTGAGAATGTGATGCTGATTGTCGTCTTCGTCTCGGTGCCGTTATTGTTCCTCACAGGCGTCTCATGGCCACAGTCGAGCATCCCGAGTTATTGGCAGGGTGTTTCCTGGTTGTTCCCTTCTACCTTCGGTGCCCGTGCCTATATCCGTCTGAACTCGATGGGTGCTGACATCAGCGATGTGATGCCAGAGTTGCGCATCCTGTGGATACAGGCAGTCTGCTATTTCGTCCTGACTCTTTGTGTCTATCGCTTCCAGTTCTTTATGGCTCGTCGCTTTGCCATGGAGCGTCTCCGTTACCTGAAGCATAAGCGGGAGTCGAAAATGAAGGAATAGTGTTTTGCCCATATATAATATAATAAGGTGTATGTTAGGAAAAATTGTAAGAATGATGATGGCTGTTTCGTCTGTGACCTTGATGAGTTGTAAGCAGAATGCTGATGTTGAGCAGCAGGTGGATGAACTGTATGGCAGGATGTCGCAGGAAGAGCGTGTGGCACAACTGCAAAGCATTTATCTCGACGTGTTCTTCGACGAGCAGGGAAAGCTGGATACGGCAAAGTGCCGGGAACTGATTCCCAACGGCATCGGTCATTTCTCGCAGTTCTGTATGCAGCAGCCCAGAGACCCTAATGAGTTGCGCGACCGTGTCGCCGCTATGCAGGACTGGCTGATGAAGAATACACCTAACGGTATTCCAGCCCTCTTCCATGAAGAAGTGCTGACGGGTGTCAACACACTGGGTGCCACCATCTATCCCCAACAGATAGGACAGGCATGTTCCTTCAATCCGGAACTCGCTGAGCAGAAGACGCGGCAGACGGCAACGGCACTGCGGCGGATGGGCGGCATCCTTGCCCTGTCACCGATGGTTGATGTGTGCCGTAACCCCAGCTTCAACCGCTTGGAGGAGTCGTATGGAGAGGATGGCTATCTGTCGGCAGTGATGGGTACCGCCTTTGTCAAAGGACTCCAGCAGGGTGACCTGCGGAAAGGGGTAGGGGCTTGCTCGAAGCATTATCTCGGCTATGGAGGCGGTGGTGATGCTGACGAGAAGGAGATGATGGAGGAGATACTCCTTCCCCATGAGGCGATGATCCGTCAGGCAGGCAGTAAAGTGGTCATGCCCGGCTATCATGCTGTTCATGGCACCAACTGTGTCGCCAATGGTGAGATACTGAACGACATCCTGCGTGGCTATCTCGGCTTTGACGGTATGGTGGTAAGCGACTATACCGCTATCGACCAGATTCCCGGTCTGGAGAACAGCGTGCAGAAAGCCGCCGCGGCAATCAATGGCGGTAATGATGTCGACTTCCCTACAGGTTCTGACTATAAGAGCCTGCCCGAGGCTCTCAAAAAGGGACTGGTAAAGCCAGAGGTCTTTGAGCGTGCCGTGAAGGACGTGCTGCGTCATAAGTTCCGTGCTGGTCTTTTCGACAAGGATGCTTATCTCTATTCCACTGAGAAGATCGTCCTCGACACGCCAGAGGAGCGCAAGACCGCTTATGATATCGCCACGCAGTCGGTGGTGCTCCTGGAGAACAATGGGGTACTGCCCTTGAAAGATGTCAGGAATATCCTGCTGACCGGTCCTAATGCCAACAGCATCTGGGCGATGTGCGGAGACTATACCTATCCCGCCATGTCGTTTTTCTGGAAAAGAATGGAGCAAGTTCAGGACAATCCGCATATCGTGAAACTGCTGGAGGGTATGACGAAACAGAAACCGGAGGGTGTTAACCTGATGTACTCCCGCGGTTGTGACTGGACAGAGGAGATAGAGACGAAATATGGGGAGGCTGGTGATGCCCGTGCCTGGGAGTACGAACTCCTGCACCGTAAGGTGGATGCCGGTGAGAAAGCCGACAGGCAGGAGGCACTGCAGATGGCTCAGCAGTGTGATGTCATCGTCGCTGCCGTAGGCGAGAACGTGATGCTGTGCGGTGAGAACCGTGACCGCCAGGGACTCCGTCTGCCAGGAAAGCAGGAAGAGTTCGTCGAGGCGCTCATCAAGACGGGTAAACCCGTCGTGCTGGTGATCTTCGGTGGCAGGGCACAGGTGGTGTCCGGTCTTGCCGAGCGATGTGCCGCCGTCATCCAGGCATGGTATCCTGGTGAGGAGGGTGGCAATGCCGTTGCCGACATCCTCTATGGTAAGGTGTCGCCCTCGGCAAAGCTGTCGGTCTGCTATCCCAATACGGAGATTAACGGTCCCGTCTGCTATAACTATTCTGCTGAGAAAGACCCTCGTGTCCAGTGGCATTTCGGCTATGGACTGTCCTACACTACCTTCGCCTATCAGAACCTGACGGTCGACAAGGAGGTCTCCACCACGGCGGAAGGTGTCAACGTGAGCTTTGAGGTGAGGAATACAGGTAAGATGGCTGCCGACGAGATCGCACAGGTCTATCTGAGTCCCACGGCTCCCGGGCAACAGATACGTCCCATCCAGTTGCAGGGATTTGCACGTGTGTCCCTGAAACCGGGTGAGTGTAAGACGGTACGTGTGAAACTGCACACAGACCAGTTTGGCTTCTATTCCCATGAGGGCGAGCGTCAGTGGAATATCCGTCCGGGCAAGTTTGTCGTCAAGGTGGGGGCTTCCTCTGCCGACATTAAACTGCAGGAAACAGTAACCCTGACAGGGGAGCCTGTCGTTAAACCCATCAGAGACCATTATTTCTCTGAGAATCTTTAAGAGTATGTACGTTGCATTAGCCGATAATTACGATATCACCAGGGCGGGGATGATGTATGTCTGCCAGGGTATTGACCAGACAGAGATGCGTCGTGCCGAGGACAAGGCGGAACTCATCGAGCAGTTGAAAGCGCATCCCGATGCTGTGGTGGTACTGGACTATACGCTCTTCGACATCAATGACGTGGAGGAACTGGAAATCCTGTATCAGCGCTTCCCGCAGGTACAGTGGATATTGTTCAGTGTCGACCTCTCCAGTGATTTCGTCCGTCGGGTGTTGGCGATTGCCCCGCGTTTCAGTATCCTGCTGAAAGAGTCACCCTTGCAGGAGATCAGGGAGTGTCTCCTCTTCGGGCAGCGTCATCAGCGGTATATCTGTCAGCGAATGGCAGAACTCTTATTGGCACCACAGGTCAATAAGGTGGAGGAGGATGTGCGACTGACCCCGACGGAGGTCGAGATATTGAAGGATATCGCCTTGGGACAGACTACCAAGGAGATTGCCGAGCACCGCTTCTCCAGTTTCCATACCGTCAATACCCATCGCAAGAACATCTTCCGTAAGATAGGGGTCAACAATGTCCATGAAGCAACCAAATATGCCTTGCGGGCAGGACTTGTCGACTCAGCGGAATACTATATCTGACTATTGATATTTGTTGCCGTCTTTTTCTTGTGTTCACGCCTTTTGCCGTATCTTTGTAGCCGTGTTGTTTTATGGTTTTTTGTCAAGAAGTTTCCCTGTTTACATGCATAGTTACAGAGTCTATTTATTAATTCTCCGTGTTTCAGTACCTCTGTGTTTACCAAATAATGGAGCATAAAAAAGTAGGAACTGTCTCACGACAACTCCTACTCCCTTTCTAACTAACTTATTATCAACTATTCATTACTCATTCTGAATTCACGATGCAAAGATAAGTAATATTTTTGAAACCTGCAAGAAAAAGCATAAAAAAGTTCGAAAAAAGTTCCGTAAACGTTTGCGTAAATCAGAAAAAAGGTGTAATTTTGCACTTGATGAATAGTAAGAAACAACATAGGACCTCCTTAAAAGACCTGGCAAAAGAGCTGAATGTCAGTATCGCCACCGTGAGCCGTGCCCTGCGCAGCTCTACGGAGATCGGTGAGGAAATGCAGAAGAAAGTGAAGGAGCTGGCGAAGAAAATGAACTATCGCCCCAATCCGTTTGCACAGAGTCTCCGTAAGGAAGCCCCTAAAATAATAGGTGTAGTAGTGCCTAATCTGGTCACTCATTATTATGCTGCCGTCCTGGACGGTATTGAGGATGAGGCGAGAAGGGCAGGATATAGCGTCATCAGCGCCAATAGTCATGAGAATTGCGACACGGAGGCGAATGTCATCGACAACTTCATCAGTCTGCATGTGGAGGGCATCGTCGCTTGTCTTTCCCAGACGACCACTGATTACAGCCATTTCGAGGAGATCTCCGAGATGGGCATCCCCTTGGTGTTCTTCGGGCGTACTTGTCTGTCAGACAGGTTCTCCAGTGTGACCGCCAATGGTGATGAGGCGGCGCAGATGGCGACGCAGCATCTGATAGATACAGGCAGTCGGCGTATCGCCTTTATCGGCGGTCCTAATCACCTGGATATGGTGCAGCGCCGCAAGCACGGCTATCTGGAGGCTTTGCGGGAGAACCGCATCCCGATAGACCGCGAGCTGGTGACATGTAATAAGATAGACTATCAGGTGGCACTGGATGCCACCACGAGATTGTTGCAGATGGAAAACCGTCCTGATGCCATTCTTGCCTTCAACGACATCATTACTTTCGCCGCTTTTACCGCTATCAAGCAGCAGGGGCTCCGCATTCCCGAGGACGTTGCCCTGATCGGTTTCACGGATGATGCCCATGCAGCCTATGTGACTCCCCGTCTGTCTGCTATCCAGGACCAGTCGTACCTGATGGGAACTACCGCTTGTCAGCTGTTACTCCGTCATATACAAGGAGATACTAATGTATATAAGAAAATCGTACCTCAGCAGTTGGTCATTCGGGACACCTCTGCCAAAAACAAACCGTCATCATGAAAACAAGGTTATTGCTTATCATCGCATGCGTCAGTCTGCCTTTCCTTTGTCAGTCGGTAAAGGGACAGCAGAAAAGTAAAGAATATTCCAATACAGCCCAGTCCGTCGCCTCACGGATGTATCCCGGCTGGAACCTGGGCAATACCATGGAGGCGACAGGGGACGGACTGGCTGCTGAGACATCTTGGCAAACGACGAAGACAACACAGGAAATCATCAGTTTCGTCCAGTCGCAGGGCTTCCGCTCAGTCCGCATCCCTTGCTCCTGGGATATCCATTCAGATCAGCAGGGACGGATTGACCCCCAGTGGCTCGCCCGTGTAAAGGAAATTGTCGATGCTTGTATCGGATGCGGACTATATGTGGTCCTGAATGACCATTGGGACAATGGATGGATAGAGGTGAAGGGTTTCAGCAAGACGGACAAGAACTATGAGAAGGTGGACGAGCAGACCATTCGTGCCAAGATACAGCGCCTGCAGGAACTGTGGACGCAGATTGCCAATGCCTTCAAAGACTATGACGAGCACCTGCTTTTCGCCGGTCTTAACGAACCGTTCCAGCAATATAACCTCTTCCATGGGCGGCACCAGGAGCTGACACCAGTCCTGCAGCGTTATAATCAAGCCTTTGTGGATGCTGTCCGCCGTGCGGGAGGGAAGAATAAAAAGCGTATATTGGTGGTACAGACACCCGGAATCAATATTTCCTCAGCTGTCGACGAGAAGATACATTTCACGATGCCCGATGACCCTGCGGGAAAGGGCAGGCTCATGGTGGAGGTGCATTATTACGACCCCTGGGATTTCTGCGGACAGGAAGAAGGAGGAAAGTGGTTCTGGGGACAGTCGCACCATGTGGCAGGCGATGACCATAACTGTCAATGGGGCGAGGAGGACTGGACGGCTAAGCAGTTCGCGGCGATGAAAAAGAAATTCTATGACCAGGGCTATCCCGTCGTGCTGGGTGAGTATGGTGCCCAATGGCGTGAGGTGGGCAGTCATCAGAAAGAGCATGATGCCTCCATCAAGGCATGGTTCAAAGATGTCACCCGGAAAGCCATCTCCAATGGCTGTGTGCCGATGGTGTGGGATATTAACTCCATCCAGCAGCATGGTGAGAAGGGGACGATGACCCTCATTGACCGTGCTCATCTGAAAATCTTCAACCAAGCGGCGGTGGACGGTATTGCGGAAGGTGTGCAATCCGCCCAATGGCCAGACTGACGTTTTTGAAAAATCCTGCGTTTTATTTGGTAGTGTGGCGGAAAAAGTGTATTTTTGCACATACTAACCTTGTGATGTAATGATAACGAAAAAATTTGCTATATGAAGAAGCTACTTGTACTCATGTGGTTGATGGTTGGTGTGATGGCACCTGCCAGTGCTGCTATCGGAGATATAAAGTTCAGTCGTCTGGATACCCGTGATGGATTAAGTAATTCTCAGCTGTTATGCATCATGCGTGACTCAAAGGGCATGATGTGGTTCGGAACGCCCTATGGACTGAACCGCTATGACGGTTATCGCTTCAAGACTTTCTATTCTTTCCCGAAAGATACCACGACGCTGCGTAATAACTATGTGGATGAGATATATGAGGCGTATGACGGTAAGTTATGGTTGCGCCAGAGCATGAATTATACTGTTTATGACCCGGTGACAGAGACTTTCGACCGTCATCCGGAGGTGTGGTTGCGCAAGCATGGGATAAAAGGAGGTATCGAGCGCCTGTTCATTGACTCCAAGAAAGACTTCTGGGTGAAGACCTTTGATGAGGGCTTCTGGCATTACAGTCCCCGTACGGGAAAGCTGAAGCAGTACCGTTTCGGCTATGGTCGTCAGGAGTTTAACAATGACTTTGGTGTTTCCGGGTTTACTGAGTATGGCAAGAGCGTGATGGTCTCCTCGTTCAACGGTGAGATTATCTGTTTCAATCGTGAGAAAGACTGGATCAGCTGGAAGAGTGATCATCTCCGCAGACTCAAGATGGTGAATAACCAGGACTGTAAGTTGCGGACAGACAGCTATGGTAATCTGTACGCCATCACTACGCAGTCCACCTTTATCCTGCTGAATGGCACCGGGAAATGGTATCATTCCCTGCCGGACCTTCTACATAGCTGGGGCATTGAAGATACCGGCGAGGTGCAGAGTGTATGGGATGTCGCCGTTGACAAGCAGAGACGGTTATGGATAGCCACTGACCACCATGGACTGATACTGGTAGACCGTAAGACAAAAGAGATCCGGCAGTTCCTGAATGATAAGCGGGAAGAGACGTCCATCAGCGACAATACCATCCGCTTCATCTACCGTGACAAGTTGGAGCGTATGTGGCTGGGCACCTATATGAATGGTGTCAACTGTTACATGGAGAGCGGTTCTAATTTCCGTAACATTGAACTGGGGAATATCAACACCATTTGTACCGATAAGGCGGGTAATTATTGGTTAGGCACCAACGACAAGGGAATTATCTGTTATCATCCGCAGACAGGGGAACAGGTAATCTATGACAAGGCAAACAGCGGTATCGGCTCCAATACCATGGTAGGCTCCCTGACTGCCCGTGACGGTTCTGTGTGGTTCGGCACTTATGAGGGAGGTCTGATACATATCAAGAACGGACAGGTGACCAACTATCGTGCCACCGGCAAGTCCACAGACCTTGTCAATGATAATATATGGACAATCTGTGAAGACCAATGGGGCTATCTGTGGCTGGGTACGCTGGGCGGTGGCGTTCAGCGTTTCGACCCTCGGACGGAGCGTTTTGACGAGCCTATCAATACCAAGAACTCCATCCTTCCCAGTGATTATGTCTCAACGATAACGATGACACAGAAAGGGTGGCTGATGGTATCCCATTCTGTGTTCTATTCCATTATCAACCCCAAGACAAAGAAAGTCATCAACCGTCAATTCCCCGACGACCAGAATGAGATCAATGTCACGCTGAACTCCATCAATGCCATGCAGGACAGTCGCGGGTTGTCATGGCAAGGCTCTGCCTCTGGTGCGACTATCTGGGACCCCAAGACCAACCTGCTGTATCTCATCGACATGCGGTCGGGAATGTTCGGCTCTACTGTCAATGGAATCGTCGAGGATGAGCGTCACACGATGTGGCTGGTCACGGATCATGGTGTTACCAATGTCGTGCCGCAGAAGACTCTCGGGAACAAATGGAATTTTGTCGTCCGCAGTTTCAATAACCGTGATGGCTTGCGCGGTGCTCCTTATAACCAGCGCTCGGTCTGCTATACTTCCGACGGTAAGGTGCTGGTAGGAGGACAGGGCGGTCTGGATATACTCAATCTCCGTCAGATGGGAAAGGGACGTGTGAAGGAAGTACCGGTATTCAGCGGACTGAAAATCAGAGGTCGTGAGGTTGCCGTGGGTGAGGAAATTGACGGGCATGTCATCTTGAGTGAGGCACTGGATGACTGCCGGGAACTGAGTCTTAAATACGACGAGGAATTCACGGTCCAGTTGGCAAGTAACAGCGGTGAGGTACATAACCGTTCCCGTTTTATCTATAAGATGGCAGGCTATAATGAAGAATGGCTGCGCACCGAGGAGGTCAATCCCAATATCACCTACCAGAGTCTTCGCGCCGGCTTCTATTATCTCTGTGTGCGGATGCTCAACGATGACGGCACCATGGGAAAAGAGGAGAGCCGTATAGCCATCACCATCCGTCCGCCATTGTGGCGTACCCGCTGGATGATACTCCTCTATATGCTTCTTATTGCCGTTGCGGCATGGTTCTGGCGCAAGTGGTTTATGAAACGTCAACAGCGCCGTATGGAGGCAGAGTCGCTGCGCCGTGAGACAGAGAAGTTGTCATGGATGGCTGATATGCGTAAGAAGATGATGGAGGAACAGCAGCATGTCAGTCAGGTGGTGGAGCATGAGAAAGTGGAGACTCAGATGCAGCAGGCAGATGTGGTCGCTTTTATCAAAAAGGTTTGTAAGGATTTCAAGGGTTATGAGAGCTTGCCTTTCAAACTGTCTGTGGTTACTGCCGTCAATCAGTTAGAGTTGATGTTCGATGCTGATAAGTTGAGGGATGCTTTGAATATCCTGCTCACCAATTCCGTGCGGTTTGCTCCTACGGAAAGCCGTATCAGTGTGGGTGTTGCCCGCATGGCGAATGGGGATGCGCAGATACAGGTAGCCGACAACGGTATCGGTGTGCCGGAACAGTATAAGGACACCCTCTTTGATCCTGTTCCCGATGGTGAGGGAATCGGACTTGACAAGGTGAAGGCGGTGGTGGATGCCCATCATGGGACGATCCGTCTGGAGGATAATCCTGGTGGCGGTTCCATCTTCGTCATCACACTGCCGGCAGGTGATGTCGTGGAAGAAGCGGAAATTATAGAATAATAAGTATAACTATTAACACGAAATGAAGAATTTAAGAGTAATGACGACAGGCGTCCTGTCTTTGATGGTAGCGGCACTGATGGCTGCGGACTATACCGTTAAAGGTAATTTTGTGACGATTCCTGTTAAGGAAGTGAAGGCTGGTGGTGCCAAGGTGGTA
This sequence comes from uncultured Prevotellaceae bacterium, assembly GCA_900314755.1. Lineage (GTDB taxonomy): Bacteria > Bacteroidota > Bacteroidia > Bacteroidales > Bacteroidaceae > Prevotella. The sequence continues at coordinate 123,990 of OMWH01000009.1, read as the reverse complement.
CGTCTTCAAGTGATTAACGACAACATCATCCGTGTGCAGGCTACGTCTGAGGCTTCGCTGCCCCAGAAGCAGAGTCTGATGATCGTGGAGCAAAAGGCACAGCCGAAGTTTGATGTCAGACAGGATGATGACAAGGTCTGTGTGAAGGCATCCCGTGTGGAGGCACGTGTCGATGTGAAGTCAGGAAAGATCACATTCTATGATGCCAGCGGAAAGAAATTGCTGGAGGAGTCAGATAATGGCAAGCAGTTCAAGAACTTTACCGTCCCGGAGCGTGAGTATGGTCTGAAGGGCGGTGCTCCGCTGACAGAGGCAATGAAGCACGGTATCCAATGGCAGATGAAGTTCGACTCTCCTGATGACGAGGCTTTCTACGGTCTGGGTCAGCATCAGTCAGAGGAGTTTAACATGAAAGGTAAGAATGAGGACCTCTTCCAGTATAATACGAAGGTGAGCATCCCGTTTGTCCTTTCCAACAAGAATTATGGTATCCTGTGGGATTCCTATAGCTACTGCCGTTTCGGTAATCCCAACGACTACCTCCAGCTGAACCGCGCTTTCAAGCTCTATGACAGAAAAGGGAAGGCTGGTCATCTGACGGGCACCTATGTGGATGCTCAGGGAAAGAAACTTGTCCGCGATGAGGACTCTATCTATTATGAGTATGGTTATCCTGCTACCTCCGAGATTGCCGTGAAGACGGATAATGGCGGCATCAAGAATTTCCCCAAGGGATTCAACCTGCAGGGCGCTCGTGTGGTCTATGAGGGATTCATAGAGCCTCAGGTCTCTAATCTCTATCAGTTCATCCTCTATTATTCTGGTTACGTGAAGGTGTATATCGATGGCAAAGAGGTCGTTCCTGAGCGTTGGCGTACGGCATGGAACCCGAATGCCTATAAGTTCGCCACCGATCTGAAGAAAGGAAAGAAAGCACAACTGCGTATCGAATGGCAGCCTGACGGCGGTGAGGCATATTGCGGACTGCGTGTGTCGGAGCCCCGCAGTGAGGAGGAGCGTGGTAAGTTGAGTATCTGGAGTGAGATGGCTCGTGACATGGACTACTATTTCATCGCAGGAAAGAACTTCGATGAGGTCATCAGCGGCTACCGTACACTGACTGGTAAGGCATCGCTCTATCCGAAATGGGTGCTGGGCTTCTGGCAGAGCCGTGAGCGTTATAAGAGTTCTCAGGAGATAGAGGAGACCCTTGCCGAGTTCCGTAAGCGTCATATTCCTGTGGATAATATCGTACAGGACTGGAACTACTGGAAACTGGACTCTTGGGGCAGTCATGAGTTTGAGGCTGACCGCTATCCTAATCCACAGGCTATGCTTGACAATGTTCACAAGATGCATGGTCGCTTTATGATCTCTGTATGGCCTAAGTTCTATGATACGGTCAAAAACTACAAGGAACTGGACAAGAAGGGATGGATGTACCATCAGGCTGTCAAAGATGATATCCATGACTGGCTGGGCTTCCGGGGCTCTTTCTATGATGCCTATGATGCTGGTGCCCGTAAGATGTTCTGGCGTCAGATGGACGAGAACCTTTATTCAAAATACAACCATGACGGCATTGCCGGAGTAGATGCCTGGTGGATGGATGCCTCAGAGCCTAATGTTCGTGACTGTACCCCGATGTGGTACCGTAAGGCACTCTCCGGTCCTACGGCACTCGGTACCTCTACAGAGTTTTTCAATGCTTACTCTACCGTCAATGCGGATGCTATCTATAACGGACAGCGTAGCGTATATAAAGGAAAGGATAATGAGCCCCGCGTATTCCTGCTGACACGTAGCGGTTTCGCCGGTGAGCAGCGTTTCTCTACCGCAACATGGAGTGGTGACATCGCTACCCGTTGGGAGGATATGCGTGCCCAGATGACGGCAGGTCTGAACTATTCGATGTCGGGTATTCCTTTCTGGGGAATGGACCAGGGCGGTTTCTGTGTGGAGAACCGTTATGTGGCTGCCCAGCAACTTTATGATAAGAGTGGTGTTGAGAACGAGGACCTGAAGGAGTGGCGTGAGTTGCAGACCCGCTGGAACCAGTTCGGTGCCTTCATTCCCCTGTTCCGTGCCCATGGACAATGGCCTTTGCGTGAGATATGGAACATCGCACCGGATAATCACCCTGCTTATAAGTCGTTCGTTTACTACGACAAACTGCGTTACCGCCTGATGCCTTATCTCTACTCGATGGCTGGCTGGGCTCATTTCAAGGACTATACCCTGATGCGTGCCCTTGTGATGGACTTCAATGGTGACAAGGAAGTGGAGAATATCGGTAACCAGTGGATGTTCGGTCCGGCGCTGATGGCATGTCCTGTAGGCTATTATAAGGCACGCAACCGCAGTGTCTACTTCCCCAAGCAGAGTGGCTGGTATGACCTCTATACCAACGAGTACATCGAGGGTGGTCAGTCACTGGTGGTTGATGCTCCGTATGAGTGCATCCCTGTCTATGTCCGTGAGGGAGCCATCATCCCCTTCGGTCCTGAGATGGAGTGGAGTGACGAGAAACCCGCTGAACTCATCAATCTCTATGTCTATGCAGGTAAGAACGGCTCGTTCCAGCTCTACGAGGACGAGGGTGTGAACTATAACTATGAGAAGGGTAAGTATGCCACTATCGACATTACTTATGATGATGCCTCCAAGACCGTGAAGTTTGGTGCCCGTAAGGGACAGTTCAACGGTATGTTGAAGAACCGTCGCTTCAATGTCGTACTCATCACGAAGGATGCCCCCAAACCTCTCAATCTGGAGAATCCTAACGGAAAGATGGTGCAGTATGACGGCAAGGAAGTCAGTGTAAGACTTTAAAGGTGTTTACCTATACAGGTGAGGACATTTATTATAGGCGGTGGGGCGGCAGGGTTCTTCCTTGCCATTAACTTGAAGGAGATGATGCCGGAGATGGAGGTGACCATCTTCGAGCGTAGTCAGCGGGTGTTGTCGAAAGTAGAGGTGTCTGGTGGCGGACGGTGTAACTGTACCAACTCTTTTGAGGAGGTGAAAGACTTGCAGGCAGTCTACCCCCGTGGACACCGGCTGATGAAACGCCTGTTCAATGTCTTTGATTATCGCGAAGCCTATGCTTGGTTTGAGCGACACGGTGTTCCATTAGTGACGCAAGATGATGAGTGTGTGTTTCCTGCTGTGCAGGACTCACATGCCATCATTAACTGTTTTCTTTCCTTGGCGCATCGTTATCATGTCAATGTCTGTCTTGGACAAAAGGTACAGTCGCTGGATACGTTGAGCGAGTATGATTTTATCGCTGTGACGACAGGCGGGTCACCGAAAGGGGAAGGGTTAAGATGGTTGAGGGATATGGGGCATGAGATAGCAGAACCGGTGCCGTCTCTCTTTACCTTTCAGATAAATGACAAGTCGTTGACATCGCTGATGGGGACGGTGGTAGAGGAGGCTTCTGTGATGATACCCGCTACCAAGTTTCGTGCAGAAGGTCCTTTGCTTATTACGCACTGGGGGATGAGCGGTCCTGCCATCCTGAAACTCTCCAGCTATGCGGCAAGACAGTTGGCTGACCAGCATTACCAGATGCCTTTGAGTGTCAATTGGCTGGGAAAGAAACTTGCCGACGTGGAGTCCGTACTCTCTGAAGCCGTCATCCGTTACTCCCCGAAACAATTGTCTACTGTCAATCCCTTTAGATTGCCACAGCGGTTATGGAGTTACCTGTTGGCGAAATCATTGGCAGCGAGGATGCAGATACGATGGAGTGAGTTGAACAAGAAAGATGCCAACCGATTGGACAATGTCCTTTGTAATGATACTTACGAGATCGCAGGTCGTGCCGCTTTTAAAGATGAGTTTGTCACCTGCGGAGGTGTCTCGTCGAAGAGTGTGAATCCCTCTACCCTTGAGAGCAAACAGGTGCCTAACCTCTATTTCGCAGGGGAAGTGTTGGATATTGACGGCATCACAGGTGGTTTCAATTTTCAGGCAGCGTGGACGACAGCCTATGCAGTAGCCACTGCCATTGTCGGAAAACTATCCTAATTGTATCATTCTTTTTTGCTGGTGTTTCATATTGATATTCTACTCTGATAAGATGTTGGGATATCTGATTTATTTTGTATTTTTGCGTCATAAGAGTTGAGTAACAATCCATGAATGATATGAAAAAGACTTTCGTTTTTCTATTTGCATGCCTGTTGGCTGGTCCTGCTTCTGCACAGTATCAGTATCCTTTCCAAAACCCGTCACTCTCTTATAAGGAGCGGGTGGAGAACCTGATATCCTTGTTGACACCGGAGGAGAAGGTGGGACTGATGATGAACAAGTCGGCATCGGTCGACCGTCTCGGTATTCCTTCTTATAACTGGTGGAGTGAGGCATGTCATGGCGTCCGTCAGGATGGCTATACTGTCTTTCCGCAACCCATTGGGATGGCAGCGTCGTTTAATGACCAGTTGGTATATGAAGTGTTCTCTACGGTCTCTGATGAGGCCCGTGCCAATTGGAACCGTAGTAATCATGATATCTTTCATGTGCCCATGGGAGAGATTTATTATCCAGGCAATCCAGAGCTGACATTCTGGTGCCCGAATGTAAATATCTTCCGTGACCCCCGCTGGGGACGTGGACAGGAGACCTGCGGCGAGGACCCTTATCTGAATGCTGTCTTGGGTGTTCAAACGGTATTGGGAATGCAGGGCAATGACAAACATTACCTGAAGACCCATGCCTGTGCCAAGCATTATGCCGTACATAGCGGTCCGGAGCCATTGCGTCACTCGATGAATGTAGAGCCGACGAACCGTGACCTGTGGGAGACTTATCTCCCTGCCTTCAAGGCGTTGGTGAAGAAAGGAAACGTACGGGAGGTGATGTGTGCCTATCAGCGGTTTGAGGGTAAGCCTTGTTGTACGAGCGACCGTTTGCTGATTGACATCCTTCGTAACAAGTGGGGATATGACGGATTGGTGGTTACCGACTGTGATGCCATCAATAATTTCTATAACAAAGGACAGCATGAGACCCATAAAGACCCGTTGTCGGCAAGTGTGGATGCTGTCCTCAATGGTACGGACCTTGAGTGCGGAAAGGTGTTCATGTGTCTGACAGACGGATTGAAGAAGGGACTTGTCAAAGAGTCCGACTTGGACCAGCATCTCCGTAAGACCCTCTATGGTCGTATGGAGTTGGGAATGTTCGACCCTGCGGAGATGCTGCCTTGGGCTGGCTTAGGACCAGAGGTCATTAGCTCTGCGTCAAATGATCAGTTAGCTATTCAGGCTGCCCGTGAGTCGATGGTATTGCTGGAGAATAAAAACGTGCTGCCATTATCCAAACAGTTAAAGACCATTGCGGTGGTGGGACCTAATGCGGATGATGCCGCCATGCTGAATGGTAACTATGGTGGTACACCCACCAAGGAACATACACACTCTCTGTTGGATGGTATCAAGGCTGCGGTTCCTCATGCGAACATTATTTATAATAAGGCATGTGAACTGAAACGCTTTAATGGGGGACCTGCTGACTTTGCTGAGGCTGGCTCTTATCGCTGGCGTGCCCCGGAGTATGTGGCAACGACCGACTTTGAGAAACTTGCTCAAGAGGTGAAAGATGCGGATGTGATTATTGTCATAGGTGGTATCTCTGCCAGAATAGAAGGAGAGGGCGGGGACAAAAAAGACATTGAACTACCAATGGTGCAACAACAGTTGCTGCGTGCGATGCATGCCACGGGTCGTCCAGTGGTCTTCGTCAACTGTTCTGGTTCCGCCATTGCTTTTGGAAGTGTGGAGGGACAGTATGATGCGCTCCTGCAGGCATGGTATGCAGGGCAGGGCGGTGCCAAGGCACTTGCCGAGGTGCTCTTCGGTGATTATAACCCAGGCGGAAAACTGCCCGTCACCTTCTATCGCTCTAATGATGACCTGCCAGATTTCCTCGACTATTCGATGAAGAACCGTACCTATCGTTATTTCACAGGCAAACCACAATATCCCTTTGGATATGGGTTGAGTTATACTACTTTTGCAGTAGGTAAGGGAAAAATGTCTTCCACTTCAATGCGGAAAGATGAAAAAGTGACACTGACGGTTCCTGTCAAGAATACGGGGAAGCGTGAGGGTACAGAGACCATACAGGTGTATATAAAAGCACTGGATGACGCAGGCGCTCCCATCAAGGCATTGAAGGGTTTCCAGAAGGTTCTGTTGAAAGCTGGGGAGAAAGGTACTGTCAAGATTACTCTCGATGGAGAAGCCTTCGAATACTATGATGAGCATATTGACGAGCTTGCCACAAAGGCAGGGCGTTACCAGATACTCTATGGCACTTCGTCCCTTGACAAAGACTTGCAAGCGATAGACTTTATCGTAGAGTAAATAAAGAGAGGGCACCTTCCTGTTTTTGGAAAGTGCCCTCTTCCTTTATACGTTTGTATCTTTCGTGTCTTTCGGACGCTCTAACTTATCTTGTTTGAGTGCTTCCACGAAATCACTGATCTTCTTTAGCTCCCTCGGTATGCGGATGTTCTGTGGACAATGCGGCTCACACTGTCCACAACTGATACAGTGGTCTGCTTGACGTAGTTTGGGTACGGCACGGTCAAGACCTATCAGGTACTGGCGACGCATCTTCCTATAGTCCTCATCCCCTTTGTCACGGGGCAGTGTTCCCTCGTTCTTACATTTATTATAATGTATGAAGATGGCTGGGATATCGATGCCATAGGGACACGGCATACAGTATTTGCAGTCGTTGCAAGGAATATTACTCAGTCCCACAATCTTCTTGGCGATATCCTCATGCAGATATTCCATCTGAACCTTGGTCAGCGGTTGCAAAGGACAATAGGATAGCAGGTTGTCCTTCAGGTGCTCCATATAAGTCATGCCACTCAAAACGGTGAGTACACCTTCCGGTGTTCCGGCATAGCGGAAAGCCCATGAGGCAATACTACGCTCAGGATCGTGCTTTTTCAAATCTGTGGCGATATACTGGGGCAGATTGGCAAGTCTGCCGCCGAGCAGGGGTTCCATGATAACGGCAGGAATACCTCTCTTCTGCAGTTCGTCGTAGAGATAACGGGCATCCGTATTACTGTCGTTAATCTCATTGGCATAGTTCCAGTCGAGGTAGTTCAGCTCTATCTGCACAAAGTCCCACTGGTATTTGTCATGTTGTGAGAGCAGGTAGTCGAATACGGCAATATCACCATGGTAGGAGAAACCGAGGTTACGGATCCTGCCAGCCTTCCGCTCATTGACGAGGAAGTCGAGCATACCGTTGTCGAGATACCGTTGATGGAAGTTCTCCATACCGCCACCGCCGATAGAGTGCAGCAGGTAGTAGTCGATATAGTCGACCTGCAGGTCTTTCATAGACTTCTTATACATGGCGATACTTCCCTCCCGGGTCTGTGTGGCAGGGTTGAAGTTCGAGAGCTTGGTGGCGACGAAATACTCGCTGCGCTTATGGCGATGGAGTGCCACACCGGTATGATACTCCGATTTACCTTGGCAATAGACCGGGGACGTGTCGAAGTAGTTGACACCATGCTCGATGGCATAGTCTACCTGTTTGTTGATCATCTCCTGGTCGTAGTCGTCCTGGTTCTCTGTCTTCGACGGCAGTCGCATCATACCATAGCCAAGCAGGGAGACCTTCTCCTTCGTCTTGGGGTTGATACGATAGGTCATCTGACCTACTGGTGGTTCTACCTGTTTGGTATATTCGCTGACCGCCTTGATGTCTTTTCTTGACTTACAACCTGACAGGACAGCGGCAGAAGCCAGTGCCCCTCCTCCTAACAGTTTGAGGAAAGACCGACGTGATATATCTTGTTGTTTCATTTCTCTTTCTTTTTTCGATTATATTTCCTTATGTACTTCATGTCCTTCCACATAGATAGCGGAGAAGGGGCGTGCCGGGCATAGGTTCTCACATGCTCCGCAACCAATACAACGACTTTCGTTGACTACAGGAATCTTCAGTGACTCCTCGTCATCAGGGTCGGAGGGCACCATCTCAATGGCACCAACAGGACAGTGACGGGCACAGTTGCCACAGGACACGCCATCGGTCAGTGGAATACAATTCTTCTTCACCCATACGGCATGACCAATCTGGATGGATGACTTCTCTTCTTTCTGGATGGGTTTGATGGCACCGGCTGGACAAACCTCCGAGCAGCGGGTACACTCCGGACGGCAGTAGCCCAGCTCATACGACATGGTAGGCTGCATGATGCTCATCCAGTTGGTACCAGGACGCAACACCTGATTGGGACATTCCGATACACAGAGTTGGCATCCGGTACATTTCTTCGCCATATTGGCAGCGGAGAGGGATCCTGGTGGTGTCAGAGGTGTCTGGCGCTCAGGAGCCACCTTGTCTTCGATATCCGCCAATCCGCCATCCGTCATCTTTGCCTCTTGGGCAAGGGCAGCTGTCGTCATCATCGCTGATGCCAATAAGAAACTGCGCTTGCTGGGATCGACACTAGTATTACTAGTATTCCTAGTAGAACTAGTATTCCTAGTAGAACTAGAATACTGCAACGCCCCGAACTTACAGCTCTCGATGCAGTCGCCGCAGACGACGCAGCGGCTGTAATCAACCTGATGACTCTTGAAATCAATACATGCAGCTTTACAGTTCTTAGTACAGAGAGAACAGTTCTTACACTTGTCGGCATCGAACTGTATCTTCATCCATGAGAAGCGACTCAGGAATGAAAGGACGGTACCCACGGGACAGATGGTATTGCAGTATGTTCGACCATTGCGATAGGCAAGAACAGCCAGTACGACTAATGTCACACAGGCAATCGCAAGGACAATGGTGATGTTAGGAACACCCGTCTCCGTATGGTAAAAGGCATAGTTGTCATAATGCTCAGAGATAGCGGCAAGCACATTATTCCCCATCTTGTATAATGGCTGCAGGAGGGTGGTGGCGATACGTCCGAAGGCAGAGTAGGGAGCGAGCAGTTGTACGATACTGCCGATGCCTGCCACAAGGGCTACGACCATCACACCTAACATAGTATAGCGTAACCATGACACCGCCTTCGAGAAGGTATAGCGGTTCTTCTTTACTTTCTTTCCCACCCATCCGATGATATCCTGCAGGATACCCAATGGACAGATAATACTGCAATAGATACGTCCGAAGACAAGCGTCATCGCAATCAGGAAGACTAATGCCACCACGTTCAGCGCAAGGATTGCCTCCAGCAGTTGCAGCTTCGGCATCCACGAGAACCACTGGTGTGCCGTTCCAGTAAAGTCAACAAACAGCCATGTGATGCCTATTAACATCACCGTTGCTAACACAATACGGATTTTTCTTAACATAAAGTATTTAGTGTTGTTTAGTTATTATTTTTACAATAAGGATGCTCAACTCATAGAGTAGGTAGATAGGCAGTGCCACGACAAACAGTGTGAAGGCATCGGTCGTAGGAGTGATGATTGCCGCCACGATCAGTATCGCTACCAAGGCGTGGCGACGGTATTGTGCCATCAGATGACCGTTGATGAGTCCCATCTTCCCCATCAGTCCGCAGACGACAGGCAGTTCGAAGACAACACCCATGACCAGACTCATACCCAATAGGGTGTCGACATACGACTGCAGCGTCAGCATATTGGCGACATCAGGGGACACCTGATAGGTACCGAGGAAACGGACGGTGAAGGGGAATACCACCAAGTAGTTGACCAGTGTTCCGATGAGGAACATCAGGTAGGCGGCTCCCACGATCCATACGGCATACCGCCGCTCGTTCTGATAGAGTCCTGGTGACACAAAGCGAAAGAGCTCATATAATATATAAGGTGAGGCGACCAGCAGTCCGGCATACATGGCGGTCCGCATGTGAATCATGAACTGTTCGGTCAGTCCGGTGTTCATCAGGTGGAGCTGGAAGTCCTCAACGCCCAGCAGGCGATAAGTGAGGAAGTCACTCGAACGGGGAGCCAGTACGATGGCAAACAACTCGTCTTTCAGGACAAAGGCGATAATACCGAAAAGGACGGTGACGCCCAGCATCCGAAGCAGTGAGGAGCGCAGCTCGTCCAGATGGTCCCAGAAGGTCAGTGGCTCACTCATTCCTTCTTCGTCTCTTCTTTGTCGTCAACGTCGATTTCCTTCATTCCGTCCTTGAAACCCTTCACGCCCTTGCCCAGTCCTTTCATCAGTTCGGGAATCTTCTTACCACCGAACAGTAACAGGACGATGAAGGCGATTACGAGAATCTCGGTCATACCTAATCCAAACATATTTTTGCCTTTAGTTATTATTTATGCTGCAAAAATAATCATTTTTTGGTAAATATGTGTATCTTTGCCTCAGAAAATCAAATGAAAGTAATAAATGACACCTGAATTAGAATTCTTATTGCGTCTTTTCTGTGCTGCGGTCTTAGGAGGAATCATCGGACTGGAGCGCGAGTATAGGTCAAAGGAGGCGGGCTTCCGCACCCATTTCCTGGTGGCGTTGGGCTCCGCCTTGTTTATGATCGTGTCGGCATACGGTTTCAGTGATGCCATGGACAATGAGCTGCAGCGCTGGGATGTGTCACGTGTCGCTGCCCAGGTGGTCAGCGGTATCGGTTTCATCGGTGCCGGTACCATCATCTTCCGTAAGACGGAGAATATGGTCAGTGGACTGACTACGGCAGCGGGTCTGTGGGTGACAGCAGCCATCGGTCTTGCCTGTGGAGGGGGAATGTATATCCTCGCCATCGGCAGTACGCTGATGGTGCTCATTGGTCTGGAGGCTTTCAACTACTTCCTCCATAAGTTTGACAAACACAGGAAATAGTCTTATTTCTTATAGCTCAATGCTGCCCCGATAGCGGTACAGAACTCCGCATACTTGGGGATATGGAAATGCACGCTATAGAGTTTTTCCAACATGGGGTATATATCCTTACATTGGGGAATAAGTGTCAGATTACCTATCAGCACAAAGTCTTTAATACCTGAGTTCAAGGAAGAGAGGATAGCGGCGGAACCAATCGTCTGCAATACCATGACGATGATACCTAATGCGATGTCCTCCTGACTGGCATTATACTGCGCCTTACTAAATAAGGAGGCGGTGGCATCCATAGGCAGTCCGGGTAGTGGATGGGTGGAGATATCTCCAATCAACAGGTTGATGTTGTGGATATCACCTTTCATGGCAAGTGCCTGGATCTCTTTGTGGTCACGGGTGTTCAGCATCACACGGGCAAGTCCTTGCAGCGTACCGCCGCCAATGCCGATACCTCCGATATGACGGATGTCATCACCATCACATTGTACGAAACTGGTACCAGTTCCCATCGACACCACAATGGCTTTGGTCAGTCCTGACTCAAAACGGGCACCCAAGCCATCGGCGATAAACTCGTCGATGGTCTGGGTGGGGATTCCGTATACGGGTTCATTGATATAGGCTGCACCGACTCCCGTGAGCATCACCTGTTCTACATCGCTCAGTGCTACCTTGTTGTCATGCAGATACTTGCCGAAAGCTCCATAAAGGGAGGTTACCTGGTCGGCGGCGGTGATACGGATAGGTGAGACAACACGTCCTTCACGTAGTCCTACTATCTTCGTCGTGGAGATGCCCACGTCAATTCCAATGATGATTCCCATGATGATTTAAATAGATGGTGCAAAGGTACTAAAAAACGAATGGAAAGCAAAATAAAACGTCTATATTTCTTTATTTTCCTTTGCTGTTTTAAGAAAAATGACTATATTTGCAAGTGAAAAGATGCCAGAGGGCAACGTTTTAAAATTAACTTCACGCCGAAACTTTCCGTAAGGAGAGCGGTAGGTTGTGGGTAAACATTTGGGAAAAAGCGTTATTGACGCTTGGTATCTGACGTTCTGAAACTTAGGACACTTCAGTCATGTCAAGAAGCCATGCAACGATGATGCTCATGGGTATGTTTTAAACATATCCTCTTAATGCGTGGTTTTACTTTAGCATTTATGGGGTGTGAACGAACATATCGGCGTGGGGTCTCGTTGCTCGTTTCGACATGACGGGCAAGTCCTAAGGCCTCAGAACGTGGAACGGGCAACAGTAGGGTTCCACGCTTTTTATGTATAGGCATCCGCCTGTGCAGTTTTTCTGACAATTAAGTCTGGGAAGGGACTCAAGGACAATGTTTGAATCTCAAAAAACTATGACTTATGAAAAAATCAATTTTACTCACTTTACTTGCATTCATGCCTGTATTGGCAAGTGCTGTTGATGTCAACGACATCTATTACATCCTTGATGATAATGCTAAAACCGCAGCGGTTTCAGGATGTGACTATTGGGCTGGCAGTGCAAAAATCCCAAGTACGATTACGTATGAAGGTGTAACCTATACGGTGACGAGTGTTGCTGCCAATGCTTTCTATCAGCATAACTATGTCGCTGCCGTACAACTCCCCAGTACGATAACCAGTATTGGTCAATATGCTTTCTCTGGCTGCAAAAAACTCACCTCAGTCAATATACCGGATGCCGTTAAAGTAATTGAGAAAGGTACTTTTTACGATTCCGAGATTCTTACATCGGTGAGTATCGGGTCAAACTTGAAAATTATTAAAGAGGGTGCATTTCATAATTGCCGTTCTCTTAGGTCAATAAATCTGCCTAATACTGTGACCACTATTGAGAAAAGTGCTTTTAGGAATACAGCCATCACCGCTTTTTCCTTTCCGCCTTCGGTTACAACTATTGAGGATTATACTTTCTATGGCTGCGATTTCGAATCTTTAACTATCCCCAATACGATAACGTCCATTGGCAATTCGGCTTTTAGAGGCTGTTACCATTTAACTTCTATAGATTTGGGGACATCTGTGAAAACCATCGGAGACTATGCTTTCCAAGTATGTAATAAACTCCAATCTGTAAATATTCCTGCTTCTGTGACCACCATCGGTACAGAGGTTTTCAAAGGTTGCAATGAACTCACATCTGTGGTGTGGGGCAGTTCCTTGACAACCATACCAAAAAACACATTTGAGGAATGTACAAATCTCCAGTCTGTTACTATTCCCACATCTGTCACCGAGATTGGATATCAGGCTTTTTACAAATGTTATGGACTTGAGACGATCAACATTCCCAATTCTGTCACCAAGATTGAATCATTTGCATTCGAAAGTTCTGGTCTTACTTCCTTGACTCTTCCTAATTCCGTGACGAGTTGTAATAGTTCTTTCGAATCCTGTAGCAAACTGATTCAAGTAACAATTCCGAGTTCCCTTACAGAATTAGATTACACCTTTCGTTATTGTTATAAACTTAAAGATGTAACGGTTCTCGCTACGACACCTCCTTCTATAATGTCAAGCACTTTTAGTACTTACGATGCAACGCTTCACGTGCTGCCAGGTTGTGGCGAAGCATATAAAGCACATTATAACTGGAAAAAATTTACAAATATAGTTGAGGATGCTAAAATCGATACTGGAATTCTTATCCCGACTCTCTCTGAAGGCGAAAACACTTATTATGACCTGCAGGGTAGGCAGGTGCAGAATGCTAAACAGGGCATCTATATTGTCAATGGGCGGAAAGTAGTTGTGAAATAGAGATTTACCAAAAGACGACTGCCTTGATTTTCGTTACTATGCGAAAATCAAGGCAGAATTGTAGAAAAATCCAAATTGTTTTGTACCTTTGCATCCGAAAACATCAAGCAAAGATATAATAGCACTATAAAAATCTCTTCTTAAACCAGAGCCCGAAAACGGGGTCTGTAAGGTATAACTGCCGCATCTCAGAGTAGATAATATCGCGCTCGATGAGCGCATCGCGCAAGCGCACTATATTGGACGGACTGCCCAAATTGAACATGGAACGTACACGCTTCTCATTAAATCCGGAATGAATGCCCGATACGATAGCCTTCAGCAGATTCATCTGGTAAGCTGAGAGAGGTTCTACTTGCTGCATATACAGTGCTTCGTTGGTACTCATCAGTTCGGAAAGGGCTATGGCCATCGTTTCGTCTGTGACGCTTCCGCCTTGGGGAAGATGGCTAAGGAGTATAGATGACAGATGCTGGACGTAGGACGGATAGTTGTCGACGGCTTCGCAGATGTGTTCAACCATTTGTGGAGAGACGTGCTTTCCTGCTGCTTCAAAATGGCTGATGACATAATCCATCCAATCAGTGGTAGGTATTTTCTGAAGCCACAAAAGATCGCCAAACTGGTAGAAGGGCATGCTGCGATTGAGGAATATGCCACTCATCATGTGCCGTTTGCTGCCATAAAGACAATAGGAGGTGTTGTGGTGGTGCTGCCAAACGGAACGCAGTCTGGCCTGCACCTGTCGTGTGTTTTCAAACTCTCCCACCTGCTGAAACTCGTCTATACAGACGACAATACGGCTGTTTTTACGCTTAGCAATGACTTCAACCATGTTAAGCACCTCCTCAGGAGAATGTGTTTCAGGAGTTATTCCAAGAGAGACGCTTATTTCAGATACAGGATCAATGGGTATCCCTATTTTGGGAGTCAGGCGAACCAGAAAGTCACGTGCCTCCTCCATCCATAGTTGTACCTTTGAAGCTGTTTGCTTCAAAACCGCGACAGCCAGGGCATTATAGAAGTCGTACTCCGTCTTACAGCCGAAGATGTCAAGCCTTACGATGATAATATCCTTGTCTGCCAGGTTTCGGCAAACATGATCTACGAGCGACGTTTTACCATATCGGCGTGGCGATATCAAGATGGAGTTGATACCGCCTAAGAAATTAGTACTCAGACGGCGGGTCTCTTCTTTGCGACCAGTGAAATTATAGTCCGTAACAGCCACTCCATACACAAAACTTTTATCCATATCTCATTGATTTACAATGCAAAGATAAGCAATTGTTTTAAATTTCACAAGTTTGTGATTCACCAACTTGTGAAATTTAAAATTTATTAAGTGTTGTCTCGTTATATCTAACCACTTTTCAGTAATAAACCGAGACCGACGGATGTCAAAAACGTAACATAAAGGTTAAAAAAGACAGAGAATCATTTCTTGCAGTTCTTCTTGCACTGTCCCTTGTGCTTGCAGTCCTTGCAGTTGGTGTCAGCGCAAGTAGCCTTGCACTCGGTGCATTTCTTGCAGTCAGCACCGCAACCGGCTTTCTTCTCTGCCTTCTTGTCACAGCAGTCAGCCTTCTTCTCAGCTTTCATCTTGCAGCAGTCAGCCTTCTTCTCAGCCTCCTTCTTGCAGCAGTCTTTCTTCTCTGCTTTCTTGTCGCAGCATTCCTTCTTAGCCTTGGGTTTGTTGTCCGACTGTGCGTTCACCGTTGTAGTGGAGCACAGGAAAGCCATGATCATCATGGCACTTACAATAACTTTCTTCATATCTAATTTTGTTTAAGTGAATATTCCAACTGCAAAAATACTAACTTTTTAGTGAAATACGCAAATAATCAGAACTTTTTTTGTTCTTTCAATCCCAGATAAAGATACCACGTAAATTTTTATTTTTAATATCACAACATCACCAAACTCGGGGGGATACCGATGGGCAGAGGGCTGAGCTTGGTGATGTTAGTGGTGATGTTTGTGATGTTTCTTTGCTGTTTTGGAGTTATTTTAATGGTTTTTGACTCACAAAATACTCCATTCCGAAACGAGTGCGGCGCTGCCGTAGTCCGTCCACGTTGGCAAGGAAACGTCCGAACCTGCGGATATTGCCGTTTTTGATTGCCGAGCCAGCGTACCGTTTGATGACCTGATGGATGGCTGCGGCTGTCATCCACTGACCATCCTTCTCTATGTCAGGGATGTCAAAGCCGATGGCGAACACCCACTTGTAGCCGACGCCCTTCGAGCGCAGCACGATGATGGTGACGGCTCCGATGAGATAGCCCAGCGGTGCCCAGTTGGCGAGCATGTTGTTCAGATAGGTGTCGAGCGAGAGACCGATGGAGGCTATGGCGTTGGTGAGCGACGAACTGGTGTTGAGCACCATCGCCAGGCAGTAGAGCACCGTAGCCAGGCGGATGTTCCTGTCCTCCAAGTAGCACCGCTCACGGCAGAGAGGCATGAGGAAAGAATGGCGGTCTGCCGCTCGCCGTGGCTTTCGGTGCCGCCCTCCTGTTTTGTAGGTTTCCTAACGGATCAGAGTCCCCTGATTCTTGGCGCAAGACGTCCGGTGTGCCCTCCTGTGCACCGCCTTGGGGGCTGGTGCACCTGAGAGCACACCGCCCGCCTTACGCCGCGAGCCCGTCATGGGGGCGAAGGGTATTAAATTCTACTCGACCGGGCGAACCAGGCGAACAGAGTACCCGGGGTAACGGTTGTCGATCTGCTGCGGATTGAAATCGCTCGAATCGAAGTCCACGTAGTAGGCAAACGAGCTGTACGGCGTAGACGACCAGTAGCGGCCGCCAGCATGCATGCTCGTACCTTCGCTACGGTAGCCCGCACCGGGCAGGAATACACAACCCGCAGCCTCGAACGATGCCCAGTTGCTACCTGAATATACAGCACCGGTGTAGTTATCGGGATAGAGCACAACACCCTCTCTGCTACCTACCGTTGCATCCAAAGTGTAGCTCTTGCCTGCGCCCGTGCCGCCGTTCACTGTGCGGGTGTTGAATACGTAAACCCACTCGTCCTTGCTCAGCGTGCGCCAGTCGTAGCTGCGCTGGGTAGCATCGGCGAGAATGCTCTCCTGAGAGAAGTCGGCATCGTCGAAAGAGTATTGGCTGCCCGTAGTGCTGATGTTAGTCACTTTAGAAGGATTGCTTCCCGTCCATGTACCCCAACCGAAGAGGTCAACCCATGACGAAGCATTCCATGAACCGATAACATCATACTGGTTCTCAGCGAAGCGCCACTTGTAAGTCGACTCGCTGGCATTGTACTGCAGGTTGCCGGGAGCGAAGAACACTTTCTTTGCTACTCCACCTGTTACTCCTACGGTGAACGAGGGAACAGATACTGCCATCCTCAGTCCGAGGTTATAGAAGTTGCAGGCGGCATACTCGCGGCTCGTTGCGGTCTTCGTGTAGTTGGTGGTGCCGTCGGTAGCGGTGTAACTGAGGGCAGCGGTAACGGGACGGATGGCTACGTAGATGACATCAGTGCCGAAGGTGCTGCTGGTGGGAGTCACGGTATAGGTGTTAGTGCCGTCGTTGACGGTCACCTGGGTGAGACCGCTGGTGATGGTGCTGCTGCCAGTGCTGTTCTTGAGGGTGAGGGCGCATACCGCGAGTTGGTTGTCCAGTGTGCCAGTGGGCAGTGAAGTGCCATCCCATGCAGCGGTGTATGTTGCCAGATCGAGTGTGCTTGAGAGTGTGGTCAGCGTGCCATTCTGCGTAGAGAGTGCGTCGTAATTTACCGTACCGTCAGCGTTTGCCATCGCAGCGGGATAGATGTAAGTTACATTCTGTGTTTTGTCGGGGTTTTCGAGTTCAAAGGTGAACTTTGCCGACTTGCTGCCGCTTGTGATGTCGCCTGCTTCCAAGGCTGCACTCACCGCCTTCACTGTATTGCCGCTGGTATTCTTGTAAACAAGTGCCATTGTCTCACCAGCAGCGAAGGTCTTCACAGCCTTTTTGTTCTCGAAGTCAATATCCAGTGCACGGTTTGTGCCACGTGCTTCCGCTCCCTCGTCGAAACCGACGGTGGTTGTCAGCGTTACTATGTTACTTTTGTCTTCGGGCTGCTGCGGCTCGTCGATGAAGTTGTCGTCGTTCGTGCAGCCGGTCATTACTGCGCCCACCAAAGCGAGGGCGGTCATGCTAAGAAATCTCATTGTCTTTTTCATTTTGCTCTTCGTTTTAGTGGGTTCGTTACTCTTCATACTCATTCCAATCGTAGTCCTTCACTCCGGTTTTGCTCGTCATGAGCATCTTCGTTGTTTGAATCTTGACTACCTTCATCGTCGGTTTGTCGTAATCTTTTAGTTTCATGTTATTAATATTTTAAGTTATGATTTACTTCATAGTTTACTGCGATATTCCGAAGGAGTCATGCCATACACCTTTTTAAATAATTGGGTAAAGGTGGACTTGGTGGCGAAACCGCTGTCTTGCATGATGGCATTGATGGTGTAGTTGGGATATTGTCGCAACAACTGCTCGGCATAGCGCAGACGCTTCTGGTTCAGGTAGTCGTTCATGTTCTGGCAACCAGAATACTTGCGGATGATACGGCTGAACGTGGTGCGGTCGACACCCATCAGTTCACAGAGTTTCTCACGGGTGATGCCTTGCTGCGTGTACAAACGCCCTTGCTTGACAGCACGATCGAAGGCGGCAAAGCGTGTAGCCTCTGCCTCGTCTCTTGTGACTCTTATAACACCCTTTTCGAGTTTCATATACCACAAAGGTACAAAAAAGGCAGACTTTCATAGCGGAAAGTCTGCCAGTAGTGGTTCGGAATTGGCAAAAAGATAGTTCGGAATTAGCAAAAGAGCGCTTATAGAAACTATTCAGATTGCTCCCGATATTGCGAGGGTGTCACACCATAGGTTTTCTTGAAGAGGGTAGTGAAGGTGGACTTCGACTGGAATCCGCTATCCTGCATGATAGCGTGGATGGTGTAGTTGGGATGCTGGCGCAACAACTGCTCGGCATAGCGCAGGCGCTTCTGGTTCAGATAGTCGTTCATGTTCTGACAACCAGACTGCTCACGGATGATACGACTGAACGTGGTACGGTCGACACCCATCAGGTCGGCGAGCATCTCACGGCTGAGATCGCTCTGAGTGTAGAGACGACCTTAATGATGGCCTTATTTTTCCGTTTGCGTACTGTCTTGACCCTGTAAACCAACAGCATGACAACCAGAACGGTTGCTATCCCGCCGAGAATGATAACCCATAGGCGCAGACGGCTGATCTGCTCCGTCTTCAACTGGTTCTGATACACCGCCTCCAGTTCCTGCGCGTTCTCCTCCGCCTGTCGGGCCAGCAGGGTGTCGTTAATCTCGTACGACTCTTTCAACAGCCGGAAAGCCTCGTCGCCATGCCCCAAGGCAGCCTCCGCCTCGGCCATCTGGTATTTCGCCGTGAGCTCAGAATCCGTCCACTTACCTTTCTTCTCGCGTACCCATTCCACATGTCGCCTTTGAATGTCGATGACCTCCTGGTATCGCCCGCGATGAGTCAGGTAAGGGCAGATGTCGCGCTCGTTTGAAACCGCCATGGGCAGGTGTTGCTGCCATACGCCATAGATGCTGTCGGCTTTCGCGGTGCTGTCCGTCATGCAATAGAGGTGGGCCATTGTACCCAGGGTACGGACCAGCATCGGCTCGCCCTTTTCGGGTTGCGGTGATTGCGCTAAGTACTTCTCCACCGCCTTTGCGTCGATGAGTGCCTGAGCGTAGTCTTCGTCAACAGTCCTGCGTTTCATCAGCACATAGTGGTAGTAGGCCAGCAGATAGGGCGCATCTTCTGCGGTACTCTTCTCCATCAGCCTGACCGCTTGCGTCATATAGTCATAGGCCGTCTGCTTGTCGCCCGTTTCGTAGATTTGCAAGCCTAATGTATTCATGGCCTCCGCCTCCATCTGAATGTCGCCGGCAGCATGAGCCTCCTCCAATTGGGTCTTCAGCAGCTCGCGTACCTTTGTCTGGTTGCCCAGCGCCTGATGGCAGTCGATGATGTCCTGCCGCAGCTGCAGCCGCGCCTCAGCCGCGTCTTTTTTGTCTGCCGCCGCCATCGCCCGCTCATAGCCCTTGATGGCCTCTTCATACCGTTGCTGGCCATACAGTTCGTTAGCCTCCTCGCGCAGAGTTTCCGATTCCGAAGAGCTGTGAGGTGCACAACATACCATTAGAAAGCAAGCGGTGCAAAATGCAAGAACCCCTCTGAATATCGGCTTCATTCCTGACATAGCGAATAGGAAATGACTATACCTTATTATTATAATGCGCTAATTTGCTCTGGCGTGAGACCGGTGACCTCAGCAATCTGTTCAAGCGTCATCACATTCATAGCCTTCAACTTACGGGCGGTGTCAAACCTTTGTTGTTCTACTATTGCCTTAGCCTCCGCTTTTGCCTCCGCTTTAGCTTTCGCTTCAGCCTTCCGCGTTACTTCTTCTTCGAATGTCCGTTGTGTGCTGACCCTATCCCAAAACTTGTCGTAAGCCCGCATCTCTTCATCACTGAAAGCAGCTCTTTCGACAATTTCAAGAGCTTCGTTCACTTCGGCATTCTCAAGAAACTCAGTTGGGGCTTCCTTTGTCTTCTCGTCAATTTCCGTGAGGAAACGGAGCCAAAGAACCTGCATCTTTTTCTCAGCATAATTAGATGGCTTGAACTTCGGCAGTTCTACGAAAATAAGGTGCAGACCGTCAATCACCTTGTCGGTGTATCGGTCATGAACCAAGTGATAATAATGATAATAGTCATCGACATCCTTCTGGAATTCAGCATTGACAAAGTTCAGAGCATAGACAGGCTGAAGGCTGGCATAGTTCATCCCCTTCTCGGTCTGTGCCACGTATGCCTTGGAAGCATTCAACAGCACACGGTTCTTGAAAGAGTCCGTCCACGACATTTGCATCTCAACGATGAATTCGCGTTGCTTGTTGTCTTTGCAGCACACATCCACAATACTGTATTTCTCTGCCTCTGTCCTGTCGGGAATCTTCTCGGCCGGCCAGTATTCGATGCTTTCCACCCGCTCGTCATCCTTCAGGGGGAGCAGGGCATTGAGCAAACTGATGACGAGATGTTTGTGCTCGCCAAATATCTTATTGAAGGTCAGGTCGGCTTTCGGGTCTAAATACTTTGCCATAATCGATTTCTCTTGATTTTTCTGCAAAATTACAAATATTTCTCAAATAAAAGTACTCTTTTTAGAAAATGTACTCATTACCGTTTAATTTTGCTATAGCTGGACTACTTCCTTCGCAAGAATTTGGAATATTCCATAAAATGTTGTACCTTTGCACCCGACGATGATTCACAAAACAGGCTGGTGGCTCTGAGTCGGGTGGTCTTTTTAATGCAATTTATAGCAGAACATTGAGTCCAGAACGGTCTCCAAATCGTAACCCAAAATTTTCTCAATCCTCTGCATCGCCTTTAGATAAAGAATTCTGCACTTTTTTCGCTGATACATCCAAAAAGTAAAGGTACATACAATTTTTTTATTTTTAATATCACAACATCACCAAACTTGCGCAAATGCCGATAGGCAGAGGGCTGAGCTTGGTGATGTTAGTGGTGATGTTTGTGATGTTTCTGATGCTATTTAGGGGTTATTTTAGTGATTTTTGACTCACAAAATACTCCATTCCGAAGCGAGTACGACGCTGTCGTAGTCCATCTGTGTTGGCAAGGAAACGTCCGAACCTGCGTATGTTGCCGTTTTTGATTGCCGAGCCAGCGTACCGTTTGATGACCTGATGGATGGCTGCGGCTGTCATCCACTGACCGTCTTTCTCCGTGGTTGGAATTTCAAAGCACTCTGCGAAATACATCTCCTCGGGTGATCGCATTTGGAACTTCATGTTGGACTCCATCACCAAGCGGGTCTGCTGCTCGTCAAGCCAGTAAGGCTCTTTCTTGTCAAGCAGCGTGATAGCCTGTGCATACAGTTGCGTATAGTTGATGCGATATTTGACATCAATAGGTCCGGTCAGTTCCACACCGATGAACCTGCGATTGCCCGAGGGGTCCGACAGCAGGTCGACAACATTAGCAGTGGCTATGAAAGAGGCAAGTCTGGGGAAGTCCTCCACATGTTTGCCATAAGGTCGTTTCACCTTGACGCTTGCCAACTGGACAAGGTTTTTAAGGAAACCCTCCTGTACCTTGGGTGATATCTGGTTGAACTCGTCGAGGTTGACCAGCAGGAACTGACTCATTGCCTGCAGCACTGACTTTTTCTCGCTAAGCACGAGATTGTCAGTGTATCCCCATTGCAGTTCTGGAGGCAGTAGCGACTTACAGAAAGTCGACTTATTGTAACCTTGTTTGGAAATGAGGAGGGGTACCATCGAGTTGCCATAACGTGTCTGTCGTCCCCGCCATTGCATCACCATCCCCAGAAACCATGTGCGAAACCATTGTTCCCAGTGTGGATTGTCATTCGGTACCGTCCTTGCCAGCCTTCCGATATGGTCTTTCCCGTCCCATTTTCCCCTCACGCCCCAGAGGTATTCATCGATGGGATCGTATTGGCGGACAAGACTCGATTTCAGGTAGCGGTGGATATCCTTGTCCCAGATATCCAGACCGGCGAGCCGTGCCTCCATCGCCATTCCGTTTTGTACACGCTCGTCGACGGGCATCCACCCGTAGTGCCATTTGTCCTTCCGCTGGTATTCCACATACCCCATCACCGTGTTCATGCGGAAGGAATAGCGGTTTTCGAGGAATTTTATCAACTCATGCGTCTCTTTCCCAATGCGGGAGTCCGGAGTGTCCTCTGTGTTGTCTGATGATCCGATGACATTTCCCATGCGTGTGAAGGTACTGGGAATGTCAGGTATCAGGAGTGCGACAGGATGGTCGGCAATGACAGGCGACTCGTCGTAGGTCATGCGGAATCCAGTCATCAGCAACCCATTCTCGTTTGCCCTTACGGCAGGACCGATGGAAAGACGGTTGTTGGTATGGACGGTACGCAGTACTACCTCATAAAGACTTCCTGCCAAAGGGTAGGCTTGCTGACAAAACAGCTCTGCCTCCTCTCGCGTCTGGGGCAGACTACCGTCAGGTCGGCAGGCACTGATGACAATCTTTACTGTCTTCCCACTACTTCCTGCGAATGCCGCAACGGTAAAAGGCAGAATACGTGTGGCTTGCTTGACAGCCTCCACCTCCTCATGATTACAGAGCGGTCCCACGGTCAGTGTCAGCCATCCGCTGAATGACCTCATCACGGTGTCACCCTCTTTACCACCTTTCAGTGCTACAGAGGGATAGACCACAGGCAGCCTATGCATGTACGGAAACTCAGCATACGCCGTGGAAAACTGGACAAAGTCACGTAATACACGGATGGTATCATCATAAGACTTGTCGCTGATGATAGGCAGCAAGCTCTCCACCTGTTGCTGTTTCAGGTGCTTCTTGTTCTTCTTGTCTGTTCTAATAAGTGTTAGTATCATTATTAGTCGTTATTTAGTATGGTTTTAAAAATGTATTCCCATTATGGGAATGATTGACTCCCATTAGGAGAGTAGGGGTATTCCCACCGTGGGAATGACGGATTCCCTTCGTGGGAATGATGGATTCCCACCGTGGGAATAATCCCCTAAGCACTATGTGAAGTCATAAGTGGTAACGTAATGGTCGAAGGACAGTCCCTCCGTACTTCCATAACCTGCCATGATGTCAAGGATCTGCTGCTGCAGCCGAGGGGACATCAGCCGCTCCCCATGATGATAGCGGTAATAAGTACTCATGCCACTACTCAGGAAAGCCCTGATTCTCATTCGTGCCATGGAGGCAAGAGGTGAGGGCAGGTGACGGTACAGGTTGTTGAATCCGTATGCCATCTGTACAGGCTTACATGTCCGGAAATACTGACAGGCTCCATTCTTGCACGCAGCAGGATAGATGGCGGCACCTTGCGTCATCGTGTCTGGAGCCAGCATCCCAGACTGATAGCGTAAACACTCGTCCGCTTTCGGACACTTGCTGTTAAAACACAGTTGATACCCCGATGGGACATCCTGAAAACTCAGTTTTCTTTCTTCCATAAAATTTAGTTTTTAGTTTTTTTAGTTGATACTATCGTCGTTGATAATACATCTGCAAAGATACGAAAAATTCTCCTGTTTTGCAAGAAAATTGCTTGTTTTTTTACCAAAAACATCACAATGTCACCAAAAACATCACCAAGCTCAGCCCTCTGCCCATCGGCATTTGCGTGAGTTTGGTGATGTTGTGATATTAAAAACAAAAAATTACGTGGTAATTATGGGCATGAAAAAAGTCCGAGGAGTGGTACCTCCAGGAATCGAACCGGGGACACACGGATTTTCAGTCCGATGCTCTACCAACTGAGCTAAGGCACCATGTTCTTTAGATCACTGCAATCCTCTCGTTTGCGGGTGCAAAGGTACAACAAAAAAAATAATCCACCAAACTTTTGGCGGATTATTTTTCGTTTTGCTCATATTTTGCACTATTTCACCAGATACTTCTTGCCATTCTTGATGATAATACCCTTATGGTTGGCAGATACTCGCTGTCCACGGAGGTTGTAGCGAGGAGCATCTGTCCGCAGGTCTGTCTTAACAGTGTTGATGGCTGTGGGAGTCACCAGGGTGTATTTATTGTACCAGTCAAAGTTTCGCACGCCACCACCTTCAGAGTAGTAAGTCACGCTAAGGTAATATGTCCGACCTATCGTCAGATTAGGAATCTCAACGTTATAGAGTGTCTTCTGCTGACCTGCTGGTATCTGTACATCCTTGATAGTCACACCATTCTCCCAATATACTAATCCATCATTGCTATTGTCGTACCACGCAGCCACTTCAATCTTGTCATTGTAGTCGTAAGTGCTGTTATTCTTGAGAACAACATTCGTCTTGATCGATGTTCCCTCAATGGTATAGTCAGACTTGTTGTTGGTCACGTTCAGAGAGAAAGACAGATCTGCCGGAACCAATACTTTGCCGACAGTACATGTCGTGCTGTTGCCCCAGTAAACAATACCTGATGAGAAGTAGTAAACGGTAAGGTAATATTGGGTGCCAGCTATCAAGTCTGGGAACTGAGCAGTGACTTGTGTTTGTTCGCCTACAGCAAGGTTGATGTCTTTAATAACCTCAACCGGGTCCCCAATATAATTCCAGTCATCATCAATCTGTTGCAGATGGAATATTATCTGGTCGTTATACGTATTATTTCCTGTATTCTTAAAGCTGGCTGTGGCATTGATGGTAGTGCCCTCAATAGTATTATTCTTCGCACCTTCGATTGACAAGTTTGTTTGGAGTTCCTGAGGAAGTGATTGCTCAATGGTGATGTTTGTCTGGTAGACAATGTTCTGTTTGTCATAGTCCGTGGAGATGGCAAGCGTTAATGTTCCTGCTTCCTTCGAGGTGAAGGCAATCTCAAGGTCTTCCGTCTTTCCGTTTTCGAGGTATGATGATGCAGCGGCTACGAAATCAGAGTTAGTGCCAAGCCATACAAAGAATGGGGTCTCGTTGTTATAGCCGTTATTCGTCCAGTTTATCACTGCCGACATGTTACGTCCCGTCTTCTTGACTCCATTCACTGTCACCTCATTAATCTTAATTGCTTTCTCTATATCTGAGGAATATTTCAAGGTGAGGTTGTTGCCGCTGATCTCCGCAAGGAGGATATTGTCGTTATATAACCCACATTTTTTCCATTCTGTCTCTCCGGGATAGCGGTACATCTGGCGTAGCTCATAGATACCATTGTCAAGGTTAGCGCCAAAGGAGAGATTAGCGTTGGCAGAAGAGAAATATCCCTGATTGATCGTTATGTCTTTTTTTGTGTCAAGAATCTTGAGAAGATTACCGCCCTTGCAGAGTGCCCATGCATGGTCAACGGTAATACTTCCTTCTCCCCAGAAACCAATCCAACCATTTACTGCGACATTGGTGAAGTCCTGTGTGGAGCTGCTACGGGTGAACTGGTATGTATTATACTGACTCATGTAAAAGACATTTGGTTTTGCGGCAGGCTCCCCATGGTCAGGCTGTACACCGATAATGGCATCCTGAAACCTGGTGTAACCGTTTTCAGATATTCCGCCTCCGATACCTCGTCCCTCAGGATTGAGTACTGACAGCACGAAATGTCCATCGGAATAGCCTCCCCATCCCCAGTTGACATGGAAGAGTCCCTTGTTGTCGTACCCGTCGATCACGAACTGGTGACCGCCAGAGCCTGAATTTCCAGAATACAGTACAGGACGTTTGTTGGAAAGCTCCTGATAGATGATGGTCTCCCATTCCGTTGTAGTATAGTTGGAGCGGCTTATGTTCTTTGCCGTCTTACTATAGCCGAAATAGTTGATGAGGTTTGCGGCGCTGACACCTGCCCCCGACTCATTTCTTGTATAGTCCATCTGCACAGCCTGTCCACAATAGCGCATCAACTCAGCGACGGCATCGGCTGCAGCACCAGTCTCGTCATAACTATAACTATCTTTCATCTGATCCCACTTGAGAGTGGTGGCAGGCAGCTCAGAGAGGTTCAACCCTTTTGTACTGGTTGTATATGCCGGTATGGCTGTTGTTGCACTCTGGGGCCATTTATGATAGTACATGACCTGTGCCATGGCGGTGGCGACACAGCCAGTGACACAATGGTCCTCACCGTCCAACGGACACTGCAGGTTATAAGGTGCTCCCTGATTCCACTGACAAGTCAGCAGGGGTGACACGGGGGCACCTAAGACACGACGGGGATGTGTGCTGGTCTGAACATCATCACCCAAAGCCTTGATCTGCTCGGCATAGCTTTCCAGCCAGCGGCGGGCATTGACAGGGAGCTTGTCCAACTCCAGACTACCCTTGTCGGCATAGCCCAATACAGGTATGGTACGGTCGTCAGCACTGACAATCACAAAACCGTTCTGTCCCTCGGCATTGAAAACATAGAATTGGTTGTCACCCACTGTAGCGGCACGACGTACCTGCTTCTGCTGGAAAGACTTACCCTGCATAAACTGACGGGCAATCGTCAGTGCCTGTTGTTCCGTCACGTTGCCTGCGAATATCGCTATCGAAACAAGTACGGTAAAAAAAGAAACTAGTAATCTTTTCATAGACATCTTATTTTAATAGTTTATTAATATGATTTCCCCAAAGTTTATGTGTCATTGACAAAGATACGAAAATTAAAATAATCCACCAAACTTTTGGCGGATTATTTTTCGTTCTTCTCAAATATCTCATTGTTTAGCAGCCTCTTTCGCCGCTTTGACTTGCTCTTCCACCTGCTTGAACGTCTCGTTGGTCTTGTCCATGATGACTATCTTTGCCAGTTTTGCCCATCCTGCAGCATCGTGTTTCTTGATGCTGATGAAGTAGTCAACGGTGAATTCCTTGCCTTCGCCAGCTATGAAATCCTTTACGCGAATACCATCGCCAAAAGCGATTGCCTTTCCCTCAGTATCGAAGGCAACAGGCACAAAGTTAGAGTATTTGGTGTCCTTGGTAGCTCCAACAGTGAACTTACCACTCGTTCTGGCATGTCTTGAGTTGTCGAGTGTCAGACTTTTGTCGAGTCTCAGGGGCAGTCCTTCAGCCACCTCTGTAGGAATTTCCTTGCCTTCCAATGCCTTTTCGATGGCAGGTATGGTCTCTTTCTTAAATTTCGTAGTATTCCCTTGGTTTAAATAGTCTGACCAGAATTGACTAGCTTTTTCTGGATTCGTCTTTTTCAGTTCATCATACTTTGCGGAGGCTGCTGCTTCAGCTGCCTCGTATTCTGCTACTGCTTTCGGGTACTCGCCGAGGATTCCGTCGATTGGCAGGGAGGCTGCTTCTGCCTCTGCGCTTCCTGCACCACTACCACCTCCGCAAGCGGAGAACACACCAGCCACCAGTGCTATCGCACCTGCGACTAAAAGATGTCTTGTCTGTTTCATAATTGTTGCTATTTATATATTATAAGGTTAATTATCATTCTTCCTCGGGGAGTTTGTTGTTTGTCTGTTTTCCTTTCAATGCAGCGAGTCCTTTGATGCCGTCAGGGTTATAGATGTAGAATTTGCCGTCACCTTCCTGCATCCAGAAATTGCCGTTCCAGTCGCAATACAGATAATCAACTTGGTTGAACTTGATCTCTCCGAACATGCCGAACATGCCGTAGGTACCTTCGATACCTGTGGTGAGCTCCTGTGAGATCTTCGGCTCGCCCTTCAGGTCCTTGTTATTCCACTCGTAGAAATGTTTTTGGTAGTTGTCCGTGATGGCGAGTACATGCTTACCGTTGCAAGCAATACGGGTAAACTTCTTGTTCTCACCGGGCAGGCAGTAGGCTTCTTCCCATTTCATCTTCTTCATCGGGGAGCGCATCACCTGTTCACCCATACCGACATAGATCATGCTGTCGACATCATCACGCCAGATACCAGAGAGCTCACCGCCGCCACCGTTGCCGATATCCTTCATCTTCCATATCTTGCAGCCGATAGCGTTCTGTTTGTTACGACTACTGGGAGTAGGCAGTCCCTTAGGTACCGCACCGATTTCACTGAGGTAGATATAGACGAGCGTACCGTTATCGCTGAGCAGACCATCTGATGCTCTCTCATAGAAGCCAGTGACCCGATGTTCCTTCTGGTCGAAAACCAGACTGGTGGCACCCTCTAACAGTCCGAGATAGCGACCGTTGGTTGAGGTGATGATTTTCTTGTATTCCTGTGCTTTTGTCAGATAAGCGTCTGGTGCATTCCATTCTCTTTCCGGGAGGATGACCTCCGAGGTGTTCACATCCGTACCGTTATACTTGACGAGACCGATGTCGGCAAGTCGGAAGTAAAGGTTCGTGCTGTCTGCTCCTGCACTGAGAATCTTCGCACGGCGGCGAGTCTTCTTGGGAATGACAATCTTTATCTCTCCCGTTTTCTTGTTGACGGCACGTAATGCGTTGGACTCCCCGTTAGGATAGTCGAGGATGTAGATGTTCTCCGCATCCTCAAAGAGTCCGTTGTTTGCCCACTCGTCCAGCTGGAGGATAGCAAACTTGTTGTTCACTTTAGTCTGGACCGGTTTCTTGGCAGCGGCAGCCGGTTTCTTAGCTGTCGGTCGTTTCTTCACTTGTGCTGTGACAGCGGCACACGTCATTGCCAACAGACAAAGCGTAATGATGTTTTTCTTCATAGTTATTGTATTTATTGGTGTAGTAATTCTGTTGGCAAAGATAGGAAAAATTGTTTTCCGTGTCAAGTTCAAATGTGTTGTAATTCGTTCACTAAAACAATTTCGAGTGTCATTGCGTAAAAATTTATGCGATGACATTCAAAGAGGATGGAGATATTTGTGAAAATATTGTATCTTTGCATCATGGAACATTATATGAACGTATCGGCTTTCCTCATTGGCGTGTCAACGGCATTCTTTGCCATCTTCGCCATCCATATCCTGTTCTTCAGAAAGAAACGCACCCGTTTTCAGACCGTTTTGGGATGGATCATGGCGATATGGGCAGTATGGAACCTGAAAGACATCATCATTACCTTCCCAGGGATGTATAGGGATGAGGTGCTCGACTGGATTATGATGATTGATGGATGGTCGGCACTGACCTATACCGTCTTTGTCTTTGAGGTGGTGATGCCGGGGTGGGTGACCTTGCGGAAACTGTTTTACCTGTCCTTGCCCTTTGTCATTTTCACCTTATTATATATTATAGAGCCGGCGCAGTGGGTCATCTATGCCTATGCAGTCTTCCTGTGGTGTTTCGCATGGGCGATTGTCGGCATTGGCTATGTGAAGATGAAACACCAGTTGAGTTATGTCCGCAAGAACTACTCAAATATCGACGATATCGACGTGTCATGGCTGAAACCCGTCTTCTTCTTTGCTATTGCCAGTCAGTTGTCGTGGTTGTTTGCATCCCTCTATGCCACTGTCACGACAGACATCATCTATTATGTGTTGACCATCCTGCTGTGGCTGATGGTACTGAGATACAGTTGGAACTTCTGTCCTGTTGCTGTGGAGATAGAGGGGAAGGGGAATAACGGACATGACGCAACGAGTGCCGCTCTCCCTATTCCTGACGGAATGCTGGAGCAGGTGGTGGAGGAAAAACGTCTTTATCTGGAAAAAACACTTACGTTGACCGATCTTGCTGCAGCGATGGGGACGAACCGTACGTATGTCAGCAACTATCTGAGTCAGGTGCGGAGACAGACGTTCTATGACTATATCAACCAGATGCGTATAGAAAAAGTAAGTGTACCCTTGCTCAAAGAACATCCAGAGTACACTTTAGAATATATAGCCAACGAAAGTGGGTTTGCCTCTATCTCTACCTTTCGCCGTGCGTTCCAGAAATTATTGGGAAAGACTCCCCGTCAGTTTATAACGGATTCCACCCCTGAGCCTTGAGCTCAAACTCCTGATCGTCACGGGTGACGAGGATATGCCCTAAAGACTCCTTGGTGATGTGCCCGATGAGCTTGACATCCTCCATTGCCTCTATCTTCTCATGGTCACCGATAGGGACGGTGAACAACAGTTCGTAATCCTCACCTCCATTCAGTGCGCAGGTCGTCACATTCATATTCAGCTCCTCTGCCATCACCGCCGTCTGGTAGTCGATGGGGATATTCTTCTCGAAGACACGGCAGCCCACATGGCTCTGCTTACAGATGTGCATCAGCTCGCTGCTGAGACCGTCCGAGATGTCCATCATCGCTGTCGGACGGATATTCGCCTCCCGCAACCGCTGGATAATATCACCACGCGCCTCCGTCTTCAACTGTCGTTGCAGCAGGTATTCCTTACCGGCAAAGTCAGGCGTAGCTATCGTTGAGAGTTGAGAGTTGAGAGTTGAGAGTTTTTGGCTGTCGCCATTTGCTTTAGCCTCGGCAATCTTTTTCTGCAGTTCATTTACCTGCTCATAATAGACAGCTTTCTCACGCTCTAAGAGTTGCAGTCCCATATAAGCGGCACCGAGGTCACCGCTCACGCAGATGAGGTCAGTCTCCTTGGCACCGTTACGATAGACGATGTCCTCCTTGCGAGCCTCACCGATGCAGGTGATACTGATGGCAAGACCGGTATAGCTGGAAGTGGTGTCGCCCCCTACGATATCCACGTTCCATTTGTCACAGGCAAGGCGCAGACCACTGTAAAAAGCCTCAAGGTCCTCTACCGTGAAGCGCTTGCTGAGGGCAAGACTTACCGTCATCTGGCGGGGGGTGCCGTTCATGGCGAAGATGTCACTGATGTTCACCATCGCCGACTTATACCCTAAGTGCTCAAGGTCGATATAGGTGAGGTCGAAGTGTACTCCCTCCATCAGCATGTCCGTTGTGACGAGCACCTCGCTGTCGGGGTAGTGGAGTACGGCACAGTCGTCGCCCACGCCATATTTCGTGGATGCGTTCTGTGGCTTGATGTCTTTTGTCAGTCGGTCGATAAGACCAAACTCTCCTAATTTGGCTATTTCCATTTTTCTGTGGGGTGTTCAGTGTTAAACCTCTCTATCTTTTGTGACTCTATCTTCTCCGAGCGGATGATCATCTCCCGCATAATCTCCGTCATGGAAGGTTGGGCGGCATTGGCAGCCTCCTGTACCTCCTCATGGCTGACTTCCACGGGATTGTCAAAGCCTCCCAAGTCCGTGATGACGGAGATGCCGAAGGTGCGGATACCACAATGGTGGGCGACAATCACCTCAGGTACGGTAGACATACCCACCGCATCAGCACCCATCAGGTGATACATCCTATATTCTGCAGGAGTCTCGAAGGTAGGACCCTGGACACCGATATACACACCATAGGTGACACGTATCTTCTTCTCGAAAGCGATATCAGCAGCGAGTTGGATCAGTTTCTTGTCGTAGGTCTCATGCATATCCGGGAAACGGGGACCGGTGGGGTAGTTCTTGCCACGTAGCGGATGCTCCGGGAAGAAATTGATATGGTCGGTGATGATCATCAGGTCGCCAATATTGAACTTAGGGTTCATACCTCCGGCGGCATTCGAGACGAAGAGCGTCTTGATGCCCAGCTCGTACATCACACGGACAGGGAAAGTCACCTCCTTCATCGTATATCCCTCATAGTAATGGAAGCGTCCTTGCATCGCCATGATCTCGATGCCCCCCAACTTGCCGAAGATCAGTTTGCCGCTATGTCCTTCGACAGTAGACACAGGGAAGTTGGGAATCTCGCTATAGGGTATCTCGTGCTTGTCAGTTATTTCGGAAGCTAATTGTCCGAGGCCTGTCCCCAGAATGATGGCTGTCTTGGGACTTGTGGTCATCCTTTGTCTTAGCCAGGATGCTGTTTCTTGAATTTTTTCGTACATAGCCTATGATATATTGGTTAAAAGATTCTTCCTGCTCTAATAGGAAATGAATACGTAAGGGGAGGGTGTAGATGTGCTGGCGGACCTCCTCACTAAGTCCCTCAGCATGGTAAAGACGGGTGGCATCCTTCTCGGTGGTGATGATGCAACGGGGCTCAGGAAGACTCGCAAAAGTCTCGTTGATGAGCCGTATGTCTTTTTTCTTGAACTGATGGTGATCAGCAAACGTCAGCGGGGTGAGATTCTTGGTGTAAGGCTCTAAGTCGTGGATGACCTGCTCTGGTGAGGCGATGCCAGTCAGTAGCAGTACCTGCTCGTCAGGTTGCAGACTGCTGAGCGGTCGCTGCCCTCCACCGAAGATGGGGTGCAGGTCGTCATATTCCAAAGTGGTGAAATACAGACTCTGGTAGGCATAGAGCTTCATCGCCTTGGTGATGACACGGTATTCCATGGGTTTCAGGTCCCTCGGACATTTGGTGACGATGACGACGTCTGCACGGTCCTTTCCGGACAGCGGCTCCCGTAGTCTTCCGGCGGGGAGCAGTGTGTCATAGATGACCAGCCGGTGGTAGTCGACCAGCAAGATGTTAATACCCGGTTTGACATAACGGTGCTGGAAGGCATCGTCGAGTAGTATGACATCCAGACTCTTGTCGTAGCTCGTCAGTTCATCAATACCGTGGCACCTGCTCTTGTCGACCGCCACTGTCACCTCCGGGAATTTCTGTTTCATCTGGTAGGGCTCATCGCCGATCTCCGGCATCGTCGTCTGTTCGTTGGCAATGATGAATCCCTTGCTCTTGCGTTTGTAGCCGCGGCTGAGCACCGCTACACGGAAAAGGTCCTTGAGGTGTTCTACCAGATATTCCACATGAGGAGTCTTCCCTGTTCCGCCAACAGTGATATTACCCACTGAAATGACAGGTATGTCAAAGGAGCGGGTCTTTAAGATACCCACTTCAAATGCCATGTTGCGTAATTTGACCCCTAACCCATAGAGCCAACTCAGTGGCAGCAGCCATTTACGAATAATAATGAAGTCCCCCTCAACTCTCATATACCTTATTTATTTTATATGGAGGAAATAGGGCAGACGAGCCTGGATGGCACTCTGCTTATTGATACCTTTCAGGTAGTTGAAAGGCTCATAATACTCACCTAAAGAAGCACGCATCTGCTCATCGAGATAGCTGCCCTTGTTGGTCATGCCCATAAGTTGCTCCATCCAGTCAACAGGTGCAGGATAAGATGCGGTGTGGTATTCGTCGAGTTTGGCAAGTTGCGCAGCCTTCTTTACGGCATCGTCCAAAGAGCCAATAGCGTCAACCAGTTTGATGCCCAAGGCATCATTGCCCAGCCAGACACGGCCTTGTGCGATTTCCTCAACAGCTTCCACGGACAGTTTTCTGCCGTCAGCGACACGCTTGCGGAAGAGTTCGTAGCCACGACCGATATACTGGTCGAGCATTGCCATCTCCTCCTCGTTGAAAGGACGGGCTATCGTACCAAAGGCGGCATGCTTGTTCGTCTTGACCTCGTCGAACTTGATGCCGAGTTTGTCGGTCAGCAGTCCGCTGACATCCGGGAACATACCGAAGATGCCGATAGAGCCGGTGATGGTGGTTGGCTCGGAGTAGATGTAGTTAGCGGCGCAGCTGATATAGTAGCCACCCGAAGCGGCATAGCCACCCATGGAGACAACCACCGGTTTCTTTGCTTTCAGGTTCATGACAGCATGCCAGATCTGTTCAGAGGCGTATGCGGAACCACCAGGAGAGTTGACACGGAGCACCACCGCCTTTACGTCGTCGTCCTCAGCGAGTTTCTCCAGGTCTTTACATACTTTTGTGGCAACGATGCAATGCTCTTGTTGAATAGCATTGGTCGTCTCGGAATCTATGATGTCGCCATAAGCATAATAGACGGCAACCTTCTCACCATTCTCTTTCTTGCCTTTCACGTTCACCATGTCAGAAAGAGAGAGCTGATGGATATCGTCGTCGGCATCTATCTTCAGGCGCTTCTTGATTTCCCCTTTCACCTCATCGGTATACAGCAGTCCGTCAATCAACTTCATCTTGACCAGATCCGGTTGGTTGGCAACCATGATAAAACGGTCAGCATAGGCATTCAGAGAGTCAACGGAGATCTTGCGACTGTCAGAGACATCCTTCAGCATCACCTTCCAGATTCCCGACATGTATGCTGTCACCTGCTCACGGTTCGGCTCACTCATACCGTCGGCGGTCATCATCTCAGGGGCACTCTTATATTTACCTACCTTGCAGAGCTGGTATTTCACCCCGAACTTGGCAAGGAGGTCCTTGAGGAACATCGGGTTGGCAGCAAGACCATGCCAGTCAACGACTCCTTGAGGGTTCAGGTATACCTTGTCCGCTACAGAACAGATATAATAAGTAGTCTGTGTATAGCTGTCAGCATAGGCGACAATCCATTTCCCGCTCTTCTTGAAGTCAAGCAGTGCCTCTCGTATGGCATGGGCTGAGGCTGGCGAATCTGAGGAGAAGAGTCCTGACTCAATATAGATGCCCTTGATGTCCTCGTTGTCCTTTGCCTTCTTGATGGAAGAAATGATATCTTCCAGTCCGATGTTCTCACTGACCTGTCCCATCATCAGTCCTATGATGTCCTCTTCGGCACGCTCATTGACTTGTCCTGAAAGTGACAGGGTGAATACGGAATTGTCTTCCACAGGAATGGACGATGCTGATGAGGCGGCAAGTCCTACGATGGAAATCACAAAAAGAATTCCCATGATAAGGGAAAACACGATAATGCCCGTAACGGTGGCAAACACATACTTGATAAAATCTTTCATAACCTATTTATAATTAACTATATTTTGCAAAGGTACAAAAAATCAATTAAACAAGAACAAAAAGAAAGAATTTTATTTGAGTTTTAATATAAAATAATGTGTGGCTTTTTTCTGCCAAAGTGTCAGTTCTGGAAGATTGGCACGTTTTTCGCTTCTCATAGGGCAGTAAGTTTAATTTAAAATTTTAAGCATTATGAATATTAAACCATTAGGAGACCGCGTGTTGGTAGTACCAGCACCGGCAGAAGAGAAGATTGGCGGTATCATCATTCCTGATACAGCAAAAGAGAAACCCCTCCACGGAACTGTCAAGGCTGTTGGTCAGGGTACAAAGGATGAAGAGATGATTCTGAAAGCTGGTGATGAAGTGCTGTATGGCAAATATTCCGGCACAGAACTCGAGTTTGAGGGAGAGAAATATCTGATGATGCGTCAGAGTGACGTGCTTGCAGTATTAGAAAAATAATCAGGGTACTCGGAATAATCGGAATACTCAGTGTAATCAAAAAAAATAAGAATTATGGCAAAAGATATTAAATTCAATATTGAGGCTCGCGACCTGCTGAAGAACGGTGTGGATCAGCTTGCCAACGCAGTGAAGGTAACATTAGGTCCTAAAGGACGTAACGTTGTTATTGAAAAGAAGTTCGGTGCTCCACAGATTACCAAGGATGGTGTGACCGTAGCAAAGGAAATCGAGTTGGAGGACAAATTCGAGAATACGGGTGCTCAGCTCGTTAAGAGTGTCGCTTCTAAGACTGGTGACGATGCCGGTGATGGTACGACAACAGCAACTATCCTTACGCAGGCTATCGTCACAGAAGGTCTGAAGAATGTGACTGCCGGTGCCAACCCCATGGACTTGAAACGTGGTATCGACAAGGCTGTCAAGGCTGTTGTTGATTTCATCAAGGAGAATGCTGAGCAGGTAGATGACAACTACGACAAGATTGAGCAGGTGGCTACCGTTTCTGCCAATAACGATGAAGAGATTGGTAAGTTGCTTGCTGATGCTATGCGTAAGGTCTCTAAGGATGGTGTCATCACTATTGAGGAGAGCAAGAGCCGTGATACCCATATCGGTGTTGTTGAGGGTATGCAGTTCGACCGTGGCTATCTGTCACCCTATTTCATGACAGACTCAGAGAAGATGGAATGCGTGATGGAGAATCCGTATATCCTCATCTATGATAAGAAGATTTCTAATATCAAGGATTTCCTGCCTATCCTGCAGCCTGCTGCTGAGAGTGGTCGTCCTTTGCTCGTGATTGCTGAGGATGTTGACTCTGAGGCTTTGACAACGTTGGTTGTCAACCGTCTGCGTGGTGGTCTGAAGATCTGTGCTGTCAAGGCTCCTGGCTTCGGTGACCGTCGTAAGGCGATGCTCGAGGATATTGCTATCCTGACAGGTGGTGTTGTTATCAGCGAGGAGAAGGGATTGAAGCTGGAGCAGGCTACCCTCGAGATGCTGGGTACTTGTGACAAGGTAACCGTCTCTAAGGATAACACTACAATCGTTAATGGTGCCGGTGAGAAGCAGGCTATCCAGGATCGTATCGCCCAGATTAAGAAAGAGATTGAATTGACAACCTCTTCTTATGACAAGGAGAAACTGCAGGAGCGTCTTGCCAAATTGGCAGGTGGTGTCGCAGTACTCTATGTCGGTGCCAACAGTGAGGTGGAGATGAAGGAGAAGAAAGACCGTGTTGATGATGCCCTCTGCGCTACTCGTGCCGCTATCGAGGAAGGTGTTGTCGCTGGTGGTGGTACAACCTACATCCGTGCTCAGGAATCATTGGCTAATGTCAAGGGTGTCAATGCTGATGAGCAGACTGGTATCAACATCATCTGCCGTGCCATCGAGGAGCCTTTGCGTCAGATTGCCTTCAATGGCGGTGGCGAAGGTGCCGTTGTCGTTCAGAAAGTTCGTGAGGGTAAGGGTGACTTTGGTTACAATGCCCGTACTGGTGAGTATGAGGACATGCGTAAGGCTGGTATCGTGGATCCTGCTAAGGTTGCACGTGTCGCTTTGGAGAATGCTGCATCAATTGCTGGTATGTTCCTGACAACAGAATGTTTGATTGTTGACAAACCAGAGAAAGAGCCTGCTATGCCAATGGCTAACCCAGGCATGGGTGGCATGATGTAATGTAACGTTTTGTAAACCAGACATATCAAAATGCGAGGGGTCGAAAGGAATTTTGGCTCCTCGCGTTGATTTAAATCAATTTCTGTATAACTTTTTCATAGAAATACTTGTTTCGTGTGCGCAAACTTACTATCTTTGCACTGTCAAAAGGTTAAAACCCTTGATAAGATAATATTAGGATTTAGCGAAATAAAGATATTTTTTTGATTTGTTTTAGTAGATTAGTTTTTAAGTAGTTTGTTTTAAAAACCGACTGTCGGGAGACAGTCGGTTTTTTTTTGTTTTTCTTCGTTGTTTGCAGATTATTTATTAATTTTGCAGACAATATTATGCATAAGTTATTAGAGTTATACCGGCAGTGGAGTGGGGAAGAGCCCGTACAGACTGCGCAATTGCCTGTTGCTGGGAGCAATCGCATGTATTATCGGATGACGGCGAAGGATGGTTCTACGGTAGTGGGTGTCATTGGCACCAGCCGTGATGAGAACCATGCGTTTGTCTATCTCTGTCGGCATTTTGCCAAACGTCAGCTGCCTGTTCCTCAGCTGCTGGCGGTCAGCGACGATGAGTTACGGTACATAGAGACCGACCTTGGTTCTGTGTCCTTGTTTGATGCTATCCGGGGAGGGCGTGAGGCTGGTGGACGTTACACGTTGAAAGAGCAGGAGCTGTTGAGACGTACTATC
This sequence comes from uncultured Prevotellaceae bacterium, assembly GCA_900314755.1. GTDB lineage: Bacteria > Bacteroidota > Bacteroidia > Bacteroidales > Bacteroidaceae > Prevotella. The sequence goes on along the minus strand of OMWH01000009.1, from coordinate 86,359 downwards.
CGTGAGTTGCCTAACATCCAGATGCGGGGAGCACGAGGGTTGGACTTTTCCAACTGTTATCCGCAGGCGGAGTTTGATGTGAACTCTGTCCTCTTCGACTTGAATTATTTCAAATATTGTTTCCTGAAGGCTACAGAGCTTGACTTCCATGAGATGAAGTTAGAAGCCGATTTCCGTCTCTTAGCCAAAGACCTGACGGCAGAGAAGTGTGATGCTTTCCTCTATCGTGACTTCCAGGCTCGTAACGTGATGCTTGACCCCAAGGGGAATCCTTATTTTATTGATTTCCAAGGTGGGCGCAAGGGACCTTATTATTATGACCTTGCCTCTTTCCTCTGGCAGGCGTCTGCGAAATATCCCTATAAGCTGCGTCGTGAGCTGGTTTACGAATACTATAATGCATTGAAGCAGTTCACGGAGGTTCCGACACCCCATCATTTTGTGGCAAGGTTGTCGCTGTTTGTACTTTTCCGTATCCTTCAGGTACTGGGTGCCTATGGCTTCCGCGGCTATTTCGAGCGGAAACAGCATTTCATCACCTCGATACCACCTGCTATACAGAATCTCCGGGAGTTGTTAGAGGTCACCAATTTCCCCTATCCCTATCTGATGTCACTGCTCCGCAAACTCACTGAGTTGCCCCAGTTCCAGCAGATTGCTACTGTCGCAAGTCGTGCTGACGGCTATAAGACAACAGACAGAAATCCCTATACCCCCCATCCGCAAGACGGTCCGCCTACCTTCTCGAAATATGACGCACAAGGTCCGTTGGTGGTGAAAGTATATAGTTTTTCCTATCGCAAGGGTATTCCGGAGGACGAGAGCGGCAATGGTGGTGGCTATGTGTTTGACTGCCGCAGTACGCATAACCCGGGACGTTACGAGCCTTATAAGCAACTGACAGGACTGGACGAGCCGGTTATCCGTTTCTTGGAGGATGATGGTGAGATACTGACCTTTCTGGAGAGTGTCTATAAGTTGGCTGATGCCCATGTGCGTCGTTATATCCAGCGTGGATTCACTTCGTTGATGTTCTCGTTCGGATGTACGGGAGGACAGCATCGCAGTGTCTATTCCGCCCAGCATCTTGCCGAGCATCTCCATGACAAGTTCGGTATTGAGGTGCGAATCTGTCATCGTGAGCAAGGTATCACTCAAACTCTAAACTCTACACTCTAAACTCTAAACTCTACACTTATATGAGACAGGCAATGATTTTCGCAGCAGGGTTGGGGACGAGACTAAAACCTCTGACCGATACGATGCCAAAGGCGTTAGTGCCTGTGGCTGGAGAACCGCTGCTATGGCATGTCATCATGAAACTCAAGGGTGCGGGCTATGAGCGTATCGTCGTCAACGTGCATCACTTTGCCGACCAGATCATCGACTACCTCCATGCCAACAATGGTTTCGGACTTGATATCCGTATCAGTGACGAACGGGAGCAACTCTTAGAGACGGGTGGAGGTATCAAGAAAGCACTGCCCTTGTTCGACCCCGAGAGTCCTATCCTTATTCATAATGTGGATATCCTGAGCAACCTCGACCTCCGTCAGTTGCCGATGGATGCGCCATTGCTGGTGGTCAGCCAGCGTAAGACGAAACGCTATCTGCTCTTTGATGACGAGATGCGACTGCAAGGATGGACGAATATAGAGACGGGGGAGGTTAAAGGTCCTGCGAAAGACGCTCAACACTCATCGCTCAACACTCAACTAAAGAAGTTTGCCTTCAGTGGCATCCACGTGTTCCATCCCTCGTTGGCACCCTTGCTGAGTGACTGGCGCGACCGTTTCCCCATCATGGATTTCTACCTGAGTGCCTGTGGCACCCATCTTATACGAGGTTATGAGGCGACAGACCTTCACCTGTTGGATGTCGGTAAACTCGATACCCTCGACCAAGCAGAGAAATTTATAAGTAATATATAATATTGTATGCAACAGAAGATCATTATTTTAGACTTTGGCTCACAGACCACGCAGCTGATCGGTCGTCGTGTCCGTGAGCTGGATACCTTCTGCGAGATTCTGCCTTACAACAAGTTTCCGAAGGACGACCCCAGCGTGATTGGTGTCATCCTCAGTGGATCGCCCTACAGCGTCCACGACCCTGAGGCTTTTAAGGTAGACCTGAGTCAGTTTGTGGGCAGACTCCCCGTTTTAGGAATCTGCTATGGAGCCCAGTTCATTTCCCATAGTCTGGGTGGTAAGGTGGAGAAGGCAGACTCCCGTGAGTACGGTCGTGCCCACTTGGAGACCATCAATCTCTACAACCCGCTCTTCAAGGGATTTGACAGAGGGTCACAGGTATGGATGTCACATGGTGACACCATTACCGTCATCCCCGACGGTTTTGAGGTCATCGGCAGTACTGCCGATGTCGAGAATGCTGCTTTCTGGTGTGAGCCGGGCACTCAACTCTCAACTCTCAACTCTCAACTCTCAACTGGTATTTGGGCAGTACAGTTCCATCCGGAGGTCTATCACACCATCCAAGGTAAGCAGTTGCTGAAGAACTTCGTGGTGGACATCTGTGGTTCCAAACAAGACTGGAGTGCCTCCTCTTTCGTGGATACCACCGTGGCAGAGTTGAAGGCACAGTTGGGTAACGACCGTGTCATCCTCGGTTTATCGGGAGGTGTCGACTCCTCTGTCGCTGCCGTTCTGTTAAACAAGGCGATAGGAAAGAACCTCACCTGTATCTTCGTCGACCATGGCATGCTTCGCAAGAACGAGTTCCAGCAGGTGCTCAACGATTATCAGGTACTGGGCTTGAACGTGATTGGTGTGGATGCCAGTCAGAAGTTCTTTGCCGACTTGGCAGGAGTCTCTGACCCGGAGCAGAAGCGTAAGATTATCGGACGTGACTTCGTCGAGGTCTTCAATGCTGAGGCGAAGAAGATCACCGATGCCAAATGGCTGGCGCAAGGTACTATCTATCCCGACCGTATCGAGTCGCTGAATATCACGGGTAAGGTCATCAAGAGCCACCATAATGTGGGCGGACTGCCCAAGGAGATGAACCTCCAGCTCTGCGAACCCCTCAAGTGGTTGTTCAAGGACGAGGTGCGCCGTGTCGGTCGACAGATGGGCATGCCCGAGCACCTCATCACCCGTCATCCCTTCCCCGGTCCCGGTCTTGCCGTCCGCATCCTGGGTGACATCACTCCCGAGAAGGTGCGTATCCTGCAGGATGCCGATGACATCTATATCCGTGGCTTGCGTGAGTATATTGATGGCGATGGCGTGACACTATATGATAAGGTATGGCAGGCAGGAGCCATCTTGCTGAGCACGGTCCGCAGTGTCGGTGTGATGGGTGATGAGCGCACCTATGAGCATCCCGTGGCACTCCGTGCCGTCACCTCCACCGATGCCATGACAGCCGACTGGGCTCATCTGCCCTACGACTTCCTGGCGAAAGTCTCCAACGAGATTATTAATAAGGTACGTGGTGTCAACCGCGTCTGCTATGATATCTCCTCAAAACCACCCGCAACGATTGAGTGGGAATAATTACATACCCAAAGTTTAAGCCAAAAAGTCTATTTTAATTGATTTTTAGTGGCTGATTTTAAGGCACTTAACGCATAACTATTTGAAAATGTGTTGAGTGCCTATTTTTGTACGAAATGTTAAATTCGTCCCCCAAATTCATCCCCCGACCTCCCCCGAAATTTGGCTATCTCAGATAATTGTTGTACCTTTGCACTCAGTAATCAATATTAGTGGCAAGATGGAACTGAAATTTACGTTAAAAGATTCAAAGGAGAAACAAACTCTCTTGTATGCAGTTTGCTATTATCAAAGTAAACGGATAAAGGTTAGCACCGGCCTTAAAGTATTTTCTGAGACATGGAACGCTAAAATGCAGCGTTGTGAAATTAGTAGTAGGTTTACAGAAAGAATAAATCGAGCATCAAGAAAATCAAATCGGCTTTTAGATTCAATCATTGGTGAATGGGAAAAAGTTGCAGGTGGATTGGATTCCATTATTGATAGTTGGAAGGTGAGAAATGAAAAATTAAATGCGTTCGTAGACAAATTAACGGCAAATAAGATTGGTGCTATTCCTCAGATGCAATCTGCCAATGATGTCAAAGAACAAGGGAATGGGAAATCGGGATCTATAAGAATCCACCCAAAATTAGACAGCAAAGAAAACTTGATAAAGGAAAAAGTTGTGGCTGTCATTCATAAGGTGATTAAAGCCGATGAAAAAGAGGAAGAAAAGAAGCAGATAACCCCACTTGATTTTTTTGACAAGTATGTTGAGGAAATGACGCATAAGGTTGACCCACGAACAGGACGCTATATTGGTGAGCGTACTCAGGTACACCATCGTACAGTATTGAAGCGTATCAAAGCATTTATGGCAGAGAAGTATATCAAAGACGATTTTAGCGTTTTTGACGAACAGTTTGCAAGGCGTTTCACAGATTGGGCATACACCTCAAAGAACTACCGACAGAATACTATTCCTGCAACATTCAGTGTACTCAAGGTTTGGCTCAATGCTGCAAAGGCAGAGAAATTGTTTGATGGTGAAGAATATAAAAAATATCAAAGCAAGGGTGCTGACGTTGACAACATCTATCTAACAAAAGACGAGATAGAGAGAATATATAGGCTTGACATTCCGACATTGATTGCAAAAGGTGAGATTGATGCAAAGTCGCAGATAGAGAAAACGAGGGATTTGTTTGTTATTGGTTGTTGGACCGGATTACGCAGAAGTGATATAAACAGATTGGAGAAGGCTTTATTTGACATTGAGAAAGGGGAAATAACTATCATAACAGAAAAAACGGGCGAGAAAGTACAGATACCAATGCACCCATTCATCAAAGAACTGTATGAGAAATATGATGGTAAGTTTCCGAAACTGACTGACAAAGCTAACACCAATAGGCATCTGCAAGAAATAGGCAGACACGCTAAGATTGATGAGAATATCATGGTGAAAGAAAATCGTGGTGGAAAGATAATCAGTCATGTCTACAAGAAATATCAGATGATTAAGATGCACACAGCACGAAGAAGTTTTGCAACCAATCTGTATTTAGATGGTGCGCCCACCATTAGTATTATGAAACTAACGGGACACACAACGGAAATGAATTTCTTGAAATACATTAAGATTACAAAGGAGGAAAATGCCGAAATGATGCGCAAGTTTTTCAAATAGATAGGACTGCCTCCAAGGTATCCTGCCATTTGGATTTTGAGTTATCTTAATGGACTTTATTGAACGGCAACGGTTAGCCGTTCAGTTTTTTTTGCTACAAAAAATTTCCAAAATCCCTAAGTGCCGCCTATTTATAAATAGTTCATAATAGTTCAAAACAGATGGCACGGAGAAGAAACAGACAAGTATCGACAGCGACAAAGTTCAAGATGTCGTTAGCCAAGCAAGGCACTAAAAACCCCATGAGCGGAAAACACCACAAAGAAGACACGAAACGAAAGATAAGTGCTGCAATGATAAAGTATTGGCGTGGGATAAACCCATAGCAAAGTTTACCATTGTAGAGTTTAGAAAGCCTTTAAGTATCTGTTTGGCGCAGATTGTAAGTGAAAGTGATTGATATTCAGACAGATACATTACAAAAAGTCATTCGGACAGTGTGCAATAATGTGCAGTATACAACCATGTGCCGTGTGTTTCTTAATAAAATTGAGAAAAATATCAAAAAAAGCACTTTGCACTTTGCTCAGAATGTAGTATATTTGCAATATAGATGTTATAGATAAAGGTTAAGAGGTCGCAACTCGGGGCAACGGTCTTTCTTCAATTCAACCGCCCCCACAACCTTTTCACAAATGGAAATGGAGAATTAAAATCGGTACTCAGTACCACAAATAAAAGTTTGTATGAATTGGAGAAATGATAAGTCTTTCAGTATTGAACAAGGCGTTAACAGATAGGAACGTCAGCGATGCAGAGTTTAGGCTATTGTATATGATAGCCAACAATATCAGTATGGGTAAAACCGCCACAAAGGAAATATACAATGGCTTTTTGATGGATAAACTTAATAAAAGCGAAAGACAGACACAGAGGTTAACCAAATCACTTGCAGATAAGGGCTACATTGGGAAACAAGCGATTGGAAACAAGCATAACAAGAATGGAAACATATATTCATTGGTGGATGATGTCATTACAAGCGACATAAAGAGCGACACAGATAGCGACAAAAATGACACCCTATATAATAATAGAAAAGAAGAAAAAAAAATATATGTTAATAGTACTACAGACGTAGAGTATAAGCCAAACCTCAGACAAAGTGAAGAAATAGATGATATCCCTTTTGACATTGATGAGGCTGAGACTGAAACAATCTCAGAGGTGAAGGGAACAGAGAGCGAAAAACCTATATATGTTTATTCAACAGATAGTGAGAATATGAGATATACGGATGAAGAACTAAGAGCGGTTAATCAGCAAGCCGTTGAAGAATGGCAGATGATAGGAGAAACAAGGCATCAATCCATAGGAAACAAATATAAAGAGGTAAATGAGTGGGTAGGAAAGAAACTCAGTAGGGGATATGACCTATTAAGCACATTCAGACAGACGAAGAAAGAAGATACTGCAAATGCTTATGCGCATGAAATCAATGAAGTTATAGGCTCAATGAACAGGTCTATTCAAATCGGTGCTATAACTCAGAAGCAAGCAGAAGCATTTGGGAAGTTCATAGATGCAACAAATAAGGCTTATGAGGATAAACAGAAATACTTCAATCGTGGTGAACTGATGAAAAGGTCTAAGCCTCAGACAGCGATAGAAAATGATAGCACTTCAATTCTGAATAGTAATGAAGCAATAGAAAAATCCGCCCCATGCCCCACCTCCTTAACAGATGCAGATATTCTGAAGATGGCCAAGAATGCTAACGACTTGTTTTCTTCGTGGGATATTCAAGGACTTACAGAAGTGGATGAACAAAACAGAGCAACCATCAAGGCAAACGGAACGCCACAGCAGTTGACCCTATATAAACAACTTACAGTATAGCGGATTTTTCGCTTTTTGTGCCTAATTGCCGATTATTTTCAGTAATTTTGCATCCGAAATGGAATTAGGCGAAAGTAACATAGTCAGACACTACGACTATACATATATAATAAGGTATAGATATAGTGATGAGGCTGATAGTCGGATAGGCTATTACTGCAATGATACTTATGACTTCTACCCAACAAGTAATGAACTTGAAGGTTTCTTCAATATAGAAGATGGTGATGAGATAGCGATATTAAGTCAAGTGGCTAACGACTTCAATAATGACGTAATTCTTTCTGATTCAGTAATAAGTCTGTTAAATGGAACGTCCACGTTAAATGAAGAAGAATACATAGATAGGTGTTTGGGCTATATAGCATATATTTCAGAAAATCTTTATGGAGAGGAATGGGAATGCTATAAAAGGGATGTGATGAAATCGGTCTTGCTTTTTATGGGAGATTTGAGAAAGCAAAATGCCATTGTTGAGATTACCATCAAAAGGCTGTTTAAGTTATTTGCCATTGAACGTAATGAGAATATCAGCATCCGCAAACAGATTGAACAGATAGCAGACCCAAAGGCAGATAATGAAATCTTATTGAAACTTGCAGAGCCACAAGATATAAGGCTGTTAAGGAGGCATTTGGATTGGATGGGCAGATTATATAACATCAAGGAGGAAAAGTCTCGCTATATGGTAGGTGTTGTTTTTCTTCTGTTTTCAGAGAAGTGTAAACTGTTATTGCCATCGGTTAGGTACAACATGACTAAATGCTTTGGGCTGTTGGCAGATTATTATGGCATCGAGCCTCCAACATACAGACAGAATGAATTGCGTACCCATGAAATAGAGGTCAAAGGTGGGAGGCGTAAGAAACTGTATGACGTTATTTTAGGCAGGAACGGCGATTTTTGGCAGGCCATAAAGTTATTTTGATTTTCACGAAATTTGCAAAGATTAGTAAATAATATAAAGTAAGTATCTGATAATAAGATGCTTACTTTTTTAGTTCATTTTCTTTTTTCGATAAAAACGGATTTTCTCTATACCTTTGCACCGTGATTCGCGAACACACAGTAATATTTTAAAAAAAAAAAAATGAGTAAAACAAAAAGAAAATCAGATGTTCATGTATGTAATGACGTCTACAAGTGTTCAATTTGCGGAAAGACTTTCCGAGGGTTTGGTAATAATCCTGAGCCGTTTGTGCATTATGGCAGATGTTGCGATGATTGTAATAGAAGGTATGTTGTTCCCTTTCGCATCATGCTAACATTCCAAGACGAGCTTAATAGAAAAGGGGCTATATTATCTGCATAACTAACAAAATCATTTCAAATATGAGTAATTACATTAAAAGAATTGCCAAAGGCAATAACAGAAAGAAGGCAAATTATGATAAGTTTGTTAATGCCATAATCGCATACGTGGATTATATGGTCGCTCATGGAGCAAAGGAAGTCCATATTGATACGGATAAAAAGAATAACACTTTCTCAATTCATACTGACAATGGACTTACTGAAGAACAGATAAATTCAGCAGAATTCCAAATGGTATCTCGTAATCTAATGATAGCCCTTAGTACGGCAGCATAATTATAATTGATATACAAAGCCGAAATAGACGGCAAGCCCTACTTTCCCCATCGGAATTGTGGGGCTTACTGTTTCTTTATCCCTCTATTACCACTCTTACTAAGCAGCACTCCTTTTCTAATCACACATTTGCTGTTTATATATGGGTGTTCGTGGCTCAGTCCGTAGTTCCTGAGTGAACTGTATGCAATGCCTATTTGTTCAGCCGTATAGTGTTCATACATATTGGCGATACTGCCAAAATAGTGGTGTTCGTCAGACTCAAGCAGATGCAAGTGTATGACCGTTCTTTGCTGTTTTTCTTCCATAATTTGCTATTTTTGGTGCAAAGATAATTATTTTATTGCATATATTAAAGAAATGTCGTCTTTTTAACTTTAGTTAGCTTGTAAAAGTTGCTTATATTAAATAAATGCCGTACCTTTGCATTGTGACTTAGAAACAACGAGTATTAACAATAAAATCAATTTCGCAATATGGTACAAGCATTAGCAATCAATGGAATGACAGCAACAAGGGCAATGGTTATCGCACATCGTACAAACAATGAGCAGATAGGTCTTGTTAAGGCTATGATGATTGAGCAACTGAAAGAGAAACTTGCAAACGGTGTGGCTCATTTCCTTTTCATCAAGAAAGATGGCTCAGTCCGTGAGGCATGGGGAACTACAAGCCCTTCACTTGCAAATAAGCATATCAATGGCAATGGGGCATCAAGGGAACTGTTTAAGACCACAGCCTATTTTGATGTAGAAAAGGGTGGTTGGCGGTCGCTTAGATGGGAAAGCATTGTCAAAGTGTTCTAAACAGAGCAAGACAACTATGTAAGGAGGGTAAAATGCTCTCCTTTTTTATTGAATAGTGCAAATATTAAATAAAAGTCGCAATTTTAGCTTACTTTAGCATGAAAAAGTTGCAGGTATTAAATAAAAGTCGTATCTTTGCATTGTCAATAAGAAACAATAGTAATAACAAATAAAAAGTTCAAAGATATGGCAACGGCAACGACTTCACAGAAGATTGAAAAGGCACTTTCAATAATGAAATCGCATGATTGGTATTGGTGCATGGCAGATTACACTAACCCTGCTTATGGCAACGCATACGGCAGCATGAGGGCATTTGTTGAGGTGGTTGCAAGTATCGCTGACAAGGTGATTGTCGAGGCATTGAGAAACCTTTGGCAAGCAACTTATGACTATATCCACAAAACCATGTGGGGCAGCAATGAGAAGGCAAAGGCAGAGTTTGAGGCAACAAAGGCACAGCTGATGGCGATTATTATGCCTCAGTATGCAATGGCAGCGTAAACAGAGTATTAACCCATAAAAGTATATAGCAATGGAAATGGCAAAGTATATCATGCAGATTTTGAAAACTCAGTTAATGGTGGTGTGGTCGTGGGGCATTAATAAGCCGGTGGCATTAGAGAACGGTTTGCGTTTCAACGTTCAAGGCTTTAAGTTTCGTGGAGTGGTTGAGGTCGTGTATAATGAGGGGCAAGATTTGTTTGATGTTTCTTTCATCAAGGCTAACAAGGTCGTTAAGTCAATAGATGGTGTTTTCTTTGATATGTTGGTAAATGTCATTGATGATTATGTCGAAAAGACAGCAGACTACGAAAAGAGTGTAAAGGCTGAATATTCATTAAGCATAGTCAAATAATAGGGCATAGTCAAATTATTCAAATAATCCTATCAAGTCAGAGTAAGAGCATCAAGTATTATTCATTCAAAAATCTCAAAGATATAAATGACAATGAAAGCAGTTATCTATTCTCGTACAAGTTCAAGCGGTTATCAGCAGAACAGACAAGACACGACAAGACAAGTCGAGGATTTGAAGGCTTATGCTGAATATTCCAAATACAATGTTGTGAAAATCTACGAAGAACATTTGAGCGGTGGTAAGCGTAATGAAGAACGCCCATTGCTTTTAGAGGCTCTTAACTACTGCAAGGCTAACAAAGTGGAAATGTTGCTTTGCTCAGAGTTGAGCAGATTGGGAAGGAATGCCTTTGAGGTGCTTTCATTTGTTAGGGAATTGAAAGACAATGGCATCAATCTGTATTTACAGAAAGAGCAGTTTTCTTTGTTTGGTGCTGATGGTAAGCCTTCTTTGTTTTCTGCCATTATGATTGCAACACTCTCAACGTGTGCAGAGTTAGAGCGTGAAAACATCAAGTATCGCTTAGATAGTGGCAGAGCGCAGTACATTAAGAATGGCGGTCGTTTGGGGCGTAAGGTTGGCAGCGTGAAAACCAAAGGGCAGAAAGAAACTCAATACAAAGAGGTGTTAGCCTACCTGAAGAAGGGATATTCCATTTCCATTACTGCCAAACTCTCAGAAACGAGCATGAGTACAGTACAGAGGCTCAAAAAGGAGTTTGGATTGTAGCAAATAGCGTGATTTGCTTATAAATCCTTAAATAATTGCCTATAGGGGAGTGTTCTTCAAGATTTTTGCGTACCTTTGCACTTGCTTACGAAAGTGGGCAGACATATTGCATAAGGAAGCGAAATCGCTTTGTTCTGATTGGTGAAATTGTCGACCAAACAAACAGCAACGTCAGAATGAGGATAGAACGCTCCCTCTTTGATGTGTATAGTACATTGTTGTATATATACGCTCAAGTGAGGTTTCGTTCAAATCCCTTATTCTCGTTGCAAGGGCATCTTGGTCGACACCCTCACCAAAGAATATGTGGATTGGCAGACCTCACTTTCTTTGTATATGCCTAATCAATAACAATTAGTAGCACTGAAAGGGTCTTAGGTGCATTAGGTCAGATATGGCACTGATAAGATGCTCAGAATGCGGACATGAAGTTTCAGATAAAGCCTCAACTTGTCCTAATTGTGGTTGTCCTATTGAGAAGGGGCTTGTTTGTAGTGAGTGTGGAAACAGCCTAAATCCTAATGATAAAATATGCCCTAAATGTGGCAATCCAATAGAAGGTAATGTTGTTGGCGAGGGTAAACCAATAGCGAGATACATATTATTCAGTCTGATTATAGCATTGCTGTTTGGTGGTGGGTATTTTGCATATACGCATTTAGGTAAATCTGACAATAACACAGATGTTAGTTCTGATACATTAAGAAGTGATGCTAAATTGTCTGAACAAGTAGATGATGCAGAACGAGCAGAAGAAGAAAGAAAGATAGAGGCTGCAAGGCAAAGTTATATAGAACGTGAGCAGAAAAGAGAAGAACAAGAAATAGGGTGGCTATATGGTACATGGCAATGTAATATTGATGGTGGGGCATATCTCAAAATAAGCATCAATGCCACCAATCTTACAGAAGTCATGTTTATTCCAAGTCAAGGCGAAACAAAGAATGTAAGGTCGTACTATATTGATGGCGATAGATTGTGTACTGATAAAACAAAGTATCGAATTGACAGAGAAAATAAGCGATTATTGGGGGATGATGGCACACCTTTCTCAAGAGTGTCAGCATCAAGTAATGGAACAGTTGGCAATAATGGAACAAATAACAGAGACAACCGTGTTAATTCCAACGCAGATAGTAGAATTGCAAGATTGGAACGAAAAGCACAAGATGATATCAATGAGTTAAATGCAATGGTTTCGTCAGGAAGAATGCACCCTGCAACTTTGATGTATCTGAAACAAAATCTACCACAAGAATTAACTGAACTAATGGAATATTACTCAAATCAAGGAAACTCTACGAAATACAATGATTATGCGTATAAGAGACGTGTTGTTATGGGAGTTTTCAAAGACTTGGGAATGTAATGTATCATTAAATAAATAAAACTATGGCGTTAATCAAATGTTCTAAATGCGGACATGAGATTTCAGACAAGGCAACTGTATGTCCGAAATGTGGCAATAAAATTGCCATCGAAGAAGAAAAGAAAAGCAGTACAACAAAAATTATAATTGCTGTTGTGCTGATGGCTCTTTTGGTGTGTGGTGCTTTCTTGTTCCTAAATAAAGGGGATGAGGCTAACAAAGATGCTACCAATGTGGAAACAGCAGAAGCAGCCAATGTCAATGAAACTAATGAGTTTGACAGAACAAAAGCAAAGTTGCTTAAAGTTGTCAAAGTTGAATATAGCAACAATTTGGCAGCACAAGCAGGAAACACATACGAAGCAAAGAATCTTTGTGATGGTGATAGTACAACAGCATGGGCAGTTAATTTGGATAATGAAAGCATCTATGACTGTGATATGTTGTATGGCCCATTGTTTACAGTGAATTGCAAGAAACTATCTCATATCATTATACGAAATGGGTACTGCAAGAATGAAGATTCTTTTAAGAACAACACAAGGGCTGCAAAGATTGTGTTTTACAGTCTTGTAAATGATGAAGAAGATAGCAGAGAGAATGTTTTGTTTGATGGCTCATTAAGAGATAAACCAACGCCCCAACGGTTAGAAATACCATTAGATTTAGATGGAAACAATGACATTAAACAGATAGGCATGAACTTCAACACCCAATTAAATGGTGGTTTTTATGCAGGTGCTAAATGGAATGACCTTTGTATCTCAGAGGTCGAATTTTGGGGATTTGAGTAAGTTTCACCAATTATAAGTTTTAAACTATGGCACTAATTGAATGTTCAGAGTGTGGGCAAATGGTTTCAGAGAATGCTAAATCTTGCCCTAATTGTGGTAATCCCATCAAGTCGAATAAAGGCTTAAATTGGAAAACACCTATTCTATCTTTTGTCCTTTTACTTTTAGTATTAGGTGGTGCTTATAGCGTGTGGCATCTAATTAGAAATAATGGTGAGCAAAACGGAGATATTGAGATAACAGATGAGTTGAGTGAGGCAGTACACAGATATGATATGGTGTTGCATTTTCAAGAAGGCTTGTCTGCTGTTTGCAAAAATAACAAATGGGGTTATATCAATTCCAAAGGCAAAGAAGTTATACCTTGCCAATATAACGGTGCGTGTGATTTCTCTGAAGGTCTTGCATGTGTATATTTAGAAGGGGAAGATTTACCCATTGCATTTATAGACACTAAGGGCGAAATCAAGATAAAAGGCTACTATGGTGATATTATGCAAGGTCAACCTTTTCCTCTATTTTTTATAAATGGCAAATGTTGGGTTTATGATAAGAATAGGGAAATCTTCTATATTGACAAACAAGGGCAAAAAGTAGAAGCCCCCAATAAAGGTGAAGATTATAAAGTTGAGGAAAACGGATATGAAACGTTCTTTGAAAATGAGAAGATGGGCATTAAAGATTCGTTGGGAAATGTCATTATTCAGCCTAAATATTCTTTCATAGATACTTTCTCACAAGGTGTTGCACTTGCACGTCTTGATTGCACCGACGGAAAAACGATAAATGGTTTTGTAGATAAGAGTGGCAAAGATACATTTACAGAGTCAGATTTTGCACAATTAGCGAAACATGAGAAACAACGACAAGAAGAAGCTAAGAGAGCAGAAGAAGAACGTTTGAGACAGGAGGAAGAAGCGAGTAAACCAAAGACCATAACCATCTACCTAAAAGGCCATGTTGGCAATTATGAGATGCAAGATTACGAAGGGAATTATGGTGCTAAATACTTTACCAACGGAACATTAAGGACAAACTATATAAAAGTCCCCGATGGAAAGGTGTGGATTTTTAAGAATTACACCTATAAAGAATCGGGATTGTTTGTTCCAAGAATATGTAGCAAAGATGAATATAATAAGGATGAATATGACCGCAGCAAAGGTAGGTCATTGGATAACATGGATGGCGAGAGGTTTTTTGGTGGGCAGATTTTCATAATTCTATGTACGCCTGCAACAGGATTAAAAGAGCGAACTCCATATAGCCTTGAAGTAAACTTTATAGAAAAAAGTGAAAATTTGTATTAAAAAGAGAAAGAGATAATATGTCGTTCCTCAATAGAAATATTCACTTCGCACAAAAATGAATATTCTAAAATCTGCGGAAACACCTTTGTTTATGGGCGTTTCCGTGGATTTTGCTATTGTTGAGGCTTTTATCTTAATTCATTTTTAGCAAATTGCAGGTGTTTTTGAATATTTTTTTTGTACCTTTGCACCGATAAAAGATATTCTGATGGCGAAACTGCAAGCAAAATTTGAAAAATGGTTAGAGGCGATGCGCAGTAAGGATGATAAAGTACGTCCTTACTATATAACCGCTGTTAGGTATTGGAGTAGGGAAGAAAGAAATGATGATGCTTTATTTGAGTACATTATTATAGCATTTAATCAGAATAAAGAGAAAGCAGAAGAAATCTATCAAATGATGTACGGTGCTATAGTTCAGACAGAGCCATATGGAAGAATGAATATAGTTGATGGACGGAAAGACTTGTTTTTCATTGATGAGCATCCAAAACTAACTCTTTATGACCCTCAAAATCGTTGGCATTGTTGAATTTCATATTTATTATTAAGGTGTATGAGTAAAAATCAATTAATTTTTAGTAGGCAAAACGCCTGTAAACCGTTGACTGTCAATGATGTCCAAAATAGAAATTCATCCCCCGTTTTCATCCCCTAACAGGTTAAATATTGTTGTAAATGCTTAAATATCAAGCCTCAACGACTATTGAGTGGGAATAATACCTAAAAAGCCGGAAGTGACAACTTCCGGTTTTTTTTATCGAATTTATTTGGTGGTTTGCCAGCCGGGCGATATCCTCGAGTATAGGGAGTGAGGACCTGTAAACACCCTGTTGCAAGGGTGCTGCAACCCTACGCTGCCATTGTCACTGATATCACCTGTGATTGTAAATCAATTTAAATTACTCGGTAATTCAATTTGATTTACTTTGCAATTCAATTTGATTTACAATGAAAGGAGGCATTCCTTACAAGTGCAGGCATTTCTTGTGACAGACGAAGGAGACACTTAAAGGGTAATAATCTCCTTCGCCCTTGCCAGTGCGAGGTCAATGTGGTTGCAGATGTTTTCCTCGCCGATGATGCGCTGGAAGTTGTTGCGTTTGAGAACCGTCTCGACCTTCTCGTTGACACCCGAGAGGACAACGGTGACACCCTCCTTCTGACTCATCAGACACATATTCTCGAGGTTATGCAGACCCGTGGAGTCGATGAAAGGTACCTTACGCATTCGGATGATACGCACCTTCGGGTGCTTACCATAACGAGCCATGATATCCTCGAAACGGTTGCCGGCACCGAAGAAGTAAGGACCGTTGATCTCATACACCTCCACGTCCTTAGGAATGGTGAGGTGCTCCAGGTTGCCACGCTCCATATCCGCATCCTCATTGAGGTCAATCTCATTCAGTATGGCATGCACATCCGTCGTCTCAGCCATCCGTCGCATAAACAGCAGACAGGCACAGATGAGTCCGAACTCGATGGCAATGGTGAGGTCGAAGATGATGGTAAGGAAGAAGGTGAGCAGCAGGACGGTGATGTCGCTCTTCGGATTACGCAGCATCGCCAGGAAAGAACGCCATCCACTCATGCCATAGGCAACGACAACCAGTACACCGGCAAGGCATGCCATCGGAATATACTGTGCCAACGGCATAAGGAACAGGAAGATCAGCAACAGCACGGCGGCATGGATGATACCAGCCACGGGGGTGCGTCCACCATTGTTGATGTTCGTCATCGTACGGGCAATGGCTCCTGTGGCAGGAATACCACCGAAGAGCGGTGATGCGATATTGGCGATACCCTGTCCGATGAGTTCTGTGTTCGAGTTATGATGGTCACCGATGACACCATCGGCGACGGTAGCGGAGAGCAGTGACTCGATGGCACCGAGTACTGCAATCGTCACGGCAGGACCCACCAGTCGCTTGATAGTCTCCCAAGAGAGATCAGGAACAACGGCACCCGGCAGTTGGGAGTTGATGCTGAAACGGTCGCCGATGGTCTCTATCGTCGTCACTCCCGCATACTGCTTCAGCAACAACGCAATGACAGTGATGACGATGATTGCCACTAACGACCCCGGTAGCGAACGAAGGGGGGACAGCCGGAAGACACGTGCCAGCATGGGCCATGCGGCGATGATGACGACACTGGCAATACCCATGACGGCGCTCCAGCAGTCGATATTCCCGATGTTCCCGAAATAAGCAATCCATTTCTCGATAAAGTCACTAGGTACCACCTCCATCTGCATACCCAGCAGGTCCTTGATCTGCGTGGTGAAGATGGTGACGGCGATACCGCTGGTAAAGCCCACGACGATAGGATAGGGGATGTATTTGATGATCGTTCCCAGACGCAGCACTCCTAACAGAATCAGGAACACACCTGCCATCAGCGTGGCGATGGTCAGTCCCTGCATGCCATACTGCTGGATGATGCCATAGACAATGACGATGAAGGCACCCGTAGGACCACCAATCTGTACCTTTGAACCACCAAAGAGCGATATCATAAGACCTGCCACAATGGCAGTGATGATACCCTTCTCAGGTGAAACACCACTGGCTATACCAAAAGCGATGGCAAGAGGCAGTGCCACGATACCCACGATGATACCCGCCATCAAGTCGGCAAGGAACGTTTTTTTGTTGTAATTCCTGATAGCCGAGAACATCTTCGGCTTGAAGTCTAAAGTCTTTACCATTATCTTATTATTCTGAAAACGGTTGCAAAGGTATACAAAAAATATAAGGTGGCAAAATCTGCCACCTTATATTATAATAAAGAAGTCAAATTCTTGATTTATTTCTGCTTCAGCAAGTCACGGATCTCTGCGAGCAGCTCCTCCTGAGTAGGTCCTGCGGGAGCCTCGGGAGCGGGCTCTTCCTTCTTGCGGTTGAGCTTGTTCATTGCCTTAATCATCATGAAGATACAGAAAGCGACAATCAGGAAGTCGATGATGTTCTGGCAGAACTGACCCCAAGCAAACACATTGGCACCAGCCTCCTGTGCGGCAGCCAGTGTGGCATACTTCGTGTCGTCAGTCATGTTGATGAACAGGTTGGTGAAGTCGATACCACCAGTGCAAACACTGATGATTGGCATCAGGATGTCAGATACTAATGAGGTGACAATCTTACCAAAAGCACCGCCGATGATCACACCGACAGCCATGTCCATGACGTTGCCTTTCATGGCAAACTCCTTGAATTCTTTAAAAAATCCCATAATCTTAATGTTTAATGTTTAATATTAATGTTTAAATTGTAATCTGCATTTTACAATCTCAGCATTGAAGCCTTGATTTATCTCATTTTTAATGTTTAATGCCGTATCTTTAATCTTAATTAAGACAGAAATCAAGTGCAAATATAATAATTTTTTTGTAACTTTGTGCCCGAAAAAGAAAATTTTTATATAACTCTTTTAATAAATTAGTAAAAATGACAAAAGTAGCAATTAACGGTTTCGGCCGTATCGGTCGCCTCGCATTCCGTCAGATAAGATGCTGGCTCACCTGTTGAAGTATGACACCGCTCAGGGTGGTTTCTGTGGCAAGTTCGGTGAGAACAAGCACACTGTTGAGGCTGGTGAGGACTACATCGTTGTGGATGGTAAGAAGATCACCATCTATGCTATTCCTAACGCAGCTGAGCTGCCTTGGGGTAAACTGGACGTAGACGTTGTTCTGGAGTGCACAGGTTTCTATACTTCTAAGGAGAAGGCTTCTGCTCACCTGACCGCTGGTGCCAAGAAGGTTGTTATCTCTGCTCCTGCAGGTAACGATCTGCCTACTATTGTATACAACGTTAACCACAAGACTCTGACTCCTGCCGACAAAGTGATCTCTGCAGCTTCTTGCACCACTAACTGTCTGGCTCCTATGACAAAGGCTCTGAACGATTTCGCTCCTATCCAGAGCGGTATCATGACAACTGTACACGCTTACACTGGCGACCAGATGATTCTGGACGGTCCTCAGCGCAAGGGTGATGTTCAGCGTGCACGTGCCGGTGCTCAGAACATCCCAACTCCTACAGGTTCTACCACTATCCTGCACGCTGTTGTTAAGGGTGAGGTAACTGTTGAGGGTATCAACGCTGCTATGAAGGCTGCTACCAACGAGTCTTTCGGCTACACTGAGGAGAAGCTCGTTTCCAGCGATATCATCGGTATGAAGTTCGGTTCACTCTTCGACGCTAACCAGACCATGGTTTCTAAGATGGGTGACGGCAACTCTCTCGTACAGGTTGTTGCTTGGTATGACAACGAGAACTCTTACACTTCTCAGATGGTTCGTACTATCAAGTACCTCGCTGAGCTGAAATAAGATAAGTTCTTCACTAAATATTAGCCGTCCGATTTTGTCGGACGGCTTTTTTTTTCTATCTTTGCATATTGAAAGAATTTTAGTTATGGAAGTCATACAGAGTTTTACTATTGATCATACCCATCTGAAACCGGGTATCTATATCTCGAGAGACGACAAGCGTTTCCGTACCTTTGACCTGCGTATCACGGAGCCCAACAAGGAACCGGCGGTGGCTCCTGCAGCCATGCATAGTATCGAACACCTGATGGCGACCTGGTTCCGTAACTCCTGCGTGAAGGACGATGTGGTGTATGTCGGACCGATGGGCTGTCTGACAGGTATGTATATCGTTATGACAGGTAAGTATAGTGCCCAGGACATGAGGAAACTGACTATCGAGTGCTTGGAATGGATACTGACCCAGAGTGAGGTGCCTGCCACGACCCCAGAGACCTGTGGTAACTACCTGCTGCACGACCTGCCGATGTGTAAGTGGGAGTGTAGGAGGTATCTGGACCGTTTGCGGAACGATTTCCATTGTGAGTATACACCGTTGCAGGTAACCCTTGATGACGGTAAGGTATTTGCTGACGCATAATATTGATGAAGGTGGGAAAGCAGATGATTACCATACTCGGTCCGACAGCAAGCGGCAAGACACCGCTGGCTGCTGCACTGGCGAAAGAGGTGGGGGGAGAGATTATCTCCGCTGACTCCCGTCAGGTATACCGTCGTATGGATATCGGAACAGGCAAGGATCTTGCAGATTATGATGGCGTGCCCTATCATCTGATAGACATCTGTGAACCGGGAACGAAATACAACCTCTTCCAATACCAGCAGGACTTCTTTGATGCCTATCAGGATATTCTGAGCCGAGGAGCACAGCCTATCCTCTGTGGAGGTACAGGACTTTATATCGAGGCGGTATTGAAAGGCTACCATCTTTCGCCTGTACCGCAGAATCCCGTTCTTCGCCAACAGCTCGAAGGCAAGACGTTGGATGAGCTGACACAGATGCTGGTGGAGCTGAAAACAAAGAACAACTCGAACATGCATAACAAGACAGACGTGGATTCCTGTCAGCGTGCCATCCGTGCCATAGAGATAGAGACTTATAATCTGGAGCATCCCACTCCTCGCAGGGAGCTGCCTCCTGTCGACTCACTGATCATCGGTGTGAATATTGACAGGGAACAGCGTCGTGAGAAGATTACCCGACGGTTGAAAACACGGTTGGAAGAAGGGATGGTGGAAGAGGTAAAGGTATTGCTCGAGAGTGGTATTCCCGCAGAGGACCTGATATACTATGGTCTGGAGTATAAGTTTGTCACGGAATACCTGATTGGTAAGACAACCTACGACGAGATGTTCCAACGTCTGGAGATAGCCATTCATCAGTTTGCCAAACGGCAGATGACCTGGTTCAGGGGGATGGAGCGCCGGGGTTTCAAGATACACTGGGTAGAGGCAATGCAGCCGATGGAAGAAAAAGTAAAGGAGATAATAGCACTATGGCAGTAGAAGAGACAAGATGGGGCATATTGTATTGTCCCAAAGGACGATCAAGTAAGCAACGGGAGAAGATACAGTCTGTCCTTAATGAGCGTCATGTTCAGTATGACTTTGTTCAAAGCGAGACATCAGACAGCGTGGAACGGCTGATGTCCATGTTGATACATAATGGCTATAAGACCATCATCGTCATGGGTGGTGACTCAGCACTGAATGATGCCGTCAACTGTCTGATGAAAGAGGAGAAGCAGGTGCGTGACACTATTGCCCTGGGTGTTATCCCTAATGGAGTGATGAATGACTTTGCCCGCTATTGGGACTTTAAGGAGGGTAATATGGAACAGACCGTCGACTGGCTCATCAAGCACCGTGTCCGCCAGGTGGACCTTGGCTGTATCCGTTATACGAATAAGAAAGGAGAACAGTGCCACCGTTATTTCCTGAACTGTATCAATATCGGACTGATTGCCGATGTGATGAATATGCGTAGGCAGACCCGTTCGTTATTGGGTTCACGTACCCTGTCGTTCATTGTCTCTATTTTCTTGATGATCTTCCATAGGATGGACTATAAGATGAATGTGAAGATCAATTCTGATGTCATCAACAGGAAAGTGATGACGATGTGCATAGGTAGTGGTCCTGGCTATGGACAAACGCCCAATGCTGTCCCTTATAACGGATTGCTGGATGTGTCAGTGGTCTATCATACAGGTGTGCTGCAGTTCTTTGCAGGGCTATGGCTGCTGTTGACGGGACGTTTCCTGAATCACCGTAGTGTTCATCCATACAGAACTCGTGACGTGAAAGTGGAAGAGGCGAAACATGCTTTGGTAAGTATTGATGGCAGGTTGATTGGTACACCCGTTGGGACTTACCATATCAATGTAGAGCAAGAGGTGGTTAATTTCCTGATTCCTGATTAGCCTTTTCTTGACACCTTATGTAGCTTTTCCTCATCCAGTAACATGATGTGTCGTCCGTCAATGGCAATCAGCTTCTCAGAAGCAAACGCGGAGAGTGTGCGGATGGCATTGCTGGTTGTCATGTTCGACAAGCTGGCAAGGTCCTCACGGCTCAAGCTGATATCCAGTGTCTTACCGTCAGCTTCCGTCCCGTATTTGTTTTTTAACCTGAATAATGCTTCTGCAAGGCGTCCTCTGATATGCTTCTGCGTCAGATTGACGGTCTGTTCATCCGCATGCCCCAGCAGGTTGGCGAGTTGTTTGATGAAATAAATAGCCACCTCATTATTCTCTTTGAGAACCGTTGTGATGACAGACAAGGGTATCAGACAGACAACCGCTGAGTCAAAAGCGGCAGCGGAAGTACTATATTGGTCACCCGCAAAACCTGCACGATAACCGAAGAAACCTTCTGGTTTTGCCATGCGTACTATCTGGTGACGACCTCCTATACCTTCTTTGAAAATTTTCACCTTGCCTTTGGCGAGGCAAAAAAGATATTCAGGAGTGTCACCCTCATGGTAGATAGACTCGTTTTTCTTGAATCGCTGCAAAGAAACAAACTTCATCAAATATGACTTTTGTTCCTCTGTGAGCAATTCCCACAAATCCTTAATGGCATTCCTGATCTGTTCTCTCTCGTTTTCCTTTCCAATGTTGACCATGATATAGGTGGCTTGTCACAATTAGCGATGCAAAAGTACTAAAAAAGAATAGAATGACAATATTTTTCCAGTTAATAATCTTCGACTGCCATAAAAATCAATGCTTTTCACAAAAAATATCATTAATTATTTTGTCATCACGATGAAATTGTGTACTTTTGGAAATTGAAAACAAATCTAAAACGAAAACCTTAAAATAGGAACTATGAGTTATTTGCGATTAGAAAAAGCTGTAATGACTAACCTGGAGGAGTCGCTCCGTCGTGAATTACTTCGAACAAACCGTTCTGGTGCCTATAGCAGTTCGACACTCGTTGACTGCAATACGCGTAAGTATCATGGTCTGCTCGTTGTTCCCGTACCAGAGCTCGATGACGAGAATCATGTTCTTTTGTCGTCTTTCGACTGTACGGTGATTCAGCACGGTGCTGAGTTCAATCTCGGACTCCATAAGTACCAGGGCAACAATTTCAGCCCGAAGGGTCATAAGTATATCCGTGAGTTTACTTGTGACGTAGTGCCTACCACCCTTTATCGTGTAGGCGGTGTGTTATTAAAACGAGAGACTATCTTCCAGGCTTATGAGGATCGAATTCTGATTCGCTATACACTGGAAGATGCTCATTCTGCTACAACGTTGAGATTCCGTCCCTTCCTCGCCTTCCGTTCAGTAAGGCAGTTTACCCATGAGAACTCAACGGCATCCCGTGAGTATCATGAGGTGGATAATGGTATCAAGACTTGTATGTATGCCGGGTATCCTGACCTGTACATGCAGTTCAACAAGAAGAATGAGTTCGTGTTCCAGCCTGACTGGTATCGTGGCGTGGAGTATCCGAAAGAGCAGGAGCGTGGATATGCCTCTAATGAGGATCTCTATGTTCCCGGTTATTTCGAGGTATCTATTAAGAAAGGTGAGAGTATTATCTTCGCAGCCTCTACTAAAGAGATCAAGAGTAACACGCTGAAGACATTGTTCCAGAAGGAGTATGATCTTCGCCAGCCTCGTGATAACTTCTATCACTGCCTGGTTGCTGCTGCCCATCAGTTCCACTTCCGTGATCGCCGCAGTGGCAGCTCTGCAGAGGAACTTGATGACAGTGACGACCGCTATCTGCTGGCAGGATATCCTTGGTTCAAGGCTCGTGCCCGTGATACGTTTATCGCCCTGCCTGGTCTGACGCTTGCTATTGGTGAACAGGATTACTTTGAGCATGTGATGAAGACCGCAGAGAAAGGACTTCGTGAGTTCATGGAGGACAAACCTCTGAGTGTAAAGATTTATGAGATAGAGCATCCCGATGTTCCACTGTGGGCTATATGGGCTATCCAGCAGTATGCCAAGGATGCAGGAGTGGAGAAAGGCTACAAGATGTATGGTAAATTGGTGAAGGACATCGTTGACTATGTCATCAAAGGTGGTAACTCCAATATGCGTCTGGATGAGAACGGACTACTTTATGCCAATGGTCGCGACAAGGCTATCACATGGATGAACTCCACTGCCAACGGTCATCCTGTAGTACCCCGTTCTGGTTATATCGTAGAGTTCAATGCACTATGGTATAATGCCCTGAAGTTCTGTGCTTCATTGGAGACCGAGTTCGGTGACAAGAAATATGCCAAGAAACTGGAAGAGCGTGCAGAACTCTGCAAGGCTTCGTTTGTGGAGACCTTCCTCAATGAGTATGGCTATTTGCTCGACTATGTGGATGGTAATATGATGGACTGGAGTGTTCGTCCTAATATGATATTCACTGTTGCCTTCGACTATTCGCCACTTTCTCAGGAGCAGAAGAAGAGCGTATTGGATATCTGTACCCGTGAACTGCTGACACCGAAAGGATTGCGTTCCCTCTCCCCGAAGAGCGGAGGCTATAACCCGATGTATGTCGGTCCGCAGACACAGCGTGACTATGCTTACCATCAGGGTACGGCATGGCCATGGCTTGGTGGATTCTATATGGAGGCCTGTCTGAAGATTTACAAGCGCACTCGTTTGAGTTTCGTAGAGCGTCAGATGGTAGGCTATGAGGATGAGATCAACTATCACGCACTGGGAACCATCAGTGAGTTGTTCGACGGTAACCCGCCATTCCACGGACGTGGTGCCATGGCATTTGCCATGAATGTCGCTGAGATTCTCCGTACACTGAAACTGTTGGAGAAATATTCATATCAAAAGTAAAATAGGAGGAGAAGACTATGAAAGTATTAATGTTTGGATGGGAGTATCCTCCTCACGTATTCGGTGGACTCGCTACTGCGAACTATGGTATCTCTCAGGGTTTGCATGCCCAGGGTGATATGGATATCACGCTATGTCTGCCAAAACCTTTTGGTGATGAAGACCGCACGGCTTGTAATATTGTCGCTATGAACGCGGTGCCTATTGCATGGCGTGATGTTAACTACGACTATGTCCGTGACCGTGTGGGAAACATCATGGACCCCGACTTGTATTTTAAGTTACGTGACCACATCTATGCCGATTTCAACTACATGCATGTCAATGATTTGGGAGCTATGGAGTTCGCCGGTGGCTATCCTGGCAACCTTCATGAGGAGATTAATAACTACTCAATCATTGCTGGTGTCGTAGCTCGTACATTTGATTTCGATATCATCCATGCTCATGACTGGTTGACCTATCCTGCCGGTATCCATGCCAAGCAGGTAAGTGGTAAGCCTCTTTGCATCCACGTACATGCTACCGACTTTGACCGTTCCCGTGGTAAGGTGAACCCGACGGTCTACTCAATAGAGAAAAATGGTATGGACTGGGCAGACTGCATTATGTGTGTATCGGAACTGACTCGTCAGACCGTTATCCACCAGTACCATCAGGACCCACGTAAGTGCTTTACGGTGCATAATGCCGTATATCCGCTGCCCGAGGAGTATCAGGCTATCCCACGTCCTGACCATACAGGCAAGGACAAGGTGGTGACCTTCCTCGGCCGTATCACGATGCAGAAAGGACCGGAGTACTTTGTGGAAGCCGCCAATATGGTCATCCGCCGTACCCGTAATGTGCGTTTCTGTATGGCAGGTTCTGGTGATATGATGGATGCGATGATCCGGTTGGCAGCTGAGCGTGGTATTGCTGATCGTTTCCACTTCCCAGGATTTATGCGAGGCAAGCAGGTCTATGAGTGTCTGAAAGATTCTGATGTCTATGTGATGCCTTCCGTTTCTGAGCCTTTCGGTATCTCACCGTTGGAGGCTATGCAATGCGGAACACCCTCTATTATCTCGAAACAGTCTGGTTGTGCCGAGATTCTCCACAACTGTATCAAGGTTGACTATTGGGATATCCACGCACTTGCCGATGCCATCTATAGCATCTGTGCCAACGATTCTCTCTTCCAGTATCTCAAGGAGGAAGGTAAGAAAGAGGTTGACCAGATTACATGGGAGAAAGTAGGCGCATGGATTGCTACCCTCTATAAGAGAACCCTTGGTTGGGAACAGTGAATTTAGTTGATAGTTTAAAGTTTATAGTTTAAAGAATATGAAAACAATTTGTTTATATTTCGAGATACATCAGATTATTCATCTGAAGCGCTATCGTTTCTTCGATATCGGTACCGATCATTACTACTATGATGATTATGAGAACGAGCGTAGTATCAGCGATATTGCCGAGCGCAGTTATATGCCGGCACTGAATACCATTGGCGATATGATTCGTGAAAATGGTAAGGACTTTAAGGTTGCCTTCTCTCTGTCGGGTGTGGGTATTGAGCAGTTGGAGATGCATGCTCCGCAGGTATTGGAGAAATTACAGGAACTGAACAACACTGGCTGTGTGGAGTTCCTCGCTGAGCCATACTCTCATGGTCTGTCTTCACTTGCCAACGAGGAGACATTCGCTATTGATGTGAAGAAACAGTGTCAGAAGATAGAGGAGTATTTCGGAAAGAAGCCAACTGTTCTCCGTAACTCTTCTCTTATCTACAGTGACGACATCGGTGGTCAGGTGGCAGCCATGGGTTTCAAGGGTATGCTGACCGAGGGAGCCAAGCATGTGCTGGGTTGGAAGTCGCCTCATTATGTCTACAACTGTAACATCGCACCGAATCTGAAGTTGTTGTTGCGTGACGTAGAGTTGTCAGATGACATCTCACTGCGTTTCAATAATTCCGACTGGGATGGTTATCCCTTGTTTGCTGATGCTTATATTGATCGCATCGCCCGTCTTCCAGAAGAGGAGCAGATCATCAATATCTTCATGGAGCTGTCGGCACTGGGTATCGCTCAGCCACTCAGCAGTAACATCCTTGATTTCCTGAAGGCTCTTCCTGCATGTGCTAAGGAAAAGGGCATCACCTTCTCTACACCTACTGAGATCTGTATGAAGGTGAAGAGTGTTGGTAATCTCGATGTGCCCGACACCTTGTCATGGGTTGACGAGGAACGTGACGTTTCCTGCTGGTTGGGTAATGCCATGCAGCGTGAGGCTTTCAATAAGCTCTATAGTGTTGCCGACCGTGTACGTATTGCCAATGAGCCACGTATCAATCAGGACTGGGACTATCTGCAGGCTTCCAATAACTTCCGTTTCATGACGACTAAGGCATCTAACGTAGGATTGGATCGTGGAATCTATAGCGGACCGTTTGATGCTTTCACCAACTATATGAATATCCTTGGTGACTTCATCAACAGAGTCAATGCGCTCTATCCTGCAGAGATTGACAATGAGGAGTTGAATGCCCTGCTGACTACTATCCGTAACCAAGGTGACGAGATAGAGTATAAGGATGAGGAGATTACACGTCTGAGAGCCCGTCTTGCTAAGTATGAGTCTCCTGAGGAGGAGAAACCCGCCAAGAAGGCTCCTGCTAAGAAGCCTGCGGCAAAGAAAGCTCCTGCCAAAAAGGCTGCTCCTAAGAAGTAAATAGTTAAAAAGAAATCCTCTCCAGAGTTCGGAGAGGATTTTTTTTTATTGGATATCAACTGTTATTTTCTTTAAATCGTTGTCAGCACTTGACGAGCCGACCATCAGTTCATACTTGCCTGGTACTACTCGCATCGTGTTAGTCTCGCTGTCCCAACCCTCAAAGCGGTTATGGGGGAAATCAATCTCCACTGTCTTGCTCTCACCGGCTTTCAGGTTGACACGCTGATAGGCACGCAGCGTCTTCAGCGGTCCTTCCGTATCAGCGGTATTCCGCATATAGACCTGAACGACTTCTGTTCCCTCCCGTTTGCCGGTATTCTTGACTCTCACGCGTACCTTATTATATATATACTGCGGCTCACCAATCTCAAACGTGGTGTAGCTTAGTCCATAGCCGAAGGGGTAGAGGGGCTCGCCTTTGAAATATCGGTAAGTGCGGTTCGTCATCCGATAGTCAAGGAAGTCGGGCAAGTCGTTAGTGCTCTTATAGAATGTTATGGGCAGTTTTCCACAAGGGTTATATGTTCCGAAAAGAACGTCAGCCACAGCCTGTCCACCTTTCTCTCCGCCGTACCATCCCTGTACGATGGCATCGGCAATCTCGTCTTCTGGAGTCAATGCGATAGCAGAGCCAGAGCAGTTGACATAGATGATGCGCTTACCAGCTTTCTTGAGGTTGGCAAGCCACTCACGCTGTATCTGTGGCAGTTCGATACTGGTGCGGTCGCCGCCTTTGAAGCCATCCTCGCTGACCTTCATCTCCTCACCTTCCAGACGGGGCGAGATGCCTCCCACAAAGATGACAATATCAGCATCTTTTAATGGGGATTGTGGTGCTGTAAGGGGGGAGAGGGCTTCAGCAGAGTGATCGGTCATGTTGATGTCGAACTGCAGCATGGCATGTCCTGTATGTTGCACATAGACCAGTTGCAGGGGATAGCTTTTTCCTGCTTCTACCTTGTAGGTCAGATGAGCATCACGTACACCGTGCCCATTTGTCCGGTTGAGAAGTGTGTCACCGTTGAAGACAAGCATGGAATAGTCATCGTTGAGCATATCAAAGGTTACCTCACCATCCTGTTGCGGACGGAACACACCCTCGTAGCGGGCGGTGAAATGCTCCAGGTTCACACCAGGTGCAAAAGCGGTGTTGCCACCATTGTCCAGATGGAGAGGTTCCGTGAGACGGATGGCAATGGCAGGCAGTCCCTCCATTCGCTCATTATTCCAGTAGTTGGCTTGCAGTCCCGGACGCCCATCGTCGGTGAATACCTGGTTGAACATGCTCGTGGGCACTTCTTTTCTTGTCCAAGTGCATCCTTGTATGAATGGTACATTTGGCAGATACTGGCGGATACCCTGTAGGATTGTTATTGTCTGAGTAGGTTGTCCGTTGTAGTTTCCCCACATCATGGTAGAGTCATTGGCATTAGGACCCATGACAACGAGTTTAGGGTTGAGAGTTGAGAGTTTAGGGTTTAGTGGCAGTATGCCGTTGTTCTTCAACAATACGATGCTTTGTTGAGCGGCTTCAAGGGCAATCTGCTTGTGTTCCTTGCTTGCCACGACACTCATAGGAATCTTGGTCCATTCCACCAGTTCGTCAGGGTCAAAGTCACCGAGTTCAAAGCGTCCTATTAGCAGACGGCGCAGTGAGGTGTCCAGTTGCTGCTCAGTGATCTTACCAGTTTTTACAGCATCAGGCAAAGACTTATAAACACCACCACACTCCACGTCTGTTCCTGCGATGACGGCTCGTGCCGCGGCATCTTCCTTCGTATCCACAAAATGGTGGCGACCTGGTTTGTAGAAATCGTCAATGGCACCGCAGTCACTTGTCACGATGCCCTGAAATCCCCATTCGTCTCGCAGGATCCGGTGTAAGTAGCGAGTGTTGCCACAGCACGGTTCTCCGTCGATAGCTTGGTAAGCACACATAATCTCCTTGACGTTTCCTTCCTTTACCAATGCCTTAAAAGCGGGTAGATAAGTTTCCCAAAGGTCACGCTCAGGCAGTTGTTCAATATTGAACTCATGGCGGTTCCATTCCGGTCCGCTATGCACAGCGTAATGCTTAGCGCATGCAAATAGTTTCTTGTATTTTCTAGTGCTACTAGTACTACTAGAGCTACTAGAACTCCCGGAAAACTCCTGTCCCTGCAGTCCATTCACCACAGCAAGTCCCATGCGAGTGGTGAGATAGGGGTCCTCACCATATGTCTCCTGTCCGCGTCCCCATCGTGGATCACGGAAGATATTAATATTTGGAGTCCAGAACGACAAACCTCTGTAGCGTCTGATATCATTCTTTTGTCGAGCCTCTGTGTTCTTGGCTCGTGCCTCATCACTGGCAGCAGTGAATGCCTGATATACTAAATAGTCATTGAAAGTGGCAGCCATACCCATTGTGATGGGGAATACTGTGGCGATGCCGTTTCGTCCGATTCCATGCAGCGCCTCGCTCCACCAGTGAAACTCTGGGATACCCAGCCGGGGGATGGCTGGTGATACATCCATCATCAATTGCGTCTTCTCCTCTAACGTCAGTCGCCCTAATAAGTCTTCTGCACGTTCCTCAGCACTTAGTTGCGGATTCTGGTAAGGTAGCATCTGTGCGTTTACCAATGTGCATAGCCCTACAAACAGAACTGTTAGTAGTTGTTTTTTTGTCATATATAATTACTTTAAATGTTTTTCAAAGAAATCCAGAACAAGTTTTTGGGAATTCTTACCACAACTATGTGGCATGTCCCATAACACAGTTTCTAGTTTATCATCAGCCTTCTGGCTCTTCCATGTTTCATGCATGATCTTAAAAGCCTTTTCAACGCCAGCCACGGGGAAAAGTTTGTCCTGTGAGCCATTGATGAAGAGCATAGGTTTAGGACAGGCAATACTGGCGATATGCGGATAGTCAAGCCATCGGCGAAGACCTGGGAAGCAGTTGGCAAAGCCACCATTCTCCGTACGGTCGTATTTGAAACCCATCTGTTCGTCTGTCGTTACCATCCAGCATACTGCTGCTCCTACTTTTATTCTATCGGAAAGGGCAGCGAGCATCCAAGTGCGGTAGGCACCCATTGACCATCCTGTACAACCGATACGATTGGTGTCCACCTCTGGCATAGAGGCGAGATATTCCGTTCCGGCAATATCGTCATAGGTCATATATGCAGAGAGGTCGATGCCATACATCATCATATTACCTGCTATCATGTCATACATATTCCGGTTGACACCTTCCTTTTGTCCTCGTTCTCCCCACATTGGGGCATCGGCGGAGAATACTACATATCCGTGTTGTGCAAGATAATCACCGAAGAATTGTCCTTCATAACCTGATACCCACATGTCGGCATCTTTGATAACAGTAGAGTCCTCACAGGCTAATGGACGAATCATTTTCTCTTTACCGATAAAGAGATGTCCCCCATGGTCATGCAAGGCATTGACAGCGGGGAAGGGACCTTTGCCGTCAGGGATGAGTACATAGGCAGGAACGGTGTAGTAACGAGACAGACGAACCTCAATTTTTCTTGCTTTATAGCCGTCGCGCTGTTCCTCGAAGAGCACTTTGGTCTCATAACCATTGGCAGGTGCTGGTGGAGGTGTCAGCATACAGTCAAACACTTTCCGTCGGGCTGTCTGTTTCCATTCATCAAAGTCTTTAATGTCGTTGTTTCCCCATGCTAGCGGATAGGTAAGGTCCGCGATCAGCGAGTCGGCATAGGTTGGAAGGTTGCGCATAAACTCATACTTTTCGCGTTTCTGGGCTGACGTATTGACGACAATGCCGCATATAAGGCAAATAGCACAGACGATTCTCTTCATAGGGAAATTTATTTCAGATGGTTCTTAATCCAAAGTAATTGACTTTTGCCAGTATCCTCTGTAGTCCAGTGCTCATTGATAGGAGTGATAAGGGCTTCTTTTGGGGCGGTAATCAGATTCCATACAATATAACTTGTGGTTGGTGGGCAGACATTATCATTATAGCCCCAAGTCAGATATACTGGACAGGTGATGCGACGGGCGAAATTCACAACATCATAATATGCCATGGTCTGTACCTTCTCTGGAGTAAGCATCTTATTAGTACGGTTGAAATGTGGGTAGCCTCCTGCACGCTTGTCCAGATAGCCAGCCATATCACTAAGGGCTGGGTGATTAGCCACACATGCGGTTACACGTTCATCAAGACCAGCGGTGATGAGTGAGAGGGCACCACCTTGGCTGCCACCCTGTACTGCGACATTACGTCCGTCCCATTCTGGTAGGGAGGTAAGGAAGTCAATGGCACGGACACAAGCGACATAGACATGTTTCATATAGTAGTTGTCACGGTCATCGAGTCCGTTTGTTAGGTAACCATTCTCATAGTCAAAGGCAGCAGTAATCTCCTTGAACTGTTCATCGGTCATATTCGGATTCAGACCATGTATCTCCATCTCTAAACGAATAAGTCCTGCACGTGTATATTTGTCGTCATGGTTCTTGATGGTCTTGATTCCTGCTCCTGGTGGAGTAAGTACGACAGGGTATTTGCCGGCTTTGCGAGGTGTTGTCAGATAACCGTATACCGAGTGCCGTTTGTCTACACGAATCTTCACAAGTTGGCAGATAACCTCATCGTCAGAAAACTTATCAATCGTTTCTTTGGTAACAGACACGGGTGTCCGTCGTGCAGTCTCAATTGCCTGTTTCCAGAACTGGTCAAAATCATGAGGGTTCTTAGTGTAGGGCTTTAACTGCTCAGGTGAGAAACCTACCTTGACATGATGCTCCGTCTGCTTGCCGTCTATTGTGGCTTTCAGACGCAGATCCAAGAAACCAGGTTTCTTCAAAGTGCCCATATCAATGATTGTACGGCCGTTCTTCAGTTGTGCCTTTCCTGTGCTGGTGGCAGGCATCTCGTCTGGTCCGATCTCATAAATGATCTCGGTGTTCTGCGGAATGCCATATTTGCAAAGTGTCACCTCCACCTTTGCCTTCTCACCTGTCTTGTAAATCCAGTTTGCATGATCGGGAACTGTCAGCCACAGGTAGTCATTGCGGTAGGGATAGTTCTCTGCGGTAACGCTTAGACAACCACAGAGAATTGTCATTATTAAAATGATCTTATGCATCATAATAGTTTGTATTCGGCAAAGTTATAATATTTTTAGTATATTTCCAATAATTTTGATTATTTATTAATCAAGAGGACTCCAATTGTCATTACCTTTCAATACTTTATGGATCTCATAATTGCTGATATCACTCAACTGGTGTGCCCACGAAGTGCGTTTAGAAGTATTGGCGCCTTCACCATAGCACTTATATTCGGCATAATATGCAGTGTGTTGATTAGCTGGCTTTCCCCAATCATGAAAACCTTCGGGATGAATATGTTTTCCCATCTCGCAACGGATAAACACCGCCTTTCCGTGTGGACGCCAAGGTCGGGAGAGCCAAACGCTTCCTTCGGCAACTTCAGGAGCAGCCGTTAGTTTACAATCGTAGAAAACATAGCCATATTGACACTCTTCAGGTGTGGCAGGAGCCGTTAGGAACCCTGCACCGAGACTATGTAACTCACAACGGTTGAAAACTGCAGTGGCTTTCCCGAAGATGAAGTCGACAGTCCCTTCTATATAGCAGTCTTCATAATATTCACGGGTATTCACACCAAAGGTGTAGAGTGTGTCCTGAAAACCGAGGAAGCGGCAACGACGGAACATGGCACGGTCGCCACCTACGTGACAGGCAACCGCTTGCCCAACAGGACCGGAAGCGTTTTTGAACGTGATATTCTCTGCCAGAAAGTCGGGACAGAAAATATAAATGCTTGCCGATCCGCTTGTCCCCTTGTTATCGCCAAAGATATTCGGCTTGCTGGCATAGTCATCGTAGGCAATGACAACGCCCTTCTCGCCGATTAACTGAACCTTTTCTTTGCTTTGTGCAATGACAACTTTTTCCTTATAGATTCCTTTTCGAATGAGAATTTTGGTAGGTTTCTCCTTGCGATAGTCTGGAACGGCATTTATTGCCGCTTGAATAGTAGTGAAATCTCCGCTACCATCAGCCGCTACAACGAAATCGTAACCTTTCTCTTTAGCCTGTGCTGCCAAAGTAAGGCAAAGAAATAGTAGTGTATATATTATCTTATTCATTTGCTTTTCTTTTTGGAAAGGGGGAATACTCACGCATTCCCCCCAAAGCATCCCAAAACTAACTAATTTAAACCTATTTAATGTATGAATCGTTTTTTACTGTTCCTGACGGAAACCATAGCCGTTAGTAATTTTTGAAGTTGTTAAGGTGTTATATGTAAACGGCAATAGGTATATTGGAGGATTCTTGGCTGCAAAGTCAGCATCGCTATAGCCTGCTAAAAGTTTCGTAGCGTAAGAATCACGATACTTATCCATATCTACAGCCCATGGCTTCTGTTCATAACCATCTGCTTCCAAAGCCTGAGCCTCTGCACTACCTGGTACAATATGCTTAAACAATCCCTTAATCGCAACATTTGTCTCTGTCACACCTGCTACTTTGGGATAGAGTGATCCCCAGTCGTCATGCTGTCCACGCCATCCGGGATAGAGTACAGGGTCATCTTCTTTGCCAACAGGTGTCTGACCAGTCAGACGATAACCATAGAGAGAACGAGCGTCAACCATCTTTGTCCAGATGTAAGCAGGAAGTTCATTTCCGTTGTCAAAAGTTGCATAACCGTTAGCAACCACCTCGTCAATGATACGAGTCATCTCCTTGCGGTTGGCTACTGCTGCTTGTGGTAACTTACCTGTACGGATGAGGTCGAAGCGACGCATACCCTCACCAACGAATTCAAAGGCACGTTCCTGTATGACGGCATCCCAAACAGAGCCACAGTCTGCGATGTACTTGTTGAAATCAGGATCTACACCACCCACGTAGTTGCGGTTATGTACAATGGCAAGTGTTGATTTGGCAGCGCCATCATCACCCAAGGCGGCCTCAACTTCGGCAAGCATCAAATAGATGTCGGAGATACGCATGTAACTCATGTTGATACCAGAGGTGCCATAACTATTGGTATTAGGAGATGGCAGACGGTTCCAGTCCCACTTGTTGGTGGCAGGACCGGCTCCACAGCCCCAGTTTGAACGCTCGAACGACTGAATATCTTCATGTCCCTGTCCGTCACTACCCGTTACGGTAATAGAAGCGTCACGGCGCAAGTCCTTTGGATTAAAGGCACCATAATAGAACCATGCCTGTACACGATCCTGTCCACAACCTACACAAGGTGCGTCACCATTACCACCACGAGAAGGACGACCGATATAGGCAGGACGGTCAGAACCATTGTTATACTCCATTGGTATCTCATATACAGACTCGTCTGCAAGTCCGTCAGTCACACCGCAATGCATCTGTTGGAAGCAATACTGGAAGGGGTTCCCATACTCGCGACCATTAGCGTCATTAGTACGTGGGTCTGTCAGGTGTAATTCGATAGAACCATGATTACTAACGGCAGCTTCGAGGTAAGTCTTCGCAATCTGATAGAGGTTGCGCCAGTCAGAACGACGACCGTAAATAGCCTTGTTCTTCTCAACACTCCAATCCTCAAAACTAATCTGCTTGCCCTCACCGTCTACATAGAAATCTGCTCCCAGATCTGTACGACGAGTAGTATAACCGCCATTGTAGAGACACAGACGACCAATAAGTCCCTGAACATAAGTGCGATTCATGACATCAGCGCGATGTGCGCTCTCACCGACACGGAACATATGGGGCTCTACTTCACGGAGTTTCTGGATGTGATAGTCGGCAATGGCAAAGCGAGAGGTCAGACCTTCTGCTTTTTCGCCCGTCTTCAGTGCATGGGGCACATCACCGTACCAACGGAAGAGTTCCCAATAACAAGTGGCACGTAAGGCAACTGCCTGTCCGTAAATGTCAGACATCTCGTTGGGTTCACCAGTCATGATCTGCTCGAAGTCGCCCTTCTCCTCGAAGGCATTAATTAAGGAGTTGCAGACCGCAATCGTATTATACATTTGACCAAAAACCTCAGTTCCTTCACCCGAGTTGATATTATAATTCTCTGTTCCACCAGGATAGAATGTCTTTTCCTGACATCCTGCGCTACCATCACTATAAGTATCTTGTGCATCCTCAATGTCGGATCCCCAGATTGGAGTCCACCAGAAGCCTACTGAGTGTAAACTACGGGCATTTTGCAGTGTCTGATAGCCATAGTAGAGCGCTGAGCGTGCTGACTCGACATCACTGAAGACGAAGTCCTTGTCGACCACACTGGGCGAACTAGTCTCCAGATAATCGCTACATCCAGTCGCAAAGAGCAGTGTTACAACTGCCATTGCATTGATTATAATCTTTTTCATATTGTGTTCTATTTAACTTTTTTACCTTTTTACTTATAACCTTTAGAAGCTGATATTGGCACCGAGAGTGAAAGTGCGGGCACGAGGATATGCTCCCCAGTCCATGTTCAATGTCGGCAGAACCTTCACACTCTCTAAGAATCCTGTGCGACCGGTGGTGTTAGCATTTACTTCAGGATCAGCACCAGAATAACCGGTAATAGTGAACAGGTTGGTTGCTGTCAGATAGAAACGGACATTACTCAGACTAACTCTCTTTACCAGAGACTTTGGCAAGGTATAGCCGATGGTCAGTGACTGTAAACGCAAATAAGCACCACTCTCCAGGAATTGGTCAGTGACGATGCCATTCTGATGATAAGGTACAGCATACTTGGCACCAGCATTCAACGTGCGAAGTTCATCAGGGTCTGTTACAGCATAGAGTTCGCCGGCAGTGTTTACATTATATATTTTATATGCATCAGCAATGAATGACAGTTTCTGTGCTGTCAGATCGTTATATTCACCACCTGAGAGGTTCATCATAGCATTCGCATTGTAAATCTTTCCGTCAAGTACATAGTTGAAGTTGGCACCAGCATCCCAGTTCTTATATTGCAGATTCAGCGAGAATCCACCAGTATGGCGTGCCATAACCTCACCCAGTTCCGTGGCATCATCAAGTGTTACACGTCCGCTATTGTCTACGTCTACGAACTTTGCAGCACCAGGGAATGCTGATTGACCCTGAGGAAGATTAAACGGATTCATGTAGTTAGCGGATATGGCACGGTCGAAATCAGGAACACCTTCTTTCAGTACATATTGTCCGTTAGTGTAGTTGAAATCATCTACCGTGTAGAAACCTGCAGACTTGAAACCACGCACGATACCTACCGACTTACCCTCAACGAGCATATAGTCATTGACTGGCATCAGAGCAGAAGAAGCCCAGTAGGATGAGTAGAGGTAGTTATCAGCATTGGTCAGTTCGTCAACTTTATTCTTATTATAGTTGTATACCAATCCTACATTGAAGCGTAAATCTTTCGTGCGTATAATGTCTACGTTTGCAGAAAGTTCAATACCACGGTTAGAAGTCTTACCGAAGTTCTGATACTGATAAGTGTATCCTGTTGTGTTATCAACGGGGACGAGCATCAGCAGGTCCTTTGTGGTATTCCAGTAGAATTCAATGCTACCATTGATACGTCCGTCAAGGAAACCATAGTCAATACCGAGGTTACGGGAAATAGTAGTCTCCCATTTCAGATCATTATTGGCAAGCAATCCGTCTGGCTGATAGAATGGCGTCTTCTCACCATTGATAGTCACTTTATTGTTAGCGGCACTGGTTGTTTTCCATGTCTCACGCCAGAGGTTTGAACTGATATTGTCAGCACCTGATGTACCAAACGAAAGACGCAGTTTCAGATTGGACAACCACTTCTTGGTGCCAGCCATGAACGGCTCCTCACTGATACGCCATCCGAAGGCTGCGGCAGGGAAGTAACCCCAACGGTTATTAGGAGCGAATTTGGAACTTCCATCAGCACGCATAGTGAGCGTAAAGAGATAGCGATCTAACAAGGTGTAGTTGATACGCCCGAAATATGATACAGTACGTGTGGGAACACCGATGGTATTGATGGCAGAGAATGAGCGCGTAGCGGTATTAATCATACCTATAGCGGTCTCATAATCGAAATTGTCAGGATATCCATAGCCAGCAAGTTGTGATGATTCAGAGTTGTTCTTGATAAGTTCATGACCCAGCAAGAAATTGAAAGAGTGGATTTTGTTCAGTGACAGATTGTAGTTCAAAGTGTTCAACCAACGGAGTCCTGTACCAGTGCTGCGAGTCAGTGTCGCACGCTTTTCAGCAGCATCATTATATCCATCGTCATAATATTTTGATGTTCCACTAGAGCGTGAAATTGAAATTTCCGTACGAGCAGTGAGTCCATTGATAATTTCCCATGCTAATGCACCGCTACCACGAAGGTTTCGTGAGTTTCGCTCGTTAGTGACACTCTCCACCAGCATCAATGGGTTGTTATGATAACTATCATCAATGTTCTTCACACCGAAACTCAATCCAGAAATCTCGGAAATGCTGACACCACCGAGGGGATTATCAATAGGGCGATACTTATATGCGCCAGAGATTTCTGAGCCTCGCCCGTTTTGTACACCTTCCTGTCCATTGATGGTAGACTCTGTATAGCGGAGGTCAGCATCAAAGGTCAGGTTCTTGAGCAACTGTTGCTGGAGTTTGATAGATGCGGAGAACTTCTCAAGTCCGGAGCGAATCTTGATACCTTTATCATTAATATAGTTTACATTAGCAACAAAATGAGTCTTGTCATTGCCACCGCTGATAGAGACATTATGGCTGTGGGTCCATGCGGTACGGAGTAAGTCGTCAGTATAGTCATGTGTGCCAACATTTGCATATTGTGCAAAGTGGTTGCCATATTGACTGCCCAGACCGAAGTACTTGGCAACAGCGTCACCCACACCTTGACCACGGGATGTGCCATACCCCCAATGGAAGAGCACATAATCCTGAGCGCTCATAGTCTCCAGCGTCTTGGCTACGCTCTTTGCCTGTACGTAGCCGTCATAACTGATCTTTACTTTACCGCCCTCAGCTTTTTTCGTCGTTACGAGGATAACACCATTAGCACCTCGTGCTCCATAAATGGCTGTAGAGGATGCGTCTTTCAGTACGTCAATACTCTCAATTTCAGAGGCGGGAATATCACTAATGGTTGATACGGGGAAGCCGTCAACAATAAAGAGCGGATCGTTATTCTGAGTGATAGAACCACCACCACGTACACGGATAGAGACATCGGCATCTGGACGACCATCGCCAGAAACCACATTCACACCAGGAAGTTTTCCTTGCAGTGCCTGTGCCACATTATTTACAGGAATAGCGGCAAGATCCTCACCTTTCACAGAGGCGACAGCACCTGTCAGGTCTTTGCGCTTTACAGTACCATAACCAATTACAACAACTTCGTCAAGACCGATGTTGTCTTCCTTCATAACGATGTTTACAGTCGACTTCCCAGATACATTTTGTTCGGCTTCGCTGTAGCCAATGTAGTTAAAGAGAAGTATACTTCTCTCATTGGGAACCGTGATGGTGTAGTCACCATTTACATCAGTAATTACACCTGTGTTTTGTGTCCCTTTAATAGTTACACTTACACCGATCAGTGGCTCATCGCTACTATCGGTAACTTTACCTTTGACCGTCTTGGACTGTGCCCATGCTGTCTGGGCTACCAGTGTCAGGAAAGTCAGAAACAAAGCTCTTGTCGCAAATAGCTTAAACTTCTTCATTACTTTACCTTATTAAATTAGACATTAGAAATATTTGTTAGCAGTTTGTTTTTAATTTCACTGCAAAACTACAATACTACTTCTAATATCAGGGGCAAGTTCAAGGCAAAGGAGTGGAAAATTGTGTCATCATGCGGGTTTGACACAATTTTCTACCTTAGTTGGGAGAATTTTCCACCTTGTATTCTTTAGGTGTCATTCCTATTTCGGCTTTAAAGCATTTCCCGAAATACTTGGGGTCAGAGAAACCACAGTTGTAAGCGACATCATTGATAGGAAGTCCCTCTTTCAACAACTGGCAAGCCTTACGGATTCGAGCCTCACGGATGAAATCGAGTGGGGTAACGCCCAGTAGTGATTTCATTTTGCGGTTTAGTCCAGAGCGACTGGTGGCTGTGGCATCTGCCATATCACCGATATTGATATCTGGATCCCCTAAGTGTTCCTCGATAAATTGCATTGCCCGTTGCATAAACGTCTCGTCTTCTGGCTTCATTTTGGGCTTGGCAAGTGTGGATTCCTCTTTCACAGATAATAAGGGGTGAGTAGGAGTCGCATTGAGTAAGGCAAGATATGCCTCATGTAGTTCCTGCTGTCGACGATTCAGGTTGATGATATGTTGTCGGGTTCGTATCACACCCCACACAATGACAACTATCAGTAAGAGATATAGCGCCTTTGCCCATCTTGTTTCCCAGAAGGTTGGTGTAACGATAATGGTCAATGTACGAGTGTTATCAACCCAGACACCGTCGTTGTTCGTGGATTTGATCTGAAGCAGATATGTACCTGGGCGTAAGTCAAGAAATGTTACGGAGTGATTTTTCCCGATATTGTTCCAAGGCTCGTCACCGTCACCCAACCGGAAGGCATAGTCAATCATTCCTTCCGTTTTGTAGTCTAATGCGGCAAATTGCAAGAATATATCTCGTTGTGAAGGAGCAAGCACTAATGTGTCCAGTCTGTTGACAGCACGGTCACTTGGACCATTTTCTATGGAAAGGCTTGTCAATACAATAGGGGGAACGAAATTACTTTTCTGTATACCGTCAGGCTTGATGGTTATTGCTCCGTTTTGCAATCCGAAAATACTTCTACCATCTGGCAACCGAAGTGGGGTTGCATCTGAAAAACGTAGTTTATCCTGCCACAGGAAAGATTCGTAATTCTGATTTTTAGACTCATCGGGCTTCAGTCTCACAATCTGATTGTTGCTGACTACTAAAAGGTCTTTGCCATAAGGTACTGCCGAGAGAATAATATCTGAAGGAAAGCCTGTGGCGAGGTTGAAATGACGGAATTCCAATTGGTTCGCCAATAAGTTTTCTGTTATTATCTGATTTAACCCACCACTCTCTGTACATATATAAATACGGTGTTGGGAGTCCTCAGAGACATACATAGTGGCGTTATTACTTAAACTGTTGTTACGGTGTGTGTCCTTGATATGCCTTTTAAAAGTTATCTGGCGAGCATCTTTTGGGGAGATATCAGCGACAAACAAGCCAGTTGTCGTTGC
Source organism: uncultured Prevotellaceae bacterium (assembly GCA_900314755.1). Lineage (GTDB taxonomy): Bacteria > Bacteroidota > Bacteroidia > Bacteroidales > Bacteroidaceae > Prevotella. Next base: position 46,253 of record OMWH01000009.1, on the reverse strand, counting down.
GGCGAGGAGAATATGCTGTCGTGTAATATGGAACTGACGCACACGTTGTCCCATATCTTTCGGGTATTTCAGTCCGTTATCCTGATTCAGAAATACAGGATGCTCCGCTTGAGGATTGGGGATACAATTGATTCCACTATTGAAGGTGGCAATCCAAAGTCTACCTTGTAGATCCTCAATAGCATAGTATAACTCATTGTCTGTCAGGGATTGTTTGTCTTGATGGCTGTGTGTGAAATGTTCTACCGAGAAAGAGCCGTCAGTCTTTTCTCGCAGCCTGAATAGTCCTTTGGGCTTGCTGCAAAGCCAGAAAGTACCTTTCGAGTCTTGCATGACATGATAGACAGGTGCTCCAAACGAGGTGTATTGTGGATGAAGGTGTCCGTCAGGTCCAATATACCCCAATAGCCTGTTGTTCTTGTCATAGAGCCTGATAGTGGCATCATCACGTGTGGTTATCCAATAGCGTTGTTGACGGTCTAAATAAAATGCTCGTACCTGAGTTTGTTTTTCTTGTTCAAAAAACTGAAAGGGTTTACGCAGGAAAGACAACTTAAAAGCGCCATAGTTGCTAGTGAGCCATGCGTTTCCTTCTTTGTCAATAGTACAGAGACGAATACGTTTGGCTCCGTGCCAGTCAGATGGATAATCTATATATTGTCCTGTGACGGGATTCTTGTACGATAGTTTTCCTTCCTGTCCAATTGCCCACACCGTTCCATAGGTATCTTTCACGTAATTGGGAGTTCCCTCAAGTTCAAAAGCCTCTTCTTGTTGGTGGGAATGGTCAAAATCCTGTTTAAGTTTTAGCTCCTCATCTGCTTTTATCTGGAAGAACTTACATGTCTTAGTAGAGAATCCGAAAACACGTCCGTCAACATAACAGAGTAGGCTACCATCAGTTGCTAACTTGATATCTTGAAAGCGGTCAGACGGAATGTCTACTTCATCACCTGTCCTGGATTTGAAACATTGAAACTCATATCCGTCATACCTGTTCAAACCGTTCCATGTGGCAAACCACATAATACCTTGTCGGTCTTGTACGATTTGCGTAACATACCACTGCGCCATGCCACAGAACTCGTCAAAGTGGGTGATGGTACATTGTGGCTGTGCGTTGAGCGATGTTGCCCAACCTATTATAAGATACCATATCAACAAGATGGTCTTCCGCATGATTAATAGTTATTTATATGCAAAGATACGTTCTTTTCGGATAATTTGCAAATATTTTGATAAAAAACCAACGGGCAGACAATCTGCATGTCTGCCCGTTTGAGTTATAGCGTAGGGATGGATTATTCGAAAGGGACTATTTCGTAAAGATGATCTGTAAAATACTCAATTGCAACACGAAGTTCAGGGAGGTCATTCTTTATGACATCCCAAACGAAATCTGTATTAATATCAAAATAGCCATGAGCAATATGGTCACGCATGCCTTTGACAGCTTTCCAGGGTATTTCAGGACGTGAGGGAAGCAAAAGCTGATGAGTACGTTCATCGATGCGTTTAACTCCTTCACCTATAGCTTCTATTAGCATGCAATCTGCAGCCAAAGTTTTCATTCCCTCTGGTGAAGATACAAGTTCATTTACATCAGTTAGATCTGCATTCCATAATTCAAGTTTCTGGATAGCATCTAATATCTGATGAAGTTGATCTTCAACGATTCTAAGATTCTGTAAAGATATCGATTCCATCTTTTTCAATTTGTTCTCTGAAAAACGGTCTGAGATTTTTATGATCTTGTATCAGGTCAACAGGACAACCAAGCAACTGCTCTAAATATTGTATAGCCAAAATATAATTGAAAAATTTAGGCGGCATAGTGGCGAAGAGATCTACATCACTCCCTTCATGATGTTCATTACGAGCAACAGAACCAAATAAGCGCAAAGAAGTAATACCGAATTTGTTTTGCAATTCAGCGGAATGATTGCGAATGAGGTCAATATAATCTTGTGCTCTTCTAATCATATTTATTGTTTCTTTTTGCAAAGATAGGAACTATTTTTGTAACTTCCAAACATTTCGGGAAAAAACAAACGGGCAGACAATCTGCATGTCTGCCCGTTTGAGTTATAGCGTAGGGGATGGATTAAATTCAGTAATATACTTCTTGATTTGTGAGTTCAGTAAGGGTATGTCTTTGGTAATTACGTCCCAAAGCACATCAAAATTAATTCTGAAATAATCATGTACCAAGATGTGTCTCATTTTCTCAATGACAGCCCATGGAGTCATAGGATGCTTTTGTTTGAAATCATCTGTCAATTTATAAACGACCTCTCCTATGATCTGTACGTTATAAATTGTGGCATGAAGGCGTAGTCTGTCATTCTTTAACTCTTCCTCGCTAATTCCATTAATATACTCTTCCACACAGGTAATTGCTGTGAGGATATGCTGTAATCGTGAAAAATCTCTTTCAGGCTCTCGCATATACTAATATTTTATCCTTGTTGACAGTCTTTTCAGCAAACGGAAGTATGTCACCTTCTATTACGAGGTCAACAGGGCGATTAAGTAATTGTTCCAATTCCAAACTCATGGCAAAGAATCTTAGTCCTAAGCGTGTTCCGGGGATGAGAGAAACAAGGATATCCACATCACTATCAAGCCTTTCCTCACCTCGGGAGAATGATCCAAATACCCATGCCTTCTCTACAGGTTGAGTCTTGAAATAATCACTTATTGTATTTTTTATCTTCGTATTCATTTCGTATTTTATTTGCAAAGATACAATATAAATATAAATAAACAAAACTTTTCGGGAAAAAACAAATGGGCAGACAATCTGCATGTCTGCCCGTTTGAGTTATAGAGTAGGGGATGGATTACTGAGCTGTATACCAGCGTGGGTCACCCACCTTCAGTTTGCTTACCGTCTCGTTGGTAATAGTGAAATCCCCTTTTTCAGCATCCTTGTATTTAGGATCCTCACCATTCTTGCCACTGGCATCTGCGGGAAGTTCAGAGCCGTCAGTTGCGAGATTTTTGAAGAATGTCTCTCCACAGTTGTAGTAGTAGTTGTTTGCAAACGTAGGATTATTCGTATTAGCGTTCCTACTATAGCAGCCACCCGTAGAGTTGGTTATCAGGTTGTTGGACACCAAAATCTTATGACCAGCATAGCGGACATAGGTTAATCCGTTCATGTTGCTGGTTCCAAAAGCGGCAGTCTCAACACCGTCGATGGTGCAGTTCTCAAGTTTAACAACAGGATCAGCCTTACCGGGATAGGAAGGACTGCCATTGTCGAAGCGAATCATACTACGATTAGCGCAACTCTTGAAGATGGTGCTGTTTGAGACAGTAAATTCTCCAATCCATACCTTACGGACATCGAACATGTCATTTGTACATACGATATTCTCGAATATACACTTGTCGAATATAACCTTCTCAATGGTTATTCCATCGGTATTATTGTAGAGTACACCCTTCTCATAGTTCATGACGGTGGAATTCGTGACGGTCAGTGCACCGAAGTCTCCAGTGTTCTTGTAGACGAAAGCCTGGTCAGTTGAGCTGTTGTTACTACCATCAAGTTTAACCTGATTCAAAGTAAGTGAGGCACCTTCTTTGAATCCGAAACGACCCTGAATGACGGGAAGCGCAGTTGGATAGATACCCTTAATGGTGATGCTCTGAGTAATCTCAACCTGACTGGTCTTACCTGTTTCTTCGTTTAGGTTCAGCATGTAAGTACCAGGGAATAGTGTAAAGACTTCACCTGCCTTAGCCTCTTTAAGGAGAGTTGTGAAATCATCTTCGGGATGAACCTGAGTAGTACCCTCGAGGTCGGCGATAGTGGTGAAGTTGCGGTTTCCACACTGCTTACCTTTATAGTACAGGTATGCTGTATAGGTGGTTTCTGGACTTAGTTCTCCAACAGTTGCCTGTCCAGCAATTTTATCCTTTTCCGTGATGGTATAAGTGATGTTACCAATGACGATTGTTTCTACGTCGAAGCCTTCTTCTACTTCCCAAGTCAGGGTAACGCTACGGTCGGTAATGTCTGTGGGCTTGGGATTCATCAAGAACTGCTTGGCACTGGTTCTGAAGTAAACTCCATGGAATTTGGAATTACGTGTTTCATCTTCATTGATAGCCTGTACACGAGCAGAATACTTCGTGTCGAAGTTAAGTTTGCTCAATGAAATTGAGTTAGTCTCACTGGTGAGCGTCTGCTCGGGTGTACCTTCGAATGTCAGACTGTCGTCAGCAAAGACCTCAATATAGTATGAGGAAGCACCATCAACAGCTTTCCATTGTAAGTTAGCTGTTGTCTCGTTGACGTTCTTCGCCTGGATGTCGATAGGCGACAGGTTACGTCCAAGCGTCAGTTCGGTAATCTCGTCAGCAACGTCGCTACATGCGGTAAACGTCAGTGCTACAAGACCGAGTCCTAATATATTCTTTAATGTCTTCATTTTTTTATGCTTGTTATATTTCAATATTAATCAGACAGCTGACCATAGATGCCGTCATTGTTCAGCATGTTGTTGCTGGCATCAATGAATGTTTGCCAAATGGGCCACAGACAATGAGTGCTGGGGGTAACAACATAGAGACCATTGATATAATCGTCGGTCAGTACATATCCGCTGGTACTTTCGAACCAGTTCTTGGAATCCCAACCAGCATCTTTTAGCTCCTTAATCTTGTCAGAATCGTCCTCACCCTTGTTCAGACCATATATCTCAATCTTGTCCTTGTCCTCAGAATTATTGATATATACTTTGTCAGGATATCCGGCGTAATTGCCCTGACGCTTCTGCAGATCCTGCAACTTAGCTTTTGCCTCAGCCATCTTAGTGTCGATGTTTCCCCAACGGACGAGGTCACACTTGCGGAGAGCCTCACCAGCAAACTCAAAGGCACGCTGGTCAACGATACCATTGAAGAAAGCGGTCTTGCTGGCTGTATATTGTGTCTTAAGAGCAGATACCTTAGCGGCGGGAAGCACACGATTCAGAACAGGCTCCATGTATTTCCATGCAGCAGAAGGACCGTCCAGTTCATTGATTGCCTCTGCAGCCATCAGGTAAACGTCGGCAAGACGCATGTACTGCCAGTTGATACCATCATCGTTGGTAGAGGTAACGATACGCTTCATCCATTCATAGCGGAGCTTACCAAAGCACCACTTGTTCTGAGCACGAAGCTGAACATGAGCTTTACCATTGACGAGCTCCTTGCTCCACTCATAAGGAACACAAGTGATGTCACGACGGATATCATCCTCATCATAGTCATAATACAATGTTGCGATAGGTCCGTTCACACCACCTTGTGCCTGCTGGGTGTATTGGTCTTTTGCCTGGTGCTTAACACCCCATGTGTAAAGAACACGTCCACGACCCTCAGAGAAAGGAATCTCCCAGAGGCTCTCACCGCCTGCGGTCACGTTGTCCTCACAGAGCTTGATGAAATTGTCCTTGAACTCACCAAGTGTGTTGCAACCTTGATTAATAATATCCTCACACTCCTCCTTGGCAATCTGATACATCTTCTCAGGAGCCAGCTCGGGATCCTTTGAACGACGGTAGCCGTCACCACGGAGTCCATAACCACCGGCATAGAGGGCGATACGGGCACGGAGACCCTTTACGAAAGCCTTGCTGACACGCTCTGTGGTTTGGGTAATCTTGTTCTCGTTTGGCCAGTAGCAATAGTCCTCAGCCTCCAACAGGTCAGCCAGCAACTGTTTGTAAATAACATCTCTGCTAGTACGGGGAAGATAAACATTTTCCGGACCATTTGGCTCGAAACGGGCAGGAACGTCACCCCATGCCTTGATCAGGTCATTGTAGATAACAGCACGCAGGGTCAGTGCCTCACCCAGCAACTGTGCCATATCTGGCTTGTTCTCGATGTCACCATGGGCACGAATTCCCTGGATTGCAAGGTTAGCACGCTCAATACCCTCATAGAACTTTGCATAGGCATTGTTGTCGGTGTTCATCTGACCATTGTTGGGCAGCGTGTTATAGTTCCACAAGCTCTGCTTGTCAGAGGTAGCATTCGAGAGTTCAGGTGAGTTACCAACCTCCACATCGGTGTTCACACCATAGTAGGGCAGGAAACGTCCACGGTAAGAGTTGGTTTCACCAAAGGAAACGTGAATTGACATCACCTCAGCCTCTGCCAGTGAATATACTGCGAATACAGATGATTTGTTAAGAGCGGATATGCTGGGTGCTTCTAAGTCGCACGACGTTACACCAACGAGCGACAGCGATAAAATTGATAATTTAATATAGTTCTTCATTGTTTATGTCCTCCTTCAGTTTAGAAATTCAGATTCAAACCTACAACGAATGAGCGGCTACGTGGATAACCAGAGTAGTCAACGCTCGGTGTGAGGGCGTTCTTACGGATACAGTCAGACTCTGGGTCGAAACCTGAGTAACCAGTGATGGTCCACAAGTTATAGCCAGTTACATAGAAACGCAGACTGCTGATACCTACACGTTTGGTAAGAGATGCAGGCAGAGTGTAACCTAATGTCAAGGTGTTCAGACGCAAGAAGGAAGCACCTTCGACAGCCCAGTCAGTCAGCACCATACGGTCTGTATAAGGACTCCACATCGTAGTGTTGGCATTCAGCTCTGCCAGGCGTGTCATATCATTGGTAAGCAGACCTGTTGCAGGATCAAGGTTGGTCCAGCGCTTGCCGTCAGCCATGATGTCAATCATGTTACGGTACTGATATTTACCAGTCTGAGTATACTCAATCTTGTTGGCATTGTAAACCTTATTGCCGAGGCTGTAGTTGAAGCCTGCTGCAAAGTCGAAACCATAAGCACGGGCATTGATGTTGAATCCACCAAAGGCGGTTGGATTCACATCACCGATAATGGTAATATCCTCTGCACCGATTCTGTTAGCTTTTTCTGGATCAACATTACCATCTGCGTCAACAGGATCTACCAAGTTCTTAATCTTCATCATACCGGGACGAACGGCACCTACTACGTCGGAAGCATTGGCTACGCCCTCTTTCAACTTCCAGGTGTTGGTTGCTGCATCGTAGCTCTCGAAGTCAGAAACCTCATAGCGTCCGTCGCTGAGATATCCTTGAATCTGTCCAAGTGGACTGCCAACAGCGATCCAGTAGTCATTACCGATTTCGGTAGATGCCCATGCGGTGTTCTTACCGAAGTCTTCCATGATACCCAGATCCTTCACCTCGTTCTTGTTGAAGTTGATGTTACCACTGAAGTCGATACCCCAGTCTTTCTTATTAACAATGTGATAAGTGAAGGAGAACTCGATACCCTTGTTCTGGGTCTTACCGAGGTTACGATACTGAGTGTCATAACCGGTACCCTGTACAGGGAATTCAATGAGCAGGTCCTTGGTCGTGTTGATGTAGGCATCAAGGGTACCGCTCAACTTACCACCGAAGAGAGTGAAGTCCAAACCGATGTTACGAGTGATAGTTGTCTCCCACTTCAGGTCGGGGTTTGCCATGGTCTTGGAAGGAGCCCAATAGTTGCTGATGCCGTTCACCCATGTGGTGGCTTTGTTCTGATAAACCTGAACGAGCTGACCTACAGGGATGTTGTTGTTACCGGCAGTACCGAAGCTGACGCGGAGTTTCAAGTCATCCAACCAGCTCTCTGTACCTTTCATGAAAGGCTCAGAAGAGATACGCCATGCGAGGGCTACAGAGGGGAAGTAACCCCAACGGTTGTTGTCACCGAACTTAGAGCTACCATCGGCACGGAATGTGAAAGTTGCCAGGTAACGGTCCAAGTAGTTATAGTTTACACGTCCGAACCAAGACAGCAGCTTGTCGTCTGCACTGTAAGAGTCGTCGACGGTGTATGGATTACCTTGAGAGGTCAGTTTCCATGCTGTAGCGGCATCATAGTCCACGGGGAAACCGTGTACCTCGTCCAAATTGGCATGCTTCTTGGTGATCACATACTCGTGACCAACCAACATGTTCAGAGAGTGATCACTGTCCTTACCGAAGAGTTTCTTGAAGTCATAAGAGACTGTATTGGTGTTGCGGAAGCGATGACGCTTGGTATCAGTGATACGGATAGCAGGCTTGTTCTGGTTATCACCCAGAGGTACATTCTTAATATAATACTGAGTCAGACCCCAGAAGCGCTGGTTGTAATTGGTGTAGTCATCATAACCGAACTCAGTCTTCACCTTGAAGTTGTCAAAGATTTCCCAACCGAAGCTACCTGCGATATTCAGGTTCTTACGCTTTGTCTTCTGGTCACTGTCACTGTAGGCAACCAATGGGTTGTAGAGGTTACCCAGGTCATCATCAGAAGAACCGGCAGTAGGATCAAGGTTTGCCAAAGGAATCGGGGTGTAGATAACCGAGTACTTCAGACGCTTGTCAGAGTCATAAGCACCAGCGGCATCATTAGAACCACCACCGTTCACGTCTGTGATAGCGTAACGAGCCTGCAGGTCAAGAGTGGTTTTCTTAGTAGGTTTCGTGTTCAATTTCAAAGAGAAGTTGTCACGTTTGAAAGAAGAACCGACAAGAATTGCCTTATCGTTCATGTGAGCATAGCTGAAGGCGTACTTGATATTCTCTGTACCACCAGTGATATTGATGTTGTGGTTAAAGGTATGACCGGTACGTCCGAAACTCAGATCCTGCCAGTCATTGCTGGGAACGTTCTGATAGAGATCCAGATCCTCATAGTTGCCGAAATAGTCGGTATAAGAGGAAATCTTGGATGGATCGTTGTTGTTCTTCAGCAAAGCCAACTCATACTGCCACTTTGCGTAGTCGTAAGGATTGAGAACGTCCATTCTCTTTGCCACCTTCTTCCAGCTATAATAAGCGTTGTAGCTCACCTTGGTCTTACCTTCCTTACCACTCTTAGTGGTTACCAGGATAACACCATTAGCACCACGGCTACCATAGATGGCGGTAGAAGAAGCGTCCTTCAGTACGGTGATGTCCTCGATGTCGTTGGCAGGGATGTCGCTGATACCGTCAACAGGGAATCCGTCCACGATGTAAAGAGGGTCGTTTGACTGGGTGATAGAACCACCACCGCGAACGCGGATCTTTACCTCTGCGTCAGGATTACCTTCCGTTGTCGTTACCTGCACACCAGCCATCTTACCGGTCAGTGCCTCAGAGGCATTGGCAACAGGAACAGCCTGGAGAGCTTCACTGTTGACGGTGGCAACAGAACCGGTCAAGTCCTTCTTACGAACGGAACCGTAACCGATGACCACAAGCTCTTCGAGCTGGGTGTTGTCGTCTTGCAGTGTTACGTCAACACGGCTCTTACCTTTCACGTCAATCGTCTGGGGCTTCATACCAATGTATGAGATAACGATTGGTTTGTTTCCTGATACCTTCAATGTGAAGTTACCGTCGAAGTCGGTCACTGTTGCATTTTGGGTACCTTGTTCCTGAACAGTGGCTCCGATGACGGCCTCGCCCGTTGCATCCTTCACTGTACCAGTAACGTTCTGCGCTGACAAACTACCCACGATAAGTAGGAATGTAAGTGTAAGCGCAATTCGCATACTCTTAAATTTAACAGACATAAAATTAGTAGTTTTAAGAAATTAATAAAAATATTTTTATGATTCTGGATGCAAATTTACAAATAAATCTTAAAACTGCAAAAGAATCTTATTATTTTTTCCTGCAAACGTTTACGGAAAGGTGTTTTTTAACTAAAACAGCAGTGGCTGCTCTCCCCGTGTGGGAAAACAGCCACCGCTATAATATTATTAATAAGGTATGTACCTTATTTGATGATTACCTTATGACCATTGATGATGAAGACACCCTTGGAGGCATTCTTCACACGACGGCCCTGCAGGTCGTAAACTACCTGGTTGTTCCAGTCAATCTTCTCGTCAGCCTTCACCTTGTTGATGGCAGTGGCATCAGTCACGGCGCGTGCCTCACCGAATCCACCCATCGCATTGACGGTACGGATGGTGTAGACTACATCTCCATCGGCACGACGTGCACCGGCAGCCTCAGTGATGGTGTAAGAAGTTGTCTCGGTGATGCCCAGCAACTCGTCATTAGCGAAGATAGCATAGCCGGCAGCACCCTCTACGGCAGTCCATGTGATGGTGCCGTCCTTCAGCGTAGCATCCGTAGGAGCATCGAACTGAGCAGCGGCAGTAGCAGGAGTCCATGAAGTGAAGAACTTGTCAGGAGCATAGTTGGCAGCCTGTTCCGCTGTCAGGTAGAGCTCATCCTTCGTACCAGTTGTCTCACAGGCATTCACATTATGAGATAGAACTTCTGTGCCTTCTGCGTTCTTCGTGTTGAATTCATGGAAGTGGATAGCATCAGCCTTATTCATGCTTGTCCAACCTGCTGTTGAAGCATTAATCTTCATGGTAGTATTGACATACGTAGCTGCAGGTGACTTCTGCCAAGGACGACCGAGGTTATACTTGTCTTTCTGGTTGTCTGTGCCATCGATGGTACAGCCATAGAAAGCGTATCCCTTTTCAGATGCATAGGTGGCAGGAGCAGTGATGACATTAGCGGATGTCTTGCTCTGGCTGCGGTCAGCCACATAGAGGTCGCACTGGTTAAAGAGGATTGAGCCGCTACCGCAGATGAAGTCAACGGTACCCTCAATCTTACAGGTCTCAAAGTAACCAGTCATTCCTTCAGCGCCATTACTATAATAGGTATCCTGCAGACCTTTCAGATAGACATTCTTCATGACGGTCTTCGTACCCTTGTCCTGGAAGCAGACACCACGCTCAGCGCTCTTCGTGTCGTCACCGGTTCCATAAGGAGCGATACAGTCGAGAGTCAGATCCTGCAGGTAGGTGTTGGTTGCTGTGTTCAGCAGGGTAGCTGTGATGGCAATACCTTCCTTCACAGGACGGTTCTTGATAATCGTACCCTCCATCGACTCACCGATGATAGAGATGTTGTTGCGTCCGATAGTGGTCAGTGTCTTTTGACCGAGGTCGTAAGTACCATTAGGAACATAGATGAATACTCGCTCGGTACCGCTCATGCCGTTAGCAGCGTCGATAGCATCGAGGAAACTGCTGGCATCACCTTTCTTCACGTAGATCCACTGACCCTTCTGGTCGTAGTTGGTCTCTGCGGTGTTGAAGATAACAATCTTATGAATGTAGCATTGTCCACCCGAAATAGTCAGTGTCAATGTTCCTGCCTCTCCTTCATACTCAATAGCCTGTGTGGCACCGTCAGTTGTAGAAACGGCATCAACCTCTTGCCCGTTAGATGCTACAATCTTTGTTGTCCCACCAGTAGGATATTGGCAGGTAGTAATAATAATGTTTGCCTTTGGACCTACCAATAACTCAATCTTGTCGTTCTCCTTGAAGTTCCATCCGTGGCGCATGTCAGATACGTTTGGCTTGCCTCCTGTAGGATTGAATGCCTCATGGTCTGCTGCATCGAAGTTGATGTCCGTCAGGTCGAACTCGTACTTCTTGCTCAGGCTTGCCACCTCGATTTCAGTCTCTACAGCATAGAGTTTCAGATCGGAAGTTACCACGTCATCCACAGAATGCTTGGCACCTACATAGTTCTGCTTGAACCAGCCACGTGCCTTAAAGCCGTTTTGCTTAGATGAAATCTCAGCGATATCATAGATGAACTCACCAATCTTACTATCTTCCTCGATAGTCTGTTTGTTAGGCAGTTCATTACCTTCCACATCAAAGTAAGTCAGTGTATAGTCTGGCTTCTGAGTGATGTTCAGTACATAGTTAAGAGAAACCTCACCGGCAGTCATTGGGATCGTTACCTTGCAAGAGGTTTCAGTTCCTTCATAAGTGACTTGACCCAGTTCTCCGCTAACAGGTGTAATGTCAGCCAGAGGATTGCCGCTGCTTACCATCTTCTCTTTCTTCGAGAGTTTGAGGTCAGCCTCGTAATCGTCGCCAAACACATCCTCCACCTTATACTCATTGCCGTTGATCTTGAAGGAGCCGAGGATAGGCACTTCTTTCTCTGTGCCACTTAATGTTCCTTCGATGACTACGTCAGCAATACCCAGTTGCTTACCCTTCTGCAGTCCGTAGAGTGTAACAATCAGTCCGCAGGCACCCTCACCGGGTTTCGCAGTACTGAAGTCAGTGTATTCCAATGCACTATAACCGTTGACGTTGTTACGCTCAGGTTTGATAGCCTTTGCCAGACTTGCTGTAGTCTTGTCAGGATTCATCCATGCAATGTCGAGGGTGCTGTTGTCAGTACCAACCTTACTTGCTTTCAATGAAACCTTTGTCGGAGTGAAAGTATAGCCGAACTTAGGTCTGATGATAAATCGGATATCACCAGTCTCTCCTGCCTCAGCAAGTTGAGTCTCAGGAGCAATCAGCGTCATGGTAGCATCCTTAACGGTCAGAGTGCCACCATAAGAGTTGTTAGATCCGAGTTCAACCTTACTGCTAATCCAGTAATCTGCATTAGTGAACGTCGCTTTCTGTCCTGCGGTACCCAGTATGAATGGGAAGGTAGCTGTAACTTTCTCGTTGTCGAGAGTCGTGGCTCCCTTTGGAGCATATTGCGTCACGGAAATAGAGTAGAAGTAGTTGTTGTCATTGTTAGAGGTGATAGCAACATATCCTCGTGTTGCGTCACTAGCCTTTGCCTTATACTCTGTCTGTGGATTATCTTTAGTGTTCGTGATCTCGGCACCATCATTCACCTTATAATATGAATAGCCGGGGTAACCCTTAATGGTAACCAAATCGCCAGCATTCTTAACGGGTACTTTGAATATGGCACCTTTTCTAACCTGAATGTTGTCACCGTTATTTCTGAATGCAACACCATTAGCCTCCACAGTCAACAAAATACCGTTGTCCTCGATAGCCTTTACAGTGCCTGCTGCGGAGCTGCCTGACAATGCCATTGTTGCCTCCATGACTCCAGCATTGGAATAATCCCAAGTGGCAGTCACATCAGTGGCAGGAGTATCACCACCTTCGTCTGCATTGTCATCCTCATTCTGAGTCACACTGATAGAAATAAGGTACTGTCCCTTGTTGACAACCTCTACATATCCTTGGGCGACATCAGCGGCAGTAGCAGTATACTTTGTTGTTGCCTCTGTAGCATCTACGCCAGCAATAGAATATGCAAAATAAGGAGAGGAGTATCCTACGACGGTCACCTCGTCCTTCTTACCCTGAACAGGTACTTTGAATACGACACCGTCACCAGTCTGGATACTGTTTCCATTATCTCTAATGGTCTTGCCATTAGCCTCAACGGTTAGTTTCAGACCATTGTTCTCAATCTGTGTGGAGTTTGAGGTACCTGAAATAGCTACTGCTGCAGCTACTACGTCTGCATCAGTGAAACTCCATGTAGCAGTGATAGGGAAGCTTACTTCGCCTTCGCCAGAGCCGCCTTCGTCACCAGAGGCAGGGGTCGTAATCACTATTTTGGTGATGAAAAGGTTTGTTCCCTGGTGTGAGCGTGTCATGGTGATAGTCTTGCTACCTGCAGCGTCAGTAGGAACCTCAAAAGTGCAGGTGTTGGGCTCTGTACCACGGTTGCTGTCCTCTGCGGAAGCGTCGGAGGCATCAATATTCACAAACTCGAAACCTGTGGAGCTGGCAACAGTGCTTTCTCCTTTTTCAAACTTTGCCTTAAAGCCTGATGTCTTGTCTGCGGCATTCTTGTTTCTGTAGGCAGTAACTGATATTTTGTCACCAGCACTAAGTGCTTTGTCCAATGTAATAGTTACTGTGTTAGATGAGAAATCATTTTTTCCATCCAATTTGATGGTAGTGTTATTGGCATTCCTCGCTCCGACTAATCCATCGGCAGAGCCAGCTGCAGTGCCGCCAGTCTCAGTCCCACTGTCCCACGAATAGATGGTCGTGCCCTCACCATCGGCACCCATTAATGCTCCTAATGCGGCTCCACCAAAGAGTATGGCGAAAGCGCTCAGAAGCGACATGCGTAAAAATTTGTACTTCATAAGCGTTGTTTTTTAGTTATTAATTGATTAAAATATGTCGTAGTAGCTTGTTTGTCTGCAAAGATACGCATAAAAATATAATAAGGTGAAACTGGGTGGTTAAAAAACAACAAAAAGCCCGTAAACGTTTACGGATTCCCTACATGTATTTTTTAAACCCTTGTCACCGTTGCCACCTTGCAACACTGCTTGATAATCAGTGCGTTACAGGTGACAAGGACGAATCTTCGTTGCCACCTGTTGCCACCAACTGCCGTTTTTATAGGGAGGGGGTACTGCTCCAATTCGTCATTCCGATATAGGAAACCAGTTATTCCCACCGTGGGAAAGAAGGATTCCCATCGTGGGAAAGAAGGATTCCCACCGTGGGAAAGAAGGATTCCCACCGTGGGAATGTGGGATTCCCTCCGTGGGAATAAACAGAACGGCGGCACCTTCATTTCAGGAAGGTACCGCCGTTGCGGGAAAAGGGTATTTTCGCTCGGCTCGGAAGAATCTAAGTAAACTTAGTTCTCCACTCACTTCTGAATGTATTTCTTACCTCCTTGGATGACCAGTCCCTTGTAGCTGCTGTCCACTTGTTGACCTTTTATATTGTAGCGTGTCATGTCGGAACGCTGGTTGGTCTTGATCGTATTGATACCAGAAGAAGAGGTAAACTGCAGGGTAGGACCGGCACCATTGTCGGCATTGCTCACTACACTCTCCACCAGATTAGCGGCATAGGAGGTATAGGTATAGACATCCGATGGCACGAAATAGTCGATAGTGCCCGAACGCTCTTGCTTGTCTGCTGCATTCAGACAATCCTTGATGGTGACGTTATAGTCGGTATAACCACTTGAAGTGGCATATTTCTTCCATGGATTCTTCTTAGCCTTGTCACTGGTGAAGGCACATTTCTCGATGTAGACATTACTTTTATAGCCACCACCCACGCAGTAGTTGGCATTCTCACTGCTATAGAGGCAGTTGAGGGTATGCACCTTACCGAAACGGACACGGGGCATGCGCTCCTTACAACCATTGTCCCACCAGCAGTTGACGAAGGTGACATTCAGCTTGCCTTGGTCACCCGTCTGCTTATCACCGTTGCCTATCAGGTTGGTGAAGCGGTGATCCTCAGAACTGCCACCGTAGCCTTTGCCACGGGCAGGAAGGAGGTAGCGGAAGCGGCACCAGGAGACACAGATGTTATCAGCAGCGATACAGATGTCCAAATTGCCGTCGACGCCATCCTGGAAGTCGCAGTGGTCGACCCAGACGTTGGTACTGCCTTGCAGATACAGGTTGTCGTTGCCATTGAAGTCGCAAGCTCCCGCACTCTTGAAGGTGATGTTGCGGATGGCGATGTTGTCGCACTCACGGACGAGCAGGATGCCCGTCTTCTTGATTTTCGCATTCTTGTCACTCTCGCTGGTGGGGATGTCCTCATTCATATTCTCAAACGTAGCACCGGGCAGTCCGATGATGGTCTTGTTCTTCACACCACGCATCTCGTATTGTCCGTCGAAGGTGATGGTTCCTTTGACGTAGATAATGGTCTTCGTCGTACTAAAAGCACTTAGTTGTGCTTTTAATTGCGAGAAGTTCTCCACGGTAACCGTCGTACCGCCCTTGCCACCAGTCACACTGGCACCAAAACCAACAGGTGTGTTCTTGTCATACTCTGACAGTTTGCTGGCATCAATGGTCTGCGCAATACAGGTGTTGACTGCCACCACTGCAAGGATTGCTAATAGATATTTCTTCATTTCCATTTATTTCTGTATATACTTCTTACCGTTCTTAATCACGATACCTTTGTAGTTCTCGTCTACCCGCTGACCACGGAGGTTGTAGATATGTCCGTCGCCCTTGATGATGACTGGGGTGCTGATACCTGTGGCTTCCGTGATGGTACCTTTGATCATCACTTGTGCAAGACCAATGTCTTTCTTCTGAAGGTTACCGTCTTTATCGGTAGCTCCCACATTATACATATTGATAATCAATTTGCAATCCCCTTCTGTGGCAGTCGATTTGTTTTCAATATCGAGATTGTAGTAGGAATGGTAATTATTGTCTGCGTTGTTACGGTTAGGTGAGACAGCATTCAGGATTTTGCTTGTACCTCCCGCATCCTTCCAAGAAACGTCAATAGTACCGTTGTTTGTACCTACCTTGCAGGCATACAGTTCGATGCTGGATGCCTTGAACTTATAGCCGTTCTTGGTGGTGATGGAAAAGGTGACGGCATTGTCGTCGGCAGGAGCGGTCTGGATGCTCTGTGCCTGATACAGAGAGAAACGGATATCTCCATAAGTGCCGTTAGTGCGCAAAGTAAGATTGCTGCCATTCTCCACGCTTGTCGTGGTGATTTCACTTGTCAGTGCACTGCTTACCTCCGCATTGGTGTTTGATGACATAGCCCATAAGATGCTGCCCTTGCTGCCTTCCGTCTCACTGCCACTGCCGCTGTCACCATAGGGGAGGGTAGCACCGGCACCATTCTGTACCGCATCAGGAACATCGTTTGTGGTTGCCACGGTATAAGAGTAAGGTACAGTGACGGTAGTACCGAAGGAAGAAGGCTTGCTGACGGATGTGTTGGCAATGATATTATTGTCAGCCCATGTTACCGCAGTGGCATCATTGTTCTTGTAACAGTTCTTCACTCCCGATGCGAAGTAGTTGCCCTCAATGAGGAACTCCGAGTTCTTGCGGGGGTTCATGCAGAGGCTGGCACCACTACAGCTGTAGTAGTTGTTCAGCATGTGAATCTTTCCTACACGTCCCATCGGCATACGCTGATTACAACCAGGTGCCCACCAGTTGAAGGCGAAGGTGGTGTTCAGCTTGCCTGTTGTTTCACTGTCGCTACTGCCGATAAGGTTGGTGTTCTGGTGCATGTAGGAACGGTCGGTATAACGGAAGACACACCAGCTGACGGTGTTGAAGTCGGCAGCATTCGTGATGTCAAAGTTACCATCCATACCATCCATGAACTCGCAGTGGTCCACCCAGCAGTTCTTGGCACCAGTGCAGGAGATGAGGTCGTAACCACCCACGTCGATAGCACCGGGTCCCTTGAACGTAATGTTGCGGATGATGATATTCTGACAACTGCTCAAGGAGATACATCCCGACTTGCGGTAATCCTCATTATTGTCCTTCGTCATCTCAATGATAATCTTGCGGGTGTTATACTCCGCCTCTTCAGAGACAGACTGTCCGTTGGGAAGCTTTCCACCACCACCGCTGGTACTCATATTGGGAACGCCGGCATCGTTAAGTGCCTTCTTGATTTCGTCCGTCACATACCATTTGGTGCTGATAATGGCATTGTTGATGCCGATAATCGTCTTATTGGAGGCAGTGATACCTATGTTGCTTGATACAATGAACTCACCATAGGCACCATCGAGAATGACGACATCATACTGTTTGATGGCATTCTGGATGTCTCCCTTCATGTCCTGCCCATTTGACTTCAAGGTTGTCGCCTTGCCTGTAAATCCGTCGGGTATGGGGTAGGTATATACTCCTCCTCCAGTAATATTAAAGGTGCTGCTGGCATCAGTACGTGACGAGACAGTACAGAAACCGAAGGGCTTGTCCAGGTCGTAGCCATCAGCCACAGCTGTCATTGACAGCAATGTCGCTGTGAGTGTTAATAGATACTTTTTCATATTTCCTTTCCTTATTAGTTATTTCATGTTTTCCGTCGTAATTATTTCAAATTGTCTGTCGTATATCCCAACTGCTCCATCTCGAGGGAGGCCCAGATGAACGGACCGACACCCTTGGCATCGTTGTTGCGGATTGGTTCGCTGAGGTAGTATTTGTAGCTACCATCACGACGGCGGTTCTCCTTGACGGAGCCTTTGGGGTTGATCTTCTTCATGGCAGCCACTACCTCATCAGTGGCAGCAGGACCAAGACCTGCCACCTCACAGCACTGGGTCAGCGAGATGGTCTTGTCAGGGTGTACCTTGATGAAGTTCTTGATGATACCCTTGTATGCCTTGAGACCGGCATCACGATATTTCTCATTCACATAACCCTTGCGATATGCCTTCAGAAGGGCATAGGTGAACATAGATGAGCAGGTAGACTCCAGATAATTGCCTTCCTTGCCAGGACTGTCCATCACCTGATACCACAGTCCCGACTTCTCGTCCTGCCATTTCAGGATGGCATCGAAGTCTTTTTGCAGCAGGTCGAGCACTTCCGAGCGGCGGGCATAATTCTCAGGCAGGGCATCGAGAACCTCGATAAGTGCCATGGTATACCAGCCCTGGGCGCGTCCCCAGCAATGCTGTGAGAGTCCTGTCTCCTTGTCAGCCCAGAACGTCTTGCGTGTCTCGTCATAAGCATGACGGTTGAGTCCTGTCTTGGGGTCGAGGGTACGGTTGTAGGTAATCTTCAGCTGGTTGACAGCATCATCATAGATTGCCGTAATCGCTTTCTGAGTACTCCGGGTGTTCCGAGTACTCAGAGTGATCGGAGCCGTCAGTGTGCGGAAGGGGAGTCCCATGAAGATACCGTCGAGCCACACCTGATAGGCATAGATCGCCTTGTGCCAGTAAACCTTGTCGGCAATGGTGCGAGGCTGGTCCTGGAGTTGCTTCATCATGGTCTGCATGGCGAGCAGGTTCTTCGGCTCCGGCCAGTTCTGATACATACGGGTCACGAAATGTCCCGTACGGATATTGTCGAGGTTATAGTCCAGGATGTTATAGCCGGTGATGTTACCTTGCTGGTCAATCATCTTGTCGGTATACATCTTGCAGTATTTCAGGATATCCTCACCGCCATAGCACAGGTAGGTGTCGAGCATGCTCTCCAGTTCGATACCCATGACATAGCTCCACTTGGGCTTCTTGGCGAAATCGAGCATGTAACTCTCAGGAACCCTTTTCATCTCGGAATAGGTGAGCCATTCGGAGTAGTGCTTGTAAGGCATCTCCTGCAGAACGAGGTTGCCGTTGACGATGAGGTTCTCGTAAGTGACATCCTGTGCCAGTCCTACCTGATGGACAGGCTTGTCGTATACCCCGTCAAACTGACAGTTGCGGACGGTGATGTTATTGACGGTATAGGCAAGTTTGGGATCGTCATAACCGACAATCATCACACCATACCGTGACTTCTGGCAGGTGACATTCTCCATGGTGACATTGCGCACCGTGGGGTAGAAACCACGGCAACAGATCTCACGGGGCTCATAGTCGGTATTAATCTTCAGGACAGCCTCCTTGCATTGTCCGACAGTCACATTGCGCATATTGATGTTCTCGATCATGCCTCCACGGCAGGAGTTGGTCTTGATGCGGAGCACACGGTCGAGGTTAGGAGAGTCCATCACACAGTCATGGGCATAGACATTCTTACAGCCACCGCTGATCTCGCTGCCGACGACGACTCCGCCATGACCATTCTTCATCTCACAGTTGCGGATGATGATGTTCTGACTTGGCATGTTACGCTCACGTCCGTCGCGGTTTCGCCCACTCTTGATGGCGATGCAGTCGTCACCGGTGTTGAAGAAACAGTCCTCAATCAATACACGGTCACAACACTCGGGGTCACATCCGTCACCGTTAGGACCGTCGTTGATCATCTTGACACGACGGACAGTGATATCGGTGGAGTGCAGAGGGTGGATCACCCAGAACGGAGAACGTAACAAGGTGATGTCCTCCATCAAGATACCTTCGCATTTGTTGAAGTTTACCAGTTGCGGACGCAGTCCGTCTTTTGCCTCAAAGACACGCTCGGGACTCCTGTTGCCTTTCTCGTCATACATAGGAATACCGTCTTCACCAGCTTTCAGCAGACGGGCACGACCGCCTTTCGTCTGTGATATTCCTCCTTCCTTGGCACCAAAGCGTCCGTTGCCACACCATGGCCACCAGGTGTCGTTGGAACCGCCTCCGTCAATGGTCCCCTTGCCAGTGATGGCAATGTCCTTCGCCTTGAAAGCATAGATGCACGGTGAGAGATTGAAGCATTCCAGTCCCTCCCATGAGGTTTCCACAATAGGATAGAGTGTCGTGTCGAAGACAAACTCCAAGACAGCACCTTCCTCAACGACCAGGTTAACACCACTCTTGAGTTCGATGGCTCCTGTGAGGAAACGCTTTCCTGCGGGAATGACAACCTTGCCGCCTCCTTTCTTGGAGCATCGGTCAATCGCTTTCTGTATGGACTTCTGGTTCTTCGATGCTGCGGCATCAGGCTTGGCACCATACTTGGTGATGTCATACACTTTATCCATGAACTGTGGGACACGGATACTCTGCTCTATCTGTTTGTACTGCTGCTCATCCCAGCCTTTGGCTTGTATGGAGAGAACTGTGATACACAGTACCAACAAAGTAAATAGTTTTTTCATATTTGTTGTTTTAGTAGTTTGCCGACAAAGGTACAAAAAAAGAGCGAAAACTCGCTCTTATTTTACATTATTTATAAATAATATTATTGCTCAAGGGCATGGAAGAGCTTGTCTAATGCCTCGTCGGCATCCTTGCTCTCGCTGAGCAGGGTGACAAACTTCGAACCGATGATGGCACCGGCGGCATTCTGCTGAGCAGCCTCTAAGGTCTGCCTGTTAGAAATGCCGAAACCAATCATGCGGGGATTACGCAGGTTCATGCTGTTGATACGGCGGAAATACTCCTGTTTTGCATCGTCGAAACTCTTCTGCGCTCCTGTGATAGCGGCCGAGGATACCATATAGATGAAACCGTCGGTATGCTCGTCGATGAAGCGGATACGTTCCTCAGAGGTCTCTGGGGTGATGAGCATGATGACACGGATGTCGTAGCGGTCGGCAACGGGTTTTACGATGTCCTGATAGTCCTTGAAGGGCAGGTCGGGGATGATGACACCACTCACACCGCTCTCCACACAACTCTGGCAAAAGGCTTCGATACCATACTGCATGATGGGGTTCAGGTAACCCATCAGAACGAGTGGGATAGATACCTCGTCCTTGATGTCTTTGAGTTGTGAAAATAGTTTACGAAGTGTCATACCGTTCCTCAGTGCTTTTGTGGCAGCGTCCTGGATGACAGGACCATCAGCCATAGGGTCGCTGAAAGGAATTCCCACCTCTATCATGGAGATGCCTCTCCGCTCTAATGTCTTGATAACATCAGCGGTACCCTCAAGGGTCGGGCATCCGGCACAGAAATAGAGACTCAGTAACTTCTTGTCTTTGTTCTCGGTGAACAGTTTATTGATTTTATTCATAATCTTCCAATAAAATGATTTAGTAATTGAATATCCTTGAGGGCAGGTGCTGTCTCAAAGCGAGAGTTAAGATCAATGCCGGCACACATGGGGTGCTGAAAGTTCTTAACTTTCTCGGCATCGTCAGGACCGATGCCCCCACTGAGTATAAAAGGAGTGTCTCCTTGGTAGGCTTGGAGTACCGACCAGTCGAATTGGGTGCCGTTACCACCCACCAGTTTCGATTTAGTATCGAAGAGGAAGTAGTCAACGATTCCCTCGTATTGTGCTGTTTGTGCCAAGTCCTCAGCGTCGGCGATGTTCAGCGCCTTGATGATGGCGGTGGCACGGTCACCGCGCTGGGGACAAAGGGAACGGAGACGCTGGATATAGTCGGGTGTCTCCTTGCCGTGGAGTTGGATGAGGTCGAGGGCATACTCCTTAGCTTTCTCTGTCACCTCCTTGATATCAGCATCGACGAAGACACCGACACGTTTCTGTCTGGTGGGTAGGTAGGAGGGTTTATCACTTACGTAACGACTTGATTTGGACCAAAAGATAAAGCCCATCAGGTCGACAGCGAGTTCCTCCACCTTGCGGATGTTCTCAGGATCGCGCATCCCACATACTTTTATGAATTTAGCGTTCATCGTTTAGAGTTTAGAGATGAATTCCTTGAGTGCCTTACCCGGGTCAGAGGTCTTCATGAAGGTCTCACCGATGAGGAACCCCCGGAATCCTGCTAAGCGGAGTGCCTTCACCGTATCGGAGTTAGAGATACCGCTCTCACTGACCTTGACACTGTCCTTAGGGAGTAGTTCTGCCAATCGGAAACTGTTTTGGACATCGGTGATGAATGTTCCGAGGTTACGGTTGTTGATGCCGCACATGTCCGGCTCCATTTCCGCATACTCCAGTTCTTCCTCGCTGTGCATCTCCAACAAGACTTCCAAGCCCAATTCATGGGCGGTAGACAAAAGTGACTGGCACTCTTCTTTAGACAAGTCGGCGGCAATCAGCAGGACTGCGGAAGCCCCACAGAGACGAGCCTGGAAGAGTTGATACTCGTCAATGATGAAGTTCTTGTAAAGAATGGGAATGTGTACCCCTGCGTGTCGGGCAATGCGGATAAAGTCATCCTTCCCTCCGAAATACTGTTCGTCGGTGAGGATGGAGAGTGCAGCGGCACCATGCTCCTGGTAAGCGAGAGGAATCTCATCCGCCTTACCCTCCTCCTTGATCCATCCTTTCGAGGGAGAGCGGCGCTTGAACTCAGCGATGATGCCAGATTCAGAAGCTGTCAGTGCCTTCGACATGGAGGGCACGCTGAAGTCGAGGATAGCTTCTACACGCCGGTGAATCTCCTGTTCAGAGAGCTGTTGCTTGAAACGCTCTACCTCTATCCGCTTGTGAGCTACGATTTCTTGTAATATATCCATTTTTATTATAAGGACTATAGTGACTATAGGTACTATAGTTTATGAGTTAAGTTCCGCAAATTTCTTAAAGGTAGCTAATGCCTTGCCGCTGTCGATACTCTCACGGGCAATGTCGATACATTCCTCGATGGATTTCTGTCCTTTCTCCAGTACCTGAATACCAAAGGCGGCATTTGCCAGGACGATATTTTTCTGGGCAGGAAGGGCACGGTTCTCGAGTACCGCATCGAAGATAGCTGCTGCTTCTTCCTCAGTGGCACCACCTACCAGTTCCTCAGGCTTTGCGATCTCAAACCCTAAGTCTTGTGGCTTGAAGATACGCTCATATTGGTTCGTTGTCACTTTGAAGTCGCTGGTCAGGGAAATTTCATCATAACCGTCAATGCTATTAACGATACCATAGTCGATGCCGATCTTCTGATATACATTATTATATAAACGCATCTGGTCGAGGTTTGCCACTCCTAACAGCTGGCATTTCGGTTGGCTGGGATTCACCAGCGGACCTAACAGGTTGAAGATGGTAGGGAACTGTAATGCCTTACGGATAGGACCGACAAACTTCATTGCCTTGGCAAAGAGCTGGGCATGGAGATAGACAATACCTGCCTCGTTGAGGCTGCGGTTTAGTTTGTCGATATCATCAGTGAATTTGATACCGTGGTGCTGGATGACATTAGAGGCACCCGACACGGAGGTTGCCGCATAGTTGCCATGCTTGGCGACCTTATAGCCTGCGCCAGCAATGACGAAGCATGAAGTCGTGGAGATGTTGAAAGTGTTCTTGCGGTCGCCGCCAGTACCGACTACGTCAATATAACGGTCAGCGTTGAGGATGGCAGGGACACCTGTCTCTAAGATACCATCACGGAAACCGAGCAGTTCATCAACGGTGACACCACGCATCTGCAATGCTGTCAGCAAGGCGGTGATCTGCTCGTTGGGAAATTCGCTGTGCGTGATTCCGATCAAGATGTTCTTCATCTCCTCACGAGTAAGTTCCTCGTGGTTAAGCATCCTGTTGAGGATGTCTTTCATTGTTTGTTCCATATTGTTGTTGTAATTTCGATGTTTCGATATTCCGATATTTCGATATTTCGATATTCGATATTTTGAGGGGTGTTAGAGGAAAAGCCAGTTCTGAAGCATCCTCTTGCCGTCAGGCGTGAGAACACTCTCTGGATGGAACTGGATGCCCCGGATATTAAGCGTTTTGTGCTTGAGTGCCATGATTTGCCGGTCATCACTCTCTGCTGTTATCTCGAGACAATCAGGGAAACCGTCTCTGCTGACCACCCATGAGTGGTAACGCCCCATGGTGATGCGGCTGGGTAATCCGGAGAAGATGGCATCATTGCCAAACTGTGTTCCTTCAGTCGCTACCCCATGATATACCTCACGGAGGTTCTCTAGCTTTCCTCCGAAGACCTCACCGATGGCTTGGTGTCCAAGACAGACACCGAGAATAGGCTTTTTGCCAGCGTAGGTCTTGATGACATCCAACAGCAATCCTGCTTCGGATGGGATGCCTGGACCAGGTGACAGGATAATCTTACTGAAGGGTTCCAGTTGGGACAGTTCAAACTGGTCGTTCCTGTATACAGTTACCTCAGCTCCCAGTTCCTTGACTAAATGAGCGAGATTATAGGTAAATGAGTCGTAGTTATCAATAATGACTATCTTGATCATAACTTACATCCTTTCTGCCATTGCTATTGCCCGGCGCAGTGCACCGAGTTTGTTGTTCACTTCTTGTAATTCATATTCCTCATCACTCTTGGCAACGATGCCTCCACCTGCCTGGAACCATAGTTCTCCGTTACGGGAGACAAAGGTGCGGATGGTGATTGCTTGGTTGAGGTTTCCGTTTAGTCCGATATAGCCAATACATCCGCCATAAGCTCCACGGTTGTGTGGCTCGTACTCACTGATGAGTTGCATGGCACGAACTTTGGGCGCTCCGCTTAAAGTGCCGGCAGGGAAGGTGTCGATAAATGCCTTGATAGGGTCTGCTCCCTCATCCAGTTCACCGCTGACACGGGACACGAGGTGGATGACGTGCGAGTAATATTGCAGGTCTTTGTAAAAGTCAACCTTCACACCATGACAGTTCCTGCTGAGGTCATTTCGGGCAAGGTCGACCAGCATCACATGCTCGGCATTCTCTTTAGGGTCCTTCCGTAAGTACTCAGCCCCCTTGCGGTCTTTCTCTGCATCTCCCGTACGCTTGGTGGTCCCGGCGATGGGGTCGATATAGGCTTTCCGTCCTTCGACACGGCAATGTGTCTCAGGGGAGGAGCCGAAGATACGGAAACCGCCAAAGTCAAAATAGAAAAGGTAAGGAGAGGGGTTGATACTCCTTAGGGCGCGGTATAGTTTGAAGTCATCTCCCTCATATTTCTGAATAAAGCGGCGTGAGAGGACTATCTGGAACACATCACCACGAAGACAGTGCTTGATGCCGCGGCGTATATTCGCCTTGTGCTCCTCGTCAGTCAACGGGCTGGTCACATCTCCAACAGGATGGAAGTCGTAAGCAGGTATGCTCGCCTTGTTCATGGCTCGGAGAATCTCGGGGATATCAGACTCGTCAGGGTGTTTGGAGAGACTGATCATTGTCAGCTGACTGTTGAAGTGGTCGAAGACGATGATATCCTTATATAATATATAGAGCATATCAGGAGCATCGTTTTTCTCCTGTGTCTCGTCTTTGACAGCGATATGTTCAAAATAGCGTACGGCATTGAATGAGGTATAGCCGTACAGACCGCAGAATGTTGCGTAATCTCCCTCTACATGGATCCTGTCGATGAGCGCATGAATGGCATCAGCCGTGCCATAGTCGGTGCTGATGGAATGCTCCTCATGGCTGCCGTCAGGAAAGATGATGGTAGCCTCGCCATGCCCAATGGCGACAGAGGCAATGGGGTTGATACCGATAAAGGAACGGGCATTGTCCTTATCATGATAGTCTGAACTCTCCATCAATGCACTTTGGGGGTAAATATCACGCAGTCGCATATATACACCAACGGGGGTATACAGGTCAGCGAGAATCGTCTTGCAGGAAGTGGTGTAATTAAAAGTTTCCATATTCTCCAGCCATTTCTTTATGAGATAAATAGGTTTCTACGTCTTTGTCACCACGTCCACTGACGGTCAAGACCACGATATCGTCTTTCTTGAAAGTCATCTTGTTCAGGGCGGCAATAGCATGGGCACTCTCCAAAGCAGGGATGATACCCTCCATGCGAGTCAGTTCATAAGCGGCTTTCACCGCCTCATCATCGTTGATGGAATAGACAGTGGCACGGTGCTGAGAGGCAAGATTGGCATGCATGGGACCAATGCCGGGGTAGTCGAGTCCGGCAGAGATAGACTCTGCCTCGATGATTTGTCCGTCCGGGGTCTGCATGACGAGTGTCTTGGCACCATGTAAGATACCGAGTCTGCCGGCATGGATGGTAGCAGCAGTGTGTCCTGTGTCGGCACCCAGACCACCTGCCTCCGCCAGGACAATCTTCACACGGGTGTCATCAACATAATGGTAGATGGTTCCTGCGGCGTTACTGCCGCCGCCGACACATGCCATCAGTATATCGGGGTAGTCCCTGCCGATTTTCTCTTGCAATTGTTCCTTTATCTCTGCGGAGATAATACTTTGCAGGCGAGCTACCATGTCAGGATAGGGGTGAGGACCGACGGTACTGCCTATAATATAAAAGGTGTCAGAAGGGTGACAGCACCAGTCGCGAATGGCTTCGTTCGTGGCATCCTTTAATGTCCAGTTGCCCGTCTTTACAGGACGGACCTCTGCCCCCAACATTTTCATTCGTTCTACATTGACATGCTGTCTTTCTACATCCAATGCGCCTTGGTAAACCACACAGGGCATGTCCATTAACGCACATACGGTAGCTGTCGCCACTCCATGTTGTCCTGCTCCTGTCTCTGCGATAATACGCTTTTTGCCCATCTTCTTGGCTAGAAGAATCTGACCAATAGTGTTGTTGATCTTATGAGCTCCTGTGTGGTTCAGGTCTTCTCGCTTCAGGTAGAGCTGGCACCCGTACTTCTCACTCATACGCTTGGCATAATAGAGCGGAGACGGGCGCCCCACATAATCGCGCAAGAGTTCCATGTACTCTTTCTGGAAGGATTCAGACTCAATAACCGGCAAGTATTCTTCTTGCAGTTTTTTGACGGTGGCATAAAGAATCTCAGGTACATATGCACCTCCAAATTCTCCATAGAATCCTTTCTCGTTTACTAAAAATGTTTTTTCCATATTTGTTTTGTTAAGTTCTTATCACCTGACGTTAAAAGGGCTCGTCGCGTTAACGACGAGCCCTTGATATCTTTATGAATACATATACGGCATCGTACCCCGCGACTATCTTAATCTCGAGTGACGCCACCACCATGCATTCATCAAATTCGTCATTGTTATATTCGAAGTTTTTATGTTTACGGCTGCAAATGTACATACAATTCTTTTAATAAGCAAACTTTTCGGGCATTTTTTTTACAATACGAAATAAAAAGTGTAATTTTGCCGACGAAATGTAAAGATAATGAAGATGGATATTCAACAGTTTTTAAATACGAATGATCGTTTTGCCGCTGCCGCAGGGTGTCGTATTATTGAGATGGATGAAGGCAGGGCGGTAGCTACCATGACAGTGACGCATGAGCATCTGAACGCTGGTGGCGTGTGTCAGGGAGGAGCACTTTTTACTTTGGCTGATTTGGCGCTTGCCGCAGTGATGAATAGTCATGGGAAGTTGACTTTCGGGATTCAAAATAATATCATGTATCTCTCATCAGCACGTGAGGGCGATGTCCTGACGGCTGAAGCAGCAGAGATTGTTGACCACCATAAGATTCCTGCTGTGGAGGTACGGATAACCAATCAGGAAGGAAAACTGTTATGTCATGTTACAGGAATGGCTTATAGGAAATCAGAGGTGTTGAAATAAAATAATCAGTCAAAACGCAAAAAACTATGTTAAAAATTTGCGATTTTGCTGATTAAGTACTATATTTGCCCCCGATAAGTCAGTGCAGGCGATTGCCTACTATCTTATCGTTATATTATGAAGTGAGGTTGGTAGCGTCCTGCACCAACCTCTTTTTACATAATATATATCCTTCGTTATTGTTGAATCTCCCAGCCAATGGCAGAAGCACCCAACACGGCAGCAGACGCTCCGTCAAGTCCGCTTACTAAGAACTGAGCCTTATTGCGGAAGATTGGAAGCACGTGCTCATTGTATGCCTTCTTAATGGGATTCATAATCAAATCGCCTGCTTTCACCATACCACCGAAGAAGATGAAAGCTTCGGGAGAAGAGAAAGCGGCAAAGTCAGCGCAAGCCTCACCCAGCATATGTCCTGTGAACTCATAAATCTCCTTGGCAAGTTCATCGCCTTTGCCTGCTGCAATGCTGACATCCAAGGAAGTGATATCTTCTGGGTTCATGTCACGGAGCAATGAGGGACGTTCGGTCTTACTTAATAATTCACGGGCGGTACGAGCAACACCAATGGCAGAGCAATAGGCTTCCAGACATCCTGTTCGTCCACAACCACAGGGACGACCTTCCGCGCCACGTACCATAGTGACGTGTCCTAACTCACCGGCAAACCCGTCATGACCATAAAGTAATTGTCCGTTAACGACAATACCTGAGCCAACACCTGTTCCTAAGGTGATGACGATGAAGTTCTTCATACCACGTGCAACACCATAGACCATTTCACCGATAGCGGCGGCATTCGCATCATTGGTGAGTGCCACAGGTATACCTAAAGCATCGCTGAATAATTTTGCCAAAGGAACAATACCGTCGTGTGCCCAAGGAAGGTTTGGAGCAAACTCAATGGTGCCATTATAATAGTTCCCATTAGGAGCACCGATACCCATCGCTTTGATCTTGTCGATGCCACCCACCTGTTCTATAATGGGTTGTAGTGCTTCAACGGAAGCTTTGACGTAATCTTCAACTTTCTCATACCCGCCTGTCTTGATAGCTGTTGTCGCCTTGATTTCACCACGGGCATCAACAATCCCGAAGACAGAATTGGTTCCTCCTAAGTCTAAACCGATAACATACGGTTTGATTCCTTGTTGTTCGTTCATAAAATGTTATGTTTTAAGTTATAGAATATCTCGTTAATCAGTCTGCAAAGTTAATAAATAAACTAGAGAAATTGAAGAATATACAGATTAAAAAATATAAAAACTAATAAATCTGTTCTATCTGTGGTTATTTTTTCGTACCTTTGCATCCGATATGCCTTTACATATACCTATTAATATATTAGATTTTATCTTCAAGGGCATGCTGATTGGTATGATAGCCTCTGCTCCAATGGGCCCTGTTGGTATCCTTTGTGTACAGCGCACGCTTAACAAAGGGCGCTGGTATGGATTTGCCACAGGTCTTGGCGCGGCTATTAGTGACATCATCTATGCTGGAATCGCAGGATTTGGTATGTCGTTTGTGATGGACTTTATCACCAACGACCAGAATCGTTTCTACTTACAAATCGTAGGTAGTGTGATGCTATTGTGCTTTGGTCTTTTTACATATTATACAGATCCTACAAAGAAGATGCACCAGTCAGGGCAACAAAGAGGTTCCCTATGGTATAATACGTGGACGGCATTCCTTGTGACATTCTCCAATCCTCTCATCGTATTCCTATTCTTGGCGATGTACGCTCAGTTCGCATTTGTTTTGCCAAACCATCCTTTTGAGATGTTGGTAGGTTTTATGAGTATTGTAGGAGGTGCATTGCTTTGGTGGTGGGGGCTGACATGGCTGGTGGACAAAATACGGGCAAAGTTTGATGATTTTGGTATTCGCCTGATTAATCAGATTATTGGTGTTGCGGTGATTATTGGTTCTATAATTATGTTATTGGGAACGACAACAAACCTGTTGAGATTTTAATGATGTTAATAGCGCAAGAGTTAAGACGTAAGAATATAGCAGAATATTTGCTTTATATGTGGCAAGTGGAGGACACCATCCGTGCCTTTGGCTGTTCTTTGAGCCGTATTCGTCGTGAGTATATTGACCACTTTGATTATACGGACGAACAGAAAGAGGATGAGGTGGATTGGTTTGGCAACCTGATTCGCATGATGAATGAAGAAGGGTGCCGGGAAAAAGGGCATATTCAGATAAATAAGGTGGTGCTTCTGCAGTTGGAGGAACTGCATGTCCAGTTATTGGGAAGTTCCAAGTTCCCCTTCTATCATTCTGAGTATTATAAGGTATTGCCGTATATCGTGGAGTTGCGTAATCATGGTGCCAATAAGGAAGAGAATGAGATAGAGACCTGTTTCAACTCACTCTATGGCGTGATGATGTTGCGTTTACAGAAGAAAGAAATATCTTTAGAGACACAACATGCTGTCAAGGAAATATCCACATTTATTGGTATGCTGAATGATTATTATCTGAAAGACAAGCAAGAACCTCTAGAATTCGAGTGAGATGAATATATTAGTAACGGGGTGTAATGGGCAGTTAGGTAATGAGATACAGTTGTTGGAGAGAGAGTATCCCCAACATCAGTGGTTTAATACCGATGTGCAGGAATTGGATATCACAGATGTGAATGCTATCAGGCAGTTTGTTCTTGAGCATCAGATTGACGGTATCATTAATTGTGCTGCCTATACCGCTGTGGATAAAGCGGAAGAGCAAGAGGAACTTTGTACCAAGTTGAATGCAGAGGCGCCAGCCTACTTGGCTTCAGCCGTAGGTAGCCGTGGCGGGTGGATGATTCAGATATCCACCGATTATGTCTTTGATGGCACTAGTCACGTTCCTTACGTAGAGGATGATGACACCTGTCCCAATAGTGTCTATGGGCGTACCAAACTTGTCGGAGAACTAAACGTTCAGAAGTTGTGCGAAAAATCAATGATCATCCGTACGGCGTGGCTTTATAGTACTTTTGGCAATAATTTCGTGAAGACGATGATTCGTTTGGGTAAGGAACGGTCAGAACTGGGTGTTATCTTTGATCAGATAGGTACTCCTACCTATGCCCATGATCTTGCCCATGTCATTATGACGGTTGTCCGTAAGGGAATTGTCCCTGGTGTCTACCACTTCACTAACGAAGGAGTCATCTCATGGTATGATTTTGCCAAAGCGATTCATCGTATTGCGGGGATAAAAACCTGCCATGTGAGGCCGTTGCATACTGCGGAGTATCCTACTCCAGCCCGCCGTCCCCATTATTCTGTATTAGATAAAACAAAGATAAAAAAGGTTTATGGTATTGAGATTCCTTATTGGGAAGATAGCTTGAGAGATTGTATTGAAAAATTGAAGAGTTGAAAAATTGAAAGATTGAAGGATTGAAATGAATCAAGAGATAGAAAGAAGACGGACGTTTGCGATTATATCGCACCCAGATGCAGGTAAGACCACGCTGACGGAGAAATTCCTCTTGTTTGGTGGACAGATACAGGTTGCGGGTGCCGTCAAGAACAACAAGATTAAGAAAACGGCAACCTCCGACTGGATGGATATAGAGAAACAGCGTGGTATCTCTGTGTCTACCTCGGTGATGGAGTTCGACTACACTCCTGACGGTTCCAATATAGAGTATAAGGTGAATATCTTGGATACCCCAGGACACCAAGACTTTGCCGAGGACACCTATCGTACTTTGACAGCCGTTGATTCTGCTATTATCGTGGTGGATGGCGCAAAAGGTGTGGAGACACAGACGCGTAAACTGATGTCTGTCTGCCGGATGCGTAATACTCCCGTGATTATCTTCATTAACAAGATGGACCGTGAGGGACGTGACCCGTTCGATTTGCTGGACGAATTAGAGCAGGAACTGGAGATTAAGGTACGTCCCTTGTCATGGCCTATCAATCAAGGCGCGAAATTTAAGGGCGTTTATAATATCTATGAGCAGAAACTGGATTTGTTTACTCCTGACAAGCAACGGGTAACGGAGAAGGTGGAAGTAGATATCAACAGTTCTGTCCTTGATGAGCGAGTAGGAGAGCAGGATGCCGCAAAGCTTCGTGAGGACTTGGAACTGGTAGATGGTGTCTATCCTGAGTTTGAGGTGGAGACGTATCGTTCTGCCGAAGTAGCTCCTGTCTTTTTCGGTTCTGCATTGAATAACTTTGGCGTGCAGGAACTGCTGAACTGTTTTGTCGAGATAGCGCCCAGTCCTCGTGATACCAAGGCAGAGGAACGTATGGTGAAGCCAGAGGAACCGAAGTTCACAGGTTTTATCTTTAAGATTACTGCCAATATCGACCCCAATCACCGTTCTTGTATTGCCTTCTGTAAGGTATGTAGCGGAAAGTTCCAGCGCAACCAGCCTTATCTGCATGTACGTCAGGGTAAGACGTTGCGTTTCTCAAGCCCTACTCAGTTCATGGCGCAGCGTAAGTCTACTATTGATGAGGCTTGGCCTGGAGATATCGTGGGATTGCCAGACAATGGTGTCTTTAAGATTGGTGACACCCTGACAGAGGGGGAGCAGTTACATTTCCGTGGTTTACCCTCGTTCTCGCCGGAGCTCTTTAAGTATATCGAGAATGACGACCCGATGAAGTCGAAGCAGCTCCAGAAGGGTATCGACCAGTTGATGGACGAGGGCGTTGCCCAGTTGTTTGTCAACCAGTTCAACGGTCGTAAGATTATCGGTACTGTCGGACAGTTGCAGTTTGAGGTTATTCAATATCGTTTGGAGAACGAGTATAATGCCAAGTGCCGTTGGGAACCTGTCCATCTCTATAAGGCATGCTGGATAGAGAGTGATGATGCCGCTGAGTTGGAAAACTTCAAGAAGCGTAAGTATCAGTATATGGCGAAAGACAAAGAGGGACGTGATGTGTTCCTTGCTGACTCCGGTTATGTGCTCTCTATGGCTCAGGAAGACTTCAAGCATATTAAGTTCCATTTTACCAGTGAGTTCTGATGACGAGAGAAGAAGATATTAAGAATGCAGTGGAGGTACTGCGGAAGGGTGGGGTGATCCTTTATCCTACGGATACGGTATGGGGCATTGGTTGTGATGCCACTAATGAGGAAGCTGTCAGGCGGGTGTATGAGATCAAACAGCGTGACGACTCAAAGGCATTGATTTGCCTGGTCGACTCCGATGCTCGTTTGCAACGCTATGTAAGGAATGTCCCCGACGTGGCATGGCAACTCATAGATAGCTTAAAAGACGGTGATGCCAAACCAACGACTTTGATTCTTGACGGAGCTATCAATCTTGCCTCCAATCTGATTGCAGAGGATGGAAGTATTGGTATGCGCATTACCCAGGAAACTTTCTCAAAAGAATTGTGCTATCGTTTCCAGAAAGCATTGGTCTCCACTTCGGCAAATATCAGTGGGGAGCCTGCTGCTCAGAATTATTGTGATATTGACCCTCGTATTATAGAGTCTGTAGATTATGTGTGTTGGAGTCGCCGTCAAGAGCATAAGCCTCATAACCCCTCCAGCATCATCAGACTGAAAGAGAACGGTGAGGTAACTATAATCAGGAAGTGATGAGCCGTCAACCAGAAGACATAGCCAGGGCAACATGGGTGCAGAGACTGCACGAATGGCGGGTGGAGCATGTAAGTGACAAAATGTTCTTACTGGTCCTTGCCTTCTTCGTGGGCTTGTTCGCTGCTGTGGCGGCATTTGTGCTGCATGGGATGATTAACCAGATTGTCGCCCTGTTGACAGGACAGTTTACTGCGACAAGCTATAACTGGCTGTATCTGGTCTATCCTGTGATAGGTATCTATCTTACCTCTCTCTTCGTTCGTTATATCGTCAAAGATAATATTTCTCATGGTATTACCCGTATCCTGTATGCCATCTCATCAAATAAATCCAGGTTGAAGGCGCATAATACATGGTCGAGTGTGATAGCCTCCGCCATAACCATCGGTTTCGGTGGCTCTGTGGGTGCCGAGGCACCTATCGTCTTGACCGGTTCTGCCATTGGCTCGAATTTAGGACAGTTGTTCAAGTTGGACAGCAAGACTCTGATGACATTAGTGGGATGCGGTGCGGCTGGTGCCATTGCTGGTATCTTTAAAGCACCGATAGCAGGACTGGTATTCACCTTGGAGGTCTTGATGATCGACCTGACGATGGCATCGCTGTTGCCCATTCTGGTATCCTGTGTCACTGCGACCTGTTTTACCTATATCTTCAGTGGCAATGCAGTGTTGTTTTCTTTTCATTTAGATTCTGACTGGACTGTTCAGCGTGTTCCTGCCACCATCTTGTTAGGAGTCTGTTGCGGTCTGGTGAGTCTGTATTTCATCCGTACGATGAATGCCTGTGAAGACTTGTTTGCCCGTTTTAAGGACAAGCCATATGTCAGATTGGTTATTGGCGGTATTATCTTAAGCACACTGATTTTCCTTTTCCCTTCCCTTTATGGTGAGGGCTATCATGCCATTAACCTCCTGTTAAATGGTAAGACCGAGGCAGACTGGAACCAGATATTAGATAATTCTCTGTTCTATGGTCATCATGAATTCTTGATAGGCTATCTTGCCTTGGTACTTTTTACGAAGGTGTTTGCCACCAGTGCGACTAATGGCGGAGGAGGTTGTGGCGGTACGTTCGCGCCCTCTTTGTTTATCGGCTGCTTTACTGGTTTCCTGTTCTCTCGTTTGTGGAATATTAATCAAATAGGTGTCTATGTTCCTGAAAAGAACTTTGCCTTGCTGGGAATGGCTGGCGTGATGTCCGGAGTAATGCATGCTCCGCTGACGGGTATTTTCCTTATTGCAGAGATTACCGGTGGCTATAACCTTTTTGTGCCTTTGATGATTGTTTCCGTTTTTGCCTATCTGACAATTATCATCTTCGAGCCTCATAGCATCTATGGTATGCGACTGGCGCGTCAAGGAAAGTTGATCACCCACCATACCGACCATGCTGTACTGACTTTGATGAGTCTGGATTCCGTTATTGACCGAGACTATCAGGGGGTTGACCCAGATATGGAACTGGGACAGATGGTGCATAAAATCAGTCGTTCCCGTCATAGCGTCCTTCCTGTTGTGGATGCTGCTGGCAGTCTGTTGGGAGAGATTAATATCGTCAGGATACGTCATGTCGTGTTCCGTACAGAGTTGTATCATCATTTTAAGGCGAGTCAGTTAATGACGGCCCCCGCTGCCGTACTGGATGACGGTACGTCGATGACTGCGGTGATGAAGACCTTTGAGCGGACACAGGCGGACTGGCTCCCTGTCTTGGATGAGGACAGGCATTTGAAAGGATATATCTCACGGAAGCGTATGTATAGTATGTATCGCAAGATGGTGCATGATATGAGTCAGGATTGAAGAATTGAAGGATTGAAGAATTGAAGGAATGAAGAAAGAAGATTTACGTATCATTTTTATGGGGACACCTGAGTTTGCTGTGGAGACACTGAAGGCTCTGGTGGAGAATGATTATAACGTGGTGGCTGTGGTTACACAGCCCGACAAGCCTGTTGGCAGGCATGGCTCGGTACTGCAGCCTTCGGCAGTTAAGCAGTATGCTTTGGAAAAAGGACTCCCCGTCCTGCAGCCAGAGAAGATGAAGGACCCTGCGTTTGTGGAGCAGTTACGCTCATATCAGGCAAACCTGCAGGTGGTGGTGGCATTTCGTATGCTTCCTGAGGTGGTGTGGGCTATGCCAGAATACGGAACTTTCAATGTGCATGCAGCCTTATTGCCACAGTATCGCGGGGCGGCACCCATCAACTGGGCAGTCATTAATGGCGAGACACGGACAGGTGTGACCACCTTCTTTCTTGATCATGATATTGATACGGGTCGTATTATCATGCAACTGCCTTTCGACATTCCCGATGATGCTGACGTGGAATACGTCTATGATGGTCTGATGCACTTGGGCGCAGACATCTGCCTGCAAACCTTAGAACGTATTATCACCGCTGACGGTTATCCGGAAACGGTGGCACAAGACGATTCTTCACTTCATCCTGCTCCTAAAATCTTCAAGGAGACATGTGAGATTGACTGGTCGAAGACCGCAAAGCAGGTTTATGACTTCATTCGAGGACTTAGTCCCTATCCGGGGGCATGGACGACCCTGGTTGCCCCTGACGGGAAAGAAACCGTACTTAAGATCTTCAAGACCAGGAAGACAGGAAAGCCCACAACCGCAGGGAGGGGTAGTATAACAGTAGAAGGTAAGTCGCTGTTGGTTGCTGCCGGTGATGAATGGCTCTCCATGGAAGAACTGCAACTTGCAGGAAAGAAACGCATGCCTGTTCGTGACTTCCTTAACGGCATGAAAGATATGGATATCTATTATATAAAATAAATAATGTTAATAGTATAATAAACCCAAGTGGCTGTCCGTTTCAAAAGTAGGAACATTTAAATATTTTGCCTATGCAGATTTCTACTCAAGAAACCTTTATTCAGCCTCGTGAGTCAACCATACTGCTTATCAAGCAGATGGCTCGGATGTATAAAACAGTAAAACAACCAGACAACACCTATATGGTACTAGGTCTGAATTAAAGAAAGAAAAAATGACGAAAGTATCTCCCTCATTGCTCGCTGCCGACTTTTTGCATCTCGACACTGACATTGCGATGATTAATCGTAGTGATGCCGACTGGCTTCACTTAGATGTGATGGATGGCGTTTTTGTACCCAACATCTCCTTTGGCTTCCCCGTTTTAGAGGCTATCGCATCTTTGTGTAAGAAACCTTTGGATGTGCATTATATGATTGTGCACCCCGAGCGGTATATCAGTCAGACGGCAAAATTAGGTGCAATGATGATGAATGTGCATTATGAGGCATGTGATCATCTGCACCGTACCGTCCAGGAAATTCATGATGCAGGTATGAAGGCGGGAGTTACTTTGAATCCAGCCACTCCCGTTTGTGTGTTAGAGGATATCCTTGGCGATGTGGATATGGTGTTGCTGATGAGTGTCAATCCTGGATTCGGTGGTCAGAAATTCATAGAGAATACTATCCAGAAAGTGCAACGGTTGCGCCGGATGATAGACGAGAAAGGCTTCAGTACTCTGATTGAGGTTGACGGCGGCGTGCAGAATGAGACGGCTCCGCGCTTGGTGAAGGCAGGAGTCGACGTGCTCGTTAGTGGCAGCTATGTGTTTAAAGCCGCCAATCCTGAGCAAGTCATTAAAGAGCTGCGCAGTCTTTAAATATCCAAATCGAGAAACATCTGGTGCTGTTTTGCCATGCGCCGCATATTGATGAGGGCATAGCGCATCCTTCCTAAG
Source organism: uncultured Prevotellaceae bacterium (assembly GCA_900314755.1). Classification (GTDB taxonomy): domain Bacteria; phylum Bacteroidota; class Bacteroidia; order Bacteroidales; family Bacteroidaceae; genus Prevotella. The sequence goes on along the minus strand of OMWH01000009.1, from coordinate 9,340 downwards.
GATGTGTTGATGCTCACACCGGTAATCTCTGCAATCTCCTTAAACGAAAGTTCCTGGTAGTAGCGCATATAAACCACCTCACGTTGAGTGGCGGGAAGGGTGTCCATCAGATGACGGACATCGTTCATGATCTGTGTGTTGACATACTGGCTCTCCCTGCTGCCTTCTGTCAGTGCGTCATTGCTTAAGTGGCTGAGGTCATTGTCGGCATTAGGCTCAATGATATGCTCACTCTTGTTACGACGGAACTTGTCGATGATGATATTGTGGGCAATGCGTGTCAGCCAGAACGAGAACTTGCCGGAATCGGCATATTTCCCTTCTTGCAACTTCACGATAGCCTTGATGAAGGTGTCCTGGAAGATGTCATTCGCCATATCCTGGTCATGAACCACAAACAGGATGTAATTGAATAACTTCTGTTGGTTTCTTGCTAATAGCTCGTCAAAAGCCTTGTAGTCTCCCGCCGTATAGAGAAGGGCAAGCTCCTCGTCAGTGCGGTTCTCATATGTCTTCATACTTTCTTGTTTTATAATCAAGTAGAAGTTTTTCCGATAGGCAGATATGTTTAAGTTATTAACAATAATTTATTTCGACTGCAAAAATAAGTAAAAATATGATTACGACCAAATAAAATGGGGAAAAAGTGATAAAAAGGAAGGTGAAAAGGCAAAAGAGCAGCCATTTCGCTGCTCTTTCCTTTATTTTGCTAACTGTAATAGGTATTTGCCGTAATCATTCTTTGCCATAGGCTCGGCAATCTTCCTAAGCTGTTCTTTGCTGATCCATCCCCGTTTGAAAGCGATTTCCTCCAGACAGGCGACCTTGAGGCCTTGCCGTTTCTCTATCACCTCGATGAAAGTGGAAGCCTCGGACAGGGAGTCGTGTGTTCCAGTGTCGAGCCATGCGAAACCACGTTGCAGGGTCTGTACCTTCAGGTTCTTCTGTTTCAGGTATTCTTGGTTGACAGTCGTGATCTCCAGTTCCCCACGGGCACTGGGCTTGATGTTCTTGGCAATCTCCACCACGCTGTTGGGATAGAAGTAGAGACCTACCACCGCATAGTTAGACTTAGGCTTGGCTGGTTTTTCCTCAATGCTCAGACAGTTCCCGTCCGCATCAAACTCTGCCACACCATACCGCTCAGGGTCATTCACATAATACCCGAAAACAGTTGCCTGTCCGTGTTTCTCTGCATTCTCCACACTCTGCTTGAGCAGTCCCGAAAATCCGCTGCCATAGAAGATGTTGTCGCCCAATACCAGGCAGGCACAGTCGTCACCAATGAATTGCTCACCGATAATGAATGCTTGAGCCAGTCCGTCGGGCGAAGGTTGCTCGGCATATTCAAACCGTACACCCAGTTCCGAGCCGTCACCCAGCAGTCGCTTGAACCCTGGTAGGTCATGAGGGGTGGAGATGATCAGTATCTCACGGATACCTGCCAGCATCAAAGCGGAGATGGGGTAGTAGATCATCGGCTTGTCAAAGATGGGAATCAGTTGTTTGCTGATTCCTTTGGTGATAGGGTAGAGGCGTGTGCCACTGCCTCCAGCCAATACGATTCCTTTCATAATAATCTCGTTTTTATTAGATCTTGATGGCAAAGTTATAAAATATTTATGAATTATGAACTATGAATTATGAATTATTTAGTACCTTTGCAGCGTTTAATAAAAATTGATTATGGGATTCTTTTCAAAACTATTCGGTCGCAAAGGCGACGAAGAACAACAGAAGGCGGGAGGCATGGAGGATTTCATGACTCTTATCCGTGTATATTTTCAGGCTGTGATGGCATCAGACCTGGGTATCACCAATATGGCGGCACTGCCCGACCTGCGGGTGTTCAAGGCTACTCTGCATGTGCCGACGCAGAATAACAAACTCGGGCTGGCAGAGAAGTCACGCTGCAAGAAGATGCTCAAGGAGATATATGGCATGGGTGATGATTTCACCAAGGAGATTGACCAGAGCATCCGTAAGCGTTGTAAGAAGCCGCAGGACATCCAGACCTACATGATCCAGTTCTCGGCATTCTCACAGGACCTGCTGATGCTGACGGGTAACCTGATGAAGTTCAAGCTCCGTCTGCCTGGCTTCCTGAAGAAGGCGCTGTATACGATGACTGAGAAGACGGTCAACGATATCTTCCATAAGAACAACTTCTCGGATGCCGGTGTGATGAAGACCGTCGTTGCCATCCGTCAGTACGACCAGAAACTGGGTTTCTCCCAGCAGTGGGTAACTGATTTCGTTTATAAGGTGGTGATGCTTGCCAAGAAGGAAAAACGCCCCGCAGATTCCGAAACGAAATAAAAAAACGTTAAATCTTTACTTAAAGGAAGGTAGATCGCCAAAAATATACTACCTTTGTAAAATAAAGTGAGGAAGTTATGACGCCTAATGAGAAAACGATTACCGCGTTCGAGACACGCCTGAGGCAGATGATTCTCCGTTTCCAAGAGCTGAAGAAGGAGAACGAGGAGCTTTATGCGATGGTTGCCAAGAACGAGCAGGACATCAAACTGCTGCAGGAGAAGTTGGAACAGGGGCAGAATGACTATCAATCACTCAAGATGGCGAAGATGATCGAGATTACCGATGGCGACCTGGACGGTGCCAAGGAGCGGTTGTCGAAGCTCATACGGGATGTCAATAAGTGCATTGCAATCCTCAGTGACGAAGAACAATAGGGAAAACAAGCAACATGGCAGATCAAAGCAAACTACATATCCGGCTGCATGTCTACGATGAGGAAATCGAAGTCACCGTCAACCGTGAGGACGAGGAATACTATCGTTCCGCAGCCAAACTCATCACAGACCGCTATAATGCCTATGCTCAGGCATATAAGGGTCGGAAGAGCGAGCATGTCATCTCCCTGATGACGCTCGTTGATATTGCGCTGTTATATCAGAAAGAGCGCGCGCATAATGATACTGCCCCCTACGATAATGTTCTTGCCCGCCTCACGAAAGAGATGGAGGATGCTTTGGGTACGTCACGTTGATGATATGAGAACATTAACTCAATATATATATTTATGATTATTGTCATTATCACAGCCGTAGTAGCTCTCATATTGGGAGGCTTATGCGGATTTTTGATTTTCCGTTATGTCATTAAGGGAAAATATAATGAAATGGTGAAGGCTGCCAAGAAAGAGGCAGAAGTGATTAAGGAGAAAAAGCTCTTGGAGGTGAAGGAGAAATTCCTCAACAAGAAGAGCGAGCTGGAGAAGGAGGTGCAGCAGCGCAACCAGCATATCCAGCAGAACGAGAATCGTCTGAAGCAGCGTGAGATCTCTCTGAACCAGCGTCAGGAGGAACTGGGTCGCCGTAAGAACGACTTGGACAACCAGCAGACACGTATCGACAACGAGAAGAAGCTTCTTGCCCTCAAGAATGAGGAGCTGGAGAAGATGCAGTTGCAGGAGCGTACTAAGCTGGAGGAGCTCTCCGGGCTGAGTGCCGAGGAGGCGAAGGCTCGTCTGGTGGAGGCGATGAAGGATGAGGCTAAGACAGATGCCGCCAGCTATATCAATGAGATTATGGACGAGGCGAAGCTCAATGCCAACGCACAGGCTAAGAAGATTGTCATCCAGACCATCCAGCGTGTTGCCACGGAGACTGCCATCGAGAACTCTGTCAGCGTCTTCCATATCGACAATGATGACGTGAAGGGCCGTATCATCGGTCGTGAGGGACGTAACATCCGTGCATTGGAGGCTGCCTGTGGTGTCGAGATTGTGGTGGACGATACTCCTGAGGCTATCGTCATCTCTGCCTTCGACCCTATCCGTCGTGAGACCTGCCGTCTTGCCCTGCACCAGTTGGTGAGTGACGGACGTATCCACCCTGCCCGCATCGAGGAGGTTGTTGCCAAGGTGAAGAAGCAGTTGGAGAATGAGGTCATCGAGACAGGTAAGCGTACCGCCATCGACCTGGGTATCCATGGCTTGCACCCCGAACTGATCCGTATCATCGGTAAGATGAAATACCGTTCCTCTTATGGTCAGAACCTGTTGCAGCATGCCCGTGAGACCGCTAACCTCTGTGCCGTCATGGCTGCTGAGCTGGGACTGAACCCGAAGAAGGCAAAGCGTGCCGGACTGTTGCATGATATCGGTAAGGTGCCCGACGAGGACACTGAGGATCCACACGCTATCTATGGTGCCAAGATCGCAGAGAAGTACAAGGAGAAACCCGATATCTGCAATGCCATCGGTGCTCACCATGACGAGATGGAGATGCAGACACTGCTGGCTCCTATCGTACAGATCTGTGATGCCATCAGTGGTGCCCGTCCCGGTGCCCGCCGTGAGATTGTCGAGGCGTATATCAAGCGTCTGAACGACTTGGAGGCTATCGCCATGAGCTATCCCGGTGTCACCAAGACATACGCTATCCAGGCTGGTCGTGAGTTACGTGTTATCGTCGGTGCCGACAAGATGGATGATGCTGAGACGGAGGCACTCAGCGGTGAGATAGCCACGAAGATACAGAACGAGATGACGTACCCTGGACAGGTGAAGATCACGGTCATCCGGGAGACGCGTTCCGTTGCTTATGCGAAATAAAACAAAAAGGCTTGGAGAAATCCAAGCCTTTTTCAATTCTTTTAGTCGCTTCACTTTGTAAAAGCGTCTCACTTCAATTTTTGAATTCTTCAATTCTTCAATTCTTCAATTCTTCAATTCTTCAATTTTACAATACTACCCGTTTGGCATATATGAAAGCGACAATCACTATGGCAACCAAAAGTAGGGCGGTAAGGAACAGGAAGATCAGATAGGTCTTCAGACATGTTTTCGTATAGCTGTAACCTGACAACTGCTTTAGGGGGATGACTATCAGTAAGGGGAGTGCAGCTTTATAATTTACATTGATGCCGAAGAAGTCCATTATGATAGAAATCATTGTCAACAGATTGGTTATATAGATCAGTGCCACAAAGAACTCGGAAAAACGCATGTCTGGAATATGAGGGCAATGCCGGAACAGTAGGTATAGCGGACCAGCGATCAGGAACAGGAAAATCAGTGTGAACAACGTCTCATGGCGGTTGGTCCAGTCATTATATTCCATAAAGGCCTTATCCATAGCGGCATTAAACTGGGCTAGTTCTTTCTTTTTATCTATTCCTTTCTGCTTTGGGTCAGCTGTCTGTTCTTCCTTTGCTGCCTGTTTGCTCTTTTCCAATGACGTTTTGTAATCTTTCTCAAATCTCTCCTGCTGTTCTTTGATAAAGTTCTCACCTTTGATGTTCACGCCGGTATTGACGAGCAGTGAGAGGGCGAAGAGCAGGAAGAGCATCTTGAACGGAGGAAAATACGCCATCTGCATCCCTTTGAGATAGTCACGGATCATATAGCCCGGACGCAGGAACAGGTCGCGGATGGAACGGAACATACCACGGTTGCCTAAGCCCCATACATCCAGAAAGAGGAGGAAGGCTTTCTTGAAGGAGTAACGTCCTATCCTCGATGACTGTCCGCACTGGGGGCAGTAGTTGCCCGCAAAATGTCTGCCGCAGGTGGTGCAGATGTGCTCCTCCTCACTCATCGGGTTGACCTGATAGGGCGTCTTTTGCCACTCGCAGAACTCCTTATATTTTTTCTTCCAATCTTCTAACATGGTCACAATATTCGTTAATTGATTGCCAAAGTGATAAGTTCAGTTCTTGTCTGTTGGCTTCTTGAACCGACCGGTCCAGTCCTCTATGAATGAGAGTAAGATATAGGTGGCGAGTCCGATGATAATGCCGTCGGTGATACTGCCCGTGATAGGCATGAGCAGGATGCAGAGAAAGGCGGGCATAGCCTCCTTGGGACGTGAGATGCTGATATGGCGCACGGAGCCAAATAGGTGGAAACCTGCCACAACCAGTACTGGGGCGGTGGCAACGGCGGGGATGGCAAGGAATAGCGGTGCGAAGAACAGACTCAGGGTGAAGCAGAGTGCAACGACAAGGGCTGTGAGTCCCGTATGTCCGCCTTCGGCAACGCCGGTGGCACTCTCCACGTAAGTGGTCACGGTACTGGCGCCCAGACAGGCTCCGCCCACAGTGCCGAGGGCATCGCTGAGCATGATACGTTGCATGTGGGGTATCCGACCGTTCTTACGGATGCTGCCCGATGTTGCCATTACGCCGACAATTGTGCCGAGACTGTCGAAGATGTCGAAGAAGAGCATCGTCAGCACACATACCCAGAGGTCAGGCGAGAGCAAGTCGTTCCATGAGAACTGGCAGAACAGCGGGGCTGGTGAGTCGGGTAGTGAGAACAGCCTGTCGGGCAATGTCGTCACGCCTAAAGGGATGCCCACCAACGTGACGATAACGATGCTGAGCAAGAGTCCTCCCCGAAACCGCATGATAGCGAATGCTCCCGTGAGCACCAGACCCAACAGGAAGAGCAGCGAGGAGGGACTGGTCAGGGTGTTGATATGATTGAAGATGGTTCCCGTGGCAAGCAGTCCGCTATTCTTCATACCTATCATAGCGATAAAGAAACCGATGCCTGCGGCGATGGCATACTTCAGCGAGACTGGCACCATGTCGAAGATGACATGTCGCAAGTTGCTTACGCAAAGAAGAACAAAGAGTATACCCTCAATGAGCACGGCGGTGAGGGCAAACTGCCACGAATAGCCCATTGAGAGGCAGACGGTCTCGATGAAGAACACGTTGAGCGAAAGTCCTGGCGCCTGACCAAAAGGCTTGCGTGCCACAAATGCCATGAGCAGTGTGCCGACTATGGTTGCAAGGGCGGTGGCGGTGAATACTGTGTCAATAGGAAATCCAACCTTTGCCAGCGGACTGAACATGGCGGGCAGCAGTGCCAGGATATATGACATGGTGGCGAAAGTAGTGAGACCAGCCAGCACTTCGGTCTTGAGATTGTCGCGCAGTGGTGAGAAACCGACGAGGGATAAAAAGATTCTCTTCATTTACGATTTACCTATTAGCAATTTACGATTTAAATGATATGGGAATGATGAAGTCGAACTTGGAGCCTCCCGTATAGTCGGTATCGAGGGTGAGCGTTCCTCCAAGGCGTTCGGCAATCATGCGTGCTACAGAAAGTCCGAGACCGGTGCCTTGTGCAAAACTGTCCAGTTTGGCAAAGCGCTCAAAGATAAATTCGCGCTTGTCGGCAGGAATACCTGGTCCTGTGTCGGCAACAGAGAAATGTAGCTTGTCGTCTTCTTGGGTCAGCGAGAGCGTGATGCTGCCCAGATGAGTGAACTTGGCGGCATTGTCAAGCAGACGTGCGAGGACAGTCTGTATCATGTGCGGATAGGTGCTGACCTCCATATCGTCGGGCACCTGGCAATGGTTCTCAAGGGCAACATCAGCCGCTACCGACGGACTGACGGCTTCTAAGGCTTGTGCCACAATCAGGGCAGGATAATAGTTCTTTGCCGGTGGCAACTCGCTGCTGCTCTCCAGATCGGAAATCTGGATGAGGTCGTCGAGGATATTGGTCAGATGAAGCGTACTGTCCTGGATGCGCTGGCTGATGTCAAGTCGCTCCTCATCAGGCAGTTCGATGTCTGGCATGGCAAGCACCTGGGTGAAGCCACTGATGTGGTTGAGCGGGGTGCGTATCTCGTGCGTCATACTCTGGATGAAGGCTGTCTTCGCCTTCGATGCCGCCTCGGCACGGTCACGCTCGATGGCAAGTTGCTTGTTCTGTGCTACTACCACGTTGCGCTCTCGCTGCAACTGCCTGTTCTTGATTTCCAGCTGGCGGCTCCAACGACTGTTATAGACCAGAAAGACGAGGATGGCACAGATACCCATGATCATGGCGATACTGCCTGTGGTGAAGCGCGAACGCTGTTCGAGCTGAGCATTAGCAGCCTGCAACTCGTTGACGGCAAACTGCTTGTTCAGATGGTTCAACCGGTCGTGCTGGTCGATGGCGGTGAGTGAGTCTTTCAACTCATCGAGCCGGTGATACGTTTTCAGGGCATCCTCAAAACGGCCAGCCTTCTCCAGGACTCTGGCATACTCCTCAAGGGCTAGACTCATATTGCTGCTATCGGTGCTTTTTCTGGCTAATTCTAACAGATGGGCACTGTGCCGCAGGGCTTCTTCAATACGTCCTTGTTCCCTTGCCAGTTGACTGCGTTGCTGTGCGATAGCGATGAGGTTAAGGACACTGTTGCCTGCAGTGCCCTCATAATATGCTGCAGAGTCGATGGCAGCCTCCGCCTGTTGATAGTCACCTGTCTCCAGCAGATAGTTTGCACGAGACGAATGGAAAGAGTAATGGAAATCAGCGTAAGCTGCGGCATCCGAGTCATTAGGGATGACGGGATGGCGGTCTATTTCTTTCTGCCATGCCTTCAATGTACTGTCCACAGCCGCATAGTGTTTCATCTTCAGCTGTTCTTCGCAGAGCGTATTATAGCAGTAGAACAGTTCACCCGGTGTAGCCCCTTTGGGGAAGTATCCAATGGCCTTTTTCAGATGTACCTCTGCTTCTTTGTGGTTATTGGCATGGGCATAGCCTACCCCCAGTGTCTTATACGATAAGAACAGACCATAATTCTCCTTGCGCTTCTCGGCTTCCTCCTGCATGCGGTGGGCTTCGTCCGTTGCCTTGTCGAACTGGTTGTCCCAAACGTAAGCCTCTGCCAGTACTGCCCAGATATTGTAATACCACTGGCGCTGGTTATGCTCGGCACAGACTGCCATGCTCCATGCCGCAAACTTTTCGAGCGAGTCGGTCTCGTCATGATTATAATAGTTAAGGGCATGCTTCACGAGCGCAAAGCAGGAGTCGTTCCAGTTGACGGAGTCGCCTGACGTGTCTGCCTTGCTGCCGGTTCCGTGTTGGCAGGAGAGCAACAGCGGACCACCCAGCGCTATAATGAGCGCAGCGAAGAAGAATATGCGCTTTTGTGTCATAACGGTTGGAATGGTATGACTGCAAAGTTACAACAATTTCTTGATACTCACAAGAGAATCTTGGAAAATTTGCGCAAAAACCGCTTGAGAATCTAAAGGAATATAGTTAAATTGAATTAAGTAAGTACGAAAAATCATACTTTTGGTTTGCCGAATCAGTATTTCTTCGTATCTTTGCGCCAAAAGTACGATAAATCATACGCCGATGGATATAGGTACAGTGATTAAGGAGCGCAGGGCATTGCTGGGAATCTCTCAGCAAGACCTCTCGGATTACTCTGGAGTAGGCATCTCTACAGTCAAGGATTTGGAGCGAGGCGTGGGCAATCCGTCGCTACAGACACTACAGAAGATACTGGATGTGGTAGGTATGGAAATGGTGTTGCAAGTGAAACAGACCGTTAAATAGCATAGAGCA
>OMWH01000001.1 GCA_900314755.1 uncultured Prevotellaceae bacterium | reverse complement strand
ACTTCTTCTCTGTTTTATGTAATTACTGTCAAAGAACTCTTTCCTTGCAGACGGGTCTCCCCGAAAGCGGATGCAAAGGTACGACTATTTTCCGAAACACCAAATATTTTACCGATATTTTTTCAAAAAACAGCAAAAAAAATGTCGGGTCTTGATTTTCGTCAAGACCCGACATGCCGTACACCTTATTATATTATATAAGAATCGGATTCTGACATCACTCCCTCCACTACCGCCCTCCTCTCCTGCCCCCACTGCGGCACCGTCCTCTCCACATCCCTCTCCGTATTCACCAAATCAACGAAAAACGACAGGGAACTTTAAGAGACATTCTATTAAAAGACTGAAGACACATGATTTCTCTCTTATGCGCACGCGCGTGCGCGCACCCTAAGTTTTTCGTTTTTTGATGTCACATGTCACCAAATGTGAGGCAGACGACGGTGGAGAAAGGGATTGAGCTTGGTGACATCAATGTGACATTAGTGACATCGAAGTGGCAAAAGCTATCGTAAAATAGCAGTTTTTTCCTATGACGGACGAAGGCGGCACCTCCTGCCGACGAAGGTGCCGCTTCCTCGGTGCGAAGCCCGGGGCTTCGAAGGGCGAAGGCCGGGGCTTCGAGGGTCGAAGGTGCCGCCTCCGTAGGTCGGATGTCGGGGCTTCATCACAAGGAGCACCTTTCTTCTTCAAAAAAAGAAGGGGAAAAGTTTGGTAATATGCAAGGAATTGTATAATTTTGCACCGCAATTTGAATAAATATACCAAACATGAAAGTTAAGAACGACCGATTGGAAGCCCTGCGGATGATTATATCCAGTCAGGAATTAGGTAGTCAGGAAGAGCTGCTAAGTGCATTGAAGAAGGAAGGTTTTCAGTTGACACAGGCTACGCTCAGCCGTGACCTGAAACAATTGAAAGTCGCCAAGGCGGCATCGATGCGTGGCAATTATGTATATGTATTACCCAACGATACGATGTACAAGCGTGTCAGCACGCCCCATAGTGTCCGTGAGATGATGCAAGTGCCCGGTTTTCTGAGCATCAACTTCTCGGGAAACATGGGTGTCATCAAGACCCGTCCGGGGTATGCCAGCAGTATCGCCTATAATATTGACAACAACCATATAGAAGAGATCATCGGCACCATCGCTGGTGATGACACCATATTTATTGTCATCAAACAAGGTGTCAGCAAAGAGGAAGTCGTCAGTGCCTTAAGCGAAGTGGTGCCTAATATGAAGTAGACAACCCCTCCCAGCCCTCCCGAGGGAGGGGAATTATAAACAAATATAGATAGTAAGATGACTGAAAAGAAAAATATACAGGTGCTGGTAGCAGGACCAGAGCATGAGATTTACGTTGACACCATCCTGCAGACCATTGCGGATGCTGCTAAGGTACGTGGTACGGGTATTGCTAAGCGTACCCACGAGTATCTCGCCACCAAGATGAAGGAAGCGAAAGCCGTCATCGCCCTATGTGATGACCGTTTCGCAGGATTCAGCTATATAGAGACCTGGGGCAACAAGCAATACGTGACCACCAGTGGACTGATTGTCCACCCCGATTTCCGTGGACTGGGTGTGGCAAAGAAAATCAAGGACATGACCTTCTCCCTTGCCCGTACGCGCTGGCCCCATGCTAAGATTTTCTCACTGACGAGTGGTGCCGCCGTGATGAAGATGAACACTGAGTTGGGTTACCAACCCGTGACCTTTGCCGACCTGACGGACGACGAGGCATTCTGGAGAGGCTGTGAAGGGTGTGTCAATGTGGACGTACTACACCGTACCGGTCGTAAATACTGCATCTGCACCGCCATGCTGTATGACCCTGAGGAGCATTTGCCCGCCAAGATTCCAGAGGATGTGATAGAACGCATCAAGAAACTTGATGACTAAAGGTAAAAAGTAAAAATACAAAAAACAGAATAGATATGGCTAATAAGAAAGTAGTAGTAGCATTTTCAGGAGGTCTTGACACCTCTTACACAGTGATGAAACTGACACAGGACGGTTGGGATGTTTATGCCGCTTGTGCCAATACCGGCGGATTCAGTGCCGAGCAGTTGAAAACCAATGAGGAGAACGCCTATAAGTTAGGTGCCAAGGCATACGTCACCCTCGACGTGACCCATGAGTATTACGAGAAATCATTGAAATACATGATCTTCGGTAACGTACTGCGTAACAACTGTTACCCCATCAGCGTCTCGTCAGAGCGTATCTTTCAGGCTATCGCCATTGCCCGTTATGCCAAGGAGATCGGTGCTGACGCTATCGCCCATGGCAGTACAGGTGCAGGTAACGATCAGATCCGTTTCGACATGACCTTCCTCGTTATGGCACCAGGTGTGGAGATCATCACCCTCACCCGTGACAAGAAACTGACCCGTAAAGAGGAAGTAGACTATCTGAACGAGCATGGTTTCTTTGCCGACTTCACGAAGTTGAAATATTCCTATAACGTAGGAATCTGGGGCACCAGTATCTGCGGCGGTGAATTGCTTGACCCCACCCAGGGACTGCCCGAGGACGCCTATCTGAAACATGTCACCAATCCCGAGAAGGAGTCGCTGTTGAAGATACAGTTTGAGAAAGGTGAGATTGTCGCTGTCAACGGAGAGCATTTCGACGACAAGGTGAAGGCAATCCAGAAGATAGAAGAGATAGGTGCCAGTTATGCTATCGGACGTGATGCCAACGTCGGTGACACCATCATCGGTATCAAGGGACGTGTCGGTTTCGAGGCTGCCGCCCCCAAACTCATCATCGAGGCACACCGTCTGCTGGAGAAGTCTACACTGAGCAAATGGCAGCAGTACTGGAAAGACCAGGTTGCCAACTGGTACGGCATGTTCCTGCATGAGAGCCAGTACTTAGAGCCCGTCATGCCCGATATCGAGGCAATGCTGACCAGCAGTCAGCGCAACGTGACAGGAACAGCTATCCTGAAGCTGCGCCCCTATAGCTTTGAGACCGTAGGTATTGACTCAGTCAACGACCTGACGAAGTCGAAGCTCGGAGAGTATGGTGAGACTCAGACAGGATGGACAGCTGACGAGGCAAAGGGCTTCATCAAAGTCAGCAGTACACCGCTGAGAGTGTATTATGGTATTCATAAGGACGAGAAGAGATGATAAAAGTTGGAATCTTAGGCGCTGCAGGCTATACAGGCGGAGAACTCATCCGCCTGTTGCTGAACCACCCCGAGGCAGAGATCGTCTTTGCTAATTCGGAGAGCAATGCCGGTAACCTGGTGAGCGACGTACATGAGGGACTCGTCGGTGACACCGACCTCTGCTTCACTTCAGAGATGCCCTTCGACCAAGTGGACGTCATATTCTTCTGTTTCGGACACGGCAAGAGTGAGGCATTCCTCAAAGAGCATAGCATCCCAGAGAACGTGAAGATTATCGACTTGGCACAAGACTTCCGTATTCAGGGTGACCATGATTATGTGTATGGCCTGCCAGAAATTAACAAGGAAGAGGTTCAGAAGGCACAACACGTCGCTAACCCCGGCTGCTTTGCCACCGCTATCCAGTTGGCTCTGTTGCCCGCAGCCCACCTTAATATATTAAAAGAAGACGTTGCCGTCAATGCCATCACCGGTTCTACCGGTGCCGGACAGAAGCCAGGTGCCACCACCCATTTCTCGTGGCGCAACAACAACTTGAGCATCTACAAAGCCTTTACGCACCAGCACATCGCCGAGATCCGCCAGAGTCTGAAACAAGTACAAGGTTATCTGGATGCCTCTATCGACTTCATCCCCTATCGCGGGGATTTCGCCCGTGGCATTTTCTGCACTGCCGTCATCAAGACAAAGGCACCTGCAGAGGACATCATTGAAACCTACAAAGACTTTTACAAAGATGCCGCCTTTACCCATTACAGCGACAAGCCCATTGACCTGAAACAGGTGGTGAACACCAACAAGGCACTGGTGCATGTTGATTGCTTCGACGGAAAGGTACTTGTCACCTCCGCCATCGACAACCTCTTGAAAGGAGCCGTCGGGCAGGCTGTGCAGAACATGAACCTGATGTTCGGTATCGAAGAGACGGCAGGACTGCGGCTGAAAGCTTCCGCATTCTAAATCTAACGAAGGAGGAAAGACTAACAATTTCTGTATTGTTAGTCTTTTTTCCGATTTTGTAAGTCTTTGTCCATTTGATTTTAGTATCTTTGCAACGATGAAGACAAAGATACGCCATATCACCCATCGCCTTTTAGTGTACCTCTGCCTGGTGACACTGCCCTCAACATTATATGCCAGCTCTGACAGCGAGGGTGCCATGTTCCGACAGGTAAAGATCGTGGCAGAACGGCTTGCCAGTCTTCATGTTCCCCGCAGTGGGCACTCCACCTTTTATATAAATGGGGAACTGACGGTGATAGGAGGACATACCTCCGGTTTCATCCCCACTCCCACCGCAGAATATTACAAAGACGGTGAATGGCATCTAATGCAGATGGTCTATGCGCACGACGGCGGCTTAACTGTCCCGTTGAAATCGGGGAAAGTACTCATTGCAGGAGGTTTTGAGAAGCACTTGGGCATCGGTCAGACCTTTGTCGTAGAGAAATATGACCCCGCCGACCACAGTTTTACGGGTTTCGGCTGTCTGGATAAGAAGCGTGTGTCGGCATCAGGTATTGAGCTGGACAGTAGTCAGGTGTATATAGCAGGTAACTGGTATCACGATGATGCTATTGAGCGTTTCGACGGAGTGGAGACGTTCTCGTTTTTCAAGAATGTTACAGAAGAGCGTACCCTCCCTCATCTGCTGCGCATCGCCCCGAATGACATTCTCATTCTCGGAGGTTCAGGCATTCATGGTGAGCCTTTGCATAGCGGTATTGTCGATCGTCTGCATGGCGATACCCTCCACGTTCCTTTGTTAGAGACATGGCGTCCTTTGCAATTCGACTTCGGACATCATTGCGACAATAGTTTCATCGGTAATGCAGAGAAAGGTATTTTTGCCTATCTAATACCTGTGCAGAACGGCGACGGACAGGTAGCCATCGCCCATGTCGAGGGCACCAGTTTCTCCCTGTTGCCTACTGCCTGTCCCATTCCCACAAAGAGTCAGTGGGGCGATATTCGCTATTACACCCCTGTGGTAGTCGACCGTCAGGCAAAGCGGGGATACATGATGGGTATCGACAAGGACTGTCGCCAGTATATCCTCGCCATCGACTATAACAAACGCATTGACAAGGGTGTCCCTCTCACCTTATATTATACTGACCCCATGCCTGACGTATGCTCGCTTCCTGTGTTAACGCCCGATGGTGATCTGGTGATGGTAGGAGGAGTCAATTTCCAGACCAATAACAATTATTCGCCCAGCGGTTCCGCCTATCTGTTTCATGTCGGCACAACATCTGTTGCCGCCAGTTCTCAACAGCCATGGTGGCTATGGGTGCTGTTGGCTGTGTTGGCTGTATTGGCTGTCATAGCTGTCGTGCTATTCGTTGTCATGAGGAAGCGTCGTCAACAGAAGGTCATGCCTCCTCCAATCAATCCCAACGAGATACTCATCCAACGCATCTGCTTGTTGATGGAAAATCAAAGACTCTTCTTGAACAGCGAGTTGAAAGTTTCCGATGTGGCTGCCGCATTGAATACCAATCAGCGTAATATCTCAGGGTGTGTGAAGTCGATGCGTGACTGTTCTTTCGCGCAGTTTGTCAACAACTACCGCATCGATTATGCCAAGCAATTACTGCGTACCCGTCCAGACATCAAATTGACTGAGGTCTATCTCAAGTCTGGCTTTGCCAACGAGACTTCCTTCTTCCGTACTTTCAAGGCAATAACAGGACAGACTCCCAAGGAATGGATGACAAGCACTGATAGCCTAAAAGGGGTGGAGTGCCTACCTAACAGGGAGGAAGGGGCATACTAACAGGGAGAAAGGGGCATACTAACAACCGTTCGGCTCCAGCCGGACGACTGAACGGCTACAGCCGAATAACTGAACGCCTATAGCCGAAATAGAAGGTAATAAAAAGTGATGAAAATCCTACAAATGACTAATAATTTTTTGCATGTTAGTCGATTTTCAAAAATTGTTAGTGGCAAAATGGTGAAGAATGGTTATATTTGCAAAAATTAAGGCGTGTAACAAGTTAAACTAAAACCTATATATATTATGAAGAAAACTATTTTTACCTTAGCAATGCTGTGTTGCACCATCATGGGCAACGCACAAGTGACTGACGAACAGAGTGCCATCCTGCAGGTTGGCGACAACGCGCAAATCTTCTACGGCGCAGATGCTCTGAAGGAAGCGATGGAGGCTGCACCCGACCGTGGTGCCACCATTACACTCTCTTCAGGTACGTTCAACGCGTGCGAAATCACCAAGTGTGTGAATATCTATGGAGCAGGGTGGGTGACAGAGAATCCCCCACTGAACAACGAATCGTCTATCCAGAACAGTATCCTGCCCACTAATATCGTAAATCAAATGGTTATTAATCTGCCAGAGGGGTTGGCGGCTCCACACAACATCCATATTGAAGGAGTTAGATTCCCAGATAACTCATATCATTGGATAAAAGTTTCCTCTACCATCGACGGTTTGGAGTTTATGAAATGCTGGATGCCTCAGGCCATTAGGTTCGAGCAACAGAATGACCATGTAACGATTACACAATGCTTTATAGCAGGTGGATGTACAGGTGGCCATGATCTGCTAATTCAAAACAGTTATACAAGGCTCTCACAGCTTACTGTTTTAAAAGCGGAGAGTAACATCGTTGTTAATCATTGTATTGTTACTAATGGATACAACTTTAATTATACTGAAAACAGGTTTCTTTGCCTAAATAGCATGTTCAGCTGTAGTTGGTTATGCAAAGCTCAAACTTTCAGATATTGTACGCTGAATAGAGCCGATCTGGATGGATATGTAGGCAGTACAAACAACATTTTTAATGTAGATTATGCTACAATCTTCAAAGACCAAGCCAACATGGATTACTCTGACGCCCGCACTTTTGAACTGAAGGATGACCTAAAAGCCACCTACATTGGCGATGACGGTACAGAAATCGGTATCAATGGCGGCAACTACCCCTGGAACAAGGCACCTCATACTCCTATCGTGAAGGATTTGCAGTTGACCATCAGTGGCACGAACCTGAAGGTGACCTACAATGCTGAGACACGATAAGCAAGACATCACTCCATAAATACGCTAACAGATGATGAAAGCAATCAAAGGAATGCTGTTAGCCGTGGTGATGTTTATCAGCACTGCTGCAGCACAAACAACCATCGCAGGAGGCGAGTACTGGATAGACGGTGCTATAGGTGCACGACAGGCGTTATCGTCGGGTGCTTCTATTGACATCAGTACCCTCCAGCCCGGTCTGCACACCCTCACGGTGCGTGTGAAAGACAGTAACGGGCTTTGGAGCAACCAGGTGGCGCGCATCTTCTTCGTATCACCTCCGGGACGTACCGACGCCACCAGCGTGACAGTCTGTGAATACTGGCTGGACGGTGTGAAGAAGCCAGAGTACACCACTCTTAATACACAGATTATCGACATCAGCGACCTAGCACCGGGTCTGCATAAGGTACTCGTGAGGGTGAAGGACGACCTCGGTATCTGGAGCAACCAGATGAGCCGTACGTTCTTTGTGGCTCCAGGTGCTCAGACCGATGCGACAACCATCACGAAACGGGAGTTCTGGCTGGACGGTGATATCGTTCACCGACAGACCATTGACGACACGCCCGCTGTCATCGATATCAGTGCGCTGGATGCCGGTCTACACATGATGACCATGCGTGTACAGGACGACAAGGGCATCTGGAGCAACCAGATGGCTCGTTCCTTCTATGTGGCACCGCTGCCTGCGCCTACCGCCACGCTCGCCAGGTACATGTACTGGATTGACAATGACAAAGAACATGCCGTCACAGGTGACATCACGGACGACAGCGGACAGCTCGTCATCGACCTGGAGCCGCTGGCACTGGAGGATGGAGACCATACACTGACATGGCTGGTCGGTGACTCGAAAGGTGCGTGGAGCGAGAAAGTGATAGAGACCTTCACGGTTGTTACCACTGGCATCAACAATACCCGTATGCCAACTAACCTGCGGAATGACAACTGGTACGACCTGTCCGGTCGTAAACTCAACGGAATGCCCACCCGTCCTGGCATCTACATCAACAACGGACGGAAGATTGTTGTTAAATAAAACACCCCGAGGAAGATTACTGGCGGCAGGAGCAAGAGGCTTCTGCCGTCATTTTTATATAAAAAGATGACAAAAACATGAGGATATCTGAGAATTTTACCGTACCTTTGCATCGTTATTTATAAATAAGGTATTAGACATGAAACTATTTGACGTATATCCCCTGTTTGACGTGAATATCGTAAAGGGACAGGGTTGTAAGGTTTGGGACGACAAAGGAGTGGAGTACCTTGACCTGTATGGCGGTCATGCTGTCATCTCCGTAGGGCATTCCCATCCCCATTATATTCAGAAAGTGACGGAACAACTCCAGAAGATAGGGTTCTACTCCAATTCCGTCATCAACAAGTTACAGGTGGAGTTTGCCGAACGCTTGGGAAAGATCAGCGGTTACGAGGACTACCAGCTGTTTCTCATCAACAGCGGTGCCGAGGCGAATGAGAACGCTTTGAAGCTAGCCTCGTTCAAGAACCCCGATGCCACACGCATCCTGTCCTGCGAGAAGGCTTTCCACGGTCGTACCTCTCTGGCTGTTGAGGTGACCAACAATCCGAAGATTGTAGCACCGCTGAACGACAACCATCACGTACGTTTCCTGCCGCTGAACGACATCGAGCCATGGGTCCGTGAGTTGTCAAGAGGTGGAGTCGCTGCCGTCATCCTTGAGTGTATCCAGGGTGTTGGCGGCATCCAGATGGCAACGCCTCAGTTTGCCCAAGACCTTGCCTATGCCTGCAAACGATACGGTGCCACCTTGATCTGCGACGAGATACAATGCGGTTACGGACGTAGCGGTAAGTTCTTTGCTCACCAGTGGCTGGGCATCAAACCTGATATCATCACCGTGGCAAAGGGTATCGCCAACGGATTCCCCATGGGCGGTGTACTTATCTCACCAGAGTTCCAGCCCGTCTACGGGCAGTTAGGTACTACTTTCGGTGGCAACCACCTTGCCTGTGCCGCTGCCCTTGCCGTCCTCGACATCTTCGAGGAGGAGCATTTGGTAGAGAATGCACACGAGGTTGGAACTTATCTGATGGAAGAATTGAAGAGTTTAAGAACTGAAGAATTGAAGTCAAAGGGTGAGAGTCATATTCAGGATATCCGCGGACGCGGCTTAATGATCGGTATCGACCTCGATATCCCCCATAAGGATGTACGCCAGCCACTGATATACCAGGAGCACTGTTTCACCGGGTGTGCCGGAACCAATATCCTGCGACTGCTGCCACCTCTTTGCCTAAGTAAAGCCGAGGCAGACCAATTCATCGAGAAACTCAAGAAAGTATTAGCAGCGTTATGAAGATAGCAATGATAGGAGCTGGTGCCATGGGTGGCGCCACCGTAGAGGGTCTCATCAAGGGTGAGCGCTTCAGAAACGAGGACATCACCGTAGCAGACCCCTCCCAGCAAGTCGTGGAGAAATTTGCCCAGCAGGGTGTATCAGTAACAACCGACAACCAGTTGGCGGCACAGGGAGCGGATATCGTCTGTGTCTGTGTAAAGCCATGGCTGGTAGAGCAAGTACTGAAAGGTATCAAGGACGTATTGGATGCCAAGAAGCAGATTCTCATCGTGATAGCGGCGGGTGTCTCTTCTGCGAAGATCAAGGAGTGGCTGCCCGACTGCCCCCCCTTGTTCCTGATGATTCCCAATATCGCCATCGCCCAGCTCGCCTCGATGACCTTTATCGTTCCTTGTGCTGATGTGACACCGCAACAGACAGAGCTGGTGAAGGCGATCTTTGATGAGATGGGACAGACGATTATCACCGACGAGCAGCACCTTGCCGCCGGTACTACCCTTGCCTCTTGCGGTATTGCCTATGCCATGCGGTACATCCGTGCAGCCTCAGAGGGGGGAGTGGAGTTAGGTTTCAAGGCAGACGATGCCAAACAGATCGTGATGCAGACCATGAAAGGTGCTGTCGAGTTATTGCAGGCAAGTGGTCTGCACCCCGAGGCAGCCATCGATCTGGTGACAACCCCTGGCGGAGTAACCATCAAGGGACTCAACGAGATGGAGCATGCCGGGTTCACATCAAGTGTTATTAAAGGACTAAAAGCAGGAATGAAAATATGATAGACGAACAACTAAAACAAATTGGGGAACGGTTGCGCGGACTGCGTGACGTACTGGACATCCCAGTGAGCGAGATGGCAGAGACCATTGGTATCTCAACAGAGAAATACGAGAAGATAGAGGCTGGCGAGATGGACATCACCATCTCCAACCTCATGAAGATTGCCCGCAAATACGGTGTGTCCACCGAGGAACTGATCTTTGCCGAGGCACCACACATGAAGTCATATTACGTGACACGCAAGGGGCAGGGCATGTCCATAGAACGTACCAAGGCATACAAATACCAGTCGCTGGTCGGAGGTTTTGTCAACCACAAGGCTGACGTGTTCATCGTGACGGTAGAGCCCAAGCCAGGTGCCCGTACTATTTACAAGAACACCCATGCCGGTCAGGAGTTCAACCTCGTACTGGAGGGAGCCATGGAACTCTATATCGGTGGCAAGACCATCGTACTGGAGGAGGGTGACAGTATTTATTTCGACTCCACCAAGCCCCATGGCATGCTTGCCGTTGGTAATAAAGCAGTGAAGTTCCTGGCATTTACAGTTGAGTAAGTTTCCTTTCGAAATATCGAGATATCAAAATATCGTAATCGACGAATAACGAACATGATAGAGAGATTTTTAAAACAGACGACCTTCACTTCTGTGGAGGACTACAATAAAAACCTGAAGTTCATCATCCCTGAGAACTTCAACTTCGCCTATGACGTGATGGACGAATGGGCAAAAGAGAAACCAGAGGGACTCGCCATCCTATGGACGAATGACTTAGGTGACGAGATACGCACAACCTTCGCACAGTTGAAGGAGCAGACCGACCAGGCAGCTTCCTATCTGCTGTCATTAGGTATTGGCAAGAACGACCCTGTGATGCTGATTCTGAAGCGCCGCTATGAATGGTGGGTGGTGATGCTCGCTTTGCATAAGATCGGAGCCATTGTCATCCCAGCCACCCATATGCTGACCAAGCACGACATCGTATATCGTAACACCCGTGCTTCTGTCAAGGCGATTATCTGTGTTGATGATCCTTATGTGGTCAGCCAGATACAGGCTGCCAAGGCAGAGAGCCCCACGGTGAAGCAATATATCACGATCACCGACCATGGAAAGCCCATCCCTGAGGGATTCCGTGACTGGCAGAAAGAATGGAAGCAAGCGCCGAAGTTTGTCAAACCGGCTTTCGTCAACACGAATGAGGACACCATGCTGATGTACTTCACCAGTGGTACCAGTGGTGAGCCTAAGATGGTGGCACATGACTACCTCTATGCGATGGGACATCTGACAACGGGTGTCTTCTGGCATAACCTGCATGAAGGGTCATTGCACCTGACCGTTGCCGATACAGGATGGGGCAAGGCAGTATGGGGCAAGTTCTACGGACAATGGTTCGCCGGAGCCACCGTCTTTGTCTTCGACCATGAGAAGTTCAATGCGGACACCTTGCTCCGCCAGATAGAGAAATACAAAGTCACCTCGTTCTGCGCGCCTCCTACCATCTACCGTTTCATGATTCGTGAGGATTTGTCGAAATACGACCTCTCGTCCCTCGAATACTGCACCACAGCCGGTGAGGCGCTGAACCCCGCTGTCTTCGACAAGTTCAAGGAGAAGACCGGTATCCAGATGATGGAAGGTTTCGGACAGACAGAGACCACCATGACATTAGGTACCATGCCATGGATGAAGCCCAAGCCTGGCAGCATGGGTATTCCCAATGCCCAATATAACATCGACCTCATCCGTCCCGACGGCACTCCATGTGAGGATGGTGAGAAAGGAGAAATCGTGGTACGTGTCGGTGACAAGAAACCCATCGGACTCTTCAAGGAATACTACCGTGACCCCGAACTGACCAAGGAGGCATGGCATGACGGACTCTACCATACCGGTGACATGGCATGGCGTGATGAGGATGGCTACTACTGGTTTGAGGGACGTATTGACGATGTCATTAAGTCGAGTGGCTACCGCATCGGCCCGTTTGAGGTAGAGAGTGCACTGATGACTCACCCTGCCGTCGTGGAATGTGCCATCACCGGTGTCCCCGATGACATCCGCGGCATGGTGGTCAAGGCTACCGTTGTCTTGGGTAAGGAATGGAAAGACAAGGCTGGTGATGATTTGGTAAAGGAACTGCAGCAGCATGTCAAGAAAGAGACGGCTCCTTATAAGTACCCCCGCATCGTCGAGTTCGTTGACGAGCTGCCCAAGACCATCTCGGGAAAGATTCGCCGAGTAGAAATCAGAGAAAAGGACAAGCAGAAATGAGACAGCGCATCGTAGTAAAAGTCGGTTCTAATGTATTGACAAGGGTCGACGGCAAACTGGACGTTACCCGCATGTCAGCATTGGTTGACCAGATAGCCTGGCTGATACGGAACGACAAAGAGGTGATTCTTGTGTCGTCAGGAGCCGTTGCCTGCGGAAGAAGAGAGCTGAAGGTAGACCACTCCCTTGACTCCGTGGAGCAACGCCAGTTATTCTCTGCCCTGGGACAAGTGAAACTTATCGGACTTTACTACGACCTGTTCCGTGAGTTTCATATCCATGTAGGACAGGTACTGACGATGAAAGAGAACTTCCAGCCTGGTGAGCAGTATGAGAACCAGCGAGCCTGCATGACGGTGATGCTGGAGAATGGTGTCCTGCCGATAGTCAACGAGAACGATACGGTCAGCGTCACCGAGCTGATGTTTACCGATAACGACGAGCTGTCGGGACTGATAGCCCGCATGATGCATGCCGACATGCTCATCCTGTTGTCTAACATTGATGGCATCTATACCGGACAACCCGACGATGAGCGTTCAGAACTGATACGCGACGTGAAGCCCGGCACCGACCTCAGCCAATACATCCAAGTGGAGAAGAGCGCTTTCGGAAGAGGAGGTATGCATTCCAAATACATGACAGCGAGTCAACTGTCCAAGGATGGCATCCGTGTCATCATTGCCAATGGGGAACGCGACAACATCCTCGTCGACCTCATGGAGAGACCACAAGAAATACCACATACAGATTTTATACCAACCAAACATGATTGATCTGACTGAAACCTTTCAACGAGTAAAGACTGCCAGCAAGAGTCTGGCGTTACTCTCCGACCAACAACGTAACGACATCCTGATGGCTGTTGCCGATGCCATCGTGGACTTAAAAGAACGGGTCTTGGCTGCCAACGAGAAAGACTTGGCGAAGATGGATATGAAGAATCCACTCTATGACCGTCTGCAGTTGACGGAGAAACGCCTCAACGATATTGCGGCAGATATGCGTAATGTAGCATCACTGCCTACTCCTTTAGGACATATCACCAAAGCAAAGACACTACCCAACGGGCTACGTCTCTGCAGGACCTCTGTGCCCTTTGGGGTCATCGGCATGATATACGAGGCACGCCCCAATGTGACCTTCGATGTCTTCTCGCTCTGCTTCAAGAGTGGTAATGCCTGTGTCCTGAAAGGAGGCTCTGACGCTGATCTCTCGAACCAGGCTTCCGTAGAGCTGATCCACGAGGTACTGGAGCGTTACGGTGTCAATACTGATGTGGTGACTTTGTTACCTGCCACCCATGAGGCAACGGGGGCGATGCTGAATGCCGTGGGATATATCGATTTATGTATACCAAGGGGAGGACGACGCTTGATAGACTTTGTCCGCGATACCGCCCGCATCCCCGTGATAGAGACTGGTGCCGGTGTGGTGAACACCTATTTTGACGAAGAGGCGAATCTGGAAATGGGCAAGGCTATCGTCTGCAATGCGAAGACACGCCGTGTGAGTGTCTGTAATGCCCTCGACTGTCTGATTATCCATGAGAACCGCTTAGGTGACTTGCAGGAACTTGTCAAACCACTACTCGACTACAAAGTGACCCTCTATGCCGACGCACCGGCTTACCAGATGTTGACAGGACACTATCCTGATATCCTTTTGCAACCAGCCACCTCCGACTCGTTCGGTACTGAGTTTATGGACTATAAGATGGCAATAAAGACCGTTTCTTCCTTAGAGGAAGCCATGGAACACATTGACCAATATGGTTCTGGACATAGTGAGGCAATTATCACTGATAATGAAGCACACGCCAGAATCTTCCAGCAACAAGTGGATGCCGCCTGTGTCTATTGGAACGCACCGACTTCCTTCACAGACGGAGCCCAGTTCGGGTTGGGTGCGGAGATAGGTATCAGCACCCAGAAGCTCGGTCCACGCGGACCTATGGCACTGGAGGAAATCACCACCTATAAGTGGCTTATCGAGGGTGAGGGACAGATTCGCCCATAATTCGAATATCGAAATATCGGAATATCGAATAACGTAATAACGTAGTATCGTAATAACAAAATAATATGAAAACCTTTATTAACGTAGAAGATATCGGTCCGCTGGAGAAAGCACTGGCGGAAGCACAAGAGATTAAGAACGACCGTTTCAAGTATCAGCATCTGGGTAAGAACAAGACCCTGCTGATGATTTTCTTCAATAACTCCCTTCGTACCCGTTTGTCTACGCAGAAGGCTGCCATGAACCTCGGCATGAACGTCATCGTGCTCGATGTGAATGCCGGTGCGTGGAAACTGGAGACGGAGCGGGGTGTCATCATGGATGGCGATAAGAGTGAGCATCTTTTGGAAGCCATTCCCGTGATGGGCTGCTACTGTGACATGATTGGCGTACGCTCCTTCGCAGGACTGACCGACCGTGAGTATGACTATGCCGAGACGGTGCTCAACCAGTTTATTAAATATAGTGGCAAGCCTGTCTTTGCCATGGAGACAGCCACCGTCCACCCGCTTCAGGCTTTTGCCGACCTGATTACCATTTCGGAGTATTCTGATAACTCAGAGAATAAGAAAAAGCCCAAGGTGGTGCTGACATGGGCTCCCCACTGCCGTGCCTTGCCGCAGGCTGTTCCTAATTCTTTTGCCCAATGGATGAATGCCGCTGATGTTGACTTTGTCATCACCCACCCGGAGGGCTACGAGCTGGATCCTAAGTTCGTAGGAAATGCACGAGTGGAGTACGACCAGAAGAAAGCCTTCGAGGGAGCCGACTTCATCTATGCCAAGAACTGGAGCAACCCTGGTGTGACAAATCCCGCCGACTATGGTAAGATCACCTCCAAGGATATGTCATGGACGGTGGATACGGAACATATGTCATGGACCAACAATGGTAAGTTCATGCACTGCCTGCCCGTCCGCCGAGGACTTATCGTAACGGATGATGTCATAGAGAGTGCCAACAGCATCGTCATCCCAGAGGCAGCAAACCGTGAGATTTCTTGTTCAGTGGTTATTAAACGTATGTTGGAATCATTATGATTTCTTTTGAGTGCGACTACAATAATGGGGCTCATCCGAAAGTTCTGGAGAACTTGATGAGATATAATGGAGCTAAACCCACTCCTTATGGTTTCGATGAATTCAGCGAACGGGCAAAAGACCGTATCCGAGAGGCATGTGGCATGCCTGATGCCCAGATATTCTTTCTGACAGGAGGAACCCAGACCAATGCCACCACCATTGATTCGATGCTCTATCAATATGAGGGTGTCATCTGTGTGGAGACGGGGCATATCAATGTCCATGAGTGCGGAGCCGTGGAGTTTACCGAGCATAAGATTATCACGCTGCCAGGTGACAATGGCAAGATGAATCCCAAGGTACTGGATAAATATCTGGATGACTTCATGCATGACGGCAATAATGCCCATGCCGTATTCCCCGGACTGGTCTATATCACCTTCCCGACAGAGTTAGGCACTATCTACACTGCCAAGGAACTGGATGAGATCTATCAGGTATGCCAGCATTATGAGATACCTCTATATATTGACGGTGCCCGCTTGGGATATGGGCTGATGGCTGAGGGGAATGACATCACCCTCCCCTATCTTGCCCGCCATTGTGATGTCTTCTATATTGGCGGAACGAAGATCGGTGCCCTGTGCGGTGAGGCGGTCGTTTTCACCAACCGTCGTGCCCATAAGCATTTCTTCTCCATCCAGAAGCAACACGGTGCCGTTATCGCCAAGGGAGCCCTCATCGGTCTGCAGTTTGAGGCGTTGTTTACGGGCGACCTCTACTTCAACCTCTCCCGCCATGCTATTAAGATGGCAATGAAGATGAAAGCCATCTTCCAGCAGAAAAATGTTGAGTTCTTCATCGACTCACCTACCAACCAGCAGTTTGTCATCCTGCCAGATGCGGTGGTAGAGAAACTTTCCAAAACGATAGAGTTCACCCATTGGGGACAAGCCCCGGGGCATCGTACCATCTGCCGCTTCGTAACTAGCTGGGCAACCACGGAAGAGGAACTTGATGTATTGGAAAAAACACTGAATGATGCACACTAAACTATCTAAAATACCATACACATGGCTGACAGCCCTCCTATGGGCTGTCGGCTGTTTTGTATTCTTTCAAGGATACTATCCCTATCATTTCTTCTATAAGGAACAGAACCAGCTATTCCTTTGGACGAATAACTACTTTTTCTCCTATTTCGACAAACCAGCCTGGCTTGCCTGCTGGATAGGTGATTTCCTGACCCAGTTCTACTATTACCTCTATGCGGGAAGTATCATCCTGACGGTCTCCCTGCTTCTGTTGATGGGCACTCTTTACGCTGCCTTGCGGAAAACAGGACAGAAAAAAGGATGGGCTTTCGCTATTGCTGTCGTACTGACGACCCTTGAGGCTATATGCCATCTCCGCTATGACTTCGGGTTAAGTTCCACCTATGCTGCAACAGGTGCCGCCCTGCTCTTTTGCCATACACCACGGAAGAATTTCTGGATAGCCATTCTCACACCACTTGCCTATTGGCTGTTTGGCTATGGCGCATGGCTTTATCTCCTCTTCACTGCCATCAGGAGTTGGAAATGGGCACTACCTTCCGGCATCGTTACCGCTGTTATGGTATACATGTTGAAAGGGGCTTTCCTCCTCACCACAGGACAGCTCTATAGCTATCCTGGCATCGGCAAACTGACGATGCCGAACTGGTATCTGGAGAAACTGTTTCAGGTTGATGACGAGTATTACTTCGGCAATTGGAATAAAGTGGTGAGCCTCGTGGAAGAAGAGGAAAGTCCAACTCCGGAGATGCTGTTCTTCTATAACCTGGTGAAAGCCCAACAAGGACAATTGCCAGAGGTGTTGCTCAACTATCAGCCCAACGTTCTGGGAACATTCTATCAGATAGGTCCTGACACCCCCATGTTGACTATCAAGAATATGAATGAGCTGTACTATGCACTCGGTGACATGACGTTCTGTGAGCGGGCTGCCCTGATGGCATGCGTCTTCTCACCCAACAACCGTAATAACCGCATGGTCAAGCGTCTTGCCGAGTGTAACCTTATCAAGGGCGATACCGCTGCCGCACAGAAATACTTAGGGCTGCTGGAGCACACGTTTGTCTGGGGCAACTGGGCGAAGAATGCCAAACGTAACAAATACTATGCGGAGAAAGCCCTGTTCATGAACCGGCAAGACACTATCAGTGTATCTGATAATGCTCATTTTATCATGATGCAGCTCCTCGACTCCAATCCTAAGAACGAGGTGGCACTCGACTATATCTTGTGCAGCAACTTGCTACTAAAGGATGTGAAGAACTTCAAACGTGACTACGACCGTTACTGCTCGGATTCCCCTCGTATCCGCAGACTCTATCAGGAGGCTCTTTGCATCTGGCTGGCAGCCTCTGAGGCTTCTCAGGAGGATTGGCAACAGTATATCAAGGACCCGAACGTCCTCCAAAGATTTATGCAGTATAACCAACAACGCGGTAGTGCTCAGTTCAGAGACACCTACTGGTATTATTATGATAAAGGAAAGGCACCTAAGATATGAAATACCTACACATATTTCTCACCCTCATCACCCTACTCACCCTCTTCGCCTGCACGCCGACTCCTTCAAAGGTCACCAAGAGCGAGGCATTACCCCCTATCTATCCTGACTATGCTGATGTGACGATTCCCGTCAATATCGCCCCGCTAAATTTCCTGGTCAGGGATGACATCGAGGCGGTTCAGGTGACGGCAGGACAGCTGACAGTGAATGCCAATGGTAATGAGGTATGTTTTGATGAGGACGACTGGCATGAACTCCTTGAGAGCAACCATGATATTGAGGTGACGGTGACGACGCTGAAAGACGGCAGATGGACGGAATACCGCTCTTTCCACTGGCAGGTTGTCAAGGATAAGGTGGACCCCTTTCTCACCTACCGCCTCATCGAACCAGACTATGAGGTATGGAACAACCTACAGATTATACAGCGCTGCGTGGAGGACTTCGAGGAGAAGGCACTCTGTGACTACCACCTCGCTAACAACCAGTGTATGAACTGCCATGCGACAGGCAGTCAGAATCCTAACCTCTCCATGATGTATGTCCGTGGTCCTAAGGGTGGCGCCATCCTTAACCAAAACGGCAAATTACGTAAACTCGCCATTAAGACGAGTGATATGATCAGTGGCTCTGTGTACTATGGTTTCTCTCCTTCGGGACGGTATATCACCTTCTCCACAAATATCATCATCCCCGCCTTCCACAGCAATCCGGGCAAACGGTTGGAAGTGTACGATACGAAGTCGGACGTCTATGCCGCTGACCTGCAGGAGAACCGCATCATCCGTTCTCCCCTGTTGAGCGACAGTCTCACTTTCGAGACCTTCCCCACCTTCTCACCTGATGGCAAATACATTTACTATTGCGCCGCCAAGCACATGGAACTGCCCATGGAACTGAAGCAACTGCAATATGCCTTGGTGCGTATTCCTTTTGATGAGAAGACAGGAACGATCGGTAACAAGGTAGACACCTTATTTAATAAAAGGAGTGTCTGCCACCCCCGTATCTCCCCCGACGGCAGATACCTGGTCTATACCGTTGCAGACTACGGCACCTTCCCTATCTGGCATCAGGAGTCTGACCTACAGATGATGGACTTGAAAACAGGACGCATCGATACGATGAAGGTGGTCAACAGTCCACGGAGCGACACCTACCATTCCTGGTCGAGCAACTCCCGCTGGCTGGTCTTTGCCTCCAAGCGTGACAATGGGCTCTATGGCAAACCGTATTTCTGCTATATCGACCGCAACGGGAAGCCTCACAAACCCTTCGTCCTGCCGCAGGAGTCTCCCACCTTCTATGACGAGACCCTCAAGTCATTCAATGCTCCAGAACTCTCCAAAGGCAACATACCCTTTGACGCTGTTGACGTGGAACAGCTGTTAAAACAAGAAGCAGAACCTTTCCATTAGGTTCTGCTTCTATT
Organism: uncultured Prevotellaceae bacterium; assembly: GCA_900314755.1. GTDB lineage: Bacteria > Bacteroidota > Bacteroidia > Bacteroidales > Bacteroidaceae > Prevotella. The sequence continues at coordinate 207,620 of OMWH01000001.1, read as the reverse complement.
CACTATGCTGCGACAGTGTCGCAGCCTTATCTTACCCTCGTCTCAACCCGTTTGTCACTCATCACCTCAAAGGCAGCCTCACGTGCCCTGAAGTCCACCTTACGCTTCGTGAAGTCTGGCGTATTAAAGGAATAAATACTCTCATCATAATACTCCTTGGGATGGCGTTGCGGCAACATAAACGGTTTCGTGAACTGCCCTTTCTCATCAACAGCCGCAAAATAGAGACGGGAATACAGACCGTCATCCCGACGGCTGGTAAAGACGATCCAATGGGAGTTGACGTTCCAGTTATGATAGCTGTCTGCCCTCGGACTGTTGATCTCCTTCAAAGGACGAGCCTCACCCGTCTGCAGGTCGAGCAGCCATTGCTCACTCTCCTCATGCCAGATAGAGAAATAGCCATAGTCCATCAGTGTGAAGAGGATATATTTCCCATCATAGGAAGGACGGGGCCATGTCAGGCTCTTTCCCATTGCAACGGCATTGAACAGGGTGTCCACATGATCGCCATAGGTACCTTTCTCGGGGTCAAAGGCTATTTTACAGAGGTTGTATTTCTCGTCTTTATAATGGGCAGGGTACTCTTGCTGCTTACAGGTCAGATAATACAGTGTCTTCCCATCCGGTGAGAACACAGGAGAGTTCTCCGACCAGTCTTTGGTCTGTAACAGGGTGTCTGTCAGTATCTCATGGGTAGCGGGCTGATAGACGAACACATCGGACGAGAGGTCGAACACCTCTATCCGCTCATCCCGCTTCATGTGGAATCCCTGTCGTGTCTGGTTGGTAGAGAAGGCACAATAGTCACCGCTTGGATGCCAGTAGGGATAGACCATCGAACCACCCAGCAGGTCGTTCTTTGCCTTCAGCCACTCGCGTTTACCCTCTGTCTGTATCATGGTGGCACCATGGGCACCACGGACATGGAACACGAAATGGCTGGGGTCTGTACGGTTAGACATATGGCAGTTAAGACACTGTCCCGGCACTTGCGTATTATCAAAGATGGCTGTCTCGTCAAAATTAGACAGGTCACGCTGATAGAGTCCCATATGACTATAGATCTCATAACCTGGAGCAATACGGCGATAGGTGACGCCCCACTCATCCAAGGCATAGGGACTGACATGTATCTTAAAGTCCTGGTACTGCAACCATCTTCCGTCCTTGCGGGCACATACTGTGACGGTCAGTTCTCCTCCTTTGTTCTGTTCCAGCAGGGCATGCCACTCTTTCAAATCAAAGTCGGCATAGTCCCCGTTGGCACGCAGCTCTCCTCCCTTCGATCCTGTCACCTGTGCATCGACCCTGTCGATGCCCTCGCCAACAACGTCAAAGTTCAGCGGTGCTATTCCCACAGGAATCGTCACACCTATATAATCAGGATAGATAGCAGGCTGCTGCTTCACCATCTGCACATCAGTAGGTTCCTGCCGGCACCCTACCAAACCTACCAGCCCTACCAAACCTATCAACCCTATCAAAAAACCTCTCTTCATTTCACACCCATAAAATAATACCATGCTGTATTCTTGAAACGAGCCAGTTGCGGGGCATCCTTTCCACCTTGTGAGTAGATATTCAAATACTCCCCGAACTGTCGCAATACCATATCACTGACATACCCCTGCGGGGGACGCTGCTTACGCTGCGCATAGGCAAAGACAACAGCTTCTTGACAACTGCGGGGGCGATAGCCTAAATGCAGACCGTCCACATAGATCATATAATTCATGAACGTATTGACATCACGGTTGAGCAACGGGGCTGCCAACAGGTACTGCAGGGCGAGACCGTTACGCTGGTTATGCATCACCAGTTGTCCGAATATCTTATCCAGTTCCCGCTCACTAAACAGGAAATCGTCTTTCAGTCGTATCTGTCGCATCCGCCCATAGACAGGATGCTCGTTGATGGCTTTCTCATTACCCAGCAACGGCAGCGTACGCTCTGCCCACTGATGATAGGCAAGTGTCTTCTGCAGCATCTGCATGTATTTCCTTGCCACCGCATATTCTCCATTCACCAGGTTGGTCTCTGCCAGCCGCTTCACGGCACGACAACTCTTCGCATAGTTAGGAATCGCCTCCATCGCCTCAAAAGCGAACTGCTGTGCGTTATTGACAAGTCCTAACTGCCAATACACTTCCCCTGTCAACAGGATAGAGGCGAAATTGCGTTCAAAGAGCGGCACGAGTCCTTGCGTCCCATTCTGATAATAATCAAAAAGGCGCTCACCCAGTTGTCCTGACATACCTAAGGCAAGATTGGTGGCACATACCGTCATCGGAAGGTCAGGTGTCTTCTTATCCGCCTTGGCAAGAATAGCACTCCAGTTCTGACAACGCACCAGATAGTCGTACTCCATCACCTCTGCTTTGCGGCTGTCATAGAACGAGGGGCGTAACAACAAGAAAGCAGCAAGGAGTATCACTGCCTCAACGCATCCTGTGACGCGACCTCGTCGCAGCATGGGTACCCAGAACATGACAGCAGGTATCACCACACTCAGCACCATCGTGATGAGGAACATCCAGTAATAGACCTCCACGAAACGGTAATAGTCAATACCGTAGAACAGGCGGAACAAGGGATAGGGAACGAGCCAGGAACTTACCAAGATACATGCTAAGGCATAGATGATAGCAAGAACACCTATCAACAAGCCTGTCCACTTTGAGTCCATCGTCTGGAACTGACGTATGGTAACCCATGCGGCAAACATCAGTACGACAGGACCGGCAAGCCAGTAAAGGAGAGGTATCAATAATATAATAAGGTACACGCGAAGCCGTTTCCCTGCCACTTCATAAACCCACATCGTTGCCAAGGCAAGTATCAGGGCAATGGCAAAGGTCAATAACACACTCTCGTCACCTAACATCAACCAGAGGGACAGGACGGGTATGAAACTCAGGGCGTAATGTCCACTTGCCGTATCACTGACTGCCGCCATCAACCGCCATACCAGCCGTTGGATGATGACAAAGATAATGGCAAGCACCAGCGCACCCAATGCGTGGTTGATATAATACTGCGTCAGATACTCCCCCACACAACGGGCAAAGCCGTCGGGCACGACAAGCAGCTGTCCGATATAGTCACCGTCCATCAGGAACAGCTGATACTGCTCCTGGAATGACAGCAGGGCAGGACAGGCAAGCCACCAGAACAGGAACACCGCCACACCAAACAGCAGCGACACCCCTATCTTCCAATATTTACTTAACAGGCTCATTGGTGTCTGCATCCATCGTTACTACCGTACCGTCAGGCATCTTACGCTTATAGGTCAGCGGGAAACGCTCTTTCAGGAAATCGCCCAGGATGGTACCTTCCATATTGGCAGCCATCTGACGGGTACGCTGCTTATAGGCGACATACATCTTTCTCGCCTGCTCTTCCACCTGGGCAGCACCGACAGAGTCTTTCTGTTGCTTCTTGGCAAAGGCGAGCCGTGTCAGTGGAGCACGTTCCTTTTGCGACTTCTCCGTCATCTCTTTCCATACCTGCAGGGAGTCGTTCTGGGGCGTTCCCACTGCCGAGCTGATAGTGTCAATCGTCACCTGGATATCTCCGGGTTCTGCCACTACGATCAACGGCTGTGTCCCAAAGCGGTAGTGATAGTCCAGCAGAATCTTGTATATCTGCATGGAATCGGGAGTAAACTCAAACTTGCCGTCCTTGATCTCGATACTGTCAACAGTCTCTGCCGTGGCAGGACCACTGAAGGGCACCAGGAAGATGCGCTTACCCTCATACTGCTCACCCACCACTGTTCCGTGGATCTTGCAGACCTTACTCTCTTGACATGCTACAAACACCATGGCAGCAACCGCCATCATACTGAAAAAAAGAATCTTTCTCATAACATTTTCGTCTTCTATGCCGCGACCAAGTCGCAGCCCTTTTTACTTAATCTTCACTTTCACACGCTCATTCCCAAACACCTGCCGGATAGCCTCACGGGCATCGAAGTCGACCTTCACCTTGGTGAAATCGGGGACGTTATACGAGTCGAACATCTCGCGATAGAACTTCTGGGGGTTCTTCTGCGGCAACAGGAAGGGTTTGGTGACATGCCCCTTGTCATCGATAGAGGCGAAGAAGAGCTGTGCATACATGCCATTCTCCCGCTTCGAGGCAAACACAAACCAATGACTGTCGCTCGACCAGTTATGGTAACTCTCCGACTGATGGCTGTTCACCTCCTTCAAAGGGCGTGTCTCACCGGTCTTCAAGTCCATCAGCCAGAGGTCGGCATCGGGCTGGAAGACGGGGAAATTACTGCGACTGGTCACATTATACATCATCCACCGGCCGTCATAAGAGGGACGTGCCAGCGTATAGCTGCGGTCATCACGGGGTCCGTTGAGCAGGGTGTCCACCTCATGGGTAAACTGTCCTTTCTCCGCATCAAAACCGATACGGCAGATGCTGCACTTCACCTTCATATACTCGGCAGGGACATTACATGCTTTCGAGGTACTGTAGAACAAGTGCTTCCCGTCATGCGAGAAGGCGGGGAATATCTCCAGGTCGGTCTCTGTCATCAACTCGGGGGCGAGGATGAGCTCGTCTTTATTCACGTCGAGCAGTACCACATTACTGAAGTTATGATAACCCTCGATACGCTGTCCTGTACCCACAAAGAAACTCTGGTGGACGGCATTGGTGGCATAGGCACAGTAGTTGCCGGAGGGATGCCAATAGGCATACGACCCTGCCGCCTTCGTCGAGTCGGTCTTGGTATCATACCATTTCTGCTTGCCGTCTGTCTGCACCAGCGTACCACCTCCCTCACCACGGATCTGAAGGGTGAAACGGGAGGGGGCTGTGCGATTGGGGGTATGACAGTTCATACAACGACCGGGCACTGCCGACTCCTGCAGCATGGCATATTCGTCGAAAGTATGGATGTCACGCTGGTACATGCCGATATTACCTCCCACCTCATAGCCGGGGGCAATACGGCGATAGGTCACGCCCCAGTCGTCCAAAGCATAGGGACTGACATAAATCTTAAAGTCCTGATACTGCAACCATTTTCCGTCCTTGCGGACACAGACGGTGACGGTCAGCTCACCGCCTTTGTTCTGCTCCGTCAACTGGTGCCACTCCTCCATATCGAAGTCAGCATAGTCCCCATTGGCACGCAACTCTCCGCCCTTCGAGCCCGTCACCCGTGCATCGACCCTGTCGATGCCCTCGCCGATGACGTTGAAGTTCAGCGGTGCCATCCCCGCAGGAACAGTCACACCGATATAGTCCGGATAGATAGCAGGCTGCTGCTTCACCATCTGCACATCAGTAGGTTCTTGCCGGCACCCTACCAGCCCTACCAAACCTACCAGCCCTACCAAACCTATCAAAAGAAATCTCTTCATCGCTGCATCATCCTTTTAACATAAGCACCATACATCGAACCAGGCAGGTTGCCGTGTTTCTGGATACACTGCACGGCATCCTGATAACCTACCGGCATATAACGGTAGCCACCATACTGCTCTGCCCATGACATATACTGCATGACACCTTGTACATTTCCTCGCAGCAGCAGTTCGCCGATGAAATAGTCGAGTGCCATCTTATTGTCATGGTTTTCATTGAACAGCAACCCGAAAATCTTGTCTTTCTCCGCATGACTGTAGAGGAAATCGCTCTTGAAACGGATCTGTCGCAACCGTCCTAACTGCGGATGGGCATTGATACGCTGCTCACGGGTCTTGGCATCTGCCGTCACCACACGACGTGCCTCCTCTGCCCAACCGCGATAGAACAGGCTCTTCTCCAACAGGTCGATATGTTTCAGGGCGGGTTTATAATGACCATTCACCAGCATGCACTCGACGATGCGCTTGGTACAGCGACCGCTTTTCTTGCCGTTGAGGATACTCTCCTGGATGTCGAACATATAACGTTGGGCGGAGTTGACAAGTCCTAAGCGGTAGTATGCCTCCGCAGAGGGGAGGTTACTCGTCAGGTCACGCATCCTTGGCATGATGAGGGCATCGTCACCACTCTGGTAGAAGTCGAACATCCGCTCGGCAAGCAAACGCTTCTGCGAGAGGGCGAGGTTGACACTGTTCGACCAGAAAGGGGTGCGCACTGTCCGCTCCCCTGCCCGCTTGATAATCTTGTCCCATTGCTCATGGCGTATCTGATAGTCCTGCCATATCAGCTCATAGGTGTCTTTGTCATAGCCTTTCTGATAGGCAAACCATCCTAATAAGAACAACAGAACCACCTGCCAACCATACCAGACAACCCTACCATACCTACCTTCCCTACCATACCTACCTTCTCTACAACACCTGCCAATCCCCACCATCACGGCTGTCACCACAGGTATCAGCCACTGCAGCACAGGGATTTCCATCGGTACACGGAAATAGGTCATCGAGAGGGTAATCATCGTCATGGGCCATTGCACGAGGATCAAAGCGGAAATCAGTACCATGACGGCACCGACATACAGCAGTTCCCAACTCCATTTCCATCCGTTGAGGGCTACCCGCAGCATGGCATACAGCCACACCATCGGACCCAGCAGCCAGTAGATAATAGGAATCAACACCAAATCCCCTACAACACCTACCTTCCCTACTAGACCTACTCTCCCTATCACACCTGCCAGCCCTACCACCAGCACCAATGCCACCACATACGACAGCAGCACACTGACATTTCCGACATGCCACCAGAGCAGGATGGGAACGACAAAACTCAACAGGTAGAAAGAGGAGGGTAACAACTTGGCAACCAGCTGTTGCAGCAGCATATAAAGAACAGCCAGCAACACGGCTCCTGCCCAGGGATAGTAATAGAACTGCGTGATGAACTCGCCCAGCCAGTCGGCAAGACCTCCTGCCACACTCACACGCTCCCGGAAATAGTCGGTCGTCCACAAGAACAACTGGTACTGCTCCTGGTACGACAGGGCATGCGGATACCCTATTCCCCAGAACAGCAACACCCCAATACCCATCAGTATCGTGAGTCCCCATTTCCAGTATCGTGTTAGCAGCATAGTCATAATCTTTGCAAAGGTACTAACACTTTTTGAACCTACCAAATTATTTACGAAAAAACAAAACAGCCTCGTTGTTCCAATGCCTGGAATGCCCTGTTCCAATGCTTGGGAGAATGAATCCGGATAATGGGAAGCAAATGTTCCATGGCATGGAACAAAGTGTTCCATAGGGTGGAACAAACAGAAAGGTGCCGCCTTCGAGCGTAGGAGGTGCCGCCTGCTTCCAGCTTAAGTGCCACCTTCGAGCTGAGGAGGTGGCAAGGAGTGGCAACGATTTTTCGTCCTTGTCACACGTAATTCACTGATTATCAACCATTGTTGCAAGGTGGCAACGGTAACAAGGGTTTAAAAAATACATGTAAGAGAAAACCGCCCCGCATCGGATGAGGATGCGGGGCGGTAGTTATAGAAGGATAGAATGATTATTTACTCACTTTCTTGAAGCGCCAGAAGGTGCCTTCCATCCAGTTAGCGTTGTCACCACCCTTTGGATAGTTAGGATAGCAGAGCACAAAGTGGTTATCATCGAAGTATACGATATCAAACTCATCTGTTGTAGTACCAGCATTGATACGAACAGGGAAGAGAACACCGTCACCAGTAGTCATGAAGCGCCCCCATGTCTTACCCTCTTTATATCCACCAACATCATCCTTGTTATTGACATCATAAGAGAAAGCGCCTTTACCTCCACTACTCTTGGTGATCAATCCGTCTGATGTAAATGTCATGGTTGCACCAGCACCATCGTCTAGTCCGTAACCATAGTTGGAAATCTGTTCTGCCAGGCCATCAGATGCGACCCCCCACCAGCTATTTCCTGTAAGGCTGCTTGCACCACCATAAGCAAAACCAGTATAACCACCGTTACCCCAGCACTGCTTACCGTCTTCATCATCCCAGGTCCAGGTTGCATTATCATTATCTGTCAGGACACCCTTCACGTCGGTCTCACTATAGAACTGCCAGAAGGTACCTTCCGTCCATCCGCTTCCGTCATAATTCCACTCTCCCTTGTCAGGATAGCAGAGGATAAGGCGGCTGGGGGAAAGGTAAGCAATCTCAAACCATGTAGGCTTGTTACCGCCTGAATTAATTTCGTATGGCCACAGGATAGAACCAGCATCTGTATTCAATGTGCCAATCTTTCCACTTTCGGCAGTGGGATTCCAATCTGTCACTTTGAAATTTCCTTTACGAATCTGTTTACCATCAGCATCATAACATGTGATAGTTCCATCTTCGCAGAAGACCATCGTAGCGTCCATAGACTCGTCACCAATGAAGCCATCGCTGCAATGATCGCCTTGGGTGAGGAATTCTTCCTCACTCGTAACACCCCACCAAGTTCCGCCTTTGAAAGCAAGATCTGCACCGTTATATGTTCCACCTGCACCTGAGCCCATATTACCCCAGACACGGCCATCGGGAGCATTGACGTTCCATTTCCATACTTTTGTACCGTCATCGCTGACAAGTAGTTTCACCTCGGTAGCAAGGTCGGCAGCCACCTGGAATACAAAATCCTTAGAGGCAACCACTTCCTCTCCGTTCTGATTGACAAAACGGAAATAAATAGTCTGATTAGGGTCAGAGCCACGCATGGGGACATAATTGAACATGCCACCAGATTTACCTGTCAAAAGAATCTGTTCAGAACCGTCTGGCTTCTTTGCGAAAATCGTTAAAGATTGTACACTGGGGATGTTGAATTTAATGAAGTTGCCGTCAGAGGCCTCCTCATAGCCAGTAATGTTACCAGCCTCATCATAGATGGCATTGTACTGCGTGAAAGTAGCACCTTCGAGCAGTTTATCAGTAGAGATATTAGTCACATTGAAGCCTTTCTCCTCCTTGATGGGGTTACAAGCAGTCAACAGACCTAATGCTACTGCGAACAATAATATTGATTTTTTCATATTGTTATTCTCTTTTTTAGTTTTGACAATTAATATACTGGCGTTGTAGTCATATTAGCATCAGCTACATCAGCACCCCATCCAGGATTCTGCTTGAGAACATTCTCATCAGCAGTGGCTCTGATTTGCGCAGGTGGAATTGCCAAGAATCCATCTGTGGCCGCATAACGTTTCTCCCAACTTGAAGCAGCGTGTTTCATTACTTTCCACTGCTGTCGGTAAACGACTCTAGAGCCAGCCTTTCGACCGATAGCCTTTGCTGCTTCGCAATTTTCACCACCATTCTGACCTGACCAACGGCGGAGGTCATTGAAGCGTAGACCCTCACCGGCAAGCTCCCAACGACGCTCGTTCTTGATGTTAGTCCAAGAATATCCGGTCTGTGGCACACCAGCACGAGCCTGTACCTTATTCATATAAGTAGCAGTACCCGTCAACTCCGAGTGCATCAGCATGACATCGGCAAGACGAAGAAGTATGACATCTGCAAAGTGGTCACCCTGGAATGAGTCACCATTGTTGTTGGCGGCATCGGTATTATTCTTACGGTAAACGCCCCACCAAGTATAAGCATCTTTATGGTTAGCCCAATTAGTGTCATCACAAGTGATAGGCATCCACTTCTTGTTGTAGTAACCTGCATCTTCAGAAGTTGACGTTACAAATACAAATCCTTCACACTCTTCAGGTGCATTAAGAATCGTTGCTTTCTTACGTGGGTCGCTGTCTGGCCAGTCATCCCACAGGTTAGCATTGATAGTACCTTGACCCCATCCTTGTCCGAAAGGTTTAGTCTCAGGACCACCATTCTCATGACCATTTCCATCATCATCACAACGCAGTCCTAGATAAAGAGAGCCTTGGTTGCAGAAACCCATTCCTATATTACCATTCCATGAAGCGGAGTTCATAAACTGTACTTGGAACATCTCTTCAGAGTTGTTATTACCTGCCCATGTCTTACCAGCGGCTTTCAAATCCGCAACAAAGTCATAGCTCTGAATTGTATACATATTGGTATACTGCCAAAGCAGGCGGAAGTCCTCTACAAGGCTATAACCACCATTGTTAATAGCATCCTCAAGAAAAGCGACAACCTGAGCCTTTGACAATGACGTACCTGCACCTTCCTGTGTGAAGTCGAAGGTCACATCAGCAAGAGAGGCATTGGCAAGCTCACCAGCCTTCATATAAAATCCCTCATAGAACATGTAGGCACGTGCCAAATAACCCTCAGCGGCACCCTTAGTGGCATGACCGTCACCACGAGTAGTAGCACCATGAGTCATAAGGTTGGCTGCACTAACGAAATCGGCAAGGATATGCGGCATAATAACTTCTTTGGCACTCTGCTGTGGACAGGGTGTTGGAGCCGCTGCTGCCCAGTAGGCAGGAATGTCACCCCAGAACTGAACACCCCAAAGATAGAACAGACCACGCATGAAATATGCCTCACCAAGCAACTGGTTACGGGTGGTTTCCTGACCTGTCCAGTCGAAAGCGTCAACAGCAGAGATGATGGCATTGGCACGGGCAATACCTACGTATGTATTATGCCAAGCCTTATCAAAAAGATTTTCCTTATTAGTCATCAGTTGACAAATTGCATGAGCTTCTGTATCACCACCTGCGTCACCTCCGCCATTGGCATCGTCAGACATAATATAGTTGACAACCCATGGCGATTGGAGAGGATCTGTAGCAAACTGATTCATCACACCATACAGGGCAGCCAACTCTGCGTTCAGGTCAGCAGCAGATGCAGGGTAGTTACTGGTATTAGCCTCTGTGTAGTTCTTGGAATCGAGGAAATCTTCACATGAAGTGAGACCAACAGCGAAGAGACCCGCAATAGCCATTAAATATATTTTTTTCATATTCTCTAATCTATTATAATGTTTTGAATTAGAATTTAATGCTTGCACCAATCACCCAAGTACGCGCTGAAGGATACAGACCTACGTCGATGCCACGTATGAAGTATTGGTTACTACCATTTTTATATTTACCACCATCAGATGTACACTCAGGATCTACACCAGTATAGCCAGTAAAAGTATAGAGATTCTGCACCTGTACGTAAAAACGAAGTTGCTGGAAAGGAGAAGTCTTCCACAATTTAGTGAAGTCATAACCCAAGGTGATGTTCTGAATACGGAAATAGTCTGCATTCTGCATATACAAATCACTAACCCAAGTATTTGCCTCACCGCCAATCATCAAACGTGGGCGATTGTTGTTAGTACCTTCACCTGTCCAACGGTCGAATGCGTCAACTGTCCAGTTATTGAAAGCTGTAGCAAGTTGGGCGGTACGATAACACTGCATTATTTGCTGTCCAAACGCACCATAACCAGTAATACCGAAGTCAAGTCCCTTCCAATCGAAACCGAGATTCAAACCAAGCGTTACTTTTGGATGAGGCTGACCAATCTCGTGACGGTCTTTGTCATAGTTGATAGTGCCATCGCCATCATAGTCGACCCAAATAGGATCACCAGGCTGTGCATTGGCAAGAACTGCCTTGCCAGCGGCACGTGCTGCATCAATCTGATCCTGATTCTGCCAAATTCCGTTATGTGACATTCCACTGAAGTAGCCAATAGGATGTCCTTCCTCAACTACAGAGACATATGAGGAATTCTGGAACAATGTGCTGGCATAAGCACCATCTGTACCAATTTTTCCACCCTCAACAGCCAAACGTGTTACCTTGTTCTTGTTGGTAGCGAAGTTTAGACTTGCATGATAGTTGAAATCCTTACCGATTTTGTCACGCCAAGAGAGACCAATCTCAAAACCAGTATTTTTAATATCACCACCATTGATCATTGCGGGTTCCTCATATCCAAGCACCTCGTTCATAGGAGCCTGTACCAGCCAGTCCTTCGTCTTCTTCACATACCAGTCGAAGTTCAAACCCAGGCGACCATTGAGGAAACGGGCATCAAGACCGAGGTCCCACTGTTCAGAAGTCTCCCATGTAACATCCTCATTAGGAACGTTCTTAGCATATGCTCCAGTATGATAAACATTCTGGCTTACTGTATTAATCATATCGCTAGAGAACTTGTAGCCATAGTCAGGATACTCCGTTGGGGAGAAGCCGATGTTAGACAGATAGTAGAAGTTACCGATGTTACAGTTACCGTTCTGTCCCCATGAGGCACGGATTTTCAGGAAGTCCAGCCATTTGCTGGATTTTGCCATAAACGGCTCATTAGTGATGACCCAACCTGCGGAAACTGATGGGAAGGTACCCCAGCGTTTGCCCTTGGCGAAGTTGGAGCTACCATCAGTACGGAGGATAGCGGTCAACATGTATTTCTCATCGTAGTTCCAGTTAATACGACCAAAGAAAGAGGCAATGTTGCCCTGACGGGGATTATCGTAACCAGAGTGACCAACGATATACTGACTTTCGTAATTAGATGGAATATTAAAATCCCAACCATTCAGTACTAAAGAATTCAGATTTTCAGCACCTACAGTAAAGGAGTTCTCCATTCCCATACTCCAGTTAGAGCGTTCGAAAGATTGACCTACCAATACGTCAATATGGTGTTTACCTAAATCAGGCAGAATGTATGATAACGTGTTCTCCATGTTGAAGCTGCTGTTCTCAGAAGCATTCATGGTCATCTGATAGTTGTTGCTAGCACTTGTATATGAAGAGCTGTATGGCAACGAAACATGGCGATGGTTAGAAGAACTATAACCAGTATTGAACTGCCCACGATACCTCAAGTTCTTGATAGGCTCAACAATCCAGTAGATGGTAGCACCAAATCCAAAATCACGGCTCTTATTGAGAGAGTTATAGCCACCATTCATGAAGTGATTCAATGGATTACTATAAATGGTTGAACTGTATTGACCTGCTCCATTTTTATCCCAACTTGTCAAACTCCCATCTGCATTATATGGTTCTACAAGTGGAGAAGCTACATATGCTGCCTGCATGATGTTCCAGTAACCGTTTCCTTCTGCGAGGTCGTGACTCTTATGATACCAGTAAGAAACATTCTCACCGATAGTCAGCAGGTCGTGCTCCTCACCCAGCAGGTCTTTACCTTTCAGTACAATATGCTCAGAGTTGATACGACCACCGTAACGCTTGTATGATGATGCGTTATCACCACCCATGATACCTTCGTTAGAGCTGTAGTTCAAACTCATAGAGAATTTAGAGCGGTCTGAACCGCCACTCAGTGTCACTGCATGACTGAACTGAAGGGCATTCTTATTCTCATACTCCTTGAACCAGTCGGTTCCCTGCCAGCCGTTCTCAACCTTGTCAAGAATTGACTGTGGAACAATACTGGACCAATCTGTTGCTGTGCCGTATGTATTGAAGTTTGCCTCACTGATCAGTTGCATGTATTGCTTAGCATTCACCAGACCTGGGACCTTGTAGGCGTTTGACCAACCTACATAACCGTCATACTGAATAGACAGCTTACCTGCCTTACCCTGCTTGGTGGTTACCAAGATAACACCGTTGGCAGCACGGGCACCGTAGATGGCTGCGGAGGCAGCATCCTTCAGCACGTCGATGCTCTCGATGTCGTTAGGGTTCAAACCGTTCAGACCATCATCAGCAGTACCTGCATTGATACCATCGATAATCAGCAACGGAGATGACACACCAATAGTACCGACACCACGGATGTTTACCTTGAAACCCTTACCAGGCTGTGAAGAACTCTGGGCGATGTTCACGCCAGGAGAACTTGCCTGCATGGCGGTCAAAGCGTTGGTGGTGTTCAGCTTGGCGATATCCTCACCCTTTACCTGAACAGTGGCACCGGTAACCAGCTTCTTCTTCTGGACACCGTAACCGACAACTACCACCTCATCCAGCAGGGCATTGTCCTCCTTCAGGGTGATGTTGAAATTAGCCTGATTGCCTGTGGCTACCTCCTGTGTGGTGTAGCCGATGTAAGAGATGACCAAGGTTGCAGTTCCTTTCTCAACAACACTCGCACCAATCACGGGACCCTGTGAGTCACTGACGGTACCCGTGACCTTCTTCGTTGTCTGCTGAACAGCCTCCACCGATACCTCGGGGTTAGCGGCCATTACAGGTGAGTACACGCCCAACAAAGAGCACGCACCCATCAGCAGCGCTGTCTTTTTAAATGCTTGATTCATACTTAAGTATTAAGTTTTGATATCTCATTAATTATCAGTATCTTTGTGGATGATGAATGTATAAAACATTTTTACAATTATGAAGAGGAAATATCAGAAAAACAAATCAATTACCTTGTTGGAAGCCTTCGACCGTGACAATGAGCAATTCTCAGTCAGGGTTGGGAAGGATCGTTCTTGTCACTCTTATAATATAATGGTACGCGCGAGAGAATTTGTAGCAGATTTTCTAGTGTTGTGGGAACATAGGAAGGACATTCCCCTCTCTTCAATAGAGCCAGACTTCATCCATCGGTTCAGTACCTATTTGAGTGTTGAAAGAGGACTGCGGCATGGTACTATCTGGCTCAACTGTATGATGCTGAAAGGCGTTGTGCAACGAGCACATAAGCGAGGATTGATACTCACCAACCCCTTTGCAGAGTTTCATATTGCCAAAAACATTCGAGAGCGGCAGTACCTCTCGGAAGAAGAACTCCATCAGTTGATGATCCGTCATTTCGACAATCCTCTGCAAAACTACACTCGTGACATCTTTGTATTTGCCGCCCTTACCGGCATGTCTTTTGTTGACATCAGGGCATTGCGGAAATCAGACATCTATGAGATTGATGGCTACCAATGGATCATCACTTCCCGTCACAAGACTGGTATTCCTTTCAAAGTGAGACTCCTGCCGCAGGCACTTACCATACTCGAACGTTATAATGACCCTCTGAAAGAGCAAATATTCGACCGACTCGGATACCATGCCATAGCGAAGCGGTTGCGTCAAGTCATGAAAGAGAGTGGTGTCACAAGACCTGTCACCTTCCACTGTGCTCGTCACACTTTCGCTATTATGGCTCTCAACCAAGGAATGCCCATTGAAAGTGTCAGTCGTATTTTAGGACATTCTAATATTACCGCCACCCAGATATATGCGCGAATCACCATGAAGAAACTAACTAACGACTTCCAACATCTGGAGCTTCGACTTAGTAGTATATTTTCAAAAAATGTAGGCTATCGGACTTATCATTTCGTCAAAAAACGCATATTGTCTATTTTACACTTATTGGCTAAAATGTATCGGTTTTGTTAACAAATCATTCGAAAATCGACAAAAAAGCAAGAAAGTATCAAAATTTGTCAATAAAAGATAATGCCGTTTCGTAAAAAAGTTTTATTTTTGCATCGTGAATTTGTAGCTTCACGAAGAAACAATATAAACGACTATTAACATAAAATAAAAATTTAAAGCCAAAAACTATGCCATAAAGAAGAATCATGACAAACTGCCATTGCGGGTCCTAGGGGCTTGGCGTGGAAGGGGATTTTACAATCTCCACTCATCTAAAATCTAACAATGTATTTATCCAATCAATCTAAGAAAAATACTTAAGTATGAATCAAAAAATCAGAAAAACAGCGCTGCTGATGGGTGCGTGCTCTTTGTTGGGCGTGTACTCATCACAGGGTCCCGTGATTGGTGCGAGTGTTGTTGAGAAAGGAACGACCAATGGTGTCGTTACTGATTTCGACGGTAACTTTACACTCAACGTGAAACCAAGTGCAACCTTGGTCATCTCTTACATCGGCTACACCACTCAGGAGGTGGCAGTGGGCAATCAGTCAAACTTCAACATCACCCTGCTGGAGGACAACGCCCAGCTGGAGGAGGTGGTAGTTGTAGGTTACGGTGTCCAGAAGAAGAAACTGGTTACCGGTGCCACTGTTCAGGTAAAGGGTGACGAACTTGCCAAACTGAATACGACTACCGTGTTGGGTGCTATGCAAAGTAATACCCCAGGTATGCAAATCGTTCAGAGTTCTGGTCAGCCAGGTCAATCAAGTTATAAAGTAAACATCCGTGGTGTAGGTACCATTGGAAACTCTGCTCCCTTGTATGTAATCGATGGCTTTGCAGGTGGAGACATCAACTCTCTGAACCCCAGTGATATTGAGAGCATCGACGTGCTGAAGGATGCTGCCTCCGCAGCCATCTATGGTGCTCGTGCTGCCAATGGTGTCGTGCTGATTACTACTAAGCAAGGTAAAGCGGGTAAAGTTCAGATTAACTATGACGGCTATGTTGGCTGGCAGTATCTTTACAAGCGTCCGGACGTATTAGGGGCTAAAGACTACATGTATGCATACGACTTGATGAGTTATAATACGAATGGTACTACTAATAACTGGCAGTCCATGCTTCCTGAATATGAATGGGAAATGCTACAAAATGGTTGGGATGGCACTAACTGGATAGACCAGACTTACCATAAGGGTGCAGTCAAGACAAACCATGCCATCAACGTCAATGGAGGTAATGACATGTCGAAATTCTCAATGGGATTCGCATACACTAAGCAGGATGGTATCTTTGGAGACGAGCGCCAGTCTAAGTTTGAACGCTATAATGTACGTATCAACTCTGATCACGTGCTTTATAAGGTAAAAGATTTGGAAGTCATTAAGATAGGAGAGAATCTTACGTGGAACCATACAGGAAATAGTGGTATTGCAACAGGTACCATGTATTGGAATAACATGCACGACTTGCTTATTGCTTCTCCTTTACTGTTGCCTTACGATCAGGAAGGACGTTATTACGATCAGACTTCTATGGCTAAGGAAGGTTGGACTCTGGCTCCTGGTACTGCCGTCAACCCATTAATTAACATCAACCGTACTGCTCAAGGTTTGAGTGAAAGTAAGTCTTATAGTTTGAACATGAATGCGTATTTGGAAGTACAGCCAATAAAAGATTTGAAATGGCGTTCTCAGTTCAGTTACCGCCAAGGTAATAGTACTTATCGTGCTTATACTATGACTTATGTCAATGCAACCAACTCTGCAAACGTTGAGACTGTATCCCAGAACATGAGTACCGGGTCAAATTTCGCATGGGAGAATACCATTTCTTATCGCCTCTTGGCAGGCAAGCATACTGCTGATTTCGTTGTAGGTCAGTCTATTGAGAAGAACTCCTATGGTATGGATATGAAGGCAAAGTCTGCTTACACAATCTTCCCGGAGTCTTGGAAGAATGCTTACCTAAGCAATACGAACCCACAAGCGCTGACTGATATTATCAGCAATGGTGGTTTTGGTGGAAATCCTTCAGGTGACAGTTCTTTGGCATCTTTCTTCGGTCGTGCCAGTTACAACTACGATGAGAAATATATGGCACAGTTTACTCTCCGTACCGATGGTAGTTCTAATTTCAAAGAAGGTAAGCGCTGGGGTACCTTCCCCTCTGCATCTGTTGGTTGGGTGATCACTAATGAGCCATTCA
This sequence comes from uncultured Prevotellaceae bacterium, assembly GCA_900314755.1. Classification (GTDB taxonomy): domain Bacteria; phylum Bacteroidota; class Bacteroidia; order Bacteroidales; family Bacteroidaceae; genus Prevotella. The sequence continues at coordinate 190,234 of OMWH01000001.1, read as the reverse complement.
TGGAGAAGACCAGGAGTTGGCTCGACTTCTTGAAGATTCGTGCATCTTGGGGTCAGAATGGTAACTGTAATATTTCTAATTTCCAATATCTCACCTCATTCTCTTTTGACGTATCTAATGGATACTTCTTTGGCGATCCAAACACAGTTGTCGGACAGACTCTGGGTGGTTATGCAAATGTGCTGAAGAACGAAGATGTTACTTGGGAGACTTCCGAGCAGTGGAATATCGGTCTCGATGCCCGTTTCCTGAACAGTCGTCTTGGTTTGACCTTTGACTGGTATGTGAAGAAGACCAAGGACTGGTTGGTACAGGCTCCTATCTTGGCAGTTTATGGATTGAACGCTCCTTATGTTAATGGTGGTGATGTTAAGAACACTGGTTTCGAACTTGGTCTTACATGGAACGACCGCATAGGTAAGGATTTCTCATATGGCGCAGGTGTCAACTTTGCCTATAATAAGAATAAGGTAACCCGTATCGCTAACTCTGAGGGTATTATCCATGGTCCGGCAAATGTATTGCTACAGGGTGCTACCGAAATTTACCGTGCAGAAGTTGGTCAGCCTATTGGCTATTTTTATGGTATGAAGACTGCTGGCGTATTCCAGAATCAAGCACAGATTGATCAGTGGCTACAGACTTATACCGACGAGATTCATGGTACACCCAAACCTGGTGATCTTATTTATGTTGATACCACAGGTGATAATATTGTTAATCTTGATGACCGTACCAAGATTGGTGACCCACATCCAGATTGCACACTCGGTTTCAATGTGCATGCCGAGTATAAAGGCTTTGATTTCTCCGTAACAGGTAATGGATCCTTCGGTCAGCAGGTAGTTCGAAATTCCAATAACGGACCTTCCTCTGTAGATAACATGTCAAAGCGTATCATCTATGGATCTTGGAAGGGCGAAGGCACCAGTAATTCACTTCCAAAGTTGACCAGCATTGGTGACATCAACTATAGCACCTTCTCTTCTATTTGGGTAGAGGACGCTGACTATGTACGTATTCAGAACGTGACACTGGGATATGATTTCAAGCGCCTTTGGAAGACCTGTCCATTCTCTCAACTCCGCCTTTATGTGGCCGCAGAGAACCTGTTTACCTTCACTGGCTATACAGGAATGGATCCTGAAGTCGGTGCATCAGGAAGTGATGGCTATACATGGGGACAGGGTATTGACTGCGGATTCTATCCTGTGCCAAGAACTTATATGGTAGGTGTTAACATTAAATTTTAAACGGACGCAATTATGAAAAAAATATATTTATTGGCTCTGACCTCCGTCTTTGCACTGACAGGATGTAACGATTTCCTGGACTCAGAAAACTATACTGGCAAGGATAGTAGAAACTTCCCCACATCAGAGCAGGACGTAACCCAGATGGTGTCAGCCGTTTATGCGGCATCTTTCAATAGTCCGCTGCTGGGTAATGACGTATCGCCCTATTTCTATTTTGCCAATTTGGCCGCAGATGATCAGTTAGGAGGTGGCAGTGAGTCGACGGATAAGTCAACTACGGCTCTTGACTTCATGATGTATAATAAGGATACTGATGGTGAGGCTCAATGGACGGCTTGTTATTCAGCCATCGCACGTGCTAACTCCGCTTTGGCAAGTATTGACAATGTGGCAAATGAAGAACTTCGTAACCAGACAAAAGGTGAGTTACAGGTACTCCGTGCCTACAATTACTTCATACTGGCACAGATGTTCGGAAACGTTCCAATGCTGGACTCTGCTCCTGATAATATCGATGAGGCAAATATTGCCCCTACACAGGTAAAAGCCGAGGAAATCTATAAAAAGATTGCCAGTGACTTGTACAATGCAGCAGAGATAATGCCTGCCTATAAGTATGGCTCTGGTAGTTTGCAGTATGGTCATGTAACTCGTTGGGCTGCCGAGGCACTGCTTGCCCGTGCTTTCCTTTTCTATACTGGTTTTTATGAAAAGAGCACCATGCCGACTGACGAGGCAAATAATGTTCCTGCCGAGATTACAAAAGCAATGGTTGTAGAGAAACTGGAAGACTGTATCAAGAACTCGGGTCACGGATTGGTGGCAGACTACCGCTCTCTTTGGGCATATGCAAATGCCAAGACCAAATATAGTGATGTTACATCTGCAAACGACATCGCCTGTGCTACAGGTTGTCCAACGAACTGGAATGATGACAATGTGGAGAATGTGATGGCGATTGCGTTCACATATCTGTCAGAATGGAGTGGCACACAACTTCACCTGACTAATCAGTATGCCTTGTTCTGTGGTATTCGCTCTACATCTGGGTCTGACGACAAGAAGTATGATAAAGGCACCCCTGGTAGCGTATATCCCTTTGGTACAGGTTGGGGTGTAGGTCCTGTTTCTGCAAGCCTTGTAAGTGACTGGAAGGCTGCTGAGCCTAACGACCCGCGTCGTGACTATTCTATTCTGACCAAGCCTGATGATTATGATTACACCAACGAGTCTGAACAAATGCAGGCGACTCCTTACCATCAGAAAAAAGTCTGTGCTGTCCGCAGTGAGGGGTACTATACTTTTGGCGCAGAACAATTTGGTAGTGGTGAGAAGGGACACTTCCAGGCTTCTCATCCACAGGATTTGATTCTTATTCGTTTCGCAGATATCCTGCTGATGCACTCTGAGTTGACAGAGACTACGGACGGTATCAATCAGGTACGTGCTCGTGTAGGACTCCCACCAATCGCAGGTTACTCTTTACAGGCACTTCAAAACGAGCGTCGTTGGGAACTTGCGTTCGAGGGACTGCGTTGGGGTGATATCCGTCGTTGGCATATTGCTCCCCAGTGCCTTGACAAACAATTAGGTCAGGCTATCTACAATAACAACTCTGCCACACCAACAACCAACACTCCACAGGGTGGCGGATATTCTGCACGTTACAATGCCACTCAGGGCTTCTTCCGTATTCCACAGACTCAGATCGACCTTTCTGCTGGTGCTTACGTACAGAATGCAGGCTGGGAAGGTACTTCTGGACGTTATACAGGATGGCAGTAATAATTACTTAAAATTATGAGAATTGATATGAAGAAAATATTATTGGGCATGATGGCAGTGGCAATGCTTGCCTCATGTAATCCGACAGAAAAGAGTTTTGACATGAATGCCAAATCATACTCGTCTGAAGACTTGTCAAGTATTGTGACATTTATTCAGACAGATGAAAATGGTAATGTTCAGACCGATGGAAACTATTTCACTTATACTACAAATCCTGCTACGGTAGTGTCTATTATAGCACTACGTGCCGATGGTAGTGAGAATATCCTTGCAACTGGTGCTACTGGCTCGTTTACCTATGCTCCTTCTCGTGGCTCTGACCCTCAGCAAACTTTCTATATTCGCGCTCTGAATGCTGATGGTACAACTTCAACAGGGGAAACTACAGTAACAGTATATGTTCCTGGAGAATTGGAGCCTGCCGTAAAAGTATTGGCATCTGATGTTTATGGAAGTAAAGTCTGGAAATGGGATACTTCTGTATCTGGCACCTGCTGGGGTAATATGGGTTACTGCGGTGGAAAAGGATCTGATGTTGGTCTTGCCGGCAATGGTCAATGGTGGGGCGTTGCTTCTGAAGAGGAGTTCCTAACACAAGAGAAGCATGCTGCAGATGGCTTTATTGGAGATGAAAGTATGGATGCAACTATGGTCATTGGCGATGATGGTACTATCAAGTGTTATGATGCTGCAGGCAATCAGATTCGAAGTGGTTCATTTACCGTAGAGAATTATGATCCGTCAGATCCGGATGCATGGAAAGTTGGTAACCTTGTTACAACTGCTGGCGCCATTCTTTGGCCTTACCAGATTAACTGGAAAGACAATGGCTTTGACCCATATCCCACTACATTTGAGATATGCTACTTGACTGCCGACAAGATGACCCTCGTTTATCCTGATGGTGGCGACTTCGGTGCTCTTGGTAACTGGGGTGAAGCGACTTATTGGCACTTTACAAGTACAACAGACCAAACTGGTATGGTTGCTGGATATGACAACGGTAAAGACTGGACTTGGGACACTTCTGTCTCTGGTACTTGCTGGGGTAACATGGGTTACTGCGGTGGAAATGGATCTGATGTTGGTACTACTGGTAACGGTCAATGGTGGGGCGTTGCTTCTGAAGAGGAATTCCTAACACAAGAGAAGCATGCTGCAGATGGCTTTATTGGAGATGAAAGTATGGATGCATATATGACTTTCTCTCCTGATGGTCTGATTAGTTCTTATGACGCTAGCGGAACTCAAATTCGTAAAGGAACCTTTGAGTTAGAAACTATTGTCGATAATCCATGGAAGGTTGCTAATCTGAATACGACTCCTGGTGCCATTTTGTGGCCCTACCAGATTAACTGGAAAGACAACGGATTCGATGCATATCCAACGACTTTCGAGGTTGTTTATCTGACATCTGATAAGATGACACTCGTTTATCCTGATGGCGGCGACTTCGGTGCTCTTGGCAACTGGGGTGAAGCAACTTATTGGCACTTCAAGGCAAAGTAACTCCCCCAATCCCTCTTATATTCTACCGCCCCGCATCCTCATCCGATGCGGGGCGGTTTTGTTTTCCTTTTCGTAAGTTTTTCTTGGAAAGTTTGGAGGATATTTGGAAAGTTTGTATCTTTGCAAACAAGATAAAAAATAAAATAGAATCATGAACTCTACAACATCCATTTCCACTACCAACAATTATTGGAATATGCTAAAGCATTTAAGTGATGATGTAAAAATAGACCTCATCACCTTATTGTCAAGTTCTTTAAAGGAAAAGACTAAGAAATCTATTCCCGCCAGCAGGTTCTATGGAATTTGGGGGGATGATGGGATGACAGATGAGGAATTCGTTAATGAACTAAAGTCATTACGCAACTTTAAAAAAGATATCATAGACTTATGAGCCATTTGGATTATTTACTTGATACAAATATATGTGCTTTCTATCTTCGAGGAAAGTATCATGTTGACAAACAAATAGATAAAGTCGGATGGAATCATTGCTATATATCAGAGATAACAATGCTTGAATTGAAAATGGGGGCGGAGTTGTCTTTACAACGTGATGGTATAGACAGGGTACCCCAACTGAATCAATTTTTAGATGAAATAAAGGTGCTTCCCATCAATAATGCTATTGAAATTGCAGCATATGAAAAGATACGTTTACGCTTAGCAGGAACTCCTTGTGATGATAACTTTGATCTTTTGATAGCTTGTACTGCAATAGCAAATGACATGGTGTGTGTAACTGACAACACTAAAGATTTTCATCGTTTCAATAAAATTCGTTTGGAGAATTGGGTGAATCGCTAATAAGCGAGTTCTTCCCCCTTTTATAACTACCGCCCCTCATCCTCATCCGATGCGGGGCGGTTTCTTGTATCAACACTTTTGAAACTTATGGTAGGAAGATGCGCTCCAACTTACCTTCATAGGTAGGTATAGCCAAACGGATGGTGTCCAACTGAACGGTATCGGGAAGGAGGATACTGACGAAGCGACGACTGGTATAATACTGGGGAACCCCACACTGGTCGTGCAATAGCCGAAAGACTGCCGTATATGTCTGGTCACCATTCAACCGGATAGTATCCTGAGCCAGTCCAACCGTCTGTGTCCCGTCATTGTCATCTGCCTGTCCTGTCTTGAGCAACAGTCCAAGGTTAAGATATTTTCCTTTCATACTGAGCCATGCGCTCTCCACACCCACAGGGTCTTCGGGTTGTTCATCCAGCTTCCAATGTTCCTTTGCCCTCAAAGTAGGGACGGCACCCAAGGATACGGGTTCTGCCGTTGTCTCTGTCACCTTATTATAATATAAGAGGGCACGATAGACGGTATCTGGAGTCTCTATCCATTTAGCGATGGTTGGAAGGACAAAGGTGTATTGGGTTCCGTCATCCAGCGTGAAAGATGTAGCCTCCTTATTACCATTAACCGACAATTCCACCAACTCTGCCTGCATCAGCGAGTACTTCCCTTGTCCCTTGTCATAGTTGTCGGTGGTACAGCTCATCAAAATGACAATTGACAATTGGCAATTGGCAATGATGAAAAGTCTAAGCAGTCGTTTCATGGGCGGCAAGATAGTTACGCAAAGGGTTAGCATACATGGTTAGCAGGCGTTCCCGCAGAAAAGCCTCATCCTTGTTAGGGATATTGATTTTTGCCAGTTGTCCGGCAAGGTACTCATTAAACCGTTGCACATCAGCATCAGCATACTGGTCAGCATAAGTCTTGTTTCCTTCCAGCTCATCCAAGGCAATATAGTTGCAGGGGTAGAGGCGGTAGTGGCTGTGTATCTCCTTATCCATGCGCTCGGCAACCGCTTTGAAGAACTCATTCTTGGGAAGGTCCTTCACTTCGTCAAGCCATTGATTAATAGGAGTACCGCAATGATAGTGTACCCTACCCTTATAGCCAAAGATACCCGTCTTCATATTGTCAAGATCATCCTGCTTGCTCTTCTTGAAGCCTGGGTTATCACGTTTCTGCTGGAACTCCTGCGCTTTCAGATAGTCACAGGGGTCATACTCATAACTTATTGTCAGAGGGACGATATTAAGAGGTGTGAGGTGAGAGGTAAGAGGTGAGAGACGGTCTACCTCCGCTCCCATGGCAAGCATCTTCAGCACCGACTCCTGGGTACGGTCGTCTGAGTCCTTTGCCCTGCCCTCCCGTTGTGCTATCCATATATTCTCCTTTTTCTGGGTAACGGCATAATGGATATAGCTGCTCATTAACTGACTGCTGCGCATCATCTCATGCGCTGTCAAGCCACGACGTACAGTGAACGCCTTGTTCATACGCACCAGTCGCTTGATCCACGGATAGATCAACAGGTTATCACCAATACCAATCTCTACCGTTGTAGGATAGCCGTGTTTGTTGAGTAGCACATCCAGGAAAGCGGAGTCAAGCACGATGTCACGATGGTTGCTGACAAACGTGTATCTCTCTTGAGTGGTGAGAGGTGAGTGGTGAGAAGTGAGAGAATTGTCGTCGAAAGTGAGACCGTCCGTATATTTACGGACGAAATACCAGACGACGGGTTTCATGAACCGGAGCTGGAAGTCCAGCGGTGTCTTCACACCGATAAAGGCAAGTCGCAACAAGCCATTACGTATAGATTTTGGCAACCAGGGCACGAATCCCTTCAGCAACAGAGAGAACTGACGGTCATTTATCAGTTCCTCGAAAGCCTGTTTCATCTCTCCCTCAACATAAGGGCGAATCTCATCAAACTCTGCTGGTATATTCATCTTTTAGAATTGGTTTTCAACAATATCTGTCAGAACATCCGTCATACTCAATCCCGCAGCCTTTACCTGCTGAGGTATGAAACTGGTGGCTGTCATGCCTGGGGTGGTATTGATCTCCAACATATTTATCTTACCCTCTGGAGAGATGATATAATCAATACGGATGATACCGTTACAGCGAAGGATATCATAGATATGACTGGTAATCTCTCGCACACGGCGGGCGACATTCTCAGGAATACGGGCAGGGGTAATCTCCTGCACCTGACCATTATACTTGGCATTATAGTCAAAGAACTCATTCTGGGTGACGACCTCTGTAATGGGGAACGGCACGGACTTCTCCTTGGTCTTGTAGATACCCATGGTAATCTCCGTACCCTCCAGATACTGTTCTACCATCACCTCAGGGCTCTCCATCATCGCCTTACGGATGGCAGGAGCAAGCTGGTCTTTCTCCTTCACCTTCGACACACCAAAGGACGAGCCATCGGCAGCAGGCTTCACGAAACAAGGCATGCCGATACGCTGTTCTATCTCGTCGTCACTGACCAGTTCCTCATAACCTTTGCGAATCAGCAGGGAGTCGGCGACGGCAACACCATAGCCACGAAGATACTGGTTGAGCACGAATTTGTCGAACGTCATCGCCTCCACCAAGACACCACTGGTACTATAAGGTACGCGCACCAGATCAAAATAGCCCTGCATGATACCATTCTCTCCCGGTGTACCATGGATGGTGATATAGGCATAGTCAAAACGCTTCGCCTTTCCATTCTCTACAAACGAGAAGTCGTTGCGGTCGATACGGGCTGTCGTACCGTCACGAAGTTCCACTTTCCACTCCTGTCCTTTCACATCGACAATATACACATCATATCGTTCTTTGTCGAAGAACGAATAGAGACCTTGGGCTGAGCGCAATGATACGTCGTGCTCAGAAGAATCACCACCACAGACGATGGCTATCACACGTTTTTCCTTTTTCATCTTATTTCGTTATTTTTATTATTTCGATATTTCGATATTCCGTTATTCCGAAATCCGAGATCCGAGATTATGAAATCCCGAGATTGCGACCGTAATTCCGCCATTTATCAACCAGTGCCGCCATGTCATCGGCAAGTTCGGACGTGAAGTCCATCTGTTCACCAGTAGCGGGATGGACGAACCCCAGTGTCTTGGCATGTAATGCCTGACGGTTGCAGAGCTTAAAACAGTTCTGGATATATGCCTTATAGGAGGCTGTACGTTCTCCACGCAGGACCTCCGTCCCCCCATAGCGTTCATCACCAAAGAGCGGATGCCCTATATGCTTCATGTGTGCCCTGATCTGATGGGTACGCCCTGTCTCCAGACGGCACTCCACCAAGGTCACATAGCCGTAGCGTTCCAATACTTTGTAATGTGTGACGGCACTCTTGCCCATCTCAGAGCCGGGAGGGAACACTGCCATGCGGAGGCGGTCTTTCGGGTCACGTCCGATATTTCCCTCAATACGACCTGTATCCTCCGTGAAGTTACCCCATACCAATGCCTGATAGCTACGATGAGTGTCATGGTTGAAGAACTGTGCTCCCAGCTCTGTCTTTGCCTCAGGAGTCTTCGCGATGACCAGTAGTCCGCTGGTGTCCTTGTCTATACGATGCACCAAACCGACAGACGGGTCATTAGGATCGTAAGAGGGCAGATCACGCAGATGCCACGCTATGGCATTGACTAATGTCCCATGGAAGTTTCCACACCCCGGATGCACCACCAAGCCGGCAGGCTTATTGATCACCATCAGCTGGTCGTCCTCATAGACAATATCCAATGGAATGTCCTCCGGTTCTATCGTCGTATCATAATGCGGACGGTCGAGCATCAAAGTGATAATATCACCCGGACGCACCTTATAGTTACTCTTGACAGGCTTTCCGTTGACTTGGATAAACCCAGCGTCAGCCGCTTTCTGGATACGGTTGCGAGAGGAATGCTGTACATGCTCCGACATATACTTGTCGATGCGGACCGGTTGCTGACCATGATCCACCTCCATCCGAAGATGTTCGTACAGGTCAGAGCGTCCCTCGTCATCATCCTCCATCAAGGAGATATCTTCCAGTTCCTCTATCATGGTGCAGTTACCTCCACAAACTCATCAACCTCGCCTGTCGTCGGTTGTCTCTCATTCATCCCCTCCATAGGGTCAGCCTCATAGGTCGGATCCACATAATCATACAATACGGAATCTTCCTCGTCATAGGAGCCTGTTCCTATCATCAGCGTCAACGGGTAATCTATGGGGACACGGTCACCATTCGACACTCTCCTGCCGCGACAGATGATGCCATAGACCCAGTCTTTCTCTCCCACCACCTTCTGAGGCTCAGTCAAGCGAAAGCCCATCGCCATCAGTTTCGCCTCAGCTTCACGGTAACTGGAGTTGTCAACAATATCCGGTATCGCAAAGGTGGGCGACGAGGGAGAGTTGACCGTCACGTATATAGCATGACCTGCCTTCACCTTCGTTCCGGCCCCTGGAGTCTGCGCCAGGATACAGTCGGCAGGCATCGTCTTCTGATAACCAGAGTCACTGACAATGATATTCAGCCCTTCCTCCTCCAACAGAAGTCGTGCCTTGTGATAGGACATCCCTTTCAATTCGGGTACGGCAATCCCCTCACCATGATGAGTATAGAGGTCCAGTCCGAACTTCACAGCGACACAAAGCAGTATGACGACAACTGCCATGGCAAACAAGTTGAGAAGCACGTAATGACTGGCTATCTTATTCCAAATTTCCTTCACGTTCATTAATTATATATTAAGTCCTCACTTTTCTAAACGGCAAAAATACGAAGAATAATCGACAATGCCAAATAATCAACAAAAAAAATCGAGAGTTCACCTTACGGTTACTCCCGATATTTCTTCCATTTACTCTTTAAAAACAGAGATTACTTTCCGTGATGCTCTGAAGAAACGGTCAACTTCTTACGACCTTTTGCACGGCGAGAAGCCAATACACGGCGACCATTCTTTGTTGCCATACGCTCGCGGAAACCATGCTTGTTCACGCGGCGGCGATTGTGCGGCTGAAATGTTCTTTTCATTGTTATTTATCTTTTTTGTTGTTATTATTCCACGAATCGGGTTGCAAAAGTACACATAATTTTCGAAATACACAAGTTTTCCTTCATTAATTTTGGATTTTTCCCCTTTTATTAGTAATTTTGCACCCGCAAAACGAGAGATATACATTATTAAAATAGCTATTTTATATGATTAATTCACAAGACATTAAGAAAGGAACCGCTATCCGCATGGACGGTTCTATTTGGGTTTGCATCGATTTCCAGCATCGTAAGCCAGGTAAGGGTAACACCATCATGAACATCAAGATGAAGAATGTTACTGACGGTCGTGTCCTGGAGCGTCGTTACAACATCGGTGAGAAACTGGAGGATGTAGTTATCGAGCACCGTGACTACCAGTATCTTTATGAGGATCAGGAAGGACGTATCTTCATGAACCAGGAGAGCTTCGAGCAGATTCCCATCGCCAACGACCTCGTGATCGGTCACGAGTACATGAAGGAAGGTGACGTGGTATCTGTTGTCAGCGACACTACTGACGGTACTATTCTCTATGCCGAGATGCCAGTGAAGACCAACCTCCGTGTGACTCACTCTGAGCCAGGCATCAAGGGTGACACTGCCACCAACGCTACCAAGCCTGCTACACTGGAGACTGGAGTAGAGGTTCGCGTTCCCTTGTTCATCAACGAGGGCGACCTGATTCAGGTTGACACTCGTGACGGCAGCTACCTGAACCGCGTGAAGGAATAATGAAATATTCGATCATCGTCCCAGTATTTAATCGCCCCGACGAAGTGGACGAGTTGCTTGAGAGCCTATGCTCCCAGACTCAGAAAGACTTTGAGGTGGTGATTGTTGAGGACGGGTCGGAAAAGACTTGCAAGGATGTTTGCGACAAGTACGCAAACATCCTTGATTTGCATTATTACTATAAGGACAACAGCGGTCCGGGACAAAGCCGCAACTATGGAGTGGAGCGTGCTCATGGCGAGTACGTCATTATTCTCGACTCTGACGTGGTACTGCCTGAGGGTTATTTGATGGCAATCAACTCTCAACTCTCAACTCTCAACTCTCAACTAACATGTTGGGGCGGTCCCGATGCTTCTCATCCCTCTTTCACTCCCGTACAGAAAGCCATCTCCTACTCGATGACCTCCTTCTTCACGACAGGTGGCATCCGAGGTGGCAAGAAGAAACTCGACAAGTTCTACCCCCGTTCCTTCAATATGGGTATCCGTCGGGATGTCTACCAGCAACTGGGCGGTTTCTCAAAGATGCGCTTCGGCGAGGATATCGACTTCAGTTACCGTATCGTGGAGGCAGGCTATCAGCCACAGCTGTTCCCTGACGCATGGGTATGGCATAAGCGCCGTACGGATTTCCGCAAGTTCTTCCGACAGGTATATAACAGCGGTATTGCCCGCATCAATTTAGAGAAGCGCCACCCCGGCACCCTCAAGTTGGTACATCTGCTGCCTACTGTATTCACCGTCGGAGTGATTGCACTGATTCTCATTTCTGCTGTCGGACGTGTCCTGATGCACTATGATGACGTACACCGTTGGTTCTGGCTCTGTGCCGCTCCCTGGTTACCGATTATACTCTACAGTCTTATTATTCTCATCGACTCCACCTTCCAGAACAAGAGTCTGAAAGTAGGATTCCTCAGCATCCCCGCTGCCTTCGTGCAACTGATGGGGTACGGACTGGGATTCATTGAGAGTTGGTGGAAACGATGTGTACTTAAACAAGACGAGTTTACTGCTTTCGAGAAGAATTTCTATTCATAAAAAAAACAAACCACCCTTATTCTTTTTGTTATCAACGAGCATGGAAAAACTTAATATCAACCAGTGGGCGGAAGAAGACCGTCCACGGGAGAAGATGATGCGGCAGGGGGCTGATACCCTCAGCAACGCAGAACTATTGGCGATACTGATAGGTTCCGGTTCTGCCAAAGAGAGTGCCGTCGATCTGATGAAACACGTACTCAACGACTGCAACAACCATCTCAACACGTTAGGGAAGATGCCCATACATTCTTTGTGTAACTACAACGGTATCGGTGAGGCAAAGGCGATCTCCATCCTTGCTGCCTGCGAGTTAGGGAAACGGCGGCAGCTGGAGACTGCTGAGGAGCGCCCCGACTGTGGTACGGCAACCCGTATCTACAACCACATGCGCCCCGTGATGCAGGACCTGGACACGGAGGAGTTCTGGATTCTGCTGATGAACCAGAACTATAAACTCATCAAGAAGATGCGGGTCTCGCATGGTGGCATCACCGAGGTGGCTGTCGACATCCGTATCATCCTCAAGGAAGCTATCCTTGCCAATGCCACCATCCTCGCCGTCTGCCACAACCACCCTTCGGGTAACCTGCGTCCCAGCAAGGAGGACGACCACCTGACGGAGAACCTGCAGAAAGCATGCAGGGTGATGCGCATCCATTTCCTCGACCATGTCATCGTGACAGATGGGTATTATTACAGCTACCACGAGGAGGGACGCATCTGAGTGTTTTGCAATCTGGTTGCAGAAAACGGTATTTTTTCTCCGCTTGCAATCAGGTTGCGAAACTCTTTCCATACCTTTGCAGTCAGAAAACAAATAAATAGCAAAGGTATGTCACACGAACATCATCATCACGAGTGCTGTGAACATGAGCACCATCACGAACATCATCATGAGCACCATCACGAGCATCATCATGAGCATAGCTCAAAGCAGCAACTGACACTCATCATCCTAACCACCATCCTTCTGGTGGCAGCCGTCATCTTTGAGAAAAACAGCAACCTGCCTACCTGGCAGCTGCTGTTGGTATATCTTGTCCCCTACCTGCTCATCGGACATGACACATTGAAAGAGGCAGTAGAGGGTGTGATGCATGGGGAAGCCTTTAACGAGCACTTCCTCATGTCCGTTGCCACCATCGGTGCACTCTGCATCGGTTTCCTGCCCGGAGCAGAGACACAGTTCCCTGAGGCGGTCTTCGTCATGCTCTTCTTCCAAGTCGGTGAACTCTTCGAGGGTTATGCCGAGGGAAAGAGCCGTGAGAGTATCGCCCACCTCATGGACATCCGTCCGGACGTGGCTCATGTAGAGGTGAGGGGCGAGAGGTTAGAGGTGAGGGACATGAATCCCGACCAAGTGGCGGTTGGTAATGTCATCGTGATTCGCCCCGGTGAGAAAGTACCCCTTGACGGTGTTGTCATTGAAGGTTCCACCGCCTTGAACACTACCGCCCTGACTGGAGAGAGCATGCCTCGGGAGATCGGCATTGACGATGAAGTCATCTCCGGCTGTGTCAACCTCTCCGGTGTCATTAAGGTACGCACGACGAAAAATTTTGGGGAGAGTACCGTTTCTAAGATTATCGAGTTGGTGGAGCATGCCACGGAGCATCAGTCAAAGAGTGAGGCTTTCATCACCAGATTTGCCCGTGTCTATACCCCTATCGTGGTCTTTGCCGCTATTGCCCTCGCCATTCTCCCACCCCTTATTCTCTTCCTCACCACCCACCTCTCACCGCTCACCTCTTTCCCGACATGGCTGTACCGCGCCTTGCTGTTCCTCGTTGTCTCTTGCCCCTGCGCGCTGGTTATCAGCGTGCCCCTCACCTTCTTCGGGGGTATCGGCGGAGCTTCCCGGCATGGTATTCTGATCAAGGGTGCCAACATGATGGATCTGCTCGCCAAGGCACAGACCGTCATCTTCGACAAGACGGGAACACTGACCCACGGACAGTTTGCCGTGGAGACTGTGCACCCGGACTCCTGTGATGAGCACCAGCTGCTGCACCTCGCCGCCCATGTGGAGCATTTCTCTACCCACCCCATCGGTGCCGCACTCCGTGATGCCTTCCCTGACGAGGCGACTGACGGCTGCCGTCTTTCCGATGTTGAGGAGATTGCCGGACAGGGTATCAAGGCTAATGTGGAAGGTAAGATTGTTTGTGTCGGTAATACCAAGATGATGGATGCCGTCGGAGCCAAATGCCACGACTGCCCACGTTGTGGGCATGAACACCAATCTGTTACGGGGACCATCATCCATGTAGCCATTGACGGTGTCTATGCCGGGCATATCGTCATTAACGACAAGATCAAGGAGGACAGTGCCGAGGCTGTCAGACTGTTGAAAGAGTTAGGGGTCAGCAAGACCGTTATGCTGACTGGCGACCGTGAGGCAGTGGCATCTCATGTCGCCCAGCAACTGCAACTCGATGAGTATCATGCCGAACTGCTCCCTGCTGACAAGGTTGCCTATATGGAACAACTCTCAACTCTCAACTCTCAACTCTCAACCCTATTCGTCGGTGACGGTATCAACGACGCTCCCGTCCTTGCCCGTGCCGATATCGGTATCGCCATGGGAGGACTGGGCAGTGACGCAGCCATCGAGGCTGCCGACGTGGTACTGATGGACGACCATCCCTCGAAGATAGCCCTTGCCATCCGCATTGCCCGCCGTACCCTCCGCATCGCCCGTCAGAACGTATGGCTTGCTATCGGCATTAAGGTCGCCGTCCTTATCCTTGCCACCTTCGGTCTCGCCACCATGTGGCTCGCCGTCTTCGCTGATGTCGGTGTCACCGTCCTTGCCGTCCTCAATGCGATGCGTGCACTGCAAAAATAAGTTACTTGGGATATGAAAAGAAAAGCAAGCTTTTCTTTTGCATTTCACTCGTTTTTTCGTAATTTTGCCATTAAATATGGCGAAGTTACTACAACTCGGCATAAAAAACAAATGAATTTGTTTTGTTCTGCTCTCGTTTTTTCGTAATTTTGCAGTCAGATAATACAGCAAAAGATGACACAAGAAGAAAAAACGCTACTGGAGGAACGGATTGTTGACGTGCTGAAGACCGTCTACGACCCGGAGATTCCTGTGAATATCTATGACCTCGGCATGATTTACAAAATCGATGTCCAGGAGGATGCCTCTGTGGAACTTGACATGACCTTCACAGCACCCAACTGCCCTGCTGCCGACTTTATATTAGAAGATGTACGCACGAAGGTGGAGGGGGTGGCTGGTATCACCTCCGCCAATGTCAACCTCGTCTTTGAACCTGCCTGGGATCAGAGCATGATGAGCGAGGAGGCACGTGTAGAACTGGGACTGGACTGATAAAGGTAAGAAAGTAAAAAGGTAAAAAAGTGAAGAACGTCTATTTCCTTTCCGATGCCCACCTTGGGTCGCTTGCCATTCCGCATCAGCGTATGCAGGAACGGCGGTTGGTCCGCTTTCTCGACAGTATCAAGGAGAAAGCGGGGGCTGTCTATCTGCTGGGCGACATGTTCGACTTCTGGTACGAATATAAATATGTGGTACCAAAAGGGTTCACCCGTTTCCTCGGCAAACTGTCTGAGTTGACGGACATGGGTGTGGAGGTGCATTACTTTACTGGTAACCATGACATCTGGGCATACGAATACCTGGAGAAGGAATGTGGGGTCATCCTGCATAAGAAGCCCGAGACCACGGAGATCTACGGTAAGGAGTTCTTCCTTGCCCATGGCGACGGGATGGGCGACCCCAACAGGTCGTTCAAGGTGATCCGTGCCATCTTCCATAACAAGGTATGCCAATGGCTGTTCTCCGCCCTCCATCCCCGTTGGGGCATCAGTTTCGGACTGACATGGGCTAAGCACAGCTATATCAAGCACAAGGAAACGGACGACATCCACTATATGGGTGATGACAAGGAACACCTGGTGCTCTTTGCCAAAGACTATATCGAGGACCATCCCGACATCGACTACTTTATCTTCGGGCACCGCCATATCGAGCTCGACATCAAACTGGCACGCCATACTCGTCTGATGATTCTCGGCGACTGGATCAGCCAGTTCACCTATGCCGTCTTCGATGGGGAGCACATGTTCCTGGAGGAATACGTAGAGGGCGAGAGCCAACCATAAGAATACCTAACCCCAAAAACGATGAATTACTTTAAACTAATCCTCACCACCCTCCTACTACTGGTCATCACCAGTTGTAGCCAACAGCCACCAAGGCATGTCATCGGCATCTCCCAATGCTCCGTTGATATCTGGCGTGACAAGCAGAATGCGGAGCTGCGTATGGGAGCCTATATCCAAGGGAACGTAGAGGTGCGTTTCGCCTCTGCCTACGATAGCGATGAGCGACAGGTGCAACAGATTGACAGTCTTATTAAGACAGATATCGATCTGCTGATTGTAGCGCCTAACCAGGTACAGACCATCTCCCCTGCCATCGACCGTGCCTATGACAAGGGTATTCCAGTCATTGTCTTTGAGCGTAAGACCAACTCCAAGAAATACACAGCTTTCATCAGTGCCGACAACTATGAGATGGGAAAAACCATGGGAGAGTATATCGCACATCAGCTTCAAGGAAAAGGCCGCATATTGGAGATCAAAGGACTCAAAGACTCTTCCCCTGCCATCGAGCGGCATAACGGTTTTGTCCAGGCTGTCAACCGTTTTCCGGAGATACAACTGACAGGCACTCTCCAAGGAGACTGGACAGAGGAGAGCGGCTACACGGCTGTTAAAAACTATCAAGGTGACCTCAGCCATATCGATTTCGTTTTCGCACAAAACGACCGCATGGCGATGGGTGCCCGCAAAGCTATGAAAGAGAAAGGCATTACCTATCCCACCAAATTCTGTGGTATCGACGGTCTGCCGGGCAAAGGTGGGGGCATCGAACTGGTCCGCGACTCCCTGCTGGATGCCAGCTATATCTATCCTACCCATGGCGACCAGCTCATCCAACTCGCCATCAATATCCTTGAGGACAAGCCATACGAGAAAGAGAACCTCCTGAAATCGGCACTCGTCACTCGTGACAATGCCAATGTGCTCTTGATGGAGAGTGAGGAGACCATGCGGCAGACGGCATACCTCGATCAGTTGCATGAGAAAGCAGACACCTACCTGCAACAGCTCGGCACCCAGCGTGCCATCACCATCCTCATGGCAGTCATTATCCTGATCATCACTGCCAGCGCCGTTATCATCATTATGAACATGCGCCGCCGGCACCGACTGGAGCGACAGGCTTTCTCCATGGTCGTGAATGTTCCTGCCGAGGAAAATACTCCTACTCCAGTCCTGACGGAGGTCACCCAAGAGGAGAAAGGTCAGATAGAGGCAGACAATGATGCCCGTTTCCTGGAACGTCTGCGACAGCAGGTACAGGAGCAGATGGCAAACAGTGACTTCAGCGTCGAGGATCTGGCAGCACAGATGGGAGTCAGCCGTGTGCAACTTTACCGCAAAGTAAAGACACAGACGGGTCGTACTCCTGTGGACATCATCCGCCTGAGCCGTCTCAACCGCAGTAAGATTCTGCTACAGGCCACCGACCTCTCCGTGAGTGAGATAGCCTATCAGGTAGGCTTCACGGCACCCAGTTACTTCACCAAATGTTTCAAGGAGGAGTTCGGAATGTTACCCGGTGACACGAGGAAATCCTAATAAAAATCGTTCAATGACTAACAAAAATGTTACATTGAACGATTTTTTTAGTTCTTTGAAACATCTGTTTTATCCTCCGTCTATAAATAGAAGTACTTTTGCAGCAGTTAACAATAGTACTAACCAAATTAACAAGCAAATGAAACAAACAAAGAGACTGATTGTGAGTTTCTTCTCCTTGCTTCTTTGTACAATAATGTACGCGCAAGAGATTGGCGGTAATGTCGTCGATGCCACAGGTGAGCCTGTCATCGGTGCCACCGTCATGGAGAAAGGAACGTCAAACGGAACTGTTACCGATTTCGACGGTAACTTCAAGTTGAAGGTGGCTGCTGGTAAGACACTGACCTTCTCTTACATCGGCCTTCAGACCCAGGAGTTGCCTGCTGCTGATGGCATGAAAGTCACCATGCAAGACGATGCCCTGGCATTGAACGAGGTGGTCGTAACGGGTTATACCACCCAGCGTAAGGCTGACCTGACGGGTGCCGTCTCTGTTGTCAGTGTTGGCGAGCTTGCCAAGCAGAACGAGAACAACCCCATCAAGGCGATGCAGGGACGTGTCCCTGGCATGAACATCTCTGCTGACGGTGCTCCCTCTGGTTCTGCCACTGTCCGCATCCGTGGTATCGGTACCCTGAACAACAACGATCCTCTTTACATCATCGATGGTGTCCCCACGAAGGCTGGAATGCATGAGTTGAATGGTAACGACATTGAGTCTATTCAGGTATTGAAGGATGCCGCCTCTGCCTCTATCTATGGTAGCCGTGCAGCCAATGGTGTCATCATCATCACCACCAAGAAGGGTAAGGAAGGTAAGATAAAGATTGACTTCGATGCCAGCATCTCCGTCCAGACCTATGCCCATAAGATGGAAGTGCTCAATGCCAAGGAGTTCGGAAAGGTCATGTGGCAGGGATATGTCAACGACGGTCTCGACCCCAACCAGAACGGTTTAGGTTATCGTTACGACTGGGGCTATAATGCCCAGGGTGTTCCCACCCTCAACGGTATCACGATGAATAAATACCTCGATGTCGCAGGCACCACTCCCGCCGCCGACACCGATTGGTTCAAGGAGACCACCCGTACGGGTCTTATCCAGCAGTATAACGTATCGCTGAGCAGCGGTTCCGAGAGAAGTTCCTCTTTCTTCTCCGTCGGTTACTATGGCAACAAGGGTATCATCAAGCAGTCCGACTTCAGCCGTATCTCTGCCCGTATCAACACAGAGTATAAGTTGCTGAAGATAAAGGATCTGGATGTCATCACCATTGGTGAGCACTTCACCTTGAACCGTACCAGTGAGGTACAGGCTCCTGGCGGTTTCCTCCAGAACGTGTTGCAGTTCAACCCCTCACTGCCCGTCCGCACGACCAACGGTGACTATGCCGGTCCGGTAGGTGGCTATCCTGACCGTGAGAACCCGCTGGCACGCCTCGACCGTAATTCTGACAACCGCTATACCTACTGGCGTTTGTTCGGAGACGCTTATATCGACATCAACCCCCTGAAAGACTTCCATATCCGCTCTTCTTTCGGACTTGACTATAGTCAGAAGGAGCAGCGCATCTTCACCTACCCTGTCACTGAGGGTACGGTGGCAAACCCCATTAATGGTGTGGAAGGCAAGCAGGAACACTGGACCAAATGGATGTGGAACGCCATTGCAACCTACAACCTGGAGATTGGCAAGCACCGCGGTGATGCCATGGTAGGTATGGAGATCAACCGTGAGGACGATAAATGGTTCAGTGGCAAGAAATACGACTATGCCATTCTGAATCCCGACTATATGTGGCCAAACGCCGGTGTCGGTGAGGCTGAGGCATACGGTAATGGCGGTGGTTTCACCCTGGTATCTTTCTTCGGAAAGGTGAACTACACCTACGATGACAAGTATATGGCATCTTTCACCATCCGTCACGACGGTTCAAGCCGTTTCGGTAAGAACCACCGCTATGGTACATTCCCCTCTGTCTCTGCCGGTTGGCGTATCAATCAGGAGAAGTTCCTGAAGGACGTGTCATGGATTGACAACCTGAAGCTCCGTGCCTCTTGGGGTCAGACGGGTAACCAGGAGATAGACAATATCGCCCGTTACACCATCTTCGAGAGTAACTATGGTGAGGCAGGCTTCGGTGGACAAAGTTACGGAACCAGTTACGACATCGCTGGAACCAACGGTGGTCAGCAGTTGCCGAGTGGTTTCAAGCGTAACCAGTTGGGTAATGACGACCTGAAATGGGAGACCACCACACAGACCAACCTCGGTCTTGACTTCGGTCTCTTCCGTAATGCGCTCTACGGCTCTTTCGAGTGGTATTACAAAAAGACCAAGGACATCCTGGTTTACATGCCGGGTATCGGTGTGATGGGTGAAGGCTCCAGCCAGTGGATCAATGCCGGTGAGATGCTTAACAAGGGTGTTGAGTTCAACCTCGGCTATCGTGGTGATATCGGTCATTTCTCATACGATGTGACAGGTAATATCGGTACCTATCGTAATGAGATCACGAAGATTCCAGAGACACTGGCAGCCAACGGCACTTTCGGTGGCAATGGTGTGAAGAGTGTCATCGGTCATCCTATGGGTGCTCAGGTGGGTTATGTATATGATGGTATCTTCAAGAGTCAGGCTGAGATCGACAACCACGCACAGCAGGACGGTGCCGGACTGGGACGCATCCGCTGGAAGGACCTCAACAAAGACGGGGTCATCAACGAGAAAGACCAGGACTGGATCTATTCTCCAGTACCTGACTTCACATGGGGTCTCAACATCTACCTACAGTATAAGGACTTCGACTTCACCATGTTCTGGCAGGGTGCCCAAGGTGTTGATGTGATCAGCGACCTGAAGAAAGAGACCGACCTCTGGAGTGGTCTGAACATCTCGAACCTGAACAAGGGACGCCGTCTGCTTGACGCATGGAGCCCTGCCAATCCCGGCTCTAACATCCCTGCTGTCAGCACGATGGATAATAATAATGAGAAGCGTGTGTCCACCTATTTCGTGGAGAACGGCTCCTATGCCAAGTTACGTACCATCCAGTTGGGTTACAACTTCCCCAAGAGCATTTGCGAGAAGATTCACCTCTCACGCCTTCGCATGTATCTCTCCGCCCAGAACCTGCTGACCATCAAGAGCAAGAACTTCACGGGCGTTGATCCTGAGAATGCCAACTTCGGCTATCCTATTCCTCTCAACGTAACGTTTGGTCTCAATGTATCATTCTAAATCAAAGCGAATCATGAAAAAGCTATTATATATCATCTGTGCCATCAGCATGGCATGCACTTTCACTGCCTGCGACAAAATCCTTGATGAGCACACCCCGCAGGGCACGCTGAGCGACGAGCAGGCAAAGACCCCTGAGAACGCCGAGGCGATGGTGGTGTCTGCCTATGCTATCTTCACCACTGCCGAGGACATCAACTCTTCCTTCTCCATGTGGAACTTCGACGTGCGTTCCGACGATGCCTACAAAGGGGGCTCGGGAACCAGCGACGGTGACGTGTTCCACCAGCTGGAGGTAGAGCAAGGTATTCTCACCACCAACTGGAACCTCAACGATATCTGGGTACGTCTGTATAACTCCCTGTCTCGTGTCAACAGTGCCATCGCACTGCTCAACACCACTGGTGATGACTACCAGATGAAGAACCAGCGTCTTGCCGAGATGAAATTCCTGCGCGCCTATGCCCATTTCCTGTTGAAACGCCTTTTCAAGAACATCCCCTTCGTGGTGAATGAGAACCTGAGCTATCAGGAGTATAACGAGCTCTCCAACACCGAGTACACGAACGACGAGGGATGGCAACTGATCATCAACGACCTCATGGAGGCATATAACACACTGCCTGTCACCCAGTCTGACAAAGGCCGTCCCACCAAGGCTGCCGCTGCCGCCTTCCTTGCCAAGGTATATCTTTACAAGGCTTACCGTCAGGACGATGCCAATAGTCATCAGGTGACCTCTATCAACCAGCAGGACTTGGAGAAAGTCATTGAGTTCACCAATCCCTCCCTCTATGGCAACTACGGACTGGAGACTGACATCCATAACAATTTCCGTCCTGAGGAGCAGTATGAGAACGGCATCGAGAGTATATGGGCTATCCAGTATTCCCGCAACGACGGCTCCACCTATGGTAACCTGAACTGGAGCTATGGACTGATTCCACCCAATATCCCTGGGGCTACCGATGGCGGTACCGACTTCTACAAACCCTCACAGAACCTTGTGAATGCCTTCCATACTGGTGATGACGGTCTGCCTCTGTTTGACACGTTCAACCAGAAGGACTACGACATGACCGCTGACAACGCTGACCCTCGTCTGTTCCTCACCGTGGGAATGCCAGGGCTTCCCTATATGTTCAACAAGAACTACATGATGGACAAGAGCAGTATCTGGAGCCGTTCTAACGGAGGCTACGGCTACTATGTGACACTGAAGCAGAACGTAGACCCCGCCCTCATTGGCGAGTATCTCATCAAGGGCTCTTACTGGGCAAGCTCCATGAACCGTATCGTGTTCCGCTATGCCGACGTGCTGCTGATGCGTGCTGAGGCGTATGCACAACTGGGACAACCCGATCAGGCTGTCAACCTGGTCAACCAGCTCCGCACCCGTGCCGCCGGCAGTACCCAGATGATCTCCAACTATCAGAGTGCCTACGGTGTCAAGATGTATGTAGCTAATTACAAGGGCTCTTACACGAAGGACGCTGCCGTCAGGATGGTCAAGATGGAACGCCGTCTGGAACTTGCCATGGAGTCTGAGCGTTTCTTCGACCTCGTACGCTGGGGCGATGCCGCTACCGTTATCAACAAGTACTATGCTGAGGAAATCGACAATAACGCCTTCTATGGTGAGGCACATTTCACAGCCAACAAGAACGAGTACCTGCCCATCCCCTTCCAGCAGCTCTCTGCCTCTAACGGACATTATACGCAGAATATTGGCAACTGGTAATTGAATGTTTATAGTTTAAAGATTATAGAAATATGAAAACGAAGATATTAAATATAATAGGTGCACTGCTCATCGTCCTGGGCTTTACCGCCTGCAGCGATGACCATACCAGCGACCTGCGTCTCAGCGGCGACTGCATGGTGGAGGCTTTCGCACTCGACGGCTACGAGGGTACTATCGACCTCACTACACGGACCATCACCGTACGCCTTCCTGAGGTTTACGACACTTCGGCAATGAAGGTCACCACACTCAGCATCTCCAATGGTGCTGCCGCTAACATCAGCATGGGACAGACCCTTAACATGAGTGCTGCCAAGGTGCTTCATGTCACCAATGGGGATGTTGTCCTCGACTGGACTATCAATGTGTTGCGTGACGAGGCCCGTATCTACCAGTTCGTAGCCAATGACATCTATCAGGGAACCATCGACCAGAACGCCAAGACGATTACCATCTATGTGCCTGCTTCTGTCGATGTCACCAATATCGTACCTACCATCGTCTATAGCGACAATGCGACGATTACCCCTGCAACGGGTATCGCACAGGACTTCTCACAGCCTGTCACCTATACCGTGACCAACAATACTGCTGTGACGGAATATACCGTAACGGTCATCGCCATCGACAAGGCTAAGGCACTCTTCATCGGTGCCGCTTCCTCGATGGACGACCTCGATCCTGAGGCGAAGGCTGCCTGCACATGGATGATGAGTAATGTGGAGGGTACGCTCTATGCGTCGTTCGCTGACCTCCATGCCGGCACCATCGACCTCTCTGAGTGTAAGATCATGTGGTGGCACTATCATAAGGACGGCGGTGTCGACGGTCACGACCAGTTCGTTGCTAACGCCCCGGAGGCTCTGGAGGCAAAGAACGAGATTCGTCAGTTCTACGAGAACGGCGGTGCCCTGTTCCTCACCCGTTACGCCACCAACCTCGCATCGTTCATCGGTGTCACCGGTGACGACGAGTGGACGACACCTAATAACTGCTGGGGACAGGATGAGGATAAGGCAGAGCTATGCGGTGGTCCTTGGGAGTTCCGTATCTGGGACGGTCAGACGGGTCACGCTATGTTCCAGGATCTTATTGCCGGCGACCAGGCAGGTCATGTTTACACCACCGATGCCGGTTACCACATCACCAACTCTACCGCCCAATACCATATCGGTACGGACTGGGGAGACTACCCCGACCATGCCGCTTGGGAGGCTCGCACCGGCGGAACCATCCTCGGTGTCGGCGGTGACGGTGCCATCGTCGCATGGGAGTATCCTGCCCACGACGGCAAGGGTGGTGTCATCTGTATCGGCTCCGGCTGCTACGACTGGTACTCTTACACCTTCGAGGCTGGCTATGTGGAGAACTTCCACAAGAACGTAGCCACCATGACAAAGAACGCTATCAATTACTTAACGAAATAATCCATTATGAAGACAAAGATATTTTCAATATTCGCCCTCATGCTGTCAGCCATCGTGCTGACGGCATGCAGCGAGGACAGCTTCGGACCAGATCCTGAAAAGGACTGGGCAGGAACGACCGCCTTCTTCAACTCTGCTGACGAGAAGGGTTTCCTCACCTACTACTCTCCCACTCTCGGACGCTGTGGCGACCCCATGCCGTTCTACGACCAGAAGGCGGGCGAGTTCAAAGTGCTCTATCTGCAGGAGTACGACAATAACGGTCCCTGCTACCATCCCTTCTGGGGTATCAGCACTAAGGACGGTGCCAACTACGACATGATCGGTGAGGTACTGCCTGTAGGGGCTTCCACGGCACTGCAGGATGCTTCCCTCGGTACGGGATGCGCTGTCTATAACGAG
The DNA here is from genome assembly GCA_900314755.1 of uncultured Prevotellaceae bacterium. Taxonomy (GTDB): domain Bacteria; phylum Bacteroidota; class Bacteroidia; order Bacteroidales; family Bacteroidaceae; genus Prevotella. The sequence continues at coordinate 165,544 of OMWH01000001.1, read as the reverse complement.
TCCGACCAGCTCTATTACATCTATTATACGGGCTATAACGTGCTGCTGCCCAACCGTGAGGTAGTGATGCGCGCCACCTCTCCTGACTTCAAGACATGGACGAAGGATGAGGAGTGGCAGCTGAAGGGCAGCGACTATGGTTTCTCTGCCAAGGACTTCCGTGACCCACAGGTGTTCAAGGTCGACGACGGCACATGGCGCATGGTCATCGCCAGCAACCTGAAGTTTGCCGAGTTCAAGTCCACCGACCTCAAGAACTGGGAGCACGTAGGACAGTTCCCCATGATCTGGGACCGTATGTGTGAGTGTCCTGACATCTTCAAGATGGGTGACTACTGGTATCTGGTCTACAGCGAGGCATACCGTGCCCCTTGGAGCCGTAAGGTGAAGTATATGATGGCAAGGAGTTACGACGACCTGAAGGCATGCTTCAACGACCCGGGTGCCCACTGGCCGCAGGACGGCAAGGAGGGTGTGCTCGACAGCCGTGCCTTCTATGCCGGAAAGACTGCCTCCAACGGTACCGACCGCTACATCTGGGGATGGTGCCCCTACCGTGTCGGTTCCACTGTCTTCGAGAAGAACATCAACGTGGGTGCTGACGGTGAGCCCGCATGGGCTGGCGCACTGGTCTGCCACAAGATCATCCAGCATGCGGATGGTACACTCACCGTAGGTGAGGTACCTGCCATGGCTGAGAAATATGACGAGGAGCAACCTGTCACCGTGATGGACAGTAACGGCTATAACAACGGTACCCTTTCCGGTGACGGTGCCTATGTGCTCTTCAACCGCCTGGGTGCTCACAACCACATCTCCATGACCGTCAAGACCAGCAACAACTGGGATAAGTTCGGCATCTCCGTGGTTCGTGGCTCTGACTCCGAGAAATACTACACCATCGTGGTCAACCCCGAGGGTGAGGACTGGCGCAAGATCAACTTCGAGGAGGAGGGTGAGAACGGCAAAGGCTTCATCGAGGGTATCGACGGTTACGGCTTTGCACGTCCCGCTGACAACACGTATGACATCGACATCTATACCGACAACAGCGTGCTGGTGATGTATATCAACGACAATGTCGCCTACACCCAGCGTATCTACGGTATCCAGAAGAACTGCTGGAGCATCAACAACTACGGTGGCTCCATCAGTGTCAGTGACGTGGAAGTCTCACAATATTGATTAGTTAGTTTTGGTTAATAGTTAGTAGTTCTCGCAGAGGTGAGTAGATTGTTTCAGGATAACATTTTTAGTACTAACCATTAAATACGCGAAAGAATATGAAAAAACAATTACTCACATTATTCATGATGCTGGCAGCCGTTACTGCCTCGGCACAGATTGTACTATGGAATGGAGATGATAAGGAAGTGGACTCAGACGGTGGATTCTGGAACCGTGCTGATCCTACTGTAATAGAAGATGGAAGCAATAAGTGTCTGAAAGCAACCTTGAAAGCCAATCCTGGTGGTTGGGATCAAGAGCATCACAATATCGCACTGCCTGTTGGTGATGCTGATTTCAAAGGATTGCGTCGCCTGACTTTCCGAATGAAAATGGAAGATAAGCACAACGTGATGGTGCAATTGGAAGGTAAGGATGGTGCATATAATGTAAAACGTATCTTCTGGTATGACACTCCAGGCGAATGGCAGACCATGGTCTATGAATACAGTGTTGGTCCTGACGAGGACAAAATTACTGATACAAACAACAACGTCATTGCTATTTGGCCTTATGAAGAAACAGCCGATGGTGAGGGTAAAACCATTTATATTGACGATATCCAGTTAGAGGGTCCTATGCTGAAAGATGGTGCTGCTATCCGTACGCTGGCTGATGGTTCACTGACCTCCAAGCAGGTTGAGATCACCGGCTCATTAAGCAAGGGGAAGTATCAGTGTACTTGGGATGGTGACTGGCACACCGTGGATTACGACGACTATTCCTTGCTGCTTAGCAAACTGTCTGCTGATGTGTGCTTCCTCAACCTGACAGGTGCTGCCGTCACCGATGGTGATGGTCCACAATTGCGCACGAAGAATCATAACCTGTTGATTCTCTCACCCACCGACTTCTATGATACTGACAATGTCATCCGCTGGGATGGAGAGAAGAACATTACACCAAAGATGGTACTCGACGAGAGTTATCCTTTCTATACTCCGATTGATTTCACCGCTACTGCAGTACAGGTAACACGCAGTATCAAGGCTGGCATCAACACCATGTGTCTGCCATTCTATGTGGGACAGGCGGAAATCAGTACCAACTGTAAGATTGCCACTTATACCTCTTCAACGGCAGATGCCGTCAACTTCACTACTGCCGACCATGCGGACGCTAACGTTCCTTTCCTTGCTACTGCAGTTGATGCAGCCGCTACCGAGTTGAACTTCACAAACAAAGGTGTTGTGAACACTCCCGAGTCTTTCTCTGAACCATTCATCGGCATCTATGTTCCTAAGAGTGCGGAGGGCAAATATGGTATCAATGACGACGGAAAATTTCAAAAGGGTGCCTCAGGTGCCACAGTCAAGAGCTTCCATGCTCTGATGACCACTATTCCTGCAGGAGCAAGAAGTGTCACCATTGACGGCATATCAACAGGTATTAACAATATATCTGTTAAGAATCCGATTCAGAACATCTATAACCTGAACGGTGTCCGTGTGGACAAGGTGGGCAATAAGGGTCTCTATATTATCAATGGCAAAAAGGTGATTGTGAAATGAATTAGGAACTGACACCTTCTAATGACTCCGCCCAAGTTCCGTGATGATACTTGGGCGGAGTTTCTGTTATCTCACATTCACCGTGAGCCGGGAGCCATTGACTGTGATGACAGCCTTGCCCCGTTTTCCGTTACTGCGTATCACTGCCATGGCACGTCCCTGCCAGGTATGGTGCTGGGCGTCGAAGTAAGGATCGTTGTCCCTGACATTCGCATTACCTACACCCAACAAGGCGGCACTGCCCGTCACCTTCACATCCAATGGTTTCTGGGCATCCGGCACCACACGTCCCTGGGCATCCACCACCTCTATGGTAATGAATGCCAAAGACTGTCCGTCAGCCTTTAGCTGCTGGCGGTCGGCAGTCAGGCGGACAGACACCGGTTCACCGGCGGTCTGTAACTCACAATGGTCGCTGCCAGCCTCAGCCCGTAAGATGCCGGGCTCGTACGGTAATGTGAACACCGCCTTCATCTCACTGGTCGACTGTGTGCCCACCAGCTGACCGTTCAGGTACAGACGGACCTGAGGCTCCCGGCTGTACACCACCACCTCTATCGGTTTACCTTCCCATCCTTTCCATGTCCAGCGTTCCGTGGTAGGCCATGTGCTCCACATCGATGTCTTCACCTTGCCGTAATAGCCATCCGGCTCTCGTACTGCCATATAGGTCTTCCCGCCATTCCACAACAGGGAGCGGTAATAGCTGACGGGTTTACGCTTTCCTGTCAAGTCGACATCCCCGCAATAGGCTGCGTGCCAAGGGAATAGCGGACGCTCCCATCCCTCGCCAGGGACATCACCCTCATAGTAGTAACGACCGATACCTGACTCACCGATATAATCGAGACCCGTCCATACGAAGTCGCCCAGGATATACGGATGCTTCTGCGACCGCTCGTAGTTCTGCCAGGCATCACGAGGGAAGCTCTCCGTCTGCATCATCACGCGGGAAGGAACCCGCTGATGGTCGCTTTCTGCCTTGAATATCATATAGTTATATCCCACGATGTCATGTTCTGCCGCCAACGGGTCGTAAATATCCCAGTCAGCGTCCCATGCCGCCAGTGCCGAGGTCACCGGGCGCTTCTGGGGGTCTGTCTTCCGGATATGCTCTGCCATCTGACGGGCAGTCTTCACTACCTCGATTTTCTTGCGTTCTATCACCTCATTGCCAATGCTCCAGCAGAAGATGCTGGGATGCAGGCGGTCACGCAGCACCATGGCATCGAGGTCACGCTGCCACCACTGGTCTATCAACGTGTGATAGTCGTAGTCGTTCTTCTTCTCCCTCCAACCGTCGAAAGCCTCGTCAATCACCAGCAGTCCCAGTTCATCACAAGCCTTCAGGAAGGTTTCCGAAGGAGGGTTGTGCGAGGTACGCACGGCATTGAACCCTGCTTCCTTCATCAGCTTCGCCTTCCTGTATTCTGCGTCATCATAAGCGGCTGCACCCAGTATTCCATTGTCGTGGTGCAGACAGGCTCCGTTCAGTTTGACAGACTTGCCATTGAGCAGCAACCCCCGCTGCGCATCGTAGTCAATGGTACGGATGCCATAGGTTACGGGGACACGGTCAACACCCTCCACCTCCAATTCCGTATGATAGAGATAAGGATCCTCCGGTGACCATAGACGGGGATTCTCCACCGTTATCGTACGCTGTATCGGATAGGATGTCCCATCCTCACGGACGACGCTGGCACTCAGCTCCACATGATGGACATCCGGGAAACGCACCTGTATGCTCCAGTCGTCTATATAGGTCTTGCCGGTGGTGACAAGCCACACGTTCCGATAGATACCCGACCCGGAGTACCACCGGCAGTTCTTCTGCTGGGAGTTGTCGACACTGACCACTATCTCGTTGTCACCTGTCTTAATATAGGGGGTGGCATCCACCCAGAACGACGAGTAGCCATAACGCCATCCTCCTGCCTCTCTGCCATTGATGTAGACCCGTGAGTTCATATAGACACCTTCGAAATAGAGACGGACTTTCTTTCCCTCATAGGCTTTCCCCAATGTCAGCGTGCGACGGTACCATCCCTTGCCCGTAGGCAGATAGCCGCCGTCGTTGCCAGAAGGGGCATGAACGTCAAAACGCTGTTCTATACTCCAGTCATGGGGTAATGTCACCGCACGTGCTTTGGTGAAATCACTGTCGTTCTGCACAAACTGCCACTGGTCGTTGAGCCGTTGTTTCCGCTGAATAGCTGTCGCCGCATTCATGACCATCATACCAGATAATAGCATGACTGCCACCATCATTGTCCTTGTCCGTTTCTGAATCATCTGTCTTTTATTTATTGGTTGATGCCACAAAGATACATATTTTTTTGGAAAAACGCTACAAAACGACTCCCCTTCTCCCTTTTTTTCCTGGAAAAACAATGTACAGGGCGCACCAAAACCCTTGAAGCCCGTACCTTCGCCTCTCGAAGGCGGCACCTTCGACCCACGGAGGCGGCACCTTCGACCCACGGAGGCGGCACCTTCGACCCACGGAGGCGGCACCTTCCTGTTTGTTCCATGGGGTGGAACACTTTGTTACATGGCTTGGAATGACTTTGTTCCATAGGGAGGAATAACTTGTTCCATAGGGTGGGAGTGAATCTATGGGCAAAAACGCCATTCCTTGTCACCCTTGTCACCTCGTTGTCACACGTAACACGCTGATTTTCAGAAAGTGTTGCAAGGTGGCAACGGTTGCAAGGGTAAAAAATTTTATGTATGCGCGCGTGCGCGCGAAAAGGATTCTGATATTCCTATCAAACAATACGAGTAACTTATCATGTCTCCCCTGAATTAACAACCGACATTGTCTTTGCCTTTTAGGAGGACTAATCTTTCAATGGGCAATGAAAAGAGGGGAAAGATGTCTGTTTTTATAGCAAAAATGTTTCAATGAACGTTTTTTTTTAGTTTTTGTATCAAAAGTTACACGATGAAATGGCAGATTCTTGTAATTTTGCAGCAGATTGATTGGAAATAACTAAAAACGAAATGCAAATGAAGAAACTGTTTTTAACCCTGATGGTGATGCTGTTTGCCGTGATGACTGTCAGCGCGCAGCAGAAACCTCTCGTATTGGGAAAGAGTCACGCCATGCAGAGGGTAGAGGTGAACAGCCGCTATCTGCTGCTGCCCGTACAAGAGCGAGAAGACAATGCCAACATCCGTGTGTTGGTAAAAGGACAACAGGTTCAGTCGTTGAACATGAGACTTGCTGTTGACAAGGTGGACTATTACGTGCCCCTGGATATCCAGCGCTATGGCACGAAAGAGCTGTTGCTGGACATCACGTTCTACGGTGACCGTCGTTTCACCGGTGCCATGAAGGATTTCCTCTGCTGGCAGGAGATGAAGCAGAGTAACACCTTCGACACTGCCAACCGTGAGAAATACCGTCCCAAGTACCACCACACCCCCGTCTACGGATGGATGAACGACCCCAACGGTATGTTCTATAAGGATGGTGTCTATCACCTCTTCTATCAGTGGAACCCCTACGGCTCTATGTGGGAGAACATGACATGGGGACACTCCACCAGCCGTGACCTTATTCACTGGGAGGCTCAGCCTACCGCCATCGAGCCGGACGCATTAGGTGACATCTTCAGTGGTTCGTGCGTGGTGGACAAGAAGAACAACCAGGTGGTCGCTTTCTACACCTCAGCAGGAAAGAGTCAGGTGCAGTCAATGGCAATCTCCAAGGATAACGGTAAGACGTTTGAGAAATATGACGGCAACCCCATCCTCGTCAGCAAGGAGGAGGACTTCCGTGACCCGAAGGCGTTCTGGAATGCAGATATCCAGAAATGGAACATGGTACTTGCCGTCGGACAGGAGATGCACATCTACTCCTCCGACAACCTGAAAGACTGGACGTATGAGAGTTCCTTCGGTAAGGAATACGGTTGTCATGACGGTGTATGGGAGTGTCCTGACCTCATGAAGATGACCGTCCGTGGTACCAACAAGCAGAAATGGATGCTGATATGTAATATCAACCCCGGTGGTCCCTTCGGCGGCTCCGCTACCCAGTATTTCATCGGTGACTTCGACGGAAAGAAGTTCACCTGTGAGCATACAGACACCCGTTGGATGGACTATGGCAAGGACCATTATGCCACCGTCACCTTCGACAACGCCCCAGAGGGAAGACACATCGCCCTGGCATGGATGTCGAACTGGCAGTATGCCAACCAAGTGCCCACCAAGCAGTACCGCAGTGCCAACAGCATTCCCCGTGACCTCGACCTCTTCGAGTATAACGGACAGACCTACTGCGGGGTGACACCCTCGAAGGAGATGCTTGCCCTGCGTGGCAAGACCACTAACAAACTGCCACAGACCGGTGAGCTGGTCATCGACCTGAAAGGCTCTACGGAAATTACCTTCTCCAACTCACTCGGCGAGCAGGTGGTGATGGAGTATGACGCTGTCAAGAACACGTTCTCGATGGACCGTACCCGCAGCTATGCCAGCTTCAGCGAGGCATTCCCCTGCAAGACCGTCGCACCCACCTATGGTGCCGTCAAACAACTGCGTATCTTCATCGACCACAGCTCTATCGAGGCTTTCGACGCTGATGGACGTATGGCAATGACGAACCTCGTGTTCCCCACAGAGCCTTATACGCAGATCAAAGTGACCAATAACGCAAAAGTAACTATTTATCCTTTCTGAAATGATGGCAAACAACACCAATAAATCGATTTATCTGATTCCTGTGATGCTCTGCTTCTTCTGCATGGGCTTCGTAGACCTTGTGGGCATCGCATCCAACTATGTGAAGGAAGACCTCGGACTGTCTGACTCTGTCGCTAATATCTTCCCCTCACTGGTATTCTTCTGGTTCCTCATCTTCTCCGTACCTACGGGTATGCTGATGAACAAGATAGGACGTAAGAACACGGTATTGCTCTCACTCATCGTGACGGTGGTGTCCTTGCTGATACCCCTCTTCGGCAACTCCTTCACGGTGATGCTCATAGCCTTCTCGCTGCTGGGTATCGGTAACGCACTGATGCAGACGAGCATCAACCCCCTTGCCATGCTTATTATCGGTGACAAGAACCTTGCATCGACACTGACTTTCGGACAGTTTGTGAAGGCGATAGCCTCGTTCCTTGCCCCTTATCTCGCCATGTGGGGTGCCACACAGGTCATCCCCTCGTTCGGCTATGACTGGCGTGTGCTGTTCATGGTATATTTCGTCGTAGGTCTGTTGTCCACCGCTTTGTTATGGGCAACCCCTATTGTGGAAGAATTGAAGAATGGAAAAGTGGAAGAATGGAAGAATGAAAACAAAACCTTCAGTTCTCCAATTCTTCAATTCTTCAATTCTTATCTGGATTGTCTGCGCATGTTGAGCAAACCCATCGTACTGCTGTCATTCCTCGCCATCATGTGTCACGTGGGTATTGACGTGGGTACCAACACCACGGCTCCTAAACTGCTGATGGAGCGTGTCGGCATGACCCTTAACGAAGCTGCCTTCGCCACTTCCCTGTACTTCATCTTCCGTACCATCGGCGCACTGACAGGTTCTTTCTTCCTCCGTGTGATGAAGACCCGCTGGTTCTTCATCATCAGTGTCGTGCTGATGGCGGCAAGTATGATCCTTATGTTCAGCGGTCAGTCGAAGATGGTACTGTATATTGCCATCGCCCTGGTCGGTTATGGTAACTCCAATATCTTCTCCATGGCATTCTCCGAGGCACTGCTCTCCGTTCCCGACAAGCAGAACGAGGTATCTGGTCTGATGATTATGGGACTCTTCGGCGGTACGGTATTCCCCCTCATCATGGGCTTCATGAGTGATGCCATGGGACAGGCTGGTGCCGTTGCAGTGATGGCTGTGGGTGTCATCTATCTATTCACCTATATCAAACAAGTCAAGAACTAAAAATACAATAAAACTATGAAGAATCTGATTATAGGACTGGGCGAGGCATTATGGGACATGCTGCCCGAGGGAAAGAAACTGGGTGGCGCTCCTGCTAACTTCGCCTATCATGCAGGGCAGTTTGGACTGGACACCGTTGCCATCAGTGCACTGGGTGAGGACAAGCTCGCTGACGAGACGATAGAGGCGCTGGAACAGAACGGACTGAAATACCTGATGCCACGGGTACCGTATGCTACTGGCACCGTACAGGTGACCCTGACTGGTGAGGGCATCCCCACCTATGAGATCAAGGAGAATGTGGCTTGGGATAATATCCCTTTCAATGACGAGATCAAAGCGGCGGCAAAGAACTGCCGTGCCGTGTGCTTCGGCTCCCTTGCCCAGCGTAACATCGTGAGTCGCCAGACCATCCAGCAGTTCCTCGACGCTACTCCAGAGGACTGTATCAAGATATGTGATATCAACCTGCGCCAGCAGTTCTTCTCCAAGGAGATTCTGGAGGAGTCGTTCAAGCGTTGTAATATCCTGAAGATCAATGACGAGGAACTGGTGGTCGTTACCCGTATGTTCGGCTATCAGGATTTGGACGATGCCAAGATCTGCGAGAAGATGGTGAAGGAATACAACCTGCAGATGCTCGTACTGACCTGTGGCACCAATGGCAGTCATGTGTTCACTGCTGACGGCAAGCATTCCTTCCAGCCCACTCCGAAAGTGGAGGTTGCCGATACCGTAGGTGCAGGCGACTCCTTCACAGGAAGTTTCTGTGCCGCCATCCTGAACGGCAAACCCGTCGAGGAAGCACACCGCATCGCCGTGGAGGTGAGTGCCTATGTATGTACCCAGAACGGTGCGATGCCGAAATATCCCGCTGAACTGGTTGCGAAAGTGAAATAAAAAAGAAACGGGGCTCACACGAGTCCCGTTTTCTTTTTATCATATCACTTGCTTATTTCAGTAAGTTCATCGTATCGGTGGCAATCATCAGCTCCTCATCGGTAGGAATGACGACGACCTTCACCTTGGAGTCGTCAGCGGAGATGACAGCCTCCTCACCACGGACATTGTTCTTCGACTCATCGAACTTGATGCCGAGGAACTCCATGTCCTTACATACCTCAGAACGCATGCTAACCTGGTTCTCACCAACACCGGCGGTGAAGACAACGACATCCAGACCACCCATGGCAGCGGCATAGGCACCGATATACTTCTTGATGCGATAGAAATACATATCCTGAGCCAGTTTGGCACGCTCGTCACCATTCTTGGCGGCATTCTCCACATCACGCATATCACTGGAGCCTCCGGTAATACCGGCAACACCACTCTTTTTATTGAGGAGGTTAGACATGCCGTCAGCATCCAGACCCAGCTTCTTCTCGATGAAGGTCACAGCACCACCGTCGATATCACCGGCACGGGTACCCATCACCAGTCCCTCCAGCGGAGTAAGACCCATAGAGGTATCGATGCACTTGCCATCCTTCACGGCAGCGATAGAGCCACCATTACCCACGTGGCAGGTCACCATTTTGGTACCCTCAGCCTTGATACCGAGGAACTCACAGGCACGGGCTGACACATAACGGTGAGAGGTGCCATGGAAACCATAACGGCGGATGCCGTACTTCTCATATAGTTCGAAAGGAATGGCATACATATAAGCCTTGGGAGGCATTGTCTGGTGGAAAGCAGTATCGAAGACACCCACCTGCGGAAGACCCGGCATCAGCTCCTTCACGGCATTCACGCCCTTCAGGTTGGCGGGGTTATGCAGCGGAGCGAGGTCTGAGCACTCCTCGAAAGCCTTCAGCACCTCGTCAGTCAGAATCACCGACTTATTGAATTTCTCACCACCATGCACCATACGGTGACCCACAGCGTCAATCTCCTTCAAGTCTTTGATCACACCAATCTCAGGGTCAGTCAGCAAAGAGAAGATAAACTTCACTCCCTCTGTATGCTCTGGGATGTCATGCATGATCTGCTTTTTCTCACCGTTGGCAAGTTTCACTTTCACAAAGGCGCCGTCCAAGCCCACGCGCTCAGCACCGCCCGATGTCATCACACTCTTGTCATCCATGTTGTACAGGGCGTACTTAATGGAAGAAGAGCCACAATTCAATACAAGAATCTTCATGTTTTTATTAATTATAAACTATCAACTATTTCTTAGCATCCATTGCCTGACATGCCGTGATGGCAACCATATAATAGATGTCCTCCACAGAGCAACCACGGGAGAGGTCGTTGACCGGACGGGCGATACCCTGCAGGATAGGACCGATAGCGATAGCGTCACCTAAGCGCTGAACGAGCTTATAACCGATATTACCGACCTCCAGGTTCGGGAATACAAGGACGTTTGCCTTACCGGCAATCTCTGAACCGGGAGCCTTTTTGCTGCCTACGGAGGGTACGAGGGCTGCGTCAGCCTGCAACTCACCGTCAATCTTCAGAGAGGGATCCAGCTCCTTAGCGAGTCTGGTAGCCTCGATGACCTTGTCCACCACCTCATGCTTGGCACTTCCCTTGGTGGAGAAGCTCAGCATTGCGACACGAGGGTCAGCAAAACCTGCCACTGACTTAGCGGTCTGGGCGGTACATACGGCAATCTGACTGAGCTGGGCAGCGTCAGGCATCGGAGTAACGGCGACATCACCTACTACCAATACGCCATTCTCACCATACTGCTTCTCCTTGGAAATCAGTAGCATACCACCACTGACACACGTGATGCCAGGAGCGCACTTGATAATCTGCAGGGCAGGACGCAACGTGTCACCAGTCGTTGACAAAGCACCGCTGATCTGACCGTCAGCACCCTCGGTCTTGATAATCATACATCCCAGATAAAGAGGATTCTTCACCAGCTCACGAGCCTGCTCGATGGTCATTCCCTTGCTCTTACGGAGCTCGGCGAGTTTCTCGGCATACTCCTCACTCTTCTCACAGTTCTCCGGGTCGATGAGTGTTGCCTTATCAATATGCTGCAGACCTTTCTCCTTGGCGAGGACATGCACCTTATCAGGGTTACCAATCAGAATGATGTCTGCGATGTCGTCAGCCAATACACGGTCGGCTGCACACAATGTACGCTCCTCCTCAGCCTCGGGGAGCACGATGCGCTGCTTGTTTGCCTTAGCACGCGCTACGATTTGACTTAATAAATCCATAGTTTGTTTTATTATTATTAGTTTTAAGATATTTACATGGACTGCAAAGTTACGAAAAAACTATGAACTATGAGCTATGAACTATGAATTTTAATGATTATTTACATCATTTCCTTCGTCAGGATACTCTCCAGTTTCTCACCCGACAGGCGGATCTGCAGCTCTGACTTAAAGGCGACGGTGATACCTCCCGTCTCCTCACTGACAACAATGGCAACACAGTCGGACTCTTGTGAGATACCAAGAGCGGCACGGTGGCGCAAACCCATCTCTTTAGGGATATCCAGGTTATGACTGACAGGCAGGATACATCCCGCTGCCTCGATACGCTTATTGGAAACAATCATCGCACCGTCATGCAACGGAGAGTTCTTGAAGAAAATGTTCTCTATCAACTGCTGACTGATATTTGCATCTATCCGCTCACCTGTTGCCACCACGTCATCCAACGGCATGTTACGCTCTATCACGATCAAGGCACCCACCTTCCGCTTGCTCATGTTCATGCATGCCATGACGATGGGCATGATGACCTGCTTCAACTCCTCGCTATTTTCTTTTTTCCCTCTTCCCAGAAAACGAGTCAGCGTACGCATCCGTTCATGGGCACCGAGGTTATAAAGGAACTTACGGATATCCTCCTGAAAAAGGATAATCAAGGCTATGACACCTACACTGACCAACTTGTCCATGATAGAGCCCAGCAGGCGCATCTCCAGCACCTGAGAGACCAGCAACCACAGCACCACGAAGATCATGATACCGATGAACACATTCAAAGACCTCGACTCCTTCATCAGCCGGTAGATGTAATACAACATCAAGGCAACAAGGACGATATCAATAATATCCTTTATTCCAAACTCAAACAGCATAGTTTGTTATTTTAATTGTTTCTACCGCCTCACGGACATCATGCACCCTCAGGATGCTGGCACCTTTCTGAAGTGCCATCGTATTCAGCACCGTAGTACCATTCAGCGCATCTGCGGGTTCACATCCCAGCACTCTGTAGATCATCGACTTACGGGAAATGCCCACTAACACAGGAAGTCCCATAAACGACAATTGTTCCATCTGGTGCATGACTTCATAATTCTGCTCCAGGGTCTTACCGAAGCCAAACCCCGGGTCGAGGATGATGTCTTTCTGCCCAAGAGCGCGCAACTCGTCTACTGACCGGGCAAAATCCAGCAAGATCTCCCGAATCGTGGGTTGAGCAGACATTAATATATAAGGTACGCCCAGACGTGAGACCATCCGGAACATAGGTGTCGGGGAATGGGTGCCGGGGGACGGGTCTCCTACATCATTGATGATATCCACTCCAAACTCCTCTACCACCATACGTGCCACATCAGGACGGAACGTGTCGACACTGACGATGGCATCAGATGACTCTCCGCGGATGATACCAAGGGCAAAGCGCAACCGCTCCATCTCCTCCTTCTCCGCAACCGGCTCACTGCCAGGACGCGTCGAACAGGCACCGACATCTATGATTGTACCGCCCTCGCTCTGTATCTGCTGTATACGCTCCCTTATCTCCTGCTCCGTTTGCTTCCGGCTCCCCGCATAGAAAGAGTCAGGAGTCACATTCAGGATTCCCATCACCTGCGGTGTATGGAGACTGAGCAAACGACCGTTACAATTGAGAGTATAATCCATTTCAGCCACAAAGTTACCAAATAAGTGAGAGAAATGCAAAAGAAAATCTATTTTCTTTTCATTTCCGAACGAAAAATAAGTTCGGCGAAGCCAAAGACACAAAATAATTGATAATTATCAATTGATATTTGATAATTATTTTCTACCTTTGCAGCATAAATGCCAAAAACCATGAATATTAAAGAACTATACAAGTTATATCAGCAACACCCTTGTATCACGACAGACTCAAGGAACTGCCCGGAAGGGAGCATTTTCCTCGCATTAAAGGGAGCTTCTTTCAATGGCAACGACTATGCTGTCTCTGCCTTGGAGAAAGGTTGTAGCTATGCAATTATTGATGAGGAGCCAAGGGAACTAGGGAAGCTAGGAAAACTAGGAAAACTAATCCTCGTCGACGACTGCCTGCAGACCTACAAGGACTTGGCACGGGAGCACCGCCGCCAGTTCGACATCCCTGTCATCGGCATCACAGGAACGAACGGAAAGACGACCACCAAGGAACTCATCCGTGCCGTCTTGTCGGAATGTTACAACGTGATGGCGACAGAAGGTAACTTCAATAATGACGTGGGGGTGCCTAAGACCTTATTCCGCCTGAACGAGGAACACGATATTGCCGTTGTGGAGATGGGTGCCTCGCATCCTGGCGACATCAAGACACTGGTCGAGACGGCAGAGCCCACTTGCGGACTGATTACCAATGTGGGACGCGCCCACTTGCTGGGTTTCGGCTCCTTTGAGGGTGTCTGCAAGACAAAAGGGGAACTTTATGACTTCTTCAGAGCTCACGAGTGTCCTGTTTTCATCAACCGCGACAACGAGCACCTGATGAAAATGACTGACGGACTTGCGGATATCTATTATTATGGTCAGAGTGACAACACCGATATCCTGATTCATGGCGAGGTCATCAGCTGTGCGCCCTTCCTGAAGTTCCGCTGGCGGGACCAGGACCATGATGCCGGTTACACGAGTGAGTGGATGGAGGTGCAGACGCATCTGATTGGTGCCTATAACCTTGACAACATGCTCGCTGCCATCACCATCGGATATGTCAATAATATCCCCTTCGAGCAGATTAACCACGCCTTGGAGAACTATGTCCCCTCCAACAACCGCTCTCAGATGACGGTCACGGAACATAACCACTTGGTAGTGGATGCCTATAATGCCAACCCGACGAGTATGAAGGCTGCCATTGACAACTTTAAGCTGATGGAGGTGTCTCCCAAGATGGCGGTCATCGGTAAGATGGGAGAACTGGGAGATGTCTCTGAAGAGGAGCACCAGAAGGTCGTGGACATGCTTGCTGATGCCCGTTTCGACAAGGTATGGCTGGTCGGTGACGAGTATGCTGCCACTAACCGCACAGCACTAACCGCTCAGCTCTTCCATGACGTGGAAGAGGTGAAGGCAGCTATCGCCAGCGAGCAGCCACAAGGATATTATATTCTTATCAAAGGTAGTAACAGCAACAAACTCTTCGAATTACCCGACCTGCTTTGAGAATTGAGAAATATATCATCGGAGTCTGTCTGTTAATAGGATTGCTGACAACAGGATGCAGCCAACAGAGACGGGAGGTGCTGCCAGAAGGCAACTCCGTATACTACTGGCGCACAGACTTACGGTTGGACTCTACAGAACGTGCCTTCCTGAAGCAGTATGGCATCCGTAAACTCTATTGCCGCTATTTCGATGTGGTGATGAGCGACTCGTCAGGACCGATGCCTAATGCCACCATCACCTTCAGCGACAGTCTGCCTGAAGACATTGAGATCATCCCTACCGTCTTTATCATGGAGGACTGTATGCACCAGAAGCCGGAGGGACTGGCAGAAAAGATTGTGCAGCGCATCGTACAGATGAATGAGACCAACGACATCAAAGGTGTCAGAGAGATACAGATAGACTGTGACTATACTGCCAAGAGTCGCAAGAACTACTACGACTTCCTCCAAGCGATGGCAAATTCTTCACTCTTCACTCGTCACTTTTCACTTCTGTCAACCACCATCCGTCTTCACCAGTTGTCAATGAGGGTACCACCTGTTGACTATGGTGTGCTGATGCTCTACAATACAGGACACCCGATGAAGTTCATGGAGCGCAACCCCATCCTCGACATCCGTGACGTGGCTCCTTACCTGCGCTATCTGGAGGATTACGACCTGCCATTGGCTGCCGCCTACCCTGTCTTCCTCTGGCAGCGCATCATCCAGGGAGTGGATATCGAGCATGTCGCCACCGCCGAGGAAATCCTCAAGGTAAAGGAAGCGGTGGAGAAAGAGCGTCCCGAACTGAAACGCCTTATCCTCACTTACGATTTAGCAACAGATAATATAAACAGATATAAACCAGAAACCTATGAAAAGATTTATTCTCATTAGTGTACTTGCCGTTTTGGCATTACCTATGCTCGCCTGTGGCTGGTACGGAAGTGACAACATCTACATGTTCCGTGTCTACGACAGCAAGGAATTCAAAGAGCGTGTCGACGACATCACGTCTAACAACTGGAAAGTGTATCTTGGACTCCAACAGGATTATTACTACTTCAACGCAGACGAGGTCATCAAGGCTGCCCAGAAGAAGAACGATGCCCTGATGGTCAGTTACATCAAGAACCTGAAAAGCTATTTGGATATCTGCGACGAGATTCGCTATGAGCAATGGAACTATCCCACCAAAGAGAAACTTGCCCAGCGCAACCAGAAACTGCGTGCCATCCAGACATATGCCCTCAGCAAGGTCAAGACGAAGCTGCGCTCCCAGCATGCACTGCTCTATATGCGCTGTAACATGGTACTGGGACTGAACCGTGACAATATCACCTTTTGGGAGAATACTGCCAGTCAGTTTATCGAGACCATCTATAAGGATATGATGAAGAATATCTACGCCGGTGCCATCTATAAGATGGGACGTGACGCAGAGGCTGCGGAGATCTTCGCTGAGCAGGGTGACTATAACAGTCTGATGACCCAGTTCTACAAACGCCGTTCTTTCGAGGCTATCCGCCAGGAATACCAGAAGAACCCTAATGCCGGTGCACTGCCTTTCCTCCTGCAGGACTTCGTCAACAACGCCCAGGAGGCTACGGATGCCAACATCGGCGGCAAACTCTTCATCCGTGACATCAAACAGTCGGAGGCAATGCAGATGGCACAGTTTGCCGGACAGGTGGTAAAGGAAGGGAAGACTAACGACCCTGCGATGTGGAAGGCTGCCCAGGGCTGGCTCGAATACCTCTTCGGCAAGAAACAGCAGGGCTATCAGGACATCCAGGCCGCCACGCACATGGCTGGTTCCGAACATTCCCAACTGACAGCACGCCTCATCCACTTCTATATCAAATGTGACGTAGAACCCGTCAACAACCAGTTTGACGCTTGGCTGGCAAGTGAGATGAAATGGTTTAAGGAACCAGACTCACAGCATGAATGGTTTAAAGATGCCGCCATGACCCGAACGGTCAATCAGATACTGGAGAAGAAATACGCAAACAGGACCAATACCTTGATGGGATTATATAACGTTACTGCCAACGGCAGTTTCTCTGCCAAGACAGAAACGATGAAGGTAGAGGATCTTGAGAAATTCCTGCAATACACCAAAGGAGCCTCTGACAATCCCCTGGATGCATATCTCATTGCCAATATCGAATATGATCCCCAGAGTATGGACGACCTTGTCGGCACCAAGTACCTGCGTGTCTGTCAGTGGGAGAAGGCTATCTCATGGTTAGAGAGAGTTCCTGTATCCTTCTACAACAAACAGCATATTTCCGTCATTGCCATCAACCGCAGCGTGGATGTGGCACCATGGATTACACGTCAGTGGCTCAGTGATGCAGACTATGAGAAGACCGTCAATCTGAAGTCAAGCTACAAACTCGACTTCGCCCGCCAGATGCTTGCCTGGGAGAAAGAGGCTGCCCTCATGAAGGGTGATGCCCAGTGTCAGCGTTACTACGATCTGGCTGTACGCTACGCACAGGCAAACAACGATGGTGACTGCTGGTTCCTGACGGAGTATGCCAAAGAGCCGGACACCCATCAAGTAGGGGAGAACGAGAAAGACTTCAATGCCATCGCCCGCCAGTTGCTGGAGAAGGCAAGCAAGGCGAAAGACAAGACTTTGAAGGAGAAGGCACTCTTCGGACTTTGCTACTGGTACCTCCATACCCAGAAGTGGTTTACCCATGACTGGAGAAATGAGGCTAACAGTTTTGTGTTCATCACCTATCCTGAGTCCTCACAGTATAAGGCACTGCAGGCATTGGTGAACTTTGAGAAGGCTAACGGCAATAAACCAGCGGAGTTTATCACTCACTGTGATGTCTATACCACCTTCTTGTTCAGGACCGACCAGAAGTAGGGAAATGTTAAAAAAAAGAATTTCTCATTCTTCATTTCTCATTTCTCATTTAAAAGTGCTACCTTTGCAGGCGATTTCGAAAGAATCGCCTGTAAAAGGCTTCGGGATGTAGCGCAGTTGGTAGCGCACTACGTTCGGGACGTAGGGGTCGGGCGTTCGAGTCGCCTCATCCCGACCAAAGAAAAGGACATGTCAGTCATGGCATGTTCTTTTTTTCTTAAATCAGAAGGTTTTTAAAATAAAAAGATGTATATTTGCAGGTGATGACAAAAAAGAGTGTTTTACTCATCCATATATGGCTGTTGCTGTGGTCCGCCTTGGCAACTGCCCAGCCATTATGCAAGGTTGTAAGATACGACGAGGAAGATGGTGTGCCTTCAAGTCATGTCACCCAATTGCTACAAGACGATATGGGATTCATGTGGTTTGCCACATGGAACGGGCTCTGCCGATACGATGGTTATGAATTCAAAACTTTCAAGCCACAGGTAGGCGACGGATGTACTATGACAACAGACCGTATTCGCAACATCGACCTGTTACCAGGAAGGCGTATCCTTTGTCAGGTGGATGAGGACTACTATCTTTTTGACCTTAAGAGCTATCGGTTCCGTGACCTGACTGCTGAGGAAAAGCATGATGTCCAGAAACAGGTCGGGAAGTATCGTGCCAGTCGTTCGCTTCAACGCAAACCTATCACATGGACGGATCATAACCAGACCCAATGGACATTAGATGGCGAAGGACATTTATCATATAATGATACTGCGACAGGGGAAAAGATAAACTATCCGTTACATATAGACTTTCGCACACTGACCTTCGCCATGCCAGACAACCAAGGCAACCTCTGGGCACTCGACTACTCCAGCATATATAAATTCTGTACTGAGAAACAGCACATACAACGACTTGAAATAGAACCTAAAGGAGAGGTCAAGTGCTTGTTTTGTGACAGTAAAGGACGTTATTGGGTAACAACTAAAGATGATAAAGCGGTACGCGTCTATCGCGCCAGTAACCATCAGTTGCTGGGCTATTTAGGCAGCGACGGACGGATACACCAAGGCTACACATCCTTCGGTGCCGCTGTCTACTGTATGTTTGAAACACCAAACGGAATATTGTGGTTAGGAACGAAACCTGATGGTCTCTTCCGCTTACAGGAAGAACCATCAGGATTGTTCAAAATCGACCATTTCACTGATATTCCCAACCTTAACATATATCATATTACAGCCGACAATCAAGACCGGCTATGGATAGCCACTTTAGGAGGTGGGATATACTACACCAATAACCCCAATGATATCCATCCTTCCTTTGCAGCACCGAGCCATTATCCGCAGGAAACAGGACGCAGAGCCCGATATATGCTGATTACCGACAATAACCTGCTGCTGGTAGCCACTTCTGGTGGATTATTGATTTCTCAATTGAAACACCGGGTGGATGATATGCATTTCCGACTCCATCAGCGGGAGCCTCATAGACGGAACAGCTTGAGTTGTAGCGCTACCATGGATGTAGTACAGGACTCCCAAGGACACTTCTTTGTAAGCACAGAGAGTGGAGGGGTCAACCTGATAGAAAACAAGAACCCACTCGACAATATATTGTCGTTCCGTCACCTTAGGGAGCAGCTCCATGTCCAACCCAATGACGTGGTGCAATCACTAACTGTCGACAAAAAAGGGAGTCTGATAGCTGTAGGCAGCCACCTCATCTCACTCTTAGACAGCACAGGACAAGGACGTGTGCTTGACGCCAGGACTTTCAACGCCGACATCCGTTTCAGCGAGGCTCATCCCCTGCAGCTCGATAACGACCGTTGGCTGTTCGGACTCATAGACGGTGCCTTTGTCACCACGACAGAGCACATGCGTCAGCAAACCCCTCAGCCTAAAGTCGTTCTGACTGGAGTTTCTATTCAAGGTAGTACCGATAATGGGGCTGTCGCCTATGCCGACACCATCTTCTTACAACCCACAGAACGTAATTTCACGATACGTTTTGCAGCTCTTGACTATCGCACGGCTGACCAGATTAACTACGCCTTCCGCTTATTACCCCATGAGCAATGGAGCTATATCGGTCATGACCGCTCTGCTACCCTGCTCGACCTTGAGCCTGGCACTTACCAGATGGAGATTCGCTCTACCAATGCCGACGGGCTTTGGTCTGATGACGTACGTGTATTGACAATTGTTGTCAAACCCACCTTCTGGGAGTCTGTCTGGGGACAACTTCTTATCCTTTTGTTGGTCTGTGGTACCATCGCAGCCATCACCTATACCTTATTATATATAAGACGTATCCAGCGACAGCACCATGAGACTCTGGAAAAATATCTTGCCTTGATAGAAGTTAAGGGTGAGAAAGAGGAAATAAGCAAGAAAAAGGAGGAGGTAAGTAAGGAGACAGAAGAGACAACACTGGACCCGACACTCCAACGCGTCATGAAATTTGTTGAGGAGAACATTTCCAATAGTGATGTTAACGTTGGAGACATGGCTGCGGCAGCAGCTACCAGCAGGAGTGGTCTGCAACGCAAACTCAAACAAGCGATGGGTATCACCCCACAGGACCTGCTCCGTGAGGCCCGCATCAAACGAGCCTGCCACCTGTTACGCCACACCGACCATAGCATTGCAGATATTGCCTACGCCTGCGGTTTCACTGATCCGAAATATTTTGGTCGTAACTTTAAGCAAAGCACTGGTCTGTCACCCACAGAATATCGGGAAAATACACTTTGACGCATTTTTCATCCTCTTTTGACGTGAATTTCACCCCTTTGGACTCGAATTTCACCTTACCTTTGCAACCAAAACTTAAAGATTAATCCAATAATAACTTCAAAACTATGAGACAAAAAGTTTTTCGGCTACTGCTTGCTGTCATGACGATGCTCACCATCGGCAACATACAAGCGGCAAAGAAGGTACACATGTTGGGAGACTCCACCATGCAACCTTATGATGAGAACACGACAGGAACCCGCGGCTGGGGAATGTACTTCGGTAATTTCCTCACAGGAGGATGGACTGCCACTAACTATGCTGTTGGCGGTCGAGATTCACGAGGTGGTTACAACGAACTCTGGCAAAAGGCAAAGAATTCCGTAGAGGCTGGTGACTATGTCATCATCCAGTTTGCCCATAACGACACCAAGTATGACGGCATGGACAATCTGGAGCTACAGGAGTATTACACCAGTATTGGAGATGCCACCAATGCCGCTGCTGTCAAGAAAGACGGACGTGGCACGACACCTTCCACCACCTACAAGGCATGTCTGAAACAGATTGTTGATGCTGTGAAGGAGAAGAATGCCATCCCCATCCTGATGTCAGCGGTCTGCCGCTGTAACCTGAGCAATGGCGTTGTAGGCCGTAATGCCCGCCACGACTTAGGAGGTAAGTACTCCAAGATCACCTCATCAGGTATCCTGACGAACCAGTCGCTCCCGGAGAGTGACCATACCATGGACTATACCTATCACATGAAGCAACTTGCCTCAGAACTTGGTGTCCAGTTCATCGACATGACAGCTGCCACCAAATCACTCTATGAGAGCTATGGCACACAGGAGAAGCTTCATGCTGCCTTCTTTGACAAAGGTCCTAACACAACTGATGACAATACCCACTTTAACCTGACTGGCGCTCTGACTGCCGCCAAGTTGGCAGCACAACTACTGAAGGACGCGGGTATCTTAGCGGATAACATCGAGATACCTACCGACTTGGCGATTACTCCTTCTGAGGCAGATATGGGCGAGATATACGTAGGGCAGTCTGCCACAAAAGAACTGACCCTTAACGGTCTTGGCATGGAACCCTCATCAGGAACCATCACCATCACTGCCGACAATGGGGTGCTGCTGTCCACTGACAAGCAGAACTGGCAGAACACCTTGGAGGTAAGCTATGAGAACGGCACCGTCATTAAGACGTTCTATGCAAAAATGAATGTGACGGCTACTGGTATCATGAGTGGTACAGTGACAGCGACGATTGGTGATAAGACCGCAAAAACAACCATTTCCGTAACAGGTATTGAATTAGGTGGAGGCGAGCCCTTCACCGCCACATGGGCACTGACCAGTAATGACAATGCCGTTGTCGATGGTAATGCGACTGCCGCCGATGCCAAGGTAAATGGCATGGCAAAGTATGGTAACAACGGGCAGAATGGGCTGATGGTCAGCACCAGCGACGGTGGTGCCTGGGTAAAAGCAGAGGATGACTCTCCCAACCAGTATGTGCAGTTTACCGTCACAGCCCCTGACGGCAAGAAACTCGACATCAACCATATCGCCATGAAGATTGGCGGACATGGTGGAAGTGGTATGAGATGCCACGCTTACTATTCCACTGATGGCTTTGCGACACGAACCACCATCTATGCACCAGCCTCAATGGCTAGTGGTGAGCTGAATGAGGTGGACGTTACACCCGTCATCAAACTGGAAGAAGGTGACCAGTTACAGATTCGCATATACCCTTGGTATACCAGTGATGCCACAGGTAAATGGCTGTGCGTCAAAGATGTGATAGTCGGCGGTCAGGCAAAAGACGCTGCCGGTGTGAACATCCCCGGTACTATTACCTATAAACTCGACAAGGGTGGACTGAATGAGAATAACGACCAAGAGATTATTACTCCCAACGAGCTCTCCGCTGGTTTTGCGGGTAAGAAATGGGATTATGAGGGTACTAATGAGAAAGTAGTGATTGAAGGAACGACCTTTCAGGGCGCCAGTGGCAACACTCCGATGATGCAACTCAGGTTCACGGGGAAAACCGATGAGACCCTCTCTACCTTTGCTGATGATGACTGCACCATCTCCTTGACACTGACTCCCGAGGACGGTTTCTCTTTTATCCCCTCAAAGGTTAGTTTCCTGGCTGGCAAATTCAACTCTGGCAATCCCCATCTGACCTTCGCTGTCGAGGCAGGTGACACCAAAAAGACGTTAAAAGACAATGTGGAACTGAACCGCAGTAAGACAAACCCTTTAGTAGACCCCTCATCCTTCAGTGAGGAGTTAAGTGGCTTCACCGCTACTGCCGATGCCCCTCTGAAACTGAAGTTCTCTTTCCTCAATGTCCAGGGGACCCGCTCTGCCGGTATTGGCAACCTCGTCATCGAAGGTACCCTCGTAGGTGCTGCCACACAAGTCACGAAATATGCACTGAACACACAAGTTGTTCCCTCAGAGGCAGGTGCTATCGATCGTGATCCCGATATGGAGACCTACAAAGAAGGTACAAAGGTTACCCTGAAAGCGACCAAGAACTTCGGTTATAAGTTCAAGGAGTGGCAAGATGCCGCTGGGGCTGTTGTCTCTACCGACGCAGAGACCACTATCACGATGGACGGTGAGAAAACTATCAAGGCTGTCTTTGAGACAGTTCCCATCTACACCGTTACCACTGATGTGAAGAATGATGCTGACCGCGACTTGGGTAGCATTACCCTGTCACCCAACGATCATGATGGCAAGTATGAGGCTGGTACAAAGATTACTGCTACTGCCAACACCTCAAAGATCCTGAAGTTCACCAACTGGGAGGACAACAGCACCTCTGCAGAGCGTGAGATTACTGTCGATAAGGACATGACCATCATTGCCAATTATGAGGTACAGGACTTCATCGCTGTATTTGATGCCAGCAAGACCGCTGCCTATGCCACCCAAGGCACCTATCCTTTCTCTGCCGACGTGACTTGGGATGCCGACCGCAACGCTAAAGTCTCTATTGTCAAACAGAGCGACGGTTCACTTGTCACAGGTACCAATGCCACACCCGTTGTCCGCAACCGTGCCAATAGCGGTGTGCTCAACACACTGAGTGGTGTTTTCCAGAACGGTTACAACACTGCTGAGATAGCCTGGCAGTACCAGTTCTCCACGGTTGGCTTCACCAAGGCTACTTTCGAGGCAGACATGGCAGCCAAGAATGCCGCCACCAAAAACTGGAAAGCACAGGTGTCCACAGATGGCACTACTTTTGAGGATTTGGGTGAGGCATGGACAGTAGCTTCCAACACACTCACTCCGCTGAGCTTTACGCTCCCGGCAACGGCTATCGGCAAAGAGACCGTCTATGTCCGCATCATGGGTACTGGTACTGAGTTGCTTTCCGACAAATACACCTTCAACGCAGGAACCTCTGCCGAAGGACTGGTATACGCCTCCAACTCAGAGAGTCAGGTAGGTAATGTCTATGTGTTAGGTGAGGCTGTCGTTGTTGCCGACGAGACAGCACCTGCCATCATAGCTACCATCCCTGCTGATGGTGCCAAGGATGTAAGTGCTACTGGTAAGATCACCATTACTTTCGATGAGAAGATTGAGGCTGGTACCGCCAATGGTGTTGCCACACTGAACAATCAACCGGTAAATGCTGAATGGAGCAGCAAGTCTGTCAGCTTCAGCTATAGCAACCTCGACTATAATACGGAATACACCTTCCAGATGCCTGCCGGTTTTGTACAGGACAAGTCAGGTAATGTTTACAACAAGGCAGTCAATATCGTGTTCACCACCATGAACCGTCCGACGGTTGAGAAGGGTCTCTTCGACGTAGTGGTATCCACCACAGAAGAGTTAAGTGCCGCCATCAATACAGCCAACACCCGTGCTGACAAGAACACACGCTTCCGCATCTTCATCAAGAAGGGTGTATATAAACTGCCTACTGGTGCCACGAAACACTATATACACCAGAATGGCGACAAGACGATAACCTACTGGGAAGGCGACCTGCCCGACCCCATCACCTACGTGAAGGCAGCTAATATTTCTTTCATCGGTGAGGACCGTGAGACAACCATCATCACGCAAGACATCACCAACGATGCAGACATGCTCTTCGACGGTCAGTTTGGAAAGGCTCATAAGTACGAGGAGATCAACAACAGTGCCGTTCTGCAGTTGGAGAGCAGCGCTACAGGCACCTACTTCCAAGATATTACCATCAAGAGCGGTATCAACGATGCCTTAGGTCGCAACCTTGCCATTCACGACAAGTCGTCGAAGACCATCTATAAGAACACACTGCTCTATGGCTATCAGGACACATGGACCTCTAACAATGAACAGGGACTCTTCTACTTCGAAGACGGACAGGTGCGTGGACGTACAGACTATCTCTGTGGTAAGGGCGATGCCTATTTCAATGGGGTGGAACTGCTCCAGATTGCCAGCGGCTATGCTGCCGTTCCTTCTACTCCGAGGAGCATTGGCTGGGTATTCAACGGATGTCAGATCAGTGCTGACGGGAGTGGTGTTGACGGCACCTACACCCTTGGTCGTCCATGGGGAAAGGGCACTCCTGTAGCTGTATTCATCAATACTAAGATGAACGTTGCCCCGAAGGCTGAGGGATGGAGTGAGATGAGCAATGGCTGGCCGAAGCGCTTCGCAGAATACAACTCTTTCAATGCCAAGGGCAATACCATCGACCTGGGCGGTCGTAAGACAACCTTCGCCGAGTCTCATACAAACAACCCCGTGCTCAGCGAGGAGGAGGCTACCAACTACAGCGATATGAGCAAGATGTTTGGTGACTGGCAGCCTACACTCCTTACCGAGCAGGCTCCCGTACCTACCGACGTGAAGTTGGACGGTGAGGTATTGTTATGGACAGGTAGCGACTATGCCCTGCTCTATGCAGTCTGTGAGGATGATCAAATTATCGGGTTCACCACCGAGACACAGTTCGACCTGAGTAGTATTGCCGCACCGTCACGCCGCGCTCAGAGTGCAGACAAATATACCGTACGTGCCGCCAACGAGATGGGCGGATTGAGTAGTGCATCTGTTCCTGCCGTTGCTACAGGCATCAATACGGTCAGCCAGCATGGCACCATCAACAGCCAGGATATCTACACCATAGACGGTCGTCGTGTCAACACCCTCCAGAAGGGAGTTAACATCGTACGTCTGCAGATGGCAGACGGAAGTGTAAAGACGGTGAAAGTCATCAGATAATCATCCGGCGTTAATACGCGATATACGGTTCAAGCCTGCGGATATCTTCGTCAGTGAAGTCACTGGAGAAACGAAGGTCCCGCAGGCTTTTGATATCTCCATGCAGCCGGCGGTAGTCAACGATTGCCTTCGCCTGATAGTAGTTGATATAGGGATGACGACGCAGTTGTTGTAGGGTGAGTTTGTTGATGGATAGTTTCTGTGGATGGGGATCCGTTATCACGAAATACTTCTTAGCCTCTTTGGGGAAGTTGTCTATCTCATCCAGTTGGCTGACATGGACATAGCCCCCCAGCCACTTACCATAGCGAACAATCTCTTTGGCATAATAAGCTCCGATACCCGGCACTTTGCGCAGCATGGAAGTATCTGCGGTATTCAGTACCACGTGCTCTCCCTCCCGTATCTTCAAAGGATAACGCAAGCTGTCTTTCTTATAATTACTAGTACTACTAGGAAAACTAGTTCCACTAGAGAAACTAGTTCTTCTAGCATTCCCCACCAAAGTGGAAGCAGGCAGATAGTCCTCCGAGATACGGATATAAGGCTCCAACCGCCGGTAGTCCTTCACCGTCAGTCCATAGAGACGGGCAAAGTCCTCTTTCTTGCGGTAGACGCCTCCTTTTGCACGGTAGCGATAGATATTCCTCACCTGCCAGGGTTGAAGTCCAAGGCGCAACAGTTGCGTGCTGTCAGCGGTATTGGGATCGAAATAGAAACATTCTTTGGATGGTGACAATCCCTCATCATAAGGAATATAGCGACCATTTTTTCTCACTTCCCCATTTCCATTTCTCATTTGAGCATCCTCTGGTCGCTCCCCTCCCAACAGGAATATCCCTATCAAGACTAAAGTCCCGACAAGCATAGTGATAATAAGTATTAGTCGGTCGTTGCGGTTCATACAATACCTAATTGATGCAAGAAGATAAGGGTTATACAGATAGGACAGACGATACGGACGGCAAAGAGGTAGACCCCGAAGAACGTCCCTTTCAATGTTCCTCCGTTGGTGAACTCATCGTGTACTACCTTCTTGGGGATATACCAGCCCACAAACAGACAGGCAAACATCGCCCCTAAGGGCAACAGGAAGTTAGCTGTCAGACGGTCACAGAAGTCCATCAAAGAGAAGTCCATGAGTTTCAGTTCCGGATATGCCCCTACGGAGAGGGAGCAGAAGATACAAAGAACACTTGCGACGACAGTGAGTATCCATGCCGACTTCTTCCGGGGCAGCTCAAACTCCTCCGTAAAGAAAGCAGTTCCTATCTCATGCATGGAGATGGTGGAAGTCAGTGCCGCAAACACCAATAGGGCATAGAACATGATGCTAACGATATAGCCCACTACCGGCATGGCAGCAAAAGCCTGCTGGAACACGTTCGGCAAGGTAATAAATATCAGGGAAGGTCCACTATCCGGGTTCACCCCTACTGAGAAGGCTGCGGGGAATATCATGAGTCCTGAGCAAACGGCTACCATCGTGTCTATCACCGCAATCTGTCCTGCCGACCACAACAGGTTGGTGTTTTTCGAGAAATAGCTGGCGTATGTACACAGACATGCCGTTCCCAATGACAAAGAGAAGAATGCCTGTCCCAATGCTTCCAAGAACACGCTGCTGGACAGTTTCGAGAAGTCTGGCTTTAGCAAGAAACAGATACCTTCTAATGCCCCGGGTAACAGACACGAGGCAACGACGAGTATCAGTAACAGCACAAGAAGGATAGGCATCAACAGTTTCGATGCTTTCTCAATACCACCCCGCACTCCCCGTACGATGACCAGATGGGTAATCAGGATAAAGACGACACCCCATATCGTTGGCTTCAACGGATCACAGGAGAACGCCACGAAATAGTTTTTTACGTACTCCGCATCCCCACTGAGATGTCCGATGACAGAGGCACAAAGGTATTGCAGGCACCATCCAGCCACCACGGCATAGAAGCCCAGAATAATCGTAGAGGTGAGAATACCCAGATATCCCACGAACTTCCAAGGACGACCATTCGACAGTGCATCATAAGCCTTGGCAGCATTCGCCTGGGCATGGCGTCCCACGATGAACTCGCTGACCATACCGGGGATTCCCAACAACAGGATGCACCCTATATAGATAAGGATAAAGGCTGCCCCTCCGTTCTCCCCTGTCGTATACGGAAAACGCCATACGTTCCCCAGTCCGACAGCTGACCCCGCCGTGGCAAGTACTATACCTAATTTACTTCCGAAGCTCCCTCTATCCACTTTCATTTCATCATTTCGTCATTTTCATTTCTCATTTATTCATTTCTCATTCCTCATTTAACTTAGTAGTCCAAACTGGTGAAGGAATACCAAGAGGATGGCAAGCGGACAGACGTACTTCACCAGGAAGATGTAGACATGGAAGAGACGGACATAACCGATGCTCTTTAACTCCCCCTGGTTGGTAAACTCATTACGGACTATCTGATGCGGCACGAACCACCCGATGAAGATACAAGTCAGGAAACCTACGATAGGCAGGAATATCTGTCCCGTAATGAAGTCGAACCAGTCGAACAACGACTTGCCGAAGAACACCAGTCCGTCAACGGCTCCCATCGACAGCGAACAGAACGCACCGATGACAGAAGTGGTGACGGTCACCAGCAACGCAGCCTTCTTACGTGACATCTTCAACTCCTCATGAATAAATGCCGTGCTCACCTCATGCAGTGACATCAACGAGGTCAACGCTGCCAATGACAACAACACGAAGAACAGCAGTGAGATGCAGTAGCCCACTAAAGGCATTGACGCAAAAGCCTGCTGGAACACATTGGGCAATGTGATGAAGATCAACGAAGGACCGCTGTCCGGGTTTACCCCTACCGAGAAGGCTGCGGGGAAAATCATGAGACCAGCCAGGATAGCCACCAGACAGTCGATGATTGCTATCTGGGAGGCAGACTTTGTCAGGTTCGTGTAACGTGAGAAATAACTGGCATAGGTACACAGACATCCCATGGCGATACTCAGCGAATAGAAGCTCTGTCCCAACGCCCCGAGGAACACGTCACCCGTCAGTTTGTCATAATCCGGTTCAAACAGAAATTCGATACCATCATCGGCATCGGGCAGCATACAAGAGGCTCCCACGATAATCAGCAATAATATAAATAGGGTGGGCATCAGCAGTTTAGAGGCACGCTCAATACCATCCCTGACTCCATGCTCGATAATCAGGTAAGTGATACCTAAGATAATCACCGTCCACAACACCGGTTTCACCGGGTGTGTTGCCAGTTCTGTGAAATACGTCTTGAAATACTCCGGGTCACCCTGCAGGTGTCCTATCAGCGATGCGAAGATATATTGCAGGCACCACCCGCTGACCACTGCGTAGTAGCCCGTGATGAGAAAACCTGTCAGCACTCCCATATAACCAATCAGTGACCATGGTGTGCCACCGGCAAGTTTCCGATAGGCACGTGCCGTATTCGACTGTCCATGACGACCCACGATAAACTCACTGACCATACATGGAATACCCAGCAATACCACACAAATCACATAAATCATGATGAACACGGCACCGCCGTTCTCCCCTGTCATATAAGGAAAGCGCCATACATTACCCAATCCTACAGCAGAGCCTGCCGTAGCAAGTATGACACCCAGTTTACTTCCAAAATTCGCTCTTTCTCCCATAATATTCGACATAACGTTTGCAAAGGTAGTAAAAATTACTAATTACTAATTACTAATTACTAATTATTTTGTACCTTTGCATACAAATTGAAAGGTAATGACTACAAAAACACTTCAAACTGTAAGGAAATATCCTTTTTCCGTCTTCTGTATCCTCTTGATCTGGATACTGTCATTCGCTCCTTTCTTTCCAGAGACTCCACTGGACGATGTGGCATTTATTGACAAATGGACACACCTCATCATGTATGGAGGTACCTGCTTGGTCATCTGGATAGAATACCTGCGCAAGCATACCTTATTAAATAAAAAGAAACTGTTCTGCTGGGCATGGCTTGCCCCGATTGTGATGAGCGGCATCATCGAGCTGCTGCAGGAACACTGCACCAACCACACCCGTAGCGGGGAATGGTTCGACTTTGCCGCCAACTCGACGGGAGTCACCCTTGCCGCCCTGTTAGGGATGTTACTCGCCTACTTCAAAGTTTTCAATAAGAATCCTCGTCACGAGACCCTGCGCTGACACGAAATAGACACGGGGAATAATTGACGAGGCAAAGAGATTGTAGATTTGCCGGTCAGACTGTGCTGAATAAGGAATTTGCAAGTCATACTCTTTCCAGAAAGGAGCCACCAAATCCTCTCCCTCCCCACGGCTGATAGCAACCATCTGAAACCCTGGGTCATCCTTATGACGCAGGTAATAGTCGTTCAGCTCAGGCAGTTCCCGCTTGCAGTCACCACATAACGTACTGAAAAAAACGATGACAGTCTCACCTGTCAAGTGACTAGTAGAAAATGTTGCGGGCGAGCCATTGTCAACCACACTGACAGAGAAGGAAGGCACATGGTCACCCACAACAATATGCTCTATCACATCTTCCTCATCGTCATGGATGCTGCTACACCCCATAACCACGAGGCATAGCAGTAGCCCAACGGTAAATTTATATCTATTCATCAATTACTTAACGAAAATCTTTACATTTTGTTGTGCTCCAGCAATATTTTTTGCTTGGATGACATACACTCCAGCATGGAGCATAAATGTCACGCTGTTGCCACAACTATTGTTCTGATATATCGTCGAGCCATTGAGTGATACAGCTTGAATTTGAGAGATATCCTCACCAGAGGTTACCGTCACCTCCCTGCCACGGACGCTGACCACGATACCCTGCTGTGCGCTGGCAGTCTCCTCGATGCCCGTCGCACTGCCACCTGTGAAGGTCAGGAAGTAACGACCGTAGTCATTGGGCTGGACGGCAAACGAGTCACCCTCGTATATCTGCTGTGAGGTGCCATCCACGGCATCCACCACATAAACCTCACCAGAAGTCAGCTTCTCTATATCCGAGAAGGTCACATCCACCATCTCATTACTTGCCGTACAGGTCACACCAAAAGCAATCGGCTTAGAGAGTTCCTTCACCTGGTTGATGCTTACGGCTTGTCCGTCAGCAACGGTATAAACCATCGGCACATCAGCAAGGTTAGAGTCAAACAGCGTCTCCACACTCTTCTCCTCCTCACCTACCGATACAGAAGCTGCCGACTGTCCCCGGTTGCTTGAAGCAGTGAGGGTGAACTCACGGGAGGGAGATGCAATTTGTGTACCATCTACCATCATGGCAGGGGTGAAATTGATCTGCGTTGCAAGCGTCTTCACTTTGACGAAGAACGACTGCATCGGTCCTACCGTTCCTGTTGTCAAGGCTGTACCTGTATTATTATTCGTATAGGTCCAGTAGCCTGGTGTTTCCAGATTAGCACTGTTCCCACTGATAAAGGCAGCCATATCGATAGAACACAAGTACGGATTACCTACTAACTGATAGTTAGATGGAGAGGACTGTATATTGCTTACCGACGCATCAAACGAACCAGTACCAGCCGTACGTTCCGTAGTACCATATTTCGTTCCATAGGTCACACCATCGATATTTGCTGTTCCGTCAGTCAGCAGCTTACCTGTCGTCGTCTTACTTACATCCTGTGTTAGCTTGCCATCCGTTGGAGAAGTATTATCCCACTGATAATAGTCATAGCTAGTATCTGCTTTCGGTAGACGGATCAACGTCTTTGCCGTCTGGACTTTCTTATGCGGACGGATAGCAAATGCCGTCCAAGTGCTGTAAGGAACTGTCACGTCATTATACTCATGACTCCACTGATTAAGGATAGTACTTACACCACCAGGGATATTCGCACTATACTGCGTGGCACGGATGTCATTCGTCTTTGTCTTCACATAGACACCTTCCTGTGTCCATCCTTTCTGATAGATAGGATATTTCGTACGGCTATAGGTGAAGCCGGCAGCATCTGCTGTCGTAGAGAAAGTGATAGGCTGGAACGCCTCAGAAGTTTGGCGACCATTATCCTCTGCTGTAGCAGAGACAGGTACATACATATCACCAGCATACGTGTTCTGCAATGGAGTAGACATCAGCGTCCATGCATTAGCATCCAATTCCTTCTCCACCCATACCTTCTCGTAAGTCAGGTACTGCTGGTTGAGCAACTCCGCATTCGGCTTCATATACAGTTCCTTTGCCCAGTTGCCATAGAACTTCTCGCAGTCGTAAACGTCGCCACTTACACCATGATTCTGACAAGTTTTCTCCGTATAGCGTACCATCAGGTCATACTGGATATTCTCCGTAGCAGCAGTACCTATATTATTATAGATATCTTCAGTGTCATAAGTCAGATTCACCAAGTTAGGAGATGTCGTACCGCCAGGTATGGTAACATACGTGAACTTCATAGGTACAAAGGTCTTCGGTGTAGTCTTAACCGTTGAAAGCGTTCCCTCACCATTATTCTCATAACCATCAGTGTTCGTTGCCGCACCCTTTGCTCCTTTATTCAGTTCTGTACGAGTAGAGCGTTGCCAACTGGCATCGTTATTCCAGTTACTATTCGCACCATTCCATGTCACATACTTAGGAACCACTTTCAAGAGGAACTCCACATTTCCTGCACATGCACCAACTCCACCAGACTTGTCTTTCACCTGGAAGAACATACGATAAGTGAAACCCTCTTGGAAGGTCTTCTTAGTAACTCCAGCACCATGGAAATTAAGAGAGATATACATCTTACCTGTATTATTAATCTCTGTCTCCCCAAAGGTTGCAACATCCACATTAGCTGTAATCTGGTCATCATTGGTCTGACTGGATGCCGCATTATAAGCCAACAACTCTAAGTTACCGTCGAAGACCAAAGCGCCATCCTTAGGCATGGCACTATCATCTGTCTTAAACGTATTGACAGGGATATGCAATAGGAAACCATCATCCTTCTGCATATTATCAATCTGTTCTTTACCCACACGGACTACACGAATACCGCTTGGATAGGTTGTCACGTCGTCAAAGCCAAGAACCAATGTAGGACCACCAGCCGTATCATCCACTGTAAAGGTAAATGCCAATGGAGAACATACATCATAATTGGTTGAATTATATGTCACATGATCTTCTATGGGAAGTGCAGTGACTGTCGGATAAGTCGTAGAAACCGTCAACTTAACATCTGGAGAACAAGACAGGAAAAGTCTGCCTTCATCCATTGCCTGCTTAATGACATCATAGTATTTCTGACCATTTACAGACTTATAAGCATCGGGCAATCCTGCAGAAGAAGCATATGCTATTCCTCTGTATGCTACACCAGGAGGATCCGAATAAGTAGAACCGAATAATGTTCCCTGCTTACCACGGAAGTTGCGCAAGGCATCCTGCAAGCTAACACCACCCACCATGTATGACTGGAACTCTAATAAGGTTCCTTTGAAATAATCATAATGTACACCAGTATACTTATGGAAGCCACTAACCTCCGAATTATCAGGCATATACAGAACCATTTTCAAATCAATAGCAGCCTCGTGAGTAGAACAATTGGCGGTAACGGTGGTTACAGCATTGCCACTACCATCCTCTACGGACAGGTACATCACCTTAGGTACGAAGACAGGGCTGAACACAGAGCAGGTATTGCTAGGATTACCCCAAAGTGATTCATAAGTAACACTAGTCTCATACATGTTATAAACAGAGATGTAGTAGTCTGAGCCCTCTTTCAGAGCAAATCCCTTGTTAGCAAGAGAGAAATAGGTAGCACCATCTGTTCCTTCAAAATAACCAGAGAAATCAAGAGGTAATGAGGACTCTACAGGTAATGTGCCTGGAATAGATGCAGGAACCGTTGTTTTTCCATAGAGTAATCCTCCATTATTATACAAACTTGCATCCGTCATGGCATTACCATTCTTATCACAGATACGCCAGTAAATAGTCTTACCTGCCATATGCTCTATATCCTCTGCACTCACATAGAGATTCATCGGTATCTCTGCTTCACCACAGTTAACACTCGACTGTTTCACCTTCAACTTCGCATTGCTGGTATAGAACATCAACTGGTCTACGGCATAGTCGGCACCATCCGTACCGGGCGAGTAGTTGTCGATGTTCACCTCGTAGTGGTCCACATTGCTCAGGTCTACCGTGGCAGGGATGGCCACACGGCCATACACCTGATACCACTTGCCCGTGGTATACGTGCCGGCCGCTGTAGTACTCAGGTTGGAGGAGTGGAAGGACACCACCCTCACCTTGGTGCCATTGGTCTTGACGGCATACACTGTTGACATTACCTGCGGCTTGACCTGACCACCAGTCATATCGGCTATCACACCTGTAAAACAAAGTTCAGAGCCAGCACACAGGTCGGCGTTGAACGACATCTGTGCAATAGTTCGCGACTCGTCGGAAGCATCGACGTAGAGGAACGAGCCGTTTTCGCCCTTATGCTCCATACCATAATAATAGGTATAGTCGTACAGCAAGTTGCTTGCCCACCAGTGGTAATAATAGTCTAAACCGTCCGTTTCTGATGGTGAAATGCCTGCAAGGTTCATCGAGCGCAACAGCATGTAGTCGCCATGCAGGGGCGAGATACCCATGTAGTCATTGCCCATTCCGGCATGGATGCGACGCACATCAGGATAGCAGAAACCATACTGTGCCTCGCTCCAACTCATCGGACTCAGGGAGTGGTTCTCCGACTGTGTAGAGATTCCAGACCCCAGAGGTGTGCCGCACATACCGTCAAAGTCTACGGTAGCCTGCAGGGTCATGTGTGCCCTCAGATAGGCTTCTGTACGCTCCAAGGGCAGGTCGTCTACAGCATACGCCGGAGCATCTATCAGGTTAATCTCGTAGTGTACCACGGGAGCCATCACCGTGCCATTGCCTATATATCCCACCAGATGGTAGCGCTGTCCAGCTGTGGCAGTCACCGACTTACTTGCCGAGGTGGTGATGTGGGTATAGGTTCCACTCAATGCGCTCATCTTAATACGCGAGATACGCTTAGATTCATCATAGTCTTCTGTCGTCAGTTTCGTGTCATTACGATAGATACCGGTCTCGTCTTCAAAGTACGCATACCACTGTAGCGTATTGCATTGCACCATTGCCGCACCGTTGTAGATATAGTAGTCGTTCAGCTCTGAGAGGTTGGCACGGATAGAGAACGTTGTCCCCGTGCCGTTCGTAGCCACGCTGACGCGTCCATTGTCCTCTGCCAACTCAAACATATTGCTGCCTTTTGCCTCCAGTTTGTCCTGACCAACCTGTATGGTGGTGGCTATGACCGATGCCGGACGGATATTGAAGATATAGCGGGTGCTGAGCGTAGGCTCGTGCATCAGGTAGGGTTTCTTATAGCTGGTGAAGTCTGTACGGGTGTCCATCAGTGTGTTGCACGAATAGATACCGTCGTAATACTTACTGACGTCACAAGCAATAGTCACCGTACCCGTCAAGCCTTTAGGATTGAAAGTGACACCCACGTTACTATGTGTAGGACTGAAGCCATTCTTCTGATTGTTCAGCAGGAAGAAGCCACGGCTGACATTGGAGCCGTTGTTGTTTTCCGTTTTGTCCTCCAAATACGTTCCGTTGATGGCAAGGCGGTTGTTGTTGACATCGGTAGTCCAGTCGTACCAGCGGATATACGCTGTAGGCTCCAGATTATTTCCACTCCCGAAATAATTCTGGAAGGGGAGTTTCAGCGCAACAGATGTCGAACTGGTTGGATCGACATATATATCGTATTCCACGGTGTGTACGCCCTGACGGAAATCACCAGACTGAGCCTCCTTCGTACCCGTAGTGTTATCCCATGAGTACTGCTGTACGGTGGCACCAATACGACTGTCGTCGCTATTGGTGATATACGGCCAGTTGGACTCACCAGGAGCATGCACAAACTGGAAGTTGACATCGTCTTCGATGAAGAAGTTGTAGATATATTGCATGTCCAAATTGTCTGGCTCGTGGGTTACCTTGCCTCCGCTGATAGTCTGTGTAGTTGACTCCAGCCCCCACTTATTATCTTCCGGATCGGGGGCATACTCTGGATATTCATCCTTGTCGGCTGCGACATATTTCATATACACCACGACGCGATAGTCCTCCCAACTATTGGAAGCGGAAGGCTTAGTAATCTTCATGTTGAGTACATCCCCTGCAGAAAGGCCTGAAACGCCACTGGTCAAAGCGTTCCAATAGATGCCTTGGTCAGTCTCCTTCTGGTGTCCTTTTTCAGAGTTGACGGGAGTAAGATAGTTTTCCGAACTGGGAATCTTCACATAGTCACCGTCGGTATTCTTCTTGGCAATATACCAGCGCACATGCAGATTAGCAGCCAATGTGGCAAAGTCGGCGACTCCGTATTCACTCTTTATCTTAGTGATGCTCTCCGACAGTGGCATCGTAATCTCCGTCACACTCTCGTTCTCCACCAATATCTCCTTGGCGTGTTTGATTCCGTCCTCGCCAATCCAAGTACCGGGGAATGTGGATGTCTCTTTAAACTTGATAGTATAAATCAGGTCATAGTCAGGTTCATAGGTTGTTAGTGTCACATTAGCTGCACGATTGCCAAGCTCACGAGAGAAAGCTCCCGTATGGGTAGTCTCTCCTGTGTCCCCTGACATAGCAACTACCACATTGTAGAAATTGAACTTACCGTCCGGAAGTGTCAAAGTGTTGTCTGTCGGCAGCGTGATGCCATTCTCATCTGACAGATAGTAGCCATAAGTTGCCGTTGTGAAGGGAATGCTACCTGTAACTGTCAGTTTCTCTGGGCCTGTTGTCGGATCAAGCGGTGTACCATCATTCTTGGTTAGATAGACACGGGCATAACGTATCTTACCCCCCACCTTGCTGGTAAATGCAGCCTCTGCATCAGCCAGACTGAGCGTCATCGGACTGGCGGATGGGACAATAGTCTCCCCGTCACGCTTTCCACCGTCTTTCAGTTCTCCAAGCGGCTCCGTACGGTCAATATAGACGGTATAGGTCATGGTCAGCAGGTTGACATCATCGAGTGGAGTCTCATCGTCCTCATAGAACTTACAGATAAAGCGAGTGTTCTTCTCTGCCAACTCGCGCAGGGTCTTGTTCTTCGGTGCATAAAACACGGGGGCTGCCCATTTGTTCCAAGTGGTGCTGCTCAGGTTAGCATTATTCACCACCGATGCAGTCTTATTCTCTATGGTGAATGGGTCGCCATTCACGTTGATGCTCCAGTAGTCGTTCACTCGACTGTTACCTGCCCTCAGATTCTGTATGCCGTCGTCGTCCTGTACATACCACTGCATGGTGTAATGCTTCACATTGTTGGCGAGATAGCCTGCTCCCAGATTCTCCGTTGCCTCGATGTCAGGCTTTACGAGCTGCATCGACTGGGCGCTCCACTCTACATGTGCCTCTAACTCCTTCTTCGCTGCTGCCGGATACTTAAACCAATAGGTGGTCTGGGTGTCAAAGTCTGGCTCGCTGGTCACGTCATCCCCTGAGAGGACGGCAGCATCTGCAGATGTTGCCACCACCACGTTGTAATGGTCAAGTTCGGCGGCAGTCAGCGTCAGCGTGACGGAAGCTGGTGATGTCAGCCCCGTACTATTATATATATAGGAGCCTAGGTTGACGCTGTAGCCGTCAACACTACTTAATATAGCTTTCTCCCCTGTAATGGACAGTTTTCCTGTGGGGTCAACCACCGTTCTGTCGGCATCCGTCAGCCAGGCACGCAGATACTTAGTACCAGCGGGCAGAGCCACGCTGATGGTATTCGACTTATCGCCAGCAGCAGGCTGAATACGTTTTGTTGCCGTTGAAGCTGTGCTCTTCAGCGAACCAACGAAGCCCTTGTGAAGCGAGAACGTGTAGCGGGCATTGGGATTTCCTGTACCAGCATTGTTGGTATATACCTCGCAGACAATCTTATAATCATTCACATCAGCATAGGTCTTATCCGAAGGAGCATAGACATTGGTCTTCACCCATGACTCCAACTGACCGGCATCGATAGTGGTCATGCCAGAGAGTGTTGCCACATTGCTTGTAACAGCGAAGCCCGTAGGCAGTCCAATAGTCCAAGTTCCGTCTTGGCGTGACGTGCCAATGGCAAGAGGCTGTACAGCATCACTACCGTCCTTCACCCACCACTTGATGGTCTGTCCTGCCGCCAGTTCTGCCAACGAGGTATTCCAGTTGGCATCAATTTTAGTATCCGTAGCATCAGTCTCCATCGCTGTGGCATCCCACTCTACTTGTGGTGTTTGGTCGTATGTCGTAATGGTGTAGTCGAAAGAGTAAGTATGCTTGTTATCATAGTCAGGCTCTTCTATCATGGCACCACCTGCGTAAGTCATCTTTGCCAATGCTGTAGAATAGAGAGCCACCACCTTATATGTCTTATACAACTTAGAGGCTTTCAATGACACACTGATTTTGCTTACATCGAAAGCGTCACCACCATTATAAATATAGAATCCGCTATTTGTGGTTGTACAAGCCGTTGCTGCCACATCATTATATTTCACTTCCAATATAGAAGTAGGATTGACAACCATTCCTTGAGCGTCAGTAACGAAGAAGCGAGCATACTTGGCATCTGTTGCCTGAGTAGTGACATCCACTGCTACACTCGTAGCAGCACGGTCGGCAACCGTCTGTGTGCTTGAAGTCTCTGTCGCGCCCGTATTTGCCTCTCCCTCAAATTCACCTATCTCTGGGAACTGGAAGATATAGCGAAGTTTTATAACTGGAGAACTACCTGAGTAATCGTCGGTACACTCAAAAACAATCTCATAGTCTGAGGCTTCAAACATTTGAGTACCTATAGAAGTGGGTATATAGATAATACTATAGCCAAACATTCTATTGAATTCGGATTCTGATGTTGAACCTATACCAGCAGCATTATCTGATATTGACCATCCCATTAAGTTACTTGGTGTCACAAAGAAATCTGTATCACTATTCCTACCAGTTCTTATAATCCAATTACTTGCGTCAGCACTTGCAGAATTACTAAACGCTATAGGCTGGCGGACACCAGTAGTTTTATTAAGAATATACCAACGATTATAATATGAAGTAATTGATGCAGAACCCGATAACTCCTTCAACTTTGCCTCTGCTTGATCATGTATTTTAATTAACAGATGATCTTCTAATAAGTCATTAACACTTAAAGGCACCTCTATTTCCTCAACTGGATAAGTAAACGTATAAGTATAGGTCAAGTTCCAATCAGGCTCCTTTGTCAAGGTGGGACCTTCAGTAGGAGTGCCAGTACTTGTTGAGAGTAGACATTTAATCTGGTAATTGGCAAAATTGCCTGCACCAGCATCTAAGGTAATGCTCACCTTTGACAAATCCAAGTTATTACCAGCATTGTATACATAGACACCATTCTTTGCAGAAGAGCCTGCTGCTACTGCTGCATTACTATCATAAGTTACCGTCAACAAACTTTGGTCAGACAAGGCATTACCACTGGCATCTGCAAGATAAATACGGGCATATTTCACCCCTGTCAGACTAACACCTGTCAAGTCGATCGTCTGAGCAGCAGAAGTTTCTTTTGCTATTTCTTGAGAACCACTTTCTGATGTAGCACCTGATGCTTCAGAGCCAAGGAAAGTGTCTGCTTCCTTTTTTACATACACAACTTTAGTTATGGTATTTCCCTTAGGATTTATATATAT
The DNA here is from genome assembly GCA_900314755.1 of uncultured Prevotellaceae bacterium. Taxonomy (GTDB): domain Bacteria; phylum Bacteroidota; class Bacteroidia; order Bacteroidales; family Bacteroidaceae; genus Prevotella. The sequence continues at coordinate 125,892 of OMWH01000001.1, read as the reverse complement.
GCCATATTGTTTCATGTCAGAAACAAGAGCATTATCAGTCACCTCAAACTCAAGATAGCCATCTGTTAAACTTAAAGTACCGGCTGCTATGGTATTATTATTATTATATAATCCTTTATATGTTCCTAAAGTCGCTATTTCTATTGCATCTTCATTGGCAGCCATATACAATCGAATAAAATTTCCTGATGCAAACTCACCAAACTTGCTACCATTGATATTATTGTTATTCCATGCAGTCAAAGGAGTCGTTTGTAAGTCAACTTCTGTATCTCCCCACGCACTCCCCACACTCATCACAAACAGGGACAACAGGAGGAGGGCACGGCGGGCGAGGCTCGTCGTGGTGGTGGTTGTATTACTATGTCTTGAATTCATCAGTTTCATTGAGTTCATCAAATCTACAGACTGTTTCATCATTATATGTCGTTTTATGTTAATACTCATCGTAGTGCTGGATATACACCATCCAGAAAAAAGTTTTTTCACAAAAACTACTCCCCTCCTCCCTTTTTCTCCTGAAATGCCGATGTACAGGGTGTTTCACGACGGGAGGAGTTGCTCTAACTACTCCCTTTCTGCTCCTCTCTGTGAAGTATAACCGTCAATGGAGGGTGTCTCCTATGGGAGCGGGAACAGGATTCCCACCATGGGAATGCAGGATTCCCACCATGGGAATGTAGGATTCCCACCATGGGAATGCATCGTTCCCTACGTGGGAATGCATCGTTCCCTACGTGGGAATAACTGGATTGTGTATCAATAAGTCGAAGAACGCTTTGCCCTTAAGGCTGTTCCATAGCTATCAATAGCCATGGGTATGGCGCACACGGGGTGCACCGAACATACGGCTGTACATCATCTGGTCTTTATCGAGAATCATATAGATGCGTGCCTTCATCTGACGAGTAACACCTCCTGCCTTATGCAACTGGATGGTGAACTCATGATATACTTTCTTGTCCGTTGGCAATGTCGCACCGGGGTCTGCAATATAGCCGAAGATAAACGGCTGATAGTTTGGAGTGCTACCGCCTGCGGGATCCCACTGAGGACCTGCTACACCATCGTTTACATACCATACAGGAACACCTCCAGCCTCATCAGCATCAGCCGTTGCTGTCTCGTTACGGTAGAAGTTACCCGGATTAGCACTCGCTGTTCCGCCATACTTATCGTACGTTTTCCATGAGGTTGCCCAATCAGTGTCCAACGTCCAATAGTCCGTAGCAGGAGTAGAACCTGTTCCATCCCAATAATTGATAGCATCACCTGTGCTCATCTTCTTCACGACAGGCTGCAGATGGAAATGTCCATAGTCATGAAAATTGATGGTATAGAGACCATCCTCCTCTTTTACAGAGGCAGGATAGACACCGATAGCGGGGAAGTCGTAAGGAATGATGTCGAGCACATAGTCATCCAGCACGACAGGAATGATACGATAGTCGTTACGTGCGATGTAGTTCCACTCATTAGGCGTGGCATCCTCCTCTATCAGCGCATAACGATATTCAGAGGTACCGCCACCCTTGTCTATCTCAAGGGTCAGGAAGAAATGCCCATAGGAGTTGGTTGGTATGGTACTCTCATTAATAAAGAAGGATATAGTCTTATAGGCTGTGGATGACACACTATATTCCGTATTAGCTGGCACTACTACAGCAGAAGCCGGTGTCTTGGTATAGTCACCAGTCCAATAGCTTGTGCCTAACTTAGGCTGAATATCCATATGGTGGGCTGCCATATCATCCTCATAAGATGTGATATTGGGCAACAGCTTGATATTATTATTGTAGTTAAGAGTCACATCAGAGAGTGTCGCCGACTTGACAGTGATATCACTCCCCGTAGTGTTAAACAGTCGAACTTCCACCTTTGCAAACATACGGACAACAATCAAGTTAACATCTTTCGTACCATCAATTGTCACACCAGTCTGCACATTACTCATGGGGATACCTGTAGCACCGAAGACATTCGTCGCAGTGATGTCAAAACCGTTACCATCGATACCTACTTCTATATTTTCTGCGCCAGTGACTTCTTCTCCTTCTGTGAACGTGATATTATACACATTATTATCTACTGTCGTCCCCGCTTCTGACATAAAGGGGTCGTTAGAGGCATCATAGCGTGTGATGGGATCTCCTTGTTCTCCCACATCTTCATTACCACTCGTAGGGTCATTACCACCATCATTACCATCACGCATCACCTGATCTCCTTTGCCATAGCCGTCAATACCTAGCAATTGACAAACGACGGATGGAGGGATATTAGCAAATGAATAGAAATCATAGGTTCCATTCTCCAACTTCACGAGGTCGTCTATCTCACGCTCTGCAGATGCTGGCTTGGCAGCATGAACGAATGCCACCTTATGAGTTGTGGAATTAACAGCTACGACGGTCCAGAGATTCATCATCTCCTCTGTCACCGCAGCATCGTCAGAATATGCACGCATCTGCATGCTCGGACCCGAGGGTGCAGCCACCGAGAGATGGATACGGACTTCAGAGAGCCCTTCCTCCAATGTCGTTGTTTCCTTCTCACCCCCATCCTGTGCCGCATCGTCACTGGAGCATGCCGTCAGCATCGAGAGTGCCGCAGCCAGCAGGAAGGTGTATGTCAGTCTTATTTTCTTCATCATCGTCATATGGGTTTACATATATATCCAGGAGTGGGTAAAGGTGTCCCACTTCTTCACCATAATTTTCAATTCAAGTTCACCTTTCTCCGTAATCTTGTCAATAGAGATACGGTAAAGGTTATTGCGTACCACACTGAAATTCATGGGTGTGGTATAAGTCTCCGTGGTACTCAGGTCAGTCCTTGCCTTGATGATATAAGGACCTGTCCCCTCACCCTGATGTCGCAGATAACCATAATAGATAAAGTGTTTCGCTTTGGTCCAGTCGGCAGCAGAGCCTGCGGGATAATAGTCACCTTCAATGGCAACACCCGTAGCATAGTAATACAATGGAGAGGATGTTGACAACGTATTCTCCCTTGGATAACAGAGGATAAAATTGTCTTTATCACCATCACCAGTAAACTTTGCTTTCTGTGTAGAGCTGACATATAAGGCATTAGCAGCTTGGAAATAACCTGTAGCTGCACTTAAACTTAAATTTGTCTCATCAATACCCACCAGATAAGTCAGCGTGTTATTATAATAGGAAGGAGATGCTGCCGTCTTACCTGCCGTATTAGGGTCGATGACATAGTTTGTCGCGAACTCTTCGGCAAGATAAGGTGCTGCGTCATTGGTGCGTTTGAAAAGATACTCATCAGCATTATATAGATTGAACGGAGTGACTGCCGTCAGCACGAACTTGTCGGTGCTGGTTGGGGTTGACAAATCGGTAGTCTTCCAGACGGGGTAGACATAACCCGGTGCACGATAGTTATGAGCCAATGCGTCTTTCTCACCATACGTGGCGTTATTCGTCCAGAAGTCGACACGGGCGGCAAGACGCTCGATGCGGATACCGTCAAAATGATAGGTCGTTTTATTTCCGACTGTCGTCTTACTTGACGGAGAAGTGAAATTCACAGTATAGTCGGTCTCCAAGGACATCACGAAATGACTGGCATCAGCACCTAATCCACTTCCACTATAGACATGTGTCGTCACATAGTCACGCACGTCCTTCACCTTGGAAGCGGTAGTAAAAGTAGATGCCATGTTCTGGTTTGCCACCACAATAGCATGATATTCCTTGCTCATGTCAAGACCTGAGCCTACCAAAGGCTGGTCACCTGTGGAGTAGACAGCCTCATCAGTCTTTGTGGTATAAGGTGTTCCTGCCGTCTCACGAGATACCAGAGAAACAGGATAATATTTACAGAAAGCAAGTGTCGTTTCTGCCGAGGTATTGATGCCAGCAGCATCCTCATAGAGCATGACAGTAACACCTGTCACCAGATTCTCACGCTCAGAACCAGCCTCTCGTCCGTCACCGTTCTCACCTCCAGCAGGAGTACCACGCATAGTACCCTCACTGCCTGAACTGACTACGATATTGAGGTTGATATATTGATTGGATGATGCTAACTGAGGCTCCGCCATGCCGTCACCGTTGTCCTCTGACGAGCAGGCACAAACCAAGGGCAGCAGGAGGCTGGCTGCTACCATATAGCGAATGTGATGTAACTTAGAGATTATAGACATGAGCGTCGCTTCTTCTTTATATGATTAGTTAAACTCTACGTACTGTATACGTTTTGCCCATGAGAGTACGTCGATACATACACTGACGAACTCCCAGCGGTCGCCACGGAGGAAGAACTCCAAACGGTAGTCGTACTCACGGTCAAGGTACTCCTGTGGTTGATAGTTGTTGATCTCATAAGCCATGCGCCCCTCACAAAGGATGTAAGGCAGGTTGATGACTGCGACATCCTTGCCGTCGGACTTCTTGCGGATGCACAACACGGCGTTCTTGTCGGGCGTGGTGTTGTACATCAGTCGGTTGAACATCAGGTCATAGTGGGCAGAACGCTCCACACCTGTTGATCCTCCTGCGTCAAAAGTTGTAGTCCATGCAGCATAAGGACGATATATGAGAGAGTCGGTGGGTGTTACTACCGTATTCTGGTAGTCCACATCACCATTGGCATCGAGGATGAACACCTCATAGTCGTCCGCGTTGACATCCTCTGGATGGTCAAGTTCACGAAGAGAGATATTCAGATGATTAGTATCACGAATCAGACTGACAGTAGCATATGTCGGAACATCCTTCACAAGTTGGACAGTCTGGACTGCATTGGTCGTTGCCGTACCATCTGCTTTCTCATGATACTTGGTAGCAGTAGGTTTTTCGGCAGCACTTGCCATCATCACCTGCTGTGTGTGCCAGAGCGTATCAAGCGGAGCATCCGTTGATACATCATAATACTTCGGGTTAGCTGACACAGTACGGTCAAGGCTTACCCCAATGTTCTGACGGCTGTCGCCAATCTTCATAGTAGTATGCCGATATTTGGCACCATCCGTGCTGAGGGCGGCATCCCAGTCTTTCTGCAAAGCGATGGCAGAGAGACGGTACTGGTGCCCGGGAGCCAGCTCGTCTTCCGTGAAATGGATATTATATCCATACACGGAGAGCTCGCTCCCGTTCACCGTCCGTTGGGCGACAAGTTTGTCCGACTCATCAAAGACATAAAGCGTTACGGAGCCCACATGATCCTTAAACATGTCAGCACGCTGTATGTTGTAGTCGTAAACGAAGTTGACGTAGAGACCTGTCGGGCAGTCGTCTCTGTCTTCTTTCATCATGTCACAGCTTGTAAAGAGGGCTGCAACTACAATCATCTGTAAACTCTTCTCTATGATATGTCGAACGTTCATTGTCGCAAATATTTTCTTAGTAGTTTATTTATAATATTAGAAGCTCCAGCTCTGGGTACGCTTAGCCCAAGAGAGGACATGAATCTTGGCAGAGATATACTCTTGGATATTATCGTCTGGTGTGTTAGGATCGTCGAAATCCGGATTGTTCACCTGACCTGAAGGATCTGCCGGATAACCGAAGTTATTAATGGCAGTAACATCCACGTCATACCAGTTATTACGTACCATACCATAGCGACCCAGATAGTTCTGGGCAGCGTTAGCACCAGGATAAGCAGCAGAAGTAGAACCTCCGGCAGGAGCAGGAGTCTCCCAAGCAGCCTTAGTGTTCCAAGGAGCCAAGTCTGCAACACCTTCACCGGCGAAGTGCTTGAAGCGAGCCTCATAATACATCACGCCACCCTGATAGTCACGAATGACAACCTCATTATTGGCAGAAGTAATAGCATCAGTAAGGACGGTAGCGATATCACTTTCGAATGAAGCCTTGAAAGTAGTACCAATCTCAGCTTTAACTGTAGATGAGAGAGCAAGCTTCTTCACCTTATACTGACCGGTTGTAGCGTCACGCTCATAAGTGATATCGAAAGAAGAAGCATCAACAGTCCAGGACTTACCTGCGTTAAGACCTGCTTTGAAAGCATCCAGAACCTCTGTCTTGTTAACAATATTGTCAACTACATAAGAAGTAGCATCGGTAACTGTAGTATAACGGGTAGAACCTCCATTGACTGTCCAGAACTCAGAGGTATCATCCAATTTCACCTTGATGATGGCGCGAGTCGTGTTCTTATAGCTCTGGTTAGCTACGTCGAAAGTATTCTCATAGCAGTACAGAGGATTTGCGGTACCTGTTGCTACGAAAGAGGTAGCGGGAACCATACCTGTAACGGCTGCGTCATACTGGGGGTCAACACACCAATAGGTACGGTATGAATCTTCAGTAGAGCCCAATGTGGTTTTACCCTTAGTAGTGGCATTACCAACGAAACGATAGTTGGCTGGAGTGAATGCACCTGAGCTATAGGCGATATATGCCAAGTCGCCAGGATTGCGGGTGACATAGGTCAATGGTTCCATATTATCAATAGCCCATTCTGTTTTGTCAATATCCAGAGTACCAACCTTCGTCGCAGATACTTTCAAAGTAGCCTTTGCAACGGCACGCTCTACGATGATGTCACCAGCGGGGTCAGCCTTGGCAGCTGCCTCTGACTCTTTGATCTTGGAGGCATCCATCTGGGCAAGTTGGAAAACGTCTCCAGCTGCTGGTGCCGTGGTGGCTGTTCCTCCCACTGCAGTAGAGAGTACGGCATTAGTCATGAAGAAATAGTTCTGAGCACCACCGCGAGATGTCAGGTCTGCATTTGTTAAAGCACGTACATCAGCGATGGTAGAAGAGGTTGACAGCGTAGTGCCAGCGATTGTGGGCATTCCAGAAGCCTCAATGCTCATCACGTTCTTATAGTTCAGAACGGCAAGAGCAAAAAGCTTATTACCAGCAGTCTTCTCAAAACCCTTCACCTTGGCTGTGGCAAGGTAGGAAGTAGTGATGTTATCAGCGTCAGCATCATCAACCTGATCATCGAAAGGTAACAGGATAGCTTGAGCATTAATCAATTTTGCAGTAGCCTCTTCTGTTCCTTGGAAGAGCAACAAAGCACAGTCACTGACTTTGTACTCAGTGGCAAGTCCGTCATCAAAATTGTCATTGGCTGCACGCATCAAAGGCTGAGTCGGCAAATTGATGTTCAATGCCATGAAGCCATCAGGATTAATCTCAGCTGGGGCTCCAGCATCAGCTGCATCCTTGTCGGACGAGCACGCTGCAAATAGCATTCCAGCTACTGCAAGCATTAAAAAACTAAGTTTCTTCATAATTGATTAGAATTAAATGAATGTTATGTTATATTGTTCTCTTATTTCTTCTTTATACTCCGTAATATCTCTTGGTTCAAGGAGACATTCATACCCTTTGCCTTGGCACGACTCAAAGCAGCCTCAGCATCTGCATAGCGATCCTGTTTCATATAGAGGATGGCACGGGCATTCTCTGCCTCGCCACTGTCACCGGCACGGTCCAAGAGGGTCTCTGCCTTCAACAGGTCATCCTGACGGAGAGCCACATTGGCAAGGTTGATGGCTGCCTCCTTACTCTCCGGATAGACGATAAGGGCGGTCTGCATCACCTTATTATAATCGTCACTGCCCTTCGGGAAGGTCTGTGCCACATCCCACAACTCACGGAGTGAGAGCTGGTAAGGCTTCGTCTTATAGATCTCCTTCGCCTCCTCCAAGGTGAACTCCTTATACTCAAAGGTAATCTCATAGTCTGAGCGGCGCAGTCCGGGATAGACGTTCTTCAACAGGTAACGGTATTCCTGCGGATAGAGACGCTTGATCTTCTTCTCCCTCGGATCGGGTTGTAAGGTCTTGTCGTCAATAATCTCCAGGATCTCTTCACGGTGTGGCAGGACGGAGAGAGACATCTTGTCGACAGCCTCACGCAAGCCTATCCAGTTCTCCGGGGTAGCCTCTGCGGGAGCAAAGACATCAGCTGGCAGGTTATAGGTGTTACGTACATAGTTGGTGAGTGACTTGGCACGGTTGGTGGCAAGCATCTCATTATGCTTGTATGGGCTTTCCGGTGATGCCCATCCGTGAATCTTAATCTTATGGATAGAGACGTTCTTGTCAGCATTCATCACGTCGAGGGTATCGGTAATCTTACGCAGCTCACGACGGTTGTCCATATAGTCGGGCTTCATCTCCCAACGGTCTACGACGAAGGTTATATAGGCGGTGCCGTGCAGGTTGCGTACCTTCTTCTCAGGAGCCGGCACTATATCGATATAGTTTGGCTTGATATCCAGAGCAGCAGTCTCCGGAACGATTGGTCCCAAGAAAGCCTGGTCTGACTTCAGGGTGTCGCCACAGCCACAGAGGTCGCACTCCAGCCACACCTCAGCTACATCATGCCAAGGCTGGCGATCTACTATGTCATTATATGCCACTCGCTGAGGCTCGTTCTTCTCACGACGTACAGACTGGTAGTTGTCAACATACAAGGGATCGATACCGTCACGCTCGAAGATGATATCCTGCACACGACCTGTCACCAGCAGGGACTTCAGACGTTGCTTCTGCTTGCCGTCCTTAGAACGGAGTATAGGAGTAAAAGCACGGTAGCGTGCCGACTTCACCTTGAGGGAGTCGAGCACGAAGTCCATCGTGACCATCGTCTTCTGGTTGGTCTGCGATACCTGATAGTTGGTGACGGACACCTGAGTGTCCTGCTTTTTCTTCACACCCGTCAACTTAATGGGAGCCTGTGCCATCGCAAAGCTAAAGGCTAACAGGGATATGCTGAGGAAAATGTTTCTTTTCATTTGATTGCGTTTTTATTAATTAATCTTACTAGCACTTCTAGTTTTCCTAGTTCTACTAGTTTTTCTAGAATAAATATAGGAATGAAAGCACTGCTTTCGTCGGACCGACATACCATTTATGCCCGTCGTCCGTCTGTCTGCCGCACTCTCCACACTCATAGCCCTTGTACTTGGCATAGATTACACCTACTCCTACAGAAGCCTCGAAGTTCCAATGGCGGGAAAGTACCCACTGGTAACCATAGGACACACCGCCACCGACATACCAGCCTTCGTAACGATGGTCACGCAATTTCTTGTACATACCGAACGGTAACTTCACATTGGCTGCATCGAACTCACCTCCCATTGCATGAACACCGACAAAGGAACCTTGGAAACGATGACAGAACCAATAACGGTACTCTGGCATCAGCAACCAGTGTTTGAAGTACTTCTTCCCACTATCAGTATTAAACTTCCATGGGTTCAGTCCGTAGTACAACTGCAAGGAGTGTTTCTTACCAATGCCAAGCTCCGCTCCGATATTCGGAGTCGTCGTCGCATCATAAAGGAGGTTGGTCTTCACTGCCAACTGCTGGGCGGATGCCTCTTCTACACAGAAAGCTACACAAAACAATGCAGCAAGCATCCCTGCTTTCACTCTAAAGTTCATTTCCTATCAAGTTAGATTCTATTTATTCTTATAATTAGTAGTTGTCGACATAGTGTTTTCATCGGCAATCATCGCACAAAAGTAGACAAAACCATAAAAACTGACAAATATTTAACAATCAAACCTTATATATTTAACATTTTTTACATTGTGTGCGTTATCAACAAAAGAACGCTCCCTGTTTGGGGAGCGTTCTGTGTTTTCTTGACACTTTTATTACTTTTCTATGGTTCCGGCGTTGGAGATAGATTAGGGAATCGTAGTTTAGGGAGCCACATACTTCTCTCCTATCACGACATTGGTGTTACCCGTTACCTCCGCATTGTTTCCACCGCCATAGACATTACCACGGATATCGGCGCCAACAGGTGTGATCCCGGTACGAGCAACGGACTCGCCCGTTGCTTTGGTAACATAATCGACAGATGACAACGTACCGATATTCACATGGGTATTACCAACAACCTGGGCAGCATTACCGCCTCCGAAGACAACACCAATACTACCGATGTCCCCTTGTTTGTGGAGCGGTATATCCACACTGATGGTATTGGCATCATCACCATCACCGTCTTTGAACGTCTTAGTCACTCCTGTATTTTTCGACACCTTGTCTGTCCCAGTAGTCTGAGTGGCAGGGTCAGTCACGTCAGCAACTGTTTCTTTCATGAACTCGTCCTGAGAAGACTTATCACCCTCTACCTCATTGATATTCACATAGGTGTCGCCTGTTACTATAGCTCCCGCACCATAGCCACCGCCATATACCTCACCGATACTGGTAAACGATTTGATATTCAGTGTCGGACCATGTTCCCCTTCGGGAGCAGTATAAGGAGCCTGGTTGCCACCACCATAGAGCTGTCCGATGATGACAGGTTTACAGCCTGTCTCCTCAATATTCACCGTGATGGTACCACCGATTCTGCCACTTTTGTTATTACCACCAAAGACACGGTCGAAATTACCATTGGTAATGTTCAGCGTCACGTCACCTTCAATATTCGCTGCCTCAGCACCACCGTATGCCGCCTTCAATCCAGGAATACATGACATCAGCAGTTTCGCCTCGGCATCCATCGGTGCACTCTTACCACCACCGTATGCCTCATCGACACAGAACTCACAGACATCCTGGTCTTCAAGCAGGGTGACGGCAGAGATACGAACGTTACCCTTCGTATTCGATCCGCCAAACACCTGATGGATAGTTCCACCATAGATAGTTACATTAGCGGCACCGGATCCATAGACATAACCACTTGCAAGACGTTTCTCTTTCGTGTCAGCATCCTCCTTGTCTTTTGCGACCAGAGTACCGCCCTCATCTACATATTTTGTATAATTCTTATACCCGACATTGGCACCGGGGTTCGGTTTACCGTCAGGCAAAGCAGTCAATCCATTACCACCACCGAACAGTTCCTTAATCTCAAACGTACCGTTCACCGTTACGTCAGTGGCAGGTGTAGAGGCAGCATTACCACCGCCATACACCGTCTCGATACTCGTCAGACCACAACCATCGATGATAACATGGGTAGACGCTGTAGACTCATTGGCAGCGGCAGGAATAAAGGGGGCAAGGTTACCACCACCATAGACAGCAGTCAAGTCATAGCGTCCTTTCTCCTTGGCATTTGTCACGTCACCAGCATTACCAATCTGCGTAGCGTTAGCATTCTGTGTCTTATAAACATGAACGGTAGCATTACCCAACGGTGTACCATTGATATTGTTACACCCGAAGATGCTACCGCCTACGACACATCCCTTGGCAGTGTTGGCAACTGTATAAGGCTTCCCTTCCCCTTCGTTCACCAGCCCCCAAGAATTATAAGCCTCCTTATACTCTGAGGCATCCATACCATTCAGGTTGACCTTTGTAGAACCGACCGTAGCGGCAATAGGACTGACATAACCGTCTTCTCCTGCCTTTCCAGCTTCTAAGCGTCCCTGTCCGCCACCATAGACATCACCATTGATCGTGCCACCAAGCAGGGTGACTTTTGTTTGTCCAATTGCATCCATACTTGCCAATGCGCCACCACCATAGACATCACCAGAAACAGTCGTCGCACCCTTAATAATAAGATTAGAATTCTTGACTTGTCCAAGGGTGGTTAGGTCTTCATCGGTATAGACAAACTTGCCAGCAGGGTCCATACCGATTTTGCCATTGTCTGGCATATTATCAACCTGCTTCCATTCGTAGATGACAGAATCTGCAATCTCACCCTCCTCAAACATACCGATGTTTATATTCTTGTTCGGTTCCTTGCCAGACTTGAACGCTGGGGTGTCTCGAACTTCTATCTTTGGGATTGTAGCAGAATAGCCACCGCCAAACACATTGCCGTTTACCGTACAATCGTCAAGTATGGAAGTAGCAGTGCCTAGCACCTTACCCAAACTACCGCCGCCATAGAAATTGTTGTTGACAGTGCATTTGGTAAGCGTTGATTTGACGTCATTCGTCTTGGCAAGAGAGAACGTGATAAACTTCACATAAAATCGAGCACCAGTTTGACCTGTTGACCAAACAAAATATTCATAGTCGAAGTCCGTTGCCACACCCTTACCTTTTTTACCGTAGTCTTTACCAGAGTCATAGGATGCATTGGTTGTCTCTCCATCAAAATATTTACCGCGGTCTTTGCCATCATTGGCAGAAGTGCCATCACTATAATAACTTTGATAATCGGCAGGGGCTGCATCTGCTACATCTCTATATTTCACCCGGTTGTATGAATTACCACCAAAGCCAGCACCAAAGAAAGTGCCAAACGTACAGTTGGTAGCATTGGTCGTCACTGTCTTGCCAGGTGACATGTCACCGAACTTCGGACCACCGCAGAATCTTTCTACATGACTGTTGGCAATGTCTGTCCTGATATTTCCCTCAACAGGTTTGTTGGCATTGACACCGCCGCCATAAAAGTTGGTAATGTCGGCATGATTGATATCCCATCTCACAGAGCCCTTCAGCGGTTCCAATGAGGCACCAGCCATCTCGCCGAAACGACCGCCGCTGACATAGCACTCGGCACTGTCTACTTTTAATGTGTTATTAAGATCCGGCTGATAGGTACCGGTAAGGTAAAATTCATCATAGTCACCACCCGTTACCGAAATGGGGACATGATTAGTAAAGTTTCTGCCATCGCTATGGGTACCGGGACCGAACTTTGCAAACCAAGCATTACTGCCTACGTGAACATATTGGATTTTATTGTTGATAGCACCGTTTGTAGAAACGATTTGTTCGTATGTGCCACCTAATAAGATTACAGGAGCATCCGCTTTTCCACTCACATTATCATCATATTCCAACTGCGAGAAATTCACTACACAGGTATTCGTAATCTCAAGCCATCCTTTCGATTTAAAAATCGACACATTGCGGAAAGTCATTTTAGCGTTATTGTTTTTAGGCAACTGAGCCTCTGCTATACCCATGATATTCAGAAAATCAAAACGAATGGGTGAAATTTCCTGTCTGCTTTTATGAGCAAATATATAAGTATAGTCAGGCTCGTTATCCTTATTCTCATCAATAGACATGATGGTATAGGGAGTATTGTTTGTCGTGGGATTACCATCCTGATGCACATTACCCACCAGCACGACGGCATAGTCATAGACCGTGGCACCAGTGGCAAAAGTCATCGATCCACGTGCATTCCCTATAGTGTCATATACCTTCTGGGAGTCACCATTAATGGTTTTATTTCCACCGTTGCTTGTTTGCGTACCCATATCTTCAACTCCATCAGCAGCATAAGCATTCGAATATGCCACATCATACATTTTATCTGCCACATATGCTGCCGTTGCCCAGTGAGGCTTGATAGTGATGCCTGTCACGCCATTGGGCACATCGTAATAGGCACCCTGTGAGAATACGCGACCGGTCTTGCTATATAAATCCTTACTCGTACAATCACGGTCAGCAAAGTTGTATGCTCCCCACTTATCGCCAGTGTCGAAGGTGTCAGATGTGCGACCTTTAAAACCCGTTATCTCCCAACCTGTCACGACACGGTTCTTGGTGCAGTTGCCTTCTCCCATCTCGTTGAAATAAGGCAGTTGCACTTTCTTGTAATTAAAGTTGAAGCGGTCTTCATCCTTGTCTGTCATCACCAATGTCGTGTCAACACTGGTACGGTTCTTCGTGAACTTAGCCAGCGAAGATGCATTATCGCCTATGCCGCTGATAGTGACAGCCAGCCTACCCACTCTTCCGCCTTTGAATCGTCCTACGGCAACACTGTCAGGGGCATGCTCTGCATCATAATTGATAATAGATGGATATTTGCCTTGTGCCTTCAATATGGGATAGGGCATCGGCTGGGTATTAGTTCTGTCAGCCGTCTCCAATACCCACTTGGCTAATTTGGCAGTATCATTAGCATTGCCTGTAATATACCATGCAGCCAATTTCTTGTTGCTATTCAGCAGCAGGCGATAGCGTTCGAAGCGATTGATGAACTTTTCTTCCATCGCCAACGCACAATTATAATTTGTAATCTTTTTCTGGATACTGTACCGAGATCTATAGCGGTAGAAATTATAGTTTGGCAGACCACCAGAAGCATTAGTAATTTCCGTTCCCCCATAAATAGGGGCTATCGTATTTTCGTCAGCAATATCTCCATAGAACATGCAGTTCATCACCATCGTTGTGATGGCACCTTGTTTAGAAGTCTTATTATTATTACCGACAATTCCTCCTTTTGTGCTGCCTCCTTTTATATTCGCATAACTGAAACAGTTGATGACACGGGCTGTACCATCAAGCAATCCTACGAGACCACCAACATTACGAGAGCCTCCCACACTGCTTCCATAAAAGCCGGTGATATTCCCTTTATTATCACGCTCAACTGAAGTAGGTAGGATGCCACAGTTATAGATTCGAGTTGCACCTTTAGCCTTAGATGTCACAGCACCAGCATCACCATCTGTATCACCTGATGTGATATTCACATCTTCAAAGATAATATTGCAAATGATAGCACCATCTGTTGAAGCAAACAACGGTGCAGAAGAACCGATTATCTTATGCAAGCCGCCATCGAGCGTTCCTGTAAATTCCCCTAAACTACTGGATCTGCCAGAAACATCAGCAGTTAACTGGTATTTACCATTCATTTCCGTAATTTGGTCAAGCGATGTAATTTGGGTAAATTCGTCCGATGCCTTATAGAAATTCACGGTTACATAAGCACCAGTAAAACCTTCAGGAATAATGAAAGTGAAAGGATTTTTACCATCAACAGGCAGTGAAGAAGCCATACCTGGTGCACGACGAGACGCAGCCATAGGATCCACCATTTTCTCGACCAAAATATGAGCTGCATCAATCGTATAGCCCGTAGCAGGAGTAGCAGTGATGGTAACTGTCATACCAGAAATATTGGTTACACTCACTGTTCCTGCGGCTTTATTCGGCAACACATTGATGATAATATCGTTCTCTGTGATGTCAGCCCAGGCATCACTTACACCCGTCATAACGAGTGAAAAGAGTAGAATGATGAATCTTATCGTATGCTTCATATCTTATTTCTTTTTTATATACACCTTTTGTCCTTTACGGATATAGATTCCGCTCTTCGTCGGCTCACCACTAAGACATCTACCATCCAGTGTGTACCAACTCCCCTCCTGCTGGAAGGAGGGGTCAGGGGTGGTAGAGATCATCCCTGTCGGCTCTTCCGAGTCATCCCAATCTTCTATGACAATCTGCAAGCTGCCTCGTGATCCATTTGCGCTTCCTTGTCCATCAGGTACCGCCGCATAGTTCGGATTATAGAGATAGAACTTCCCTTCCGTCAGTGTTCCTTTCTTCGTGAGCACAAATTCACCTTTGTAGAACATATAGACCTGTGCAGCCTCCACGGCTACACCTTCTTCCGGGGCTACTTTCAGTTGGTTGCTGTTCTTTGTCCCTGCTGATATCTCAGGAACAGCCTCGTCCTTAGGAGAAACCGTAAAGCCTGACACTTCCGTATCAGACAGCAGCAGTACGGGTACGCCCTCTGGGATATATGCGATTTCGCTGATAACCATTGTTCCTATCGACGGATTGACTTTCCTGACAATATACGGAGTGATGCCGGCAGGCTTTGCATAGTCTCGTAATGCCATATAGACTGCGGCAGCCTTTGATAAACCTGTTGTGCCGTCAGGATCAGTAAACTTAGGACATGCATAAATACCTTTGGCAGAGCCTGTATAGTTGCCCATACCCGTAATGATAAAGACTTTATCTTCACCAAAATCCTCTGTCGTATAGGTATAGTCAGTATCCTCCACCAATGTCCTATCGCCTTGCTTGACAGCACTCAACGTGCCATCAGCAGCCAGCTCTATGGTAATATCATCTGCAGGCCTGTTGCCATCGCCGATGCTCTTGGGAGTAACTTTCAGCGTACCATTCGCAGTGGTCACTAAATAGTTACCTACCGCCGTTTCTGTCCCTGTAGTCACTGCAATGCCATCCACCGAGGCAATTACATTAGGTTGGGTTCCCACATTGGTGATGGTACTTTCTGCTGTCATGACAACGATGAAAGTATGTGTGTCACCCGTTTCTAATGCGGTGGTAGTGAAACCACCGTCAGTCAGCGCAGTGCCATCATACATTTTCGAAGCATCGTTGGCAGTGATAGTTACAGCCTTTGGATTAATAGTAAACGTCGTAGAACCGTATACGATATAATCACCTCCTGCCTTGTCTCTAATTGTAACAATGGCGGCATCGCCTACATTGAAGTTATTGCCGTAGCTGACATTATATTCATCAGGAGATATTATGGTTTCACCATCTTTGACGCTACTCACCGTAGGCTCTTTGGCAGAACCATCATAGGTACATTCATTTTCGGCAAGGGTAACTATTGGATTCAAGACAAGCTTTACCGATGCTACTTCCGAATCCAGTATTCCCGTCTTGACAGCAATCGCCTTCACTGTAGTAAGATTTGCTATTTCGAATGGTCCTTCATATAGTGTATTACCTGACGTTGGCGTTGTTTCGTCAAGCGTATAGTAAATAGAGGCACCATCAGTCCCAGAAGTAATCGTCACCTTTCCCGTTTCTGTAGAATAGGTGAATGCTGGAGTCGCACAACGGGAAGGCACAAGCGTACCACTTGTTGCCACTTCTGAAAGAACCACACCATAACGCTCAACTACAGCTTTGATAATGCAAGTCTCACTGACTTCAAAACCATCACTAGAAGGATTTTCCAATATAATACTGGAAGCATCTGGGTCTGCTGGTGCGTTACCATCTGTAGATATCGTATAGCGGATTTTGTATCCAGTTGGCAACCAATCGGGACCAGTGACAGTTACTTTATTTGTCGCAGGATCGACGTCACTAATTGTCGGGGCATCAAGGAGGCCAGACTCGAACTTCCATTTCGAGTTGGCATCCAACACTGTGCTGTTCGACGCTAAACAATACAATCCCACCAAACCGCCCCAATAATTGGAAGCATCAAGGCCTTTTCTGCTGTTACGGTTTTTATCAGCAATGTTCCAAAATATGTAAGTGTTAGAATTATTAGGGGTAATATCTTTAAACTCTTTCGGTATAAAACAATATGCGCCATCCCTTTCACTGACTACGAATTTAGCATTTTCTGTCGGTGAAACCATTGCCTGCAAGTGCATACATTTCCTTCGGTAGTTGTTGCCAGAAAAGTAAGGATCATAGACTACATATTTGTTTGTTTTGGCATGTATGACGTAATAGAAGGTGCCATCGTCATCCGTCACCTGCTTCAACACCCATACAGCCTCATTGTCATGACCAATCTTGTAGGTCGTCAGGAAGGGTTCCTGTGCTCCTGTCTCATCGTGATAGACATCAGATTTATTGGCTAGTGTAGCAGGCTCACTCTCATTTGTCGGCACTAAGTAGTAGTTTGTATTAGGTGACCCGACATTGTAAGAATAAGCCTCCGCCGTACTCTTATTGCTGACTGAAGCAGCATTACCGCCACTGCCGATATAGTAGATTCCCGAATAGTCCGTCTGGCCCCACACTTTCGTACTACCTGAAACGAGCATGAAGAGGAGAAGGAGCATGGGAACGATGCGTCCCAAAGCATGGGACGATGTGTCCCAAGGCATGGGACGATGCGTCCCAAGGCATGGGACGACTCGTCTCAAACGGTGGGACGATTCTTGGGACGCATCTCTATAACTTGTTATCTCGTTTCTCATATCTCGATTCGCTTAAGTTACTTGACAGAAATCTTCTTCGTATAGCGGCCGTGGGCAGCATTAATGATATAGACACCGGCAATAGGAACATACTTCTCGATGGTCTCACCCGGCAGGACGGTGAAGGCAGCGATGGTGTTACCTGTCGTGCTGTAGATGCGGACATCGGCAGCCTCACGGAGCGTAGAGGTGACTCCAATCACACGACGCTTGGTGAAGAACTGCAGACCACCACCTATCTCCTCCTCAGATGGGTCACGGTCATCACCGATAGCGAACGATGAGCCTTCTCCATCGAAGAGGATGGCACGGGCAGCCTGACGGGAACCTGATGTCTCTACCTTCTTGAAGTACGGACGGAAGGCGACGGCATTACCCGTTTGTCCATCTGGCACTTTCTTAAAGGCATCGCCGTCGGTGTTCATCAGATAACCAGTATTCAGCGTCTGGTTCAGGTAATTGGGCTTGAAGGTGTAGCCTTTTTTAGTGACATCTGCCTCGTCATCGCTGACGTTGATGACATCACCTTCCACAGAAGCAAAGGTGATAACCTGCTTAGACAGTTTTGCAGGTGAAGCACCATTGGTGTTCTTAGCTTTCCACTCTCCACTGAGGTCAAACTCATAATATGTCGTACCTGGGAAGCCTATAATATATGGAGTACCGCCAGCCAGGAACGGATAGGCAGGAAGACTACGCTCCTTCTGATAGTATGTCTGGTAGGTATCCAGATTATTATCCTTATGATTATGCCCATTGGCAGCCTCATAGTAGTAATCCCAGAGGAAGGTATTGGTGACGTTCTTATAATCGTCATTAGCACCTGACGTAGGATAGTTGAAGGTAGCCTTGAATTTATCACCCTCTTGGGCACCTTCGTTGAATTCACGGAGCCAGTATTCATGACCCACCTTCGTATGATTATCATCCACCTCGATACTGCCGCTGTAGAAGTGAGTTATCTCACCCTTCTGATGGGTAGTGACGAGTTCGGCAGTGAATGGCAGGCTGACAACATCCCATCCCTTCGACGTGTCGACGAAGTTTTCTGGAGTACGCTGGTACCACATACGCTTGTCGTCAGCAAACTTATAACTGATAGGAGCGTTGAAGTCATGCTTGTCGACAAGCAGGTGGTCGCGCTGAGCCACATACTCGTCACCTGTCAACTGTACCCAGTGACCCTGCATCTGTGACTCGTTAGCCCATCTATCCCATTCATCTACGGCACGGTAATCTGCCTTCACCGGTGGTATTGCAGTGGCATCATCATCCATCTCCTCAAAGTCATAGTCAAATAATGCCTCACTTACCGCGTTGGCTGTCTTCTGCGTTGCCGTAGCAGTCTCGTTGTCACCTGTTCCACCGGCGGCGAAAGTATAGGCCAACAGGTTCTTTGTCAGGTTGACATTCCTGAAGCCGGTAAGACCGTCGTCGTCGAGGAGAGGCAGATAGAAGAACTGCTTTTCTGCGTTGGAACCGCCAGACACTGTTTGCCACCCTTGCTGATAGCTGCCATCATTATATCCAGTGAAGTCGATGGCAGTCATATTCTTATAAGCCTCCTTCGTTTCATCATCCTTCATAGTCTGTGCAAAGACGGCATTGCTATTGAAGTGAGCCACATTAACCACCTTGCTACGGAAGTAGGCCGGCGCACGGAAGACGCGATTGGTAGTATTGACAGCCGTCGGCACATTGTCATGTGCAGGATCGGTAGCGGCACCATAGCCATAGTTCAGCGTCTGACCGAAGAAAATATAGTCATCGGGCCAGATAGGATTATATGAAACAACGGTGATACCATCTTTCTCCTCCTCATGGCGACGTACGTTATCACCCTCAGGGATAGTACCACCGGCATAGATGAAGTCACCGTCGGAGTAACGGTTCTCCACATAGCCGAACAGTTTTGTGTTTTCTCCCTCGAGAGGATAGTAGGCGTATGCCTCGGGATAGTAAGCCTTACTCAGTTCCTCAGCCACCGTACCGTCAGCGTTCTTCTTCAGATAACTATACTGCTTACCCGTACTGAGGTTGGTACCGTCATAGTAGCGCTTAGCCAGATAGAAGCCATTCAGGTTGTAGGCCACCTCACCGTCGTAGAAGGCCTTCTCTGGCATGGCTCGTGTACCGTTAACTGCGGTATAGCCCTTACCCTCAGGATAGTAGCAGTTGACAATCTGTGTACAGTTAGCGTCTCCCGTAGGATTGCCGATGAACGGTTTCTGGTTAGCGGCGAACCCGCTTGTCGCTGTGGTGTTGATCCAGCAGTTCTCTATGAAGCCGTCACCTGTGTCGGCGATACCTGCCGTAGTAAACGAGCCGCTGACACCGAGGTTAAAGACATTACCACAGAGTTTACCGAATAGCGACTTCGCCAGACCACTGATATGGTGACCGTCACCGTGAAGGGTACCGCTGAAGCATGGGTCGGTGGTTCCACCGGCGATAGGCTCCCAAGCAGAGGTACCGCTTTGCGTGATGTCGGTGCGGAGGAAGAAGTCGAGGTTCTGTCCTCCCTTGACATAACCATTGAGCGGAGCATGACCTGCGAAGGTACCTGTCTTGATGAGACCGTTGTCATCGGTCTCGGCTGTCTCGCTGACCACACTCAGGTCGAAGAAGTTCTTCAGATGGGTCAGGCCGTTCTCGCCGTCATTGATATAGACCTTACTGTCGCGCTTCACATTTGGATTATCGACATACATATGGTGAGTCTTGTTCTGGTCGCTCAGGATATCAGCCAGGTCGTGGTAGTTAGCCACACTCACATTGACTGCATTACTATAGGTCTTACCCAGATAGGTCTTAGCATAGTATGCCAAATAGAAGCCATCCTGATACCAGTAGAGAGGATCGGTGTTAGGTATGTACTCTTTACCGTTGATGTGACTCTCAACGTCAGACAACTTCTCGAACAACTCCCATCCACCACCGATGATCTGGTAAGCACCTGGAGTGACGTGAGGTGTACTCATGCTGACAGAAGTACCAGGGAGTACTATCTTCGGTGTATTGATATTCTCCACCTCAGGAACACCACTCTCGAACTTCACATGGATGTTCACCACGTGACGCTCACTGACAGGGGTGATATGCAGACCCAACTCATCGCTTTCAACATAGTCGTACTGATAGATAACGGTGATGATCTTCTCCTGCGAGAGGTCGTAAATATCTGAGTTTTGCGACACGTAGAGCGTGCTATACTCCGTAGGTGCAACACCATGGATGGTGAAATTCTGCTGATGGTTGACCAGATGTCCATAGTTATCGTTGTTGATAACGGCACCCTGCGGTACGGTCTGTCCTTCTGTATAGGTCGTTCCGCTACCAGTACCCTTGACACTAATAACCTTATAACCCTCACCGTGTTCACCAATCTGATAGCTGTCACGACAATAGTAATAGGTCTGACCTGCCTCGCTTTCATAGAATTCAAGAACGGTTATCTTACTTTGGTTATCACCCATCACGTTGTATGTACTCTCGTCAATGGTCTGACCTACAGAATAAGGTGTCTCACCACGCTGGAACGCAGTGTTGACAACATAGTATTTGCCTGCATGGTCAACGCTGATTGATGTGTAGTGACGACGCTCGTTAGGTAGCGACTCATATATCTCACGATCAATCTCTTGACCTGTTACGATTGTCTTTGTTTCACCACCATCATTGTAATCGAAGTTTGCACCGTTATAGGTAGCAGAATAGTCTACGGGCTGTGTGGACGAGTAGATAAACTGTTCCTTCTTATCTTCGTCGTAGTCATCAAAGCCATCATACTGGTACTTCTGACCCTCAGGTTGCTGCGTTCCATCGGTACGCTTACCGTACTTGGAGTCGATGAGCAGGTCGAGGGCATCGTAGTTGAACTCGAAGTGCTCGCGGTCTTCAGGTGACAGCGAACTCCAGGCAACTAAACCACGGTAGTTCTTCGTTGTCTCGTAGTAGTTGCCACCATAGTCGCCAGCCTTCGTACAATAGTATGCCGGTGTGATGCTGGCCTCCAAATCGGTCTTCAGATTGTCATATTCACTAATGTACTGGTCTCGCTCTGCCTTCGTCATCAGAGTCGACACATAGATATATTCACCATCATCCAACTTAATAGTACTGCTGCAGACATAAGCATCAGCAACGCTACCTGTCATGGCAACCCACTCAGCATCGTTATAGTCTGACTTAGCCAACGGAGCACCAGGATAGAGATGCTGCTTAGTACCGCTCTTATTAGTGGTCTCTATCTCACTGGTCACGATATAGGCAGCCTCGAAGCTGGCTTGCTTCTCTGGATCAACACTCCCCGGATGGGCAGCGGTAGCCGCCTGGTAGGTGTCGTGGACAGCCTTAGGAATGATGTTCGATACCTTGTAGGCCTGCTGACCATAGAAACCGTTGGATGTAGGACGATAGGTAGGACCGTTGTTGTATTTTTCTTGATCGGCCTTCGAAAGCTCAGAATATTCTTTAGAGTCAATCTTATCCGTCCTTACATCGGTCGTTGTCTTTTCCGGTGTATACCACTTATTCCATATCCTTGGATTGTTGACATCGTAGGTGAGGATATAACCCGTCTCGTGACTCATGTTATTAGACGGACGGAATACATAGTCGAAGGTAGCATCAGTATTCTGTTTTACGTTGATTACCGTTGGCACCATTTTTCCGTCAATCTCTTTCTTAGGAGCCGAATCACGTAAGGTCTTACAATCCTCAGGCAACAATACCGTACCCTCAGGATAAGTCTCTCCTTCTATCCTACATTCTGCGATGGTAACGTAAGTTTCGTCAACGAACAGACGTCGTTCCGCAGGACTGAGCATATACCAGTCCCAATAGCTGATAGGATCGTTGAGGTAATAGACATTATCGCCAATCTCCAACTTATCCTTATCAGTGAGTTTATTGCCTGTAGTACCTGAGAACGACGAATAGTAAGCATACTTGTTGGGCCGTACGTCGAGGAGTTTCATCGTACCATGTGATGCTGCCGTGATGGTCAATGGAATCTCTACCACCTCACTATAGGCATTCGAAGCACCAGTATAGGCAGAAATATTCTGGTTATAGACATACACCTGTCCCTTGATATACCAATAGTGGGCTTTTACAGCATCAGTACCCTTGTAGCGGTTGCTCTGTGGGTAGCAGTCATCGATAATGGTCTGAGTGCTATGCACGAAGTTACCAGAGGTCTCCCACTCCTTCTTATCATTGTCGGTCTCTGAATAGGTGTAGTCGCGTCGTGTGACAGCACCTGCATTCAGCTCTGTCAGCGTGACATGTTTCTGACGAGCGTAAGTCGCTTTTCCATGCACATTCTTTGCATATACGAATCCACCACCGACACCAGCCTGCACATTAATCAGGTCGAGTTCGATGACACCGGTGATATAACCCCAGTCCTTCTGGTTTACATCAGTACCGGTACTCTTCTCGGTAGTCAGCTCTAGGTAAACACCTGATGCCAAAGCCACCTCGTTATGACTGTTACCGTTGTTGCGCTTGCGCTCGGTCTTATGAGCTCCTTTCCATTGTGCAAACGTCTGAACGTCGCTGTCTGGTCCATAGGTATTCTTGTCTGAATTGTCAGTAGTGCGCACGGAGCTATAGAAGTCCACATCACTGGTCAATGCACCGAGATGGTTCACCACGCTATAGATACCGAAATAGTTGCCGTGATATTTTCCAGCATCACTTGCTGTGGAAATCTTTTTGTTCAGTGACACCTCACGGACACGGTTGATGGTATAGTTGGTATTATTGGCTCGGTCGAGCACACGGTCCTGGGCACCCTGCATCACCATACGTGAGCCGAAGACACCACAGAAGTCAGCACGCTGGATGGTATTCATGATACGTCCTGCATAGCGCGAACAGACGCCGTTCTCCACCCAGTAGGTTGTAGAGGTGGGCTTACCATCAGCTCCAACCATCGGCTTTCCATCTTCCTGATTAATACCTTCAAACAGGGCTATCAGCTCGTCGGCAGTGATGGATGAGGCTTTGATGTTACCGTTTTCGGGATGATAGGTCTTGCCAGCATTGTCGGTACATTCCTTCATGCACTTATATCTCAACTCATAGTAGGCCTGTTCACGTTCCGGCAGATTCTCATAGTCGGTAAAGCTAATCTCCATGTCGATGTTGTAGTAGTCAGTACCGTAGTTAGTGATGTTCAGTCCACGGTAGCCGTCCACGAAGGTAAGATTACCATCACCATAAAGACCACCCGTATGACCAGTGCCGATAGTGATCAAGTCACGATGGTAAACATCGTGGATGGAGGCTGTAGCATTACCGAACACGGTAGTTGCCTCAGCGTATGTCTTATCAGAACCTTCAGTAACATTACCACCGGCAAACACAGCGTTATGGATGATAATACCGTCGTCATCGAGAGAACTCCAGCGCGAATCGGCACCAACGCCTGTACTATTACTTCTCTTGGCCGTCATGGTATTGAGGACATCGATAGGAACGTATTGGTCCTTGGTATAGGTTGTGCCGTTGATAGTGACACTTCCTGCCGTCACACGGCACCAAGGCTCGATCAGTACCTTACAGTCCTCGGTGAGCACGAATTCACCGTCTTGCTTTATCCATCCCCCATCGGTTGCCGCAGGCGTGTCACCTGGGGTATAAGTGTTGTTTCCTATTCTATATTGGTAGTAGTAGCCTTCCCATGTGTTGTCATAGCGCTCACCGTCCTTGATACCTACCACCAGGCCATCGTTGTCCATGAAACCACCATACACAAAACCTACGTCACCGCCACCAAACACATTACCGTAGCCCTGAGCTACACCCTCGACTGTACCAACCTCACCGCCGTGGATATCTACCTCTGTCTTACCAAACACATAACCGTCGGTATAGAGAGAACCCTTGCGTGAGAGGTTGTCGTAACCACGACCGCCACCGAACACATGGTGTCCCACAAGACCGTCGAAGAGTTGTACCTTCGTCTCACCAGCCTTCCATATCTTGTTCAGCGTACGCTTCTTACCTTCTTCCTTCGTGTCGCCACGTCCGATGGCAGCAATCTCACCACCGCCAAAGAGACAGTTACGCACAAAACCGCCATACATCTTGACATCGGTAATATCCACACTACTATTGTCGATATAACCGCCGCCAAAGAGGCATCCACTGTCTTTCAGGTTGTCGTTGAGCGATCCGTCAGCATTGTCGGCTGCTGTTTCGTCGTGGATCTTCTCCTCATAGCGCTCGTCAATCTCTGTACCACCGATGTTAGTACCGTTAGCATTATAGACGTAACCGATATATCCGTTATAGAATGTCACATGAGCCGTACCATAGACAGGTCCACCTTCACCGCCACCGTAGGCATTACGCTCGATGGCTGGAATACCATTGGTAAAGCTGGTACCGTCGCGGGTACCGATGACCACATTGGTCTCGCCAAGGATATCGTTAGTGATGGCGCCGCCGATAAGGTCAGACGGATTATCAGGATTAGGCGTATGCTTACCCACACTGCCTCGCCAGCCACCGCCATAGACGTTACGTGCTGTTCCACCCTTGATGAAGACATTGGCACTGGCTATGAAGCGGTCGGCCTCAGCAAGAGCAGTACCATACTCATCCTTCACGGATCCCACCGTACCGGCAGCATAGATATCCTTCTTCACCGTACCGCCAAGCAGGTCGATATAGGTAGTACCGTTCACATCACCACTGTTAGCAACCGAGGCATCACCCTTACCACCTCCGTAGGCATAGCCACCGTCGTTGTAGAACTCATTCTTGTCACTAATCATACGGTACATATTGACGATAGCGCCCTCATGGATATGGACATTGGTATTGTATTTGCCGCCGAGTGCCGTAGCCTTGACGAGTGGGTCGTTGAGACCATTAATCTCATAAGCGCCCATCTTGAGGTTATTGCCTTCAGTATCTCCGTATTCTGCAGTTCTCTTTTTGCTGGTAGCCTCATTGGCCACGCGTCCGGCATCACCGCCGCCATACACCTCTTTCACCTCAGCACCACTGAACAGGTTTACTTCAGTATATTGCGACCATGTGTCACCACCCTTACCAGCACCATAGACTATGGTAGTCTTCAACTTGTTGTCGTACGACTTCTCACCGGTATATACGGGTTTGTCGATATTCAGGAAACCGTATAGCGTACGACGTGCCTGGTTGTTACCGCCATAGAGCGAGCCAGAGACGCGGGCTTTGTCACTATGATACTCCACATTAGCTTCAAAGACATCGCACACTTGGTTGTTGTCGATACCGTAGGCACCTCCGAAGATGTTCTTGGTTACAATCTCTGAACCGGCAGGTACGTTGACCATAGTACGACGGGTGATACCCTCCGTCAGACTACCACCATAAGCTGCGCTGATAGTTCCACGCACCAGGTCAATGACAGCCGATACCTCGTCGGCTTTCTGGGCATAGTCAGTAGCAGTAGACGTTTCCACTACTGTCTCCATACCCAGTCCGCTCCAAGCACCGGCGCCGAACACCTCCATGTCCTGATAATTAGTCATGTCCTTAGGAATATCCACCAGGACATAGCTTCGCTGTTGCATGATGTCACGGTCGCTGTCGCTTGGATAACCCTGACCGGCACCATACACCTTCAGTACACGGTTATATGTGTTACGTCTCAAGTCATCTGTACTAGATGGGCGGAAGTTAACGAAGGTAGATACCATACGGGGCTTGGTGAAACCATCCTTGGCAGTACCATCGGCATTAGTGTATTCCTTATAATAACGGTCCGTATAGTCGTAAGTACCGAAGCACCCACCGAAGATACCGTCGGCACGACCCTGCAAGTACTCTACGTAGGCCGATGCCGTCAGAACATTGGCTGTGGTACCGTTGTTCTTATATATCATACCCATCGTACCGTCTTTCACACGGTCCTTGAAGTCTTTCGTACCGAGGATACGTCCACCGAGGTCATTACCACCATAGATGATATCACGGATATAGGGGAAGCCTTCACCGTCGTCGCTATTATCAGCCTTCACCTGACGACCGACATAGGTCTCGGTATGTCCGAGGATGTCAGCATTACAAGAACCTGCGAAGGTGTTAAACACTCGTCCCTTACCCAGGTTGACGATGGTATTACCGCAGATAGGACCGAAAAAGCCGCCACCGTACATAAACTCACACTCTGCCATGTCCTCACTACTGTCGGTCTGCTTGGTCACACCGGCTTTCGTTCCTTTCAGGTTGACATGACAGCTATATAGGGCGTTCTGACGGAAATATTTCCCATTGAAAGAGTAATCATCGGCTGTACCACCCGTTACCGACCTACCGATAGGACCGCCATAGCCACCGCCGAAGATCTGGAAGGTATAGCCTCGGTTGAGGTTGACAGTGGTACTACCCCATATCTCAGAGTCAGCACCATAGCCTCCACCGAAGACGGTAAGTGACTTACCAAGTACGTCCATACCCTGTTCGCCAAGGATGACGCCAGTGCGGCGCTCGGTGATAGTATAGTTGCCTCTATGAAGCAGGTCACCGCCATAAAGGCTTACTTCCTCACCGAGGTTATCTGTCAGAACTTCGTCGAAGAGTTCATCGCGCTCCACGAGGTTGGCGTTGAGGTTGATGACTACATTACCATCTACAAGACCACTGTTATAACATCCGCCATAAACGTTACCACCGGTGAGACGACGGGCCTTGTCGTCAGCGGAGGTATTACCCTTGTCATGATCAGCAGGGTCTATCCAGGCTGGAATACCTGTGGTCACGGGAGCGACCTCAACTTCTGCCAATTTAGTGGCATCCCACTTCACGGTGTTCCACTCCAAATAGCGGTTACCATTTTTGAGATCATACTGCTCATTACCGTTTTCATCTAATATCTTATTATAATCAGCATCTCTCTGAACGGCCCAGCGCATCGGTTGTATCTTCAAACCGCCGAAGTTCAGTACCAGTTTATCGGTAGGAGTAGCATTTTGTGCAGGTTCCACTAAGTTCAACACGCCACCCTCATAGGCTGCACAGAGTTTCTTTGTAGCATCTTCTGAATCGAATATCTCCGGCACATTGGCATTGTTACAACCACCTACTACCTTGTCGAAGATAACCAGTTTCTCGTTGAAGCTGACTTCAATCTTGCCATCTAGCTTCAGACTACCTACGTTACCACCGACGAAGAGGGAACCGATGAATGTGGAATAGTCGACATAATCTGGGTCGAACACTACCTGCGGACGGATAGCCATGGCAGCACCGTCCATATATTTATCCATCTGCGCTGTCTTAGTCAGGTCCATCTTGCTGAAGTCAAAGCTACCTTCCTTTTCTGATACGGTCACGTTTCCTGCATAGGTACTCAATATGCTTTCCTTCACCATGTTCTCACCGTTATTACCCAAGAACACGTTGTCGGCATAGACATAGGAGCCGATCTTCAACTCTGCTCGTGCATTGGCATTTCCTTCAGCTTTCAGCGTAGCACTGTTACCACCGCAATAGATAGCACCGCCGATGACGACAGGCTCTTCTTGTGTCCCACTGACGCGGATAGATACCGATTCAGCATTGGGGCGGAAGTTGTTGAGTGCGGTAGCTGATGCTGCTCCATCGGCACCATCGGCTATAGGATAGTAGAAATCACCCCATTCCACCGAACCAGCCAAGGCTGCATTGTCAGTATAGGCATATGAACCGTTACCACCACCATATACATTCTGGTTGATATTGCTATGAATACCTACGGCACTACCTCCATGGACATTGCCGGAGATATCGTTACCGCCATAGACATTGTTGATATTACCACCGGAGATATTCACACGGGCAGCATAACCCTCTGGATAAGAGATGCCATTGATAGTCTCTGCCTTAATGGGTTTACCTTCCGGATTGACATCAGCCTTACGGCAACCGCCATAGACATTGTCTATCTCCATATCGTCGCTTGCAATGGTAAGCAATATACCGCCATAGCCGTTCTCGTCATAAAAGGTCATGTTTCCAGCGTTACCACCGCTGTAGAGGTTACGTATCTTACCCTTTATCAGGTTCCATGTAGGACGTATGGCCATTGCCACCTTGTTGTTACCGCCAAACATACTACCCATCTGGTAGGATGCGCTGGTGGCATAACTCAGATATGGATTGAAGCCCATCTCTATGATACGGTCGTCAGACAATAGTTCTTCAATGTTGTTGCCCGTTGCATCATTAGCCACAAGAGTACCTGTGGTTTTGTCGATCTTGATATGGTTCACCACCTCACTGGGGTTATCCGTACAGATTACCGTCTTGTTTGTCACTGTGGCATTGTTACCGCCACCGAAGACATAGACGATAGAGCCACCGACAATCTCAAGGTAGGTCTTGGCAAGCTCAGGCAATTGCGGTTGGTCATCATTCTCATAGACCTTAACAGGAGTAGCATCTTTTGTCCATATTTCCCACTTATGAGAATCACTGACAGTTTTATTCTTAACCGTATAGTCACCGTTACTACCGCCATAGAGATTACCTATATACACCTTATGGTTGGTAGTCGTTGTTGTTTGATTAGGAGCTTCACCCGTCGTTTCGCTTTTTACTGAACTGACGCGTACGAAGGCATTCCATGTATTGTCAATGTTATTCAGTCCCGCTGTTGTTCCAACCTTTGTCAAGGCAGTGGGCAACGGAGCATCTTCACCTGAAACAGTCTTGATATTACCAATCTTTCCAGCTATATCATTACCACCATATACATTATTTATTAATATATAGGAAGTAGAAGGCGTATTCTCGCCATCGATATTGACGAAGGCTGATCCAGCGATATTCGCCATACGGGCACCGCCATAGACACTGTTCAAATTGCCTTCACGGACGGTGACGGTGGTACTACCGCCTGTGTTGCCAGCATTACCGCCACCATAGACATTACCGCCAATCTTTATCTGCGCATTGACTGTTGACCATTGACCGCTAATCACCATCAACAGCAACACCAACAAGCTTATTATCGTATCTTTCAGTCTCAACGTCTTATACCTTATCATATATAATATATATGTTCTTACTACTCAATCGTAAACAGGTTGTCTAAGTCGGCATCCGACAACTGATAAAGGAATGTCGGGTCGACGGTAAGTGTGATGGTAACACGTTGCCCACGCGTTGCTTCAAGGTCGGGCAAGAGGTTGGTTGCCGTACAATTCTCACGTATCTTATTCCCCTTTTTGTCATACACGTCATAGGTGCTGACAAGGGAAAGACTTCTATTGATACCGGTAATATCTGGGGCGAAGCAGCAGAGGTAGCTCTTGATAGCGTCACTCGACAACTCCTCACCCGTTGTACTCTCGAAGAAGATGGCAGAGGACTCTCCTGTCTGTTGGTCATTATATGCAACGGAAGATACTGGATCTGCCCCGGTGTCGTTAGGCTTCAACGTCACCACAACATTCACCTTAGATGCCAACTTGGTCTTCAACTCCAACTTCCTAAGTTTGATACTACGCAGCTTACTGAACTCTGTTCCAATAGAGAAACTAAACCTTACGGAAGCGTAGAGGTGATCCATCAGCAGACAGATGAAGTTGTTGTCACTATTTCCACGATAGTAGAACTTACCTTGCGTGAGGTCACCTGGGTCTGTATCTCTTCCATCCTTAACTCCCGTGACGAAACAGATATCATCTGCCGAGACAACATCGATGCCTGAGAAGGTAAGGGTGTAACTGGTACCGTTGTTCGCATTTGGAGTTATACTTGGTGATATAGCATCCTTCATTGGCATAAAACCGAAGATCCTATAATCATTTTCATCCTTGACGAGAGCCTGTGAGTGCCACGTGCCATTGCTATATCTGATTGTCTTGGCCGTGGGACCATTCTCCTCTGGTAAAATAAACAGACCGATAGACACCTCATGGGAGGGAGCATATGCCGAATAGCCTTCCGTGACAGCCCGCATCCCTAACTCCTGATAGTTAACGGTATATGGGATCACATTAAGGGTATGGCTATTGTTTGCCGCCGATCCATCGGTGCTGTCCGACGAACAACCAGCTATCAGCAAACAGCCTATCGCCATTAACCAATAACCTTTAACCCTTAACCATCTATTACCAGTTATATACATCATGATTAACGTTCCTTTCATTCCAATTCTTTACATACAAGGTACTCATCTGCAGATATCCACCACCTGAATGATATGCATAGACTATCCACGTGTGGTTGCGGGTGAAGTCACCTGCAGCATCCATATTAAAGGGAGAAGTTTTCTCGCTATTTCCCACTATCTGATACGTGATACTTCCTACCAGTTTCTTCTCTGACTCACGCAGATAGAAAGGACCTATCTCCGTCGTCTTACCATCTGCATTACCTTCAACAACAAGACCATCAATGAGGTTCTCATACTCCTGCGCCGTCTGTCCCCTATATATATAATAGGCGGGATCGTCAACCTTATACACCGGAGGTTGTTCTGTACCTGCAGTCCATATGGTTACTGGTTGCTGGTTGTAGTTCAGTGTTTTGGTCTGCGGTATCAGATATTCCTCCGTAGGTATCATCTTATCGTTCAGTTTAATCTCCTTGATGTTGAGTTCAGGAGCTCCTGACGTATTAATATTAGTGAACACGAAACGTATCTTCGATACAGCACGTGTCAACGATACCGTAGCGATATTACCCTCACTACTGATACGCAATATGGGGGCATCACCGATTACCTCCTGGTTGCGGAGTATTCCCGACATCGGCAATCCCTCCTTATCAGGAACAGCCGTCACGGGGTTGTCCAATCCGAAGTGACTCTCTGTTATCTTGGCATTATTCCTCAAATCAGTACGACTGCTCGTCTCAGTAAAGGAAGTACCGCAGTTATCAACATAGACATTAGCCAACACATAGACATCAACTTGTGGCTTGTTGCGTGCGAAGTCATCGTCAACCTTTATCTGATAGGTAGCACCGGCAGCACCGTTGAGGGCCTCGGTATCTGTTTTCTCCAGATATCCTACCTTCTTGCCGGAACCACTCTCGAACACCCATATCTGCAACTTATTCACCTTACTCTCTGCTGCTGCAGCACTGACAGGACCGACCTCACTACGCATCAGCATCGGTCGCTCTGGAGAATACACATAGATGGTAAGATAGGTAGCCTGTGGCTCCTCCGCCTCACCGTCGGAAGAGCTACAGCCCACAGTCATCAGTCCCAAACCGATGACCTGCATCCATAACCATATATGTCTTCTTACATCTTCCATCATTCAAGCTTCACCGTCGTTGTCGTCGACTGTATCCAATCCGTCACTACTTGTATTCCTATCTCAAGGCGTGGCTCTAACAGGTCGGGCATACACGAATAGGCATTAGTCAAAGAGGTGATCTTCATCGTTGCCTTTGTGGTATAGTCTTGTGTGAACACACGACCGGCATAGGCTCCTGTCCCCTTATTGGCTGGATTGAGTATGGCGACAAGATAGAACTTACATCCTGGGTATACGATACCATCCTTACCTGTAAATGCAATCCCTTTGTCTTCCTCATCCACTATGTTATTCTGAAATTCGATGACCACAGGTACCTTCTCACCGTCGAATGTCTGCATCACAAGGGTGTTTGTACCCTTAACACCTACTTGGGAGTCATAGATAAAGCGAGTATGGAGGGCATCCTTGGGCGTAAAATCGAACCCTACTGTATTCTGCTCTCCTATGATAATACCCGTCATGGGTAATCCTGAGGTATTATTCACTGTAGTACCTTTCGCATCCTTCAGAGAATTCGGTATATCATCAATCACTACCTGGAATCTTCCCACACCATATTGCATCGACTGCTCTACTGCTACCGACCGTGTGAAACCATTCACACTCGTACCACTCTGATAATTGTTATCCAGAATATACTTCCACGTACCGGTATATTTACTTCTTGCCACATCATCTGCCGAAGTACGTATAGGGCTGTTGGCATAATACCATAATTCGGGCGGATAGGCGTAACGGTTGACACCGTTGACATTATCAAGCGTGGTCGATTGGGTACGTACCATAAACTTATACTCGTTACCTACCTTCATCCAACGCACGGCGGCAGCACCGTCGGGAAGACCGATAGAGCCTGGATAGTTGTTTGTAAGACAACCTTTTATAGAAGTATCATCTATCTTATCGATGATAGCCGTACAAAGAGTTTTGTCATCTCCTGATACAGCCTTCTTTATTTCTACCAACTGATTCTTCAACTCTGTCACATACGCATCGACATTCTTTGCCGAACCGGCCATGATACCCGAACCGTTAGCATCGGAGTGAATGAAGGCAAGATAGAGAGCCTTCAACTGCGAATTCGTAGTAGTACTCCATCCTGGAGTCGTAGCAATCGCCGTCAGATAGTCGGCCAAGTCTCTTGCAGGCTTAAATACATCCTTCGTAGCATCATCCTCTTCACATATCGACTCCAACTTAAACTCCACCTCACTTGGATACATGCGTTCGCTAAGGTTCGTCACAAGACTTCCGTTCACGCTCTTGTCCGTGCTATAGTCCGTAGCCTTTGCATAGGCCAGCATACGGTTGACTCCTCTCATCAATCGACATTTTACTATATAGTAGTAATTAGTATTATCAATCCTACTTGTCGAAGTAGCTGATATCGGAGAGAGGTATGGTATGTCTGTTCCCACAACAGCGACATCAGGGGAACTAGTTTTGAAGGGGATAACCAGCAGACTCTGCAGTCCTCTGAACGCTTGCCCCTCCGTCTGCACCACAGCATCAGCCATACGCATACCGGCAGGATTTTCCACGTTGAAGAGAATCTTACACTCCAAGGCAGGTGATGATGTATCTTCCGCCACATCACTGCTGTCTGAGCACGATACCATGATCATGCCCAGCAGCATTGTGTATATTGCGTGTAATGTGAAACGAAAGACCTTCATCCTCATTTATAAGTCTATGTCATGATGCCCACCGTCATTCCAGTTGAGCGTCACACTGACACCCACCGTCTGATCATGGGTATGCACATCGCCATCGTCACCAATCCATCCCTTTAATATCTTCAACTGACCCGCACGGAGGGGCTGACGAATACTCAGCACGGTTTCTGTCACCGTACCATCTTCGAGCGTCACATACACCTTAAACTGCCAGAACGTCGTTGAAGACTCGTCGGTATCGAAGGGCTCGTCGGTCTCAATCACCGTCTTCATCTGCGCCTCTTCCTTCGAGGGGAAGTTGACAGAACAGAAACAGAGGTCGCCGACGTTGGTGTCAACACTCGAGGCACGTACCAGAGGAGCAGTCTCCGCAAAGGTATATGTGCTGTCGTTGATGTTGAAGGCAGTAGCAAAACCCGTGGTATACACCTTCACGTCCTTGACCGTATGACCGCGAGGGTCGATGACCAGTGCCGAGGCACAGTTGGCCATATACAGCCGTACATGGAAAGTCTGGTTGACACCCTCCAGCACCGTCATCGGCTGACGTGCCGTGAAGAGTCCTGTGGTATGTGAGTCGATGGTCTCACCAATGGTCGTCGTCAACAGTTGGGCAGTGGGACAGTGGTCGCTGCCGTTCAGTCCTACGACGTTGTTACCGTTGATGTTTGCCACCGCCAGATGCTGATACTCCCTTATCGGCAGATGGATGGTATAGCTTCGTTCGCTGGCATCCATCACCTTCTGTTCATGTACCAGCCGCTCTTGAGGTGCCTCCGTGTTATAGAACGAGAGGTCCACATCGCGGGCGTAGTCGGTGAAGATATTTTGCAAGTGGTTACGTAGCGCATCAGCGACCTGGGCGTCCGTTGTCGTATTGAGCTGCGTAGTAAGCTCGGTGGTGATATTGGTCACCAACCGCAGCTCATACGTCAGTTCAAAGTCCTTCTCGTCCGGTATATCGGGCGGACAGTCGCTCAAGTCATCATCGATGTACGATGAGCATGCTGTCAACGACAATGCCGTGAGGAAAAGCAGAAGATACCCGTATATCGTCGTATGCTTCATTGTCTTATTATTGATCACCAAGGATTACGCTGTCGTATGTTAAACCAGTCTGCCAGTTCAGGTCAACGCTAAGTCCCAATGATATCTGACCGGCACGCAGGTCGGGGACAGCCACCAGTGCCTTCTGAAGGGATGTTTCTCCAATCACAAAGGTAGCAGACGTCACAAAGTCCTGCATGAAGACACGGCGTTCCTTGATAGTTTTACCAGCGTTCTCGCCTGTTGTTTCATATGGTGGCAGAGCATAGTTAGTAGGCCATGTGATACCCAGCGAGCGGTCTGCTGCAGCCTCTGCAGCAGTGTAGTACTCTGTACTATTCTTCTTGATCTTGTCTGGATCCAGCTTTCCTACGATATAGAAGGTAGCACCGTTACGGATAAGGTTGTTCAGACCGAAGAAGTTCTTTGAGTTGTTCTTGAACTCAAGAGCTACATAGACATCACGCTGTTTCTGACCTTTCAGTTTTGCATCCCAGTTGTCCCATAACAGTGTATATATTTCCTGAGAAGCATTACCACCTGCAGCAGCCGCCGCAGCAGGAATTTTAATGGAACCAACATTGTCATATACCATGGCTCCGAAACCTGTTGAAGAACCCTTGGCAATATAGTTCCAACCTACTTCTGGATCCTGACCGCCTACCAAGATACCTGTCAACTCAAAGTGATCGTCACGCTCACTGACACTGATGGTGTTGTTTGGTTCATCGACAGTATTGTTGCTCCACTGAGCCTGAAGGTTATGGTTATTATCCTGAAGAACTTGTGCACCATAGCGTACTGTCGACTTCAGCATTGCTGTTCCATAGTTGATGTTGTCCTTCATGGCAACGCTACGGGTGGATGTTGTTACATGACCCAGATTCCATTTCTTTGAAGTCCAGCTGCTGGGGTTATCCCAGTTAGCTACGCCATCGGGATAGTCACCGGCAACCAGTGTCTCTTCTGTGACACGTGT
This sequence comes from uncultured Prevotellaceae bacterium, assembly GCA_900314755.1. Taxonomy (GTDB): domain Bacteria; phylum Bacteroidota; class Bacteroidia; order Bacteroidales; family Bacteroidaceae; genus Prevotella. The sequence goes on along the minus strand of OMWH01000001.1, from coordinate 90,282 downwards.
AGGAGCATTACCGAAGTAGCACAGCTCTGCAGGATACATATAGTTATCGGGGTTGAAAGAGTCATTAGCACCGCCACCCATTGCGTATGTCTCCACGCTACCCTGGTAGCCATAGGTATATTTATATGAATCACCTGCTTTTTCTATCGCCAACTGCAGGATTACAGAACCGTTAGGCAGGTTGAAGAATTTCGGGAAATTATTAAGATTGTATTTAACGGCGTCCTCGGGAATCAAGTTCTTTTGAGTATCTAATACAGTGGTAGCTGCTGCCTTGACAGTCGCTGGTGACAACCAGTTATAATTATGGTTTTTGTCGAAGAATTTCTCCACATTTGTCTTAATAGCAGTTGCTACCGCCTGAGCAACGGCCTCCTCCATATTTAGTGGAGTGGCGTTAACCACCTGGTTAATACTTCCCATCAGGTCGAGCATCATGTCAGAAATAGCCAGACCGTATCCTGCACGGAGTTCGTTGGCATTAATGGTGTTGAGTGATACGAAAGTAGAAGCAAGACGATCGCTGAGAAATGACAGGTCCTTGGTATTGTCTGAAGGATCTTTTGTCGGCTTGCTCAACTTATAACTGCCTGCTTCACCAGAAACGGTAACATAGTCTTTCCAGCTGATGGTGACGGTCTTGGTATCACCTCCAAAGGTAACCTCCCCACTAGTAACACCGCTGTTGATGATTGTTGTCAACGCAGCAGCCATCAGCGTCTGGTATTGAGCTAAGACTGCCTTATAGACTATTGAACCTGGCTCATAAGCTTCGTCCGGCACTACCTTACACATAGAAATCTTAGTATCAGCCAGATTCTGCTTGATATCCATGGTGATTTTACCCTGTGCGGCATCGGTTCCGTCTTTAATGGCTTTACCCCAGAGCATCAGGTTGTTGGTACCTGACTGCAGACTGAGCTGCAGCACGCGGTGTGACTTAGCGACATCACCAGATGTTTCGGTGGCATTAGGATTCAACTTATTAGCACCTATCACGGTTCCCAAACTGATGAGATCGGTCCCGACTGTTGTAGTAGTGACGTATTTACCATCACCATTGGCATTATTCAACGAAAGCAGATAGGCATTGTTGATACCACGGAAGGCTTCAGCTACAGATGCCTGCGTATTAGCAGAACTCATACGCATAGTACGTGAGTCACTCGGTGCATTGGTAGGCTCATTCGACGTAGAAACGTTAAACACGAAGTTTACATTAACATCACTCCCCTCAGCACTAGGATTCGGGGGTGTACCTTCAGCTAAGTCATCACTTGACGAACAAGCGGAGAAAGCTGTCATGCTCAGCAGTGCTATCGCACCAGCATAAGCAAAAATCTTAAACTTTTTCATATTCGGAATATATTTTGTTTCTATTTAGTTCCATCCACATAATCGAAGTAGACCCTCAGATAGCCGGAGTTACGCTGGTCGGCAAGAAGGTGCTCCTTGATGTACTGATAGGTATGCCCATAGTGCAGCTTGCGAATCTTCTGCTCACGACGGGCGAGGTCCGGTTCATTGTCGATAATCTCCAGAACCTTCCGGAGCTCGGCACTCTTACTGCTGCCATTGGCAATCTCCTCCTCGATCTGGTCGCGGAAGTCTGCCCAGTCCTCACCGCCATAGGATACCTCAAACTGATCGTCGCTGACGGCAAGACGGTCCTGGATGTATTTCTTCAGGGCATCGGCACGTCCCTGTGCAATCTTCGCATTGAGTTTCACACTACCATCGAAGGAGGCAAGTCCCACAATCTGTATCTTACTGAGCTGGGCATCGTCGAGGGTAAGCAGTTTCTTCGTTGCCTCCACGATCTGGTCGAGGGTCTGCTGGTTGTCACGCCACTCGGGACGGATGTCGGTCTTCCCCATGGGGAAGTACACGAACAGGGCACGCTGGTCACGACGCAGCACCTGACTGCGGTCGTAAGCCTTATACTCGGAGATATGGGCAAGGACGGGATACTCCTTGGCAAGCTGATGAACCGCCGGCTCCACGGGCTCGGGCTTAACAACGACTGTCTGGGTCTCCTTCGGCAGTTCCGGTTCCTGCTGGATGACGGGCTGGACAGGTTCTACAGGCTCGACAACAGGCTGAGCGACTTTCTTCGGTCTGCCAGGGATGTTGAACACGATGTTCAGGGCAGCCTGCGGCATGGCAAACCACTTCTTGTCCTCACCGATCTTCGTACCACACTCACCGCACTCGTAGCGGTTGTACTTGGTATAGCCGACAGCGGCTCCTATCAGTGCCTCGATATTCCAATGACGACCCAGGGGCCAGGAATAACCGTAATAGATGCCGAGGGCACCGAGGTCTCCCTGACGGCGCTCGTTACGGACACTCTTGTAAAGTCCAAAAGGAAATTTGACTTCGGCAACGTTGTAATGGCTGTAGATCAGGTTGACACCGAAGAAATGATGCACATTGACGGAGTCTGTCCAATAGCGAAGGTCGGGGGACACCAGCAGGTGCTTCCACTTCTTCGACTTGTGGTCGTCGGTCGGCCAGGGACGGTAACCTGCCGTCACACCCATCGACCAGTGGGGAGCCAGACGAACGCCCATCCGGAGGTTGGGGGTCAGCCATGCGTCATAGAGCAGGTTATTACTGATGGTCACCTGCTGCGCCATCGTATCTGTTGCTGTCAACATCAAGCATGCTGACAAAAAACTTTCAACAATATCTTATTTTTCGTTAATCCCATACTCCACTCTGGTTGATTTTAACAGTTATTCATACCAAATTTTTACAAAGATAATAAAAATGTATATAAGTTGTCTGCAATTAGGGAGAGGAATTAACTTAATTTAACCTAATTAACAATAAAAAAAGCCCTGTTTGCGCATAACAGGACTCTAAATGCCTTCCCGGCGTGTGTTTTACATGCACGAAGTTACCCCTAAGGTGGTGGAACGGAGGTTCAGGTTCTTACGAACATTGATCTGGAATTGCGGATTGTTTACTGCCATAATGTTTTGTGTTTAAGGGTTTGTTAATTGGGTTAATTGGTTGTGCGCACTGTCGCTGGAATCAGTCGGTAACTGAGCACCCTTCAGTCGGTAACTGAGCGTCCTTCAGTCGGTAACTGACTTCCTTCCGTTGACAATGCGAAGGTACAACATTTAACATGCGATGTCAAGAGTTCCTGTCCCAAACGTGTACGAAAACGTGCACAATAAAAACGGTGACGGTGACGGTTACAGTTTTCCAAAAATGAGAATCCCAAAATGCGAATAAAACATGTATATTTATATTACTATATATAATATATATATTATATATAGTAAAAGTTATAGTCAACCTTTTCAGTACGATTTCACTAAACTGTAACCGTCACCGTCACCACTTTACGTGCTTTCCTTTTGTGACTCATGGGGAACACCTATGAGGTCTTATTATTTACCCCAAAGCTGATAAGGATTCTTACGCAACTGACTGTTGTAAAAACGACGGTCACCAGTCACTTCTTTCCCGATAAAATCGGGCATTTTTACACTTTCATCAACCGACGAAAGTTCTATTTCTGCCATCACGAGACCCGCATTCTCACCAAAAAACTCATCGATTTCAAAGGTGTGATCGTCATATTTCACGAGCCACCTGTTCTTGTCGATGATACCCGGTTCACATAAAAGCAGGAGTTTCTTACCATCTTCCAAGGGAATCTCATACTCAAACTCATCACGGGAGAGTCCTCCATCCATGCTGGGACCCTTGATGGTGAGGTAGGCACGCTCGTCACGGATGCGGACACGCACGGTGCGTCCCCGTTCGCTGGTGATATACCCCTGTTGGATGTGGCTATGACTGAATGACTCCTGTTTGTAGGAGTCATTCAGTACCAGGAATTTACGTTCAATCTCCAGTGCCATTACGCCATTGACAAGCTCGTTGTGATGGCATAGATCAGACCCAGTGCGATCAGTCCGCAGATGATCCACATAATCAGGTTCTTACCTTTCGTTTCCTGTTTCTTTGCGTAAGCCTCACGCTTTGCTAAATGTTTCTTGCTCATAATAGTGACTTTTTAAATGAGAAGTGAGAAATGAAAGAAATGAGAAATGCAAATGATAAAATGTAGAAATGCATTCTCATTCCCCGACCTCCCACACCTCGTGGTTATTTATATTTTAAATTTATTACCTTCATCGCCTAAATGTCTGTGACAAGCGCAGTAAAGTCGCCCGTCATTCCTTCATTTTTACATTTACATTTTTCATTTCTTTCATTTCTCATTTGGAATCTCACTCGTCGCCAGACGAGGGAAATTCCATCAGGTATGCCTTGATGAAATCGTCGATTTTTCCATCCATCACACCATCGACATCGGAGGTCTGGTAGTTCGTGCGGTGGTCTTTCACCCGACGGTCGTCGAAGACATACGAGCGGATCTGCGAGCCCCACTCTATCTTCTTCTTACCCGCCTCTATCTTCGCCTGCGCCTCCAGACGCTTCTTCATGGCACGGTCGTAGAGCTGGGAGCGGAGCAACGCCATGGCACGCTCCTTGTTCTTCGGCTGGTCGCGCGTCTCTGTATTCTCAATGAGAATCTCCTCTTCCTCACCCGTGTCCGGGTCGGTATACCAATAGCGCAGACGGACACCCGACTCCACCTTGTTGACATTCTGCCCACCGGCACCACTGGAGCGGAACGTGTCCCACGACAGTTTTGCGGGGTCGACATATACCTCGATGGTGTCGTCGACCAACGGGCTGACGAAAACGGAGGCAAAGGATGTCATACGCTTGCCCTGTGCGTTATATGGACTGACACGCACCAGACGGTGCACACCATTCTCCGACTTCAGGTAGCCATACGCATACTCACCACCCTCTATCTGCATGGTGACACTCTTGATACCAGCCTCGTCACCGTCCTGCAGGTTGGAGATGCTCACCTTATAGCCATGAGCCTCTGCCCACCGCTGATACATACGCATGAGCATCTCCGCCCAGTCCTGTGCTTCGGTACCGCCGGCACCGGAGTTGATCTTGAGGACACACTCCATCGGGTCCTCCTTCTGGCGGAGCATATTTCTTAACTCCAGCTTTTCCAGGAGATCAAGTACCACCTGGTAGTCGTGGTCGACCTCCTCTTCCGTCACCATCTCCTCTTTATAGAAGTCGAAGGCGAGTTGCAGCTCGTCGGCAGCATTACGTACGGCGGTATAGTCGTCAATCCATCGTTTGATGCCCTTCACCTTCTTCATCTGTGCCTCTGCACGCTTCTGGTCCTCCCAGAAGTCGGGAGCCTGTGTACGAAGCTCTTCCTCCTCGTACTCCATCTTCTTCTCGTCTATCTTCAAGTAACGGTGCAATTTTTCCGTCCTGTCAAGAACTTCTTTTAATTGGTCGGCTGTAATCATATTCTTTTTAAATGAGAAATGAGAAATGAGGAATGAGAAATGTAAATGAAGAAATGATGAAATGAATCCATGTCCCTTTCATACTCCAATCATGACACATTATCTTACTCCATCATTTTTCAAATTCTCTCGGGTTGTTCTTGTTATTATTGTTAATATACTTATAATCTCTTCACTATCTCGTATAATAGAGTCAAATTCTTTTTGAGTCAAGGAGCCATAGGCATATAGTCTTTTCAACCAGAACCGTGTTTCATTGGCTTCTTTCAGTGCTATCGTCATCTTTGTCAAGAAATCAGGTTTCGTCTGCGCGAACTGACCTTCGGAGACATTAGCGCCGATACTCGTCCCACTACGAATAATCTGCTTGAGCATATCTTTATCCCCCTGACGTTTCTCTGAAAGGTACCGGTACATCTTGGTTATCCTATCGGCGAAATCCTCAGTCTTGGAAATAATAATATTTTCTTGCGACTTACTCATAGCCTCATTTACATTTCACCATTTCTTCATTTACATTTCTCATTCCTCATTCCTCATTTCTCATTTGGAACTAATCGACATACATTTTGTCGATTTGTTCCTTATAGTTCTCATAAAGTACCCGGCGGCGGATCTTGAGGGTATTGGTCAGCTCACCTTTCTCCATCGACAGATGGTGGGGGAGCAACGTGAAACGCTTGACTTGCTCGTAATGAGCGAGTTGCTGCTGGAGAGTGTCGATACGCTCCTTCATCATCTCATAGATCTGTGGGTCGGCACAGAGCTGCTCACGTGTCTCAAATGCGATGTTATGCTCACGGGCATACTCCTCCAGGAGCGGATAGACAGGAATGATGAGGGCAGAGACGAACTTACGCTGGTCGGCGATGACTGCGAGTTGGTCGATATATTTGTCGACAAGGAGTTTCGACTCTATCATCTGCGGAGCAATATACTTGCCATTGCTGGTCTTGAAGAGGTCTTTGATACGCTCCTTGAGGAACAGCTCACCATCCTTCATATAACCGGCATCACCGGTCTTGAAATAACCGTCCTCGGTAAACGCTGCCTTCGTGAGGTCCTCACGGTTATAGTAACCCGGGGTGATTGTCGGACCCTTCAGGAGGATCTCACCCTCCTCACTGATCTTGATATCTATCCCCTCGATGGGCTGACCGACGGAACCGACGGTATAGGGCTCACCTAAGTGGTCGCAGGAGACGGTGGCAAGAGACTCTGTCAAGCCATAGCCTACAATCATATTAATACCGATGGAATGGACGAATTCCTCCACATGCGCACTCACTGCCGCACCTGCCGTGGGGAAGAAATGAGCATTCTCCAAGCCCAGTTCCTTACGCACCAGTGAGAAGACGGTGCGGTTGAGCATCTCATACTCCAGATGGAGTGCCATCGGTGGTTTCTTACCCAGGCTCAGATACTCGATATTATGCTTGCGACCGACTTTCAGCGCATGCATGAAGAGCTTACGCTGCATGGTGCTGGAATGGTCAATCTTATCCATGACACCCATATACACCTTCTCCCAGAAACGGGGAACAGAGGACATACAGGTGGGATGCGTCTCACGCATCGACTGCTGCACCTCCTGCGGATGGGTGTTCACAATCATCGTGGCACCCTTCGTCAGGGAGAGGAGTGCCCATCCACGCTCAAAGATATGGGTATAGGGGAGGAAGTTCATCACACGGTCGTGCTCATTCACCGGCACACACTTGTTGTTTGCCTCGAAAGCGGCATGGAACATCGAGTGTGGCAGGATGACACCCTTGGAGTCTCCCGTGGTACCACTGGTATAGAGGATATTGGCGATATCATCGAAAGAAGCCTCTTTCTGACGTACCTCCACCTCAGTCTGACGGGGCAGGTTCTCGCCCATCTTCAGGAAGTCAGTGAAATAGATGGCATTGGGGTCATGAGAGGAGATACGCACCAGGGGGTCGAAGACAATGATACGCTCCAAAGTCGGACAGAGGGATACCACCCGACGGGCACGGTCGTACTGCTCCTGCTCACCGACGAAGAGGAAACGCACCTTCGCATCGTTGATCATGAACTGGATCTGCTGCTCGGAACTGGTAGCATAGAAAGGAATAGTGACAGCACGGACACCCCATGCTCCGAAGTCACACTCCAGATACTGCACGGAGTTCTGCGAGAAGATACCAATGTTCTCCTGCACCTTCACCCCTAAGTTCAACAGGGCGTTGCTGACCTGCTTAACGGTCTGAGACACCTGATTCCATGACAACGACTTCCATTCCTTGCCTCCGAAATCCTGATAGATCAGCATCTCACGGTCGCCATAACGAGCGGCTAAGTCGTGTATCAACACCGACATATGACTGTTTATCTGCATAAGCCTATATTATTAATTAGGTGCAAAGATACTAAATTAAATGAGAAATGAGAAATGAGAAATGAGAAATTTAAATGAAGAAATGAAAAAATGAGAGAGAGGTATCATTATTTTTTGTATCTTTGCAGAAGATATGGCATACAAGAAATATACAAACGAAGCGGTGGAACTGCTGAGCAGGCTCATCAGTACCCCCTCTGTCAGCAGGGACGAGAAGGCTGCTGCGGACATCCTACAACAGCAAATTAAGACGTGGGGACTCCCCTGTAAGCGTATCGGCAACAACCTGATGGTGGCGAAACGACTCAGTAAGAAGAAACCCACTTTGTTGCTGAACGCACACATCGACACGGTGAAACCTGTGGCGACATGGACACGTGACCCGTTTACACCAACCATCGAAGACGGTAAGCTCTACGGACTGGGCAGTAACGACTGCGGTGGCGGACTGGTCAGTCTGTTGCAGGCATACCGCATCCTGTCTGAGGAGAAAAATCTTCCATATAATCTCATTTATGTCGCCTCCTGTGAGGAGGAGGTGAGCGGTCAGAACGGTTTCTCTGCCGTACTCCCCCACCTGCCTGTGATTGATGCCGCCATCGTGGGCGAGCCGACGGGGATGCAGCCTGCCATCGCTGAAAAAGGACTGATGGTCATTGACGGTATTGCGCATGGGAAGAGCGGTCATGCTGCCCGTAACGAGGGTGTAAATGCCATCTACGAGGCACTGGACGACCTGCGGTGGTTGCGTGAGTATAAGTTCCGCAAGGTGAGTCCATTGCTGGGGGAGACGAAGGCGACGGTCACCGTGATCCATGCGGGTACACAGCATAACGTCATTCCTGACAGGGTGGAGTTTGTCATTGATGTCCGCACCAACGAATACTACCAGAACGAGTATCTCTTTGCTTTCTTGCAAAAGCATATGAAGAGTGAGTTGAAAGCACGCTCCTTCCGTCTGCACTCGTCATCCATCCCAGAAGACCACCCGCTCATCAGGAAATGCAAAAAGATGAGGATGAAGCCCTTCGGTTCACCCACCCTCTCGGACCAGGCTTTGATGCCCTTCCCCTCTTTCAAACTGGGACCAGGGGAGTCGAGCCGCAGCCATTCTGCCGATGAATTCGTCAAAATTGACGAAATTCATCAGGCAATCAACAAGTATGTGAAACTGATTAAATGAGAAATGAAAGGAATGATTATTTATCGACAAGCAAAACGAAGTCACCCTCCCATTTCTCATTTAAACATTTCTAATTTCTCATTTCTTTCATTTCTCATTCCTCATTTGGTGCGCAGCACCTTATCTTCCTAGCCACGACTCGGGATTCAGCTTCGCTGTCTCCCTGCGTAACTGGAACTGGAGGATATCGTCCTGTCCTACCCGTCCTAACGCCTGGCGGGTGCTGACCTTCTGACCACGATGTACATTGACAGAGGCAAGATTACAGTAGACAGAGATATAACTGCCATGGCGAACCATCACCACCATGGTACCTCCGAAACTGAATACCGCACTGACCTCACCATCAAAGATAGAACGAGCCTGGGCACCAGACTGTCCCTTGATATTGATACCTTTGTTGTCAAGGGTGACATTATGCAGTCCCTCCACGTTATACTGACCGAAATGGCTCACGATACGGTACGGACCCGTGATCGGCATTGGCAAACGTCCGCGGTTGCTTTCAAAGTTACCGCTGAGACGACGGTCTTCTGACGATATCGAATAATTGAGCGTCTCGGTGTTCTTCTTTGCCTCAGCGACCTCCTTTGCATGCTCACGTGCCTCAGACTCCGCACGACGCTCTGCGGCAAGACGGGCAGCCTCAGCCTCACGAGCCTGTCGCTCCGCCGCCTCACGGGCTTTCCTACTACGGGCAGCACGAGCCTCCGCCTTTGCTTTCTCCTCACGAGCCTTTGCCTCAGCGATACGACGGGCATTCTCCCGGGCAGCAGCCTCTGCGGCAGCTTTCTTTTTAGCCAACTCCTCAGCCCGCTTCTTGGCAGCTTCCGCTGCAGCCTTTCTCTTCGCCTCTGCGGCGGCACGGGCTTTCTGACGAGCCACCTCCTCGGCAATCAAGCGGTCAATCTGTGCATTGAGTGCCGCATCTTTCTTTTTCTGCTGGGCGATGACATTCTGGATCTGTTTCTGCTGTTTCTGCAAGCCAGAAACAACATTCTTCTGCTCTGTCTGTTTTCCTTCTAATGAACGACGTTCACTCTCACCCCGTTTCAACAACTGATGCTTGTTGTCACGGGCAGCGAGGAGCTCTACTTGCTTGGCATTGACCTCTGCCTGTTTCACCTTCACGTCCTCACCCTGTGCACGCTGATAAGAGGCATATTCTCTCATAAAACGCATGCGGCGGAACATCTGGGTGAAACTACTGGCACTGAAGATGAACATCAGTTTGCTCTGGAGGGACTGGTTACGATGCATATAACGCATCGATTTCACATATTTCTGCTTGCACTCGTCCAACTCTTTCTTCAGAACAGCCAAGTCAGTATTGAGCATCTCAATCTCGACATCCAAAGAGGAAAGGTCTTTGCGAATGGTATCTATGGTACGGCGTTTTTGGGCTATCTCGGTATTGAGAATCATCAGGTTCTCAAGCCGTTTCTTGACATCAAGCTCATTAGAACGCAACTTCCGCTCCTGCTCCTTGATTTGCTGTTGTATCTTCTCACGCTGGCTCTGCAGACTCTGCACAGAGACGGTCTGTCCCGTCGACTTCCTGGTAGAAGTCGTCTTTTTTTTCGTAGTCTTCTGAGCCGTCTTCTTCTTGACAACAGTCGTTCGAGCCTTGCCCTTAGTGGTACGCCGCTGCTGGGCATACGGACTCAAGGCAAAAGTCAATAGCAGCAAAATGACACCTATTCGCTTCATCCGCTATTTACAGAGCCATAAAACGACGAAGAATCTCGTCTACGGTTACTTCACGATACTTACCAGAAATCTCGGTTCGCGTCTCCCATTCATCATCATTACCCAGATAGTTGAGATTCATACCCATCTTGACAGACTTGTCAGGTGTATTGAACAGGATTTTATGCGTATAAGGGAACTGCTTCTTACCAGTAGCACGGAAATCCTCATAGTCCCAGTTCAACTGGTAATTGCCACGAATCTTATCTTCATACATGATATTCGCCATCTTAATCAAAGCACCGTCCTTGTCGGCAAGCCAGCGATAAGAGAGTTTCCCGTTCTCCATCGAGATGATGGCATCCTCACCTATCAAGTCGGTCTCATAGGCATTCAACAGCTCATCAGAAACTTTCGACTTGCCAGGCTGGAACAACTCATTCCAGAACAACGCCTGCAAGGAGTAGAAATTCAGACCACTGTTACGCAGGAAGTCCAACTGGTTGTAGTTCGCCTTGATAAACTGTTTGTTGATACGGTCCATGATCAGCACATAGTCTTTGGTGAACTCCAGACGACCAGCCTCCACGAAACCGAAAGCCATCAGCTGCAGACGTATCACGTCATCACGTTTCATCTTCAGGTTTCCGGTCAGCGTCAGCTGCTGATTACCCACCTCCACAGAGAACTTCACCTTGGAAGTAATAAACTTAGCATACTGCGCATTGTCATTCACTTTCTGTAAGAACTTCTGCGCACTCATCGTCGCAGGCGTTACTGGCTTCGTCTCAACGACAGCCTTTTTCTTCGTGCCGCAAGCAACCAAAACCAATGGAAGTGCCAAGGCGGCAATTTTCAAAATACGTGATGGTTTCATTCTTTTAAGTATTTTTTGAGTTTTATTTTTCTTGTCAATATCTGTCGACGGTCTTCCGTGACCTCACCGGGCTTGGGAACAGTCTCCTCCGCCCTCACCAACGCCTGTTGCCAGAGAGCCAAGGCTTTCTCTTCCTCACCGGCATGGTAATAGATGTCACCAGCATGTTCCAACAATACCGCAGAGGAATCAGAGTCACACTGTAACGTCTGGTCAATATATATCTTTGCCTCAGCATACCTGCCCTCCTTGAAGAGTATCCAGGCATAGGTATCAAGATAGGTGGCATTCTTAGGTTCCGCTTTAATGGTACGGAAGGACATCTGCTCCGCCTTATCCAAATAGATTTCCTTCTCACTGAGATAATACGCATAGTTATTCAGACAGCCGATGTTATCGTCCTTCCAGGCAAGACAGGAGTCATAGGCGGCAAAAGCCTCCTTGTCGAGTCCTTTCTGATGCAGGATATCTCCCATGACGGCATAGAAGTCGCTGACAATCTCCACGTCACTCTGCTGGTTGATGACACTGATACCATTCTGGAAGGCATTAAGGGCATCATCCAGTTTCTCCTTTCTATAATAGGCAATACCCTGATAGTAATAAAATGCCATTTCATCGGGATTATACTGTCGTGCCTCCCGGCAGAGGGAGATGACGCGATCCATGTCTTCTGCCTGCCAGGCATAGCTGACTAACTGCAAACGGGCTGCAGCATGGTCGGGGGCGACCTTCAACACCTGCTCCAATACCGCACGGATAGAGTCATTAGGCATCTGCTTCAGGTTCATATAGGTAGCACAGAGGATCGCAATATCGGCATCCATCTGCGGTTGCTCCAGCATCTTATGGAAGAGATAGAGCACGCGGGTAGAGTCACCACCATTCTGCTCACTTTGTCCTATCTCTTGCCGCATGAGCAAGATACGGTCTTGAGAAGTGATATTCTTACTCAGCAGCACCTGTTCTGTCAAGGCATCAGCCTTGTCTGGATCACCCTCGTCTTTCTCATAGGCAAGCAAAGCCATCAGTGCGTTACGGTTTTCCGGTTCTGTCTTCAGAATATCATGATAGATGTCAAGTGCTTTCTTCTTTTGCCCGTTCACGAACAGGGTATTGGCATAGAGCCCGCGGTAGTTCTGGTCGTTAGGATACTGGTCAGCAAGTTGTTTCATCTCAGCGATGGCAGCTTTCTTATTCCCCAACTGTGTATAGAAATTACTCTTGGCATAGGAGAGGCGTTCACTCTTTCCCTCTACCGTCTCTAATTTCGCCAGGGTCTTGATGGCTGCGTCATAGTCATGCTGCTCCTCATAGAGTTGGACAAGGATGCCCAACACGTCATCCCTGTCATGGTGCTGGTCATAGAGGCGTTCCAGTACCAACGCCGCTTTATCGTATTGCCGCTGGTTAATATAGGCGTTAGCCAACGTCTCCTGATAGGTGGAGATCATCGGTTCCAAAGCGGCAGCTTTCTCAATACAAGCAATCGCCTTGTCTTTCTGTTTCAAAGCACCATAATACTGGCTCAGATAGTAATACGCCTCAGATTTGGTGGAGTCGATCTCCAGACAATGGCGCAACAGGTCGAAAGCCGCATCGTTATTCCCTTTGGCACGCTCGCAAATAGCTTCCAAGAAGAAAGCGTCATAGCGACGGCTAGGGCTGACGGTCTGCGCAAGGGAAACGGAAAATGAGAAATGCGAAATGAGAAATGCCAGTAAGACCTTTCTCACACCCATCGGCAGCCACAGATGACCACTCTTTCCTGATGTTAATTTCCCATTTCTCATCTCTCAATCCTCATTTAACGCCTGTATGTCCATATCCTCCCTCACCGCGCTCTGTCTGGTCTAATTCCTCAACGATGACAAAGTCGGCTTGCTCATGGCGGGCGATAACCATCTGTGCGATACGCTCACCGTCATTAATCACGAAGTCCTCCTGCGAGAGATTTATCAGCAGCACCCCCACCTCACCACGGTAGTCGGCATCAATAGTCCCCGGAGAGTTGAGCACGGTCAAGCCATGCTTCAGGGCAAGTCCGCTGCGTGGACGCACCTGTGCCTCATAACCTTCCGGCAAAGCGATATGCAAGCCAGTAGGTATCAAACGGCGTTCCATGGGATGGAGGGTGATGGGTGCGTCAATGTTCGCACGAAGATCCATGCCGGCACTCTGTGGCGTGGCATAAACGGGCAGTTGCTGATGCCCACGGTTGACTACTTTTATCTGAACCATTTCGAAATGTTACTGTTATTATAATGTGCAAAAGTAGTCATTTCTCTTCAAATAGCCATATTTTTAAGCGAAAAATGTAGGTTTTTAATAAAAAAACACTACTTTTGCACGATGATGGACTGGAATAAACTCATTTCAAACAAACGCTTAGGTCAAGAGTTCCGACATTCGAAACCGCATGACGACCGAACAGAATTCAAGCGCGACTACGACCGCCTGATCTTCTCGGCTCCTTTTCGCAGGCTGCAGAACAAGACGCAGGTTTTCCCCTTACCGGGCAGTATCTTTGTGCATAACAGACTGACCCACTCCCTGGAGGTTGCCAGTGTGGGAATGTCGTTAGGCAATGATGTCGCCCATCGTATCATCAAGGAGAAGCGTCCTGAGCTGAAGGACACGATGTTTGAACAGATCGGACAGATAGTCAGCACCGCCTGTCTTGCTCACGACTTGGGGAACCCCCCTTTCGGACATAGTGGTGAGAAAGCTATACAGACCTTCTTCACTGAAGGACCAGGCAGTTTCCTGAAGGAGCAGATCAGCCAGCATCTATGGGATGACATCACCCATTTTGAAGGAAACGCCAACGCCTTCCGCCTGCTGACCCATCAGTTCAAGGGTCGCCGCCCAGGTGGTTTCGTGATGACGTACAGCACATTGGCAAGTATTGTAAAGTATCCATTCTCCTCTTCCGCCGCCAGCAAGAAAGGGAAGTTCGGATTCTTCTTCTCTGAACAAGATTACTACCAGAGGATTGCCGATGAAATGGGCATTATTCGTCTCTCGAAGGAAGGGGAGGCACTACGTTATGTTCGTCATCCGCTGGTCTATCTGGTAGAGGCGGCAGACGATATCTGCTATGAGATCATGGACATTGAGGATGCTCACAAACTGAAAATTCTCACTTACGAAGAGACAGAGAGACTTCTGCTCAGTTTCTTCAACGACGAGGAGAAGAAGCACATCAAAAGCCGCATCCATGAGGAAGGGGTACTCGACCCCAACGAGAAGGTGGTCTATATGCGTGCCTGTGTGATTGGTAAACTGGAAAACGAATGTGTCAACACCTTCTTTGACCACGAGGACGAGATATTGGCAGGAACATATGAGGGCAGTCTCATCGACCATATCAGTGAGCCTCAGGCGAAAGCATACAAACAATGTGCGACCCTGTCTGTTGAGCGTATCTACCGCAGCCGTCCCGTCTTAGACGTGGAGCTATCCGGTTATAAGATCATGGAGACACTGATGGTACAAATGATAGAAGCCGTGACACACCCCCAACGGTTCTATTCCCAACAACTGATTGGCAGGGTGTCAAGTCAGTATGACATCCATGCGAAAGACCTAGAGACACGCATCATGGCTGTCATCGACTATATTGCCGGCATGACGGATGTCTATGCGCTGGATGTCTATCAAAAGATGAACGGCATCTCACTGCCTATCGTATAGGCATCAGTCCTTTTCCTTGTAAATCACCTTATTGGCACCAGAAGTGATTGTCAACTCATCACGATGCGCATCGATAAAGGTATCGATGTGACGCTTACGCTTTTCCTCGAAAATCTCGTCGATGGCAATAAGAATACCTGTCTCCTCGACATCACCGAACCCATAGTTGATGGCTGTACCGAAGAGTTTCATCGTAGGTGAAAGTCCCATATAGGCATTCACCAAAGGAGGAATATTATATCCCAGCTTGCGAATCTCACGATTGAGGATACGATAGTCTTCCTTGAAAGAGTCCATACAGAAAAGTGCCTTCAGTTCCTCCTCGTTGGTCTCAATTTTCAACGGTTTCATCGGGATAATCAGCTTCTCCTTGTCATCGAAATACTTCTTCAGGAAATAGAGAATCATATCACGACCCTTGCGGATATAAGAAGGATACATCGTCATCTTGCCGAAATAATAGCGGACATTAGGACGGATCACGGTGATAGCTCCCAGACCATCCCACAAATTATCAAGGGCAAACAAGCTCTTGGCACCCATACGGGAAGACTGATAGGGCAAAGAAACGAACGAACGACCCAGCTCTGCAGTATAAGGAGCATACTCCTTGATGAACCTCTCAGAGAAATGGAACATGTGACTCGTGGCAAGAATAGGCTGACCTTTTGCGTCATACTCCCAATCCGTTCCCAACAGATAGCGATAGCCACCGATAATCTCCTCAGCTTCCGGATTCCACACAATCAACTGTTTGTAACAATTGTCACAAAGGTCGAATTCATCGAGATCCATCTCTTTGCCAGTACCACCACCAGCCTCACGGAACACAATCTCACGCAAACGCCCGATCTCCTTCAACACATTAGGGGCATTATGTACTGTTACGACATAAATCTGATTATTGCTCTTGTTCGTCAGACGCAGCTGCTTATCGGGGGTCAGTTCCTTTTTAAGCAGTTCTTTGTCAATCGGCTGAATGATCTGCTGTTCCATTTTGTTGTTGGTTGTTTTTATAGTTCGTAGACTTTATCTTGCACAAATTTCGCCCATTCCAACGGAGTCTTACTCTTGTCAAAAGTCTGCCAGGGGATGGGCTTTCCTATCTTGACCTCGAAAGTCTTCCCTACATTCTTATACATCTCGTCGACCAGGAAAATCATGGCGAGATTGAAAGGCAGGAACCTGTCGGAGAAGTTTGCCAGGCGATAGAAGAACTTGGAGTTTTGACCACTGAAATGGATGGGTACCACGTCACGCTGGTACTCCACGCTCTTGGTGATGAACGTCTTCGACCAAGGGATGTCACGTATCGTACCGTCGCTCTGCTTGCGGGAACAGATACCTGCAGGATACATCAGCATGTGGTTGTCGCTCTCGAAACCCGCCTTCACCATCGCAGGGAAGTTACGGCTCTGCTTACCTGTCTTGTTGATGGGAATACACAGCGGAGCAAGACCAGGCAGGTTCATCAGCAGGTCGTTGACCAGATAACGGAAATGACTATCATAGTGTCTGCCGATGATAGCCCCCAAGGCGACACCGTCCTCCCCACCCAACGGGTGGTTCGACACAAAGGTATACAGCCGTCCGTCGTTCTTGTCCGGTAGATTCTCCATTCCCTCAATCTTGAGTGTCATCTGAAGATACTCCACACAAGCCTCGAGCCATTCCGTACCCTTTTTATCACGGCTTTCCCACAGGAAAGCATTCACCTCGTCCTGATGAATGATGCGTTTCAGCCATGAAACGAGGAAACCCGGGACCCACTTCGCTTTGGACCCCATTCTGCTTTCCAGAATCTTATCGATGTCGATAGTCTTTTCTGTGATTTTCTCCATTTTCTCTCAATAAATGCACTAACAATGTGCAAAAGTAACAAATAAGTTTGAGAAAAAATGCACTGATAGGTTAAAAATGTGCAAAAATACCCTAATTTTATTCCAATACCTCCCTTACCCTGTTCCCAATATCCCCTTTCCAGTATCCCAATATCTGGAACAACCACTCCCAGATATTGGAACAACCATTCCCAGGTACCGGGAACACTCGTTCCAGGTATCGGAATAAAACGCAGCACTTTTCCCGCTTCCGACAAGGGAAGATTTCGCTCTGTGTTGAGAAATATCCCCCACCTTTGTCCTGTCTTTTAAAATACTAAATATCAGACAGATACAAAGCTTTAACAAAATTTTAAAGAATATTCACTAAAATATTGTGGGGAATTGTGGGGAATTGTGGAGGAAATTGTTTAATTTTGCATCCGATATCAAAATAAAAGAAGTACGCATGCGATTTTTAGGTAATATTGAAGCAAAGATTGACGCCAAAGGGCGTGCTTTCCTGCCAGCCACTTTCCGCAAGATACTGCAGGCTGCCGGGGAGGAAGGTCTTGTGCTTCGCAAAGACGTATTCCAATCATGTCTGGTACTCTATCCCGAATCCGTCTGGAACGAGCAGATGGATGCCATGCGCCAACGTCTGAACAGATGGAACAAGCAGCAGCAGCAAGTATTCCGTCAGTTCGTCAGCGAGGTGGAGCTGATCACCCTCGACGGCAACGGGCGTTTTCTGATTCCCAAGCGGTATCAGCGAATGGCAGCTATCGAGCAGGACATCAAGTTCGTCGGCATGGATGACACGATTGAGATATGGGGACTTCAGAAAGCAGAAGAGCAGCAGATGTCACCTGAAGACTTCAGCAATGCGCTGGAAGAACTGATGGCAGTGACAGAATAATCAAAAAACAAGACAAATGGTCAAGACGGCAGAGACATATCACGTACCAGTGCTCCTCCAAGAGAGCATCGACGGACTTAACATCAAGTCCGACGGCATCTACGTGGATGTCACCTTTGGTGGCGGCGGTCATAGCCGCGAGATTCTCTCCCGCCTGGGCAAGAATGGTCATCTCTACAGCTTCGACCAAGATGCCGACGCAGAGAAGAACATCATCGCCGACGACCGTTTCACCTTTGTACGCAGCAATTTCAGATACCTCCGCAACTGGATGCGCTATTATGGGGTGGAGGCGATTGACGGACTGCTTGCCGACCTCGGCGTTTCCTCCCATCATTTCGACGACGAGACGAGGGGTTTCTCGTTTCGTTTCGACGCTCCTCTCGACATGCGGATGAACAAACGGGCAGGCAAGACAGCCGCAGACATCGTCAACGAATATGACGAGGCAAAGTTAGCCGACGTTTTCTTTCTCTATGGTGAGTTGAAAAACTCCCGCCGTATCGCCAATGCCATTGCGGCATACAGACAGCAGAAACGCATCGAGACAACCGGTGACCTGATGGCTGCGACCGAGAAGATGATGCGCACAGAGAAAGAGAAAAAAGACCTCGCACGTCTTTTCCAGGCACTGCGCATCGAGGTCAACCACGAGATGGATGCCTTGCGGGATATGCTCAACAGTGCCAGCCAGCTGCTCAAGAACGGTGGACGGCTGAGTGTCATCACCTACCACTCCCTGGAAGACCGCATTGTGAAGAATGTGATGAAGGCAGGCAATGCCGAGGGGAAGATAGAGAAAGACTTCTTCGGACGCGTCAGCAGTCCGTTCCGCCTCGTGAACAACAAGGTCATCACACCCCAGGAAGACGAACTACAAAACAACCCACGCAGCAGGAGCGCTAAACTCCGCATCGCAGAAAGGATATAGACATATGGAAAAACTGGAAGAACAGGAACTCAGCACTGCCGAGGACGTTGTCGAGATTGACGAGGAAATTCTCCAACAAAAAGACGACAGCGAGAAGGTGTTGCAGGAAACGATCAAGAAAATCAAGGAGACTGCCAGCGAGGAAGACCCGCGTCCTTCCCAGCAGGTCAATCTCCGCACTATTCTTGGTGGCGATATCCTGACCGCAGAGATGGTCCGTTCACAGATATGGCTGTTTGTCCTGATCGTTGCCTTCACCATCGTCTATGTGGCTTTCCGCTACCAGTGCCAGCAGGACATGCAGGCTATCGACCGTCTGGAGACACAGCTGAAGGATGCCAAGAACAAAGCACTGGCTGCCTCGAGTACCCTTACGGAGAAATGCCGCGAGAGTCACGTACTCGATATTTTGAAACAAAACAAGGACTCGCTGTTGCATATTGCCGACCAGCCTCCTTATATTATACAATTACCAGAATAAAAGACCGTCATGAGTAAGTTCGACAATGATAAAGTAATGCCAAGATATATGGCGATCGCTGTAGTATTGACTATAGTGGGACTTGCCGTCATTGGCAAAGCCTTCTATATCATGACGGCGAAGAAACAATACTGGACGGATGTGGCAGACCGTCTAAAACGCGACAGTGTCAGCGTGAAACCTAAACGCGGAAACATCCTCAGCTGTGACGGACAGCTGATGGCAAGCTCGATACCTGAGTACAAGATCTTCATGGACTTCAAGGCTGGTGGCGAGAAGAAGGACTCTATCTGGAGGGAGAAAGTGGACTCTATCTGCATGGGGCTGCATGAGATATTCCCACAGAAGTCGGCAGAGGAATTCAAGAAGCACCTGGAGGAGGGACACCAGAAGATGGCGCAGCACTGGCCTATCTGGCCCCGACGTATCGACTACAACACTTATACGGAAGTCAAGCAGTTACCGCTTTTCAACATGCCGAAATACAAAAGCGGCTTCCACGAGGAGGAGTTTAATGCCCGCCGCCGTCCCTTCGGTTCTTTGGGCGAGCGTACAATCGGCTCGATGTACGGAGCCAAGGACAGTGCCCGTCTGGGACTGGAACTTGCCTTCGATACCATCCTGCGTGGTACCCCGGGACTCACCAACCGCCGGAAAATCCTTAATAAATATATGAATATCCCTGTCACCTTACCTATCGACGGTTGTGACATTGTGACCACTATTGATGTCAATATGCAGGACTTGGCAGAACGTGCGGTCATCGAGGAGCTGAAACTCATCGGTGGCGACCTCGGCGTTGCCATCCTGATGGAGGTGGAGACAGGTGATATCAAGGCGATTGTCAATATGACGCTTTGTCCTGACGGGGAATACCGGGAGGTGAAGAACAATGCCGTTGCCGACCTCCGTGAACCAGGTTCTGTGTTCAAGACCGCCTCTATACTGGTTGCCCTTGACGATGGAGTGGTCGACACCACTTACCTTGTGGATACCGGATGCGGTATCAAGAACATGCATGGTCGTGACATGAAAGACCATAACTGGCGCCGGGGTGGTTACGGTACTATCTCACTGCCGCGTATCCTTGAGGTCAGCTCCAATATCGGGGTGAGCCGTATCATCGATGAGAAATACGGAAGCAGACCTGAACGCTTTATCGAGGGTATCTACCGCACAGGACTCGCTGCCGACCTGAAGTTGCCTATCCAAGGTTATGCCCGTCCCCATATCCGCATGCCGGAGAAAGACAAATATGGTCATTGGACGAACTGGAGTAAGACCGCCCTCCCCTGGATGTCGATAGGCTACGAGACGCAGATTCCACCGATTTCAACGGTAACATTCTATAACGCTATTGCCAACGACGGTATCATGATGAGACCCCGTTTCGTCAAGAGTGTGATGAAAGACGGTAAAGTCGTGGCAGAATTCCCACCAGAGAAAGTGATGGAGCGCAGGATAGCCAAGCCACAGACTATCAAGACCATGCAGACCATCTTGGAGCACGTCGTCAGCCAGGGACTCGGAAGGAAAGCCGGCTCCCGCATGTTTAAGGTGGCAGGAAAGACAGGTACCGCACAGATTGCCGAAGGTGGTGGATACAAGACAGGAGTCGTCAAATACTGGTTGTCATTCGCAGGCTATTTCCCTGCAAACAATCCTCGCTATTCATGCATCGTCTGTCTGAAGAAATCGGGTCTTCCCGCTTCTGGCGGCGGTATGAGCGGTGTAGTATTCCACCATATCTCTGAAGGCGTTATGGCACGCAGTCTGAAACTGGATGTCAAGGATGCCCACGACAGCACCTCTATCATTATCCCCGATGTCAAGAATGGAAACATCCTCGATGCTTACTATGTCCTGAGACACTTAGGCATCAAGACCAACCAGTCGTGGAGTGGTTCTTATGCAAACGGCAATCCTATATGGGGAAAGGCTGAAAGGCAGACTGGTATGGTGGCTCTTCAGAAAACACCGATTGAGAAAGGCATTACCCCCAATGTCATCGGTATGGGAGCCAAGGATGCCGTCTATCTGCTGGAGAGTCTCGGTATGAAGGTAAGACTACACGGCAGGGGCAAAGTGAAGAGCCAGAGCTATCCTGCAGGCAGAAAGATCACACCTGGCAGTGAATGTATGTTGAGTTTAGAATAAATAAATAATAAGGTATCATGAGATTAAATGAACTGCTGAAATACGTCAAGCCTGTCTGCATCATCGGTGATGAGGACAAGGACATCACGGGCGTGAACATAGACTCCCGCAAGATAGAGAAGGGGCACCTGTTTGTCGCTATGAAAGGAACGCAGACAGACGGACATAAGTTTATCCCCAAGGCATTGGAACTCGGTGCCACTGCCATCTTGTGCGAGGATATGCCCGAAGAGAAAGCAGAAGGGGTCACCTATGTACAGGTCAGCTCTACAGAGAGCGCCGTAGGTCCTGTCGCTACCGTCTTCTATGGTGAACCTTCCAGAAAACTGATGCTGGTGGGTGTCACAGGTACCAATGGCAAGACAACCATTGCCACCTTATTATATAATATGTTCCGCAAGTTCGGACATCGATGCGGTCTCCTCTCTACCGTCTGCAACTATATCGAGGACGAGGCGATTCCTGCTGACCATACAACTCCCGACCCCATCGAACTCAACTACTTGCTCAGCAGAATGGTGGAGGCTGGTTGTGAATATGCCTTTATGGAATGTTCCAGTCATGCCATTGCACAACAGCGCATCGGTGGTCTGAAATTTGCAGGAGGACTCTTCACCAACCTCACCCGTGACCACCTGGACTATCATAAGACCTTCGAGAACTATCGCGATGCCAAGAAGGCTTTCTTCGATGGGCTCTCCAAGGATGCCTTTGCCATTACCAATGCAGATGACAAGAACGGGAGTGTGATGGTACAGAACTGTAAAGCAAAGATCAAGACCTACTCCACCCGTACTATGGCAGACTTCCGTGCCCGTATCATCGAATGTCATTTCGAGGGAATGTACCTGGAGATTGACGGCAGAGAAGTAGGTGTACAGTTCATCGGCAAGTTCAATGTCAGCAACCTGCTGGCAGTCTATGGCGCTGCTGTGATGCTGGGGAAAAAGCCAGAAGATATCCTGCTGATACTGAGTACCCTCAAGAGTGTGGCAGGCCGTCTGGAGCCCATCCGCTCCAAGGAAGGTGTCACAGCCATTGTCGACTATGCACATACCCCTGATGCCCTGGAGAATGTCCTTAATGCCATCCATGAAGTGTTAGACGGCAAGGGTGGTCAGGTCATCACCGTCTGTGGTGCCGGTGGTAACAGAGACAAGGGCAAGCGTCCTTTGATGGCACAGGAAGCAGCCAAACAAAGTGACCGTGTCATTATCACCAGTGACAATCCCCGTTTTGAGGAACCCCAGGACATCATCAACGATATGCTGGAGGGTCTGAATGCACAACAGAAGAAAAAGACCATCAGTATCACTGACCGCAAGGAAGCCATCCGCACTGCTTGCATGATGGCACAGAAGGGGGATGTCATCCTCATTGCAGGAAAAGGGCATGAGGACTATCAGGAGATAAAAGGTGTCAAGCATCATTTTGACGACCGTGAAGTTGTACGTGAAATCTTTGAAATCCATTAGCCTATGCTGTACTATTTGTTTAGATTCTTAGAACAGTACAATATACCAGGTGCACATATCTGGTCGTACATTTCTTTCCGTGCCTTGCTGGCACTGATTCTCTCCCTGATCATCTCCGCATGGTTTGGAGAGCGGTTCATCAAGTGGATGAAACGTCGAAATATCTCCGAGACGGCACGTGACGTGAGCATCGACCCCTTTGGCGTGGAGAAGAAAGGGGTCCCCACGATGGGAGGTATCATCATCATTGTGTCTATCCTCGTTCCCGTCCTGCTCTTGGGTCGTATGCGTAATATCTACCTGCTGTTGATGATTATCACCACCATATGGCTGGGATTCCTGGGATTCATGGATGACTATATCAAGATTTTCCGCAAGAACAAAGACGGTCTGAAAGGGAAATATAAGATTATCGGACAAGTGTCTATCGGCTTTATCGTGGGACTCACACTATGGCTCAGTCCTGATGCCGTAGTCCGAGAGAATATCTCCGTGCCTCAAAAGAACCAACAGGAGGTCGTAGTCAAACATAAGGACGCGAATGTGAAGTCCCTGCAGACCACTATCCCATTCTTCAAGAACCACAACTTGAACTATTCCGATGTGATGTCATTCTGTGGGAAATATAAAGTGGCAGCTGGATGGATACTTTTTGTACTGATGACCATCTTCGTTGTGACTGCCGTCAGCAATGGTGCCAACCTCAACGACGGTATGGACGGCATGTGTGCCGGTAACTCCGCCATCATCGGCGTAGCCCTTGCCATCTTCGCCTATGTGAGCAGTCATATTGTCTATGCTGCCTATTTTGACATCATGTATATCCCAGGCTCGCAGGAGTTGGTTGTCTTCCTCTGTGCTTTTGTCGGTGCCATGATTGGTTTCCTGTGGTATAATGCCTACCCTGCACAAGTTTTCATGGGTGACACCGGTTCTCTCACCATCGGTGGTATCATTGGTGTCTGTGCCGTCATCATTCATAAGGAATTGTTGCTCCCTATCCTGTGCGGTATCTTCTTTGTCGAAAGCCTCAGTGTCATCATACAGACACAATGGTTTAAGATTCAGAAGCGAAAGGGAAGGCGTGTGAGGGTGTTCCGTGCCACCCCTATCCATGACACCTTCCGCAGACTGGACTCCCAACTTGATCCGACAAGTACGTATATCCTCAAAGGATGGCCCCACCGACCTTTCCATGAGTCAAAGATCACCATCCGTTTCTGGATAACAACATTAATATTAGTAGCAATAACGATTATAACATTAAAGGTAAGATGAAAAGAATCGTCATATTAGGTGCGGGCGAAAGTGGTGCCGGTGCCGCCGTTCTCGCAAAGAAAGAGGGTTTCGACGTATTCGTCAGTGACCTGTCAAAGATTACCGATAAATACAAGAAAATGATGGATGACCACCATATTGAGTGGGAAGAGGGTCACCATACGGAAGAAAAGATTCTCAATGCTGATGAGATTATCAAGAGTCCCGGTATTCCTGATACGGCTCCGATGATTGTGAAAATCAAGGAGAAAGGTATTCATATCATCAGTGAGATAGAGTTTGCAGGTCGTTATACGAGCTCAAAGATGGTATGTATCACCGGTTCTAATGGTAAAACGACGACGACCAGTCTCATCTACCATATCTTCAAGGAGGCTGGCTATGACGCAGGTCTTGCCGGTAACATCGGCAATTCACTGGCACTGCAGGTGGCTGAGGACCCACATGAGTACTATATCATCGAACTTAGTTCCTTCCAGCTGGATAACATGTACGATTTCCGTGCGAATATCGCCATCCTGTTGAATATCACACCCGACCACCTCGACCGCTATGACTTCTGCATGCAGAATTATGTGGATGCGAAGATGCGTATCATACAGAATCAGACGGCAAATGATGCCTTCATCTATTGGAATGACGACCCCATCATCAAGAAGGAGCTGGAGAAATACAACATCCAAGCCATCCAGTATCCTTTCTCTGAACTCAAGGAGAAGGGAAGTATCGGTTATATCGAGGAGGGACGCTATACTATCGAGAAACCCGAACCCTTCAACATGGAACAGGAGTCTCTGAGTCTGACGGGTAAGCATAACATCTACAACTCCCTCGCTGCAGGTATCGCTACAGATATCGCAGGCATCAAGAAGGAGGTTATCCGCAAGTCCTTGAGCGACTTCCCCGGTGTGGAGCACCGCCTAGAGAAGGTATGTACCGTCCGTGGTGTACAGTACATCAACGACTCGAAAGCCACAAATGTCGATGCGTGCTGGTATGCGCTGGAGTCGATGAAGACCAAGACCATCCTCATCATCGGTGGCAAGGATAAGGGTAACGACTACGAGCCCATCAAACCCTTGGTCAAGGAGAAATGTGCGGGACTGGTCTATCTGGGTGCCGACAACCAGAAACTACACGACAATTTCGACAATATGGGAATACCTGTCCGCGACACTCATTCCATGAAGGACTGTGTGGAGGCTTGCTATGAGCTTGCCGAACCGGGAATGACGGTATTGCTGAGCCCCTGCTGTGCCTCTTTTGACCTCTTTAAGAACATGGAAGACCGTGGTGAGCAATTCAAGGAATTAGCAAGAAACTTATAATCTATGAATAAGAAGATAGGCAATATATTCAAAGGCGACAAGGTCATCTGGATGGTGTTCTTTTTCCTCTGTATGATCAGTATTGTTGAGGTATTCTCTGCCTCCAGCAACCTGACATATAAGAGTCATAACTACATCGGTCCTATCATCTATCATACCGGTACCATCATCTTTGGTGTCCTCGTGGCTGTCATCACCTTGAACATCCCGTGCCGGTTCTTTAAGTTGATGACTCCCTTCTTATTGTTTATCAGTGCACTGACCTTGCTTTGGGTATTGATTGGTGGACAGACCATCAATGGTGCCAACCGCGTGATCTCCCTCTTGGGATTCACTTTCCAGCCTTCTGAGATAGCCAAGGGTACCATCGTACTTGCCACCGCACAGATTCTCAGTGCTATGCAACGGGAAAACGGTGCCGACAAAAAGGCATTCAAATGGATTCTGTGGATTACGATACCTACCTGCATCCTGATAGGTCTGGAGAATCTATCGACGGCTGCTCTTCTCTTCGCTGTGGTCATCCTCATGATGTTCATCGGACTGGTACCGATGCGACAACTCGGAAAACTCATCGGCATTCTGGGGCTCTTCGTCGTCTTGGCTGTCGGCATGGTACTATTGGTGGGACATGACAACAATGGGGAGCCCGAGGTGGCAAAGACAGAACAGACAGACCAGCAGCCTAAGAAAAAGAGTAAGCTGGAGAAGCTCCTTCACCGTGCCGACACGTGGAAGGGACGTATCTTGAAGTTCGGCAAGGATGATGTCACACCGCAGGAATACGACCTCGACAAGGATGCGCAGGTGGCACATGCCAATATTGCCATTGTGTCAAGCAACATCATAGGCAAGGGACCAGGACAGTCGGTAGAGCGTGATTTCCTTTCACAGGCTTTCTCAGATTTCATCTACGCCATCGTCATCGAGGAGTTAGGAATCCTAGGAGCTGCATTTGTCGTCTTCCTGTATATTATCCTACTCTACCGTGCGGCGCGTATCGCCAGTCGTTGCGAAAACAATTTCCCTGCTTTCCTCGTCATGGGATTGGCACTGCTATTAGTCGTACAGGCAGCCTTCAACATGATGGTGGCAGTAGGACTAGCACCTGTCACCGGTCAACCGTTACCATTGATATCAAAGGGTGGTACGTCGACCATCATCAACTGTGCCTATGTGGGAGCCATCCTCAGCATCAGCCGTTCGGCGAAGGTTAAGAAAGAAGCTGCTGTGACAAAAAATATCGAGTAACATTCGTTAAAGAGAAATATAATTCGTAATTTTGCAAAGTACTATATATAATAAGGTGTATGAATAAAGAACTAAGGGTTATCATCAGTGGCGGCGGTACAGGTGGACACATCT
This sequence comes from uncultured Prevotellaceae bacterium, assembly GCA_900314755.1. Classification (GTDB taxonomy): domain Bacteria; phylum Bacteroidota; class Bacteroidia; order Bacteroidales; family Bacteroidaceae; genus Prevotella. The sequence goes on along the minus strand of OMWH01000001.1, from coordinate 63,346 downwards.
TCCCTGCTGTATCTATTGCCAATGCCGTCAAGGCATTGCGCCCCGATGCCCAGATTTTATTTGTGGGAGCTTTAGGACGGATGGAGATGCAACGTGTCCCCGCCGCTGGCTATGAGATCAAAGGTCTCCCCATCTGCGGTTTTGACCGCAAGAACTTGCTCAAGAATATCAAGGTTCTCTATAAGATATGGAAGAGTCAGCGCATGGCTGAGAAGATTATCAAGGAGTTCCGTCCGCAGGTAGCTGTGGGTGTAGGAGGCTATGCCAGTGGTCCCACCCTTAACAAGGCTGCCTCGATGGGAATCCCTTGCCTGATACAGGAACAAAACTCGTACGCTGGCGTCACCAATAAGCTGTTGGCAAAGAAAGCGGAGAAGATATGTGTTGCCTATGACGGCATGGAGCGTTTCTTCCCTGCCGACAAGATCATCAAGACTGGTAATCCCGTGCGGCAGTCGCTGCTGGAGACAACCCTCTCTCATGACGAAGCCATCCGCACCTTTGGTCTCGACCCTCATAAGAAGACCGTCCTGCTAGTAGGTGGCAGTCTGGGTGCCCGCACCATCAACGAGAGCGTTATGCAGCATCTCGACATTGTGCGGAACAGTGGGGTGCAGTTTATCTGGCAGACGGGTAAGTACTACCATGCACAGATTATGGAGTATTTCCAGAAGGAAGAGGAGCTGCCCACCAACCTCATCGTCACCGACTTCATCAGCGATATGGGAGCTGCCTATAAGGCTGCCGACCTGGTCATCAGCCGTGCCGGCGCAAGCAGCATCTCGGAGTTCTGTCTCATCGGCAAACCCGTCATCCTCGTTCCCAGTCCTAATGTGGCAGAAGATCATCAGACGAAGAATGCCATGGCACTGGTGAATGTCGACGCTGCCTTGTATGTTGCCGACCAGGAGGCTCCCCAGCAGTTGTTGGATTTGGCGGTCAACACGGTCAACGACCCCGAGAAGTTAGAGTCATTGCACAAACATATCCTCCAGTTGGCATTGCCCGACTCAGCAGAAATCATTGCCAAGGAGGTCATTCGATTAGCAGAAAATGGAGATTAAAAATATCAAAGCCGTCTATTTTGTAGGTGCCGGTGGCATCGGTATGAGTGCTATCGCCCGCTATTTCATCCATCGCGGACTTGTCGTTGCAGGGTATGACAAGACTCCGAGTGACCTCACCCGACAATTAGAAAAGGAGGGGATGTCAATACATTATGAGGAGTGTGTCGATGCCATTCCTGAGGCTTGCCGCAACGCAGCCTCATGTCTGGTCATCTACACCCCTGCCATCCCTGCCGACCATCAGGAACTTCAGTATTTCCGTACCCATGGTTTTGAGATTCAGAAGCGTGCACAGGTGCTGGGCACTCTGACACGAGAGCATAAGGGGCTCTGTGTGGCAGGTACGCATGGGAAGACAACAACATCGACCATGTGCGCACATATCATACACCAGAGCCATCTCGACTGCAACGCTTTCCTCGGCGGCATTTCAAAGAACTATGGCACGAACTATATCCTCTCGTCCTCCGACTATGTGGTGATTGAGGCGGATGAGTTTGACCGCTCTTTCCATTGGCTGCGACCTTGGATGACAGTCATCACGGCAACAGACCCTGACCATCTGGACATCTATGGCACGAAGGAGGCTTATCTGGAGAGCTTCCGTCATTATACGGAACTCATCCAACCGGGTGGCGTACTGATCATCCATCGTGATCTGGAGATGCAGGAGCACCTGCAGGAGGGCGTACGGCGCTATGACTATGCGCTCCACGAGGGTGACTTCCATGCGGAGAACATCCGTATCGAGGACGGGGAGATCTCGTTCGACTTCATCTCACCCATCGAGTGTGTGAAAAACGTGGAACTGGGTCAGCCCGTTCCTATCAATATCGAGAACGGCATCGCTGCCATGGCAATGGCACAGCTTGCAGGATGTACGGCTGACGAGCTGCGTAAGGGTATGAGGACCTTCGAAGGTGTCGACCGACGCTTCGATTTCAAGTTGAAGAACGACCGCATCGTGTTCCTCAGTGACTATGCGCACCACCCCAAGGAGATCTACCAGAGTGCGAAGAGCATCCGTGAACTGTACCGCAACCGTAAGATCACGGCGATCTTCCAACCGCACCTCTATACACGTACGCGTGACTTCTACAAGGAATTTGCCGAGGCACTGAGTCAGCTCGACGAAGTCATCCTCACCGAGATATACCCTGCCCGTGAGCAGCCCATCGAGGGGGTTACCTCACAACTAATCTACGACAACCTGCGTCCTGGTGTCAAGAAACAGATTATCCGCAAGGCTGATGTTCTTGATTTCGTCAAGGGACGTGACTTCGATGTCCTCATTGTCTTAGGTGCCGGTGACCTTGACAACATGGTACCCGCTATAAAAGAGAGTTTAGAGTTGAAATAATATATGACATATAACTGGAAGAAATCAGCATTGATCGCAGCAGCGATGATCCTCGGTGCCTACCTATGCCTTGCCGTCACAGCCCTCAACCAGCCTGACGACGAGAAGGCGGTATGCACACAGGTGGATATCGTGATTGCTGACGGAAAGGTTGACGGATTCCTAGGTGCCTCGGAAATCAAGGAGCAGCTCCAACGTGCCAAGATATACCCGCAAGGGCAGCCCATGAAGCAGATTGACGTCCGGAAAATAGAGGAGGTACTGCAGAAAAACCCCTTCGTCAAGAATGCAGAGGTGTATAAGTCGCAGGGCAGTCATGTGAAAATACTGCTCACCCAGAGGGTCCCTGTGGTTCGTGTGAAAGCGGACAATGGTGACGACTACTACATTGATGAGCGGGGGGAGATCATGCCCAACACGCGGTATGCCAGCGAACTGGTCATCGCCACGGGTGCTGTCACACGTCCCTATGCCAAGAAACATCTGACACAACTGGGAAACTACGTGCTGAACAGTGACTTCTGGCACTCACAGGTCGAACAGTTCCATGTTCTCCCCGACGGCACGGTGGAGATGGTACCGCGCATCGGCGACCATATCGTCTATCTTGGAGCGGTGTCTCACATCGACCAGAAGTTCGACCGTCTGGAGAAGTTCTACCGTTATGGACTCAGTGTGGCAGGTTGGAATAAATACTCCTATATCAACATGGAGTTCGACAACCAGATTATATGCAAGAAAAGAAAAAAATAAAATAGTACAATGATGCCAAAGAATTTTATCGTTGCTATCGAACTGGGGTCATCTAAGATGACAGGTATCGCAGGTCAGAAGAACCTCGACGGCAGTATCCAGGTACTCGCCGTCGTCAAGGAGGAGTCGTCCTCCTTCATCCGCAAGGGGTATGTGTATAACATCGACAAGACAGCCCAGTGCCTGGCGTCTATCGTCAGCAAGCTGGAGAAACAACTCAAGACGACCATCACACAGGTCTATGTGGGCGTAGGCGGACAGTCCATACGCTCTGTTCGCAATGTCATCTCCAAGGAACTGCCTACCGACACGATGGTCACCCAGGATATGGTCATTGAACTGATGGATGCCAACCGCAACATGAAATATCCAGATCAGGAGATTCTCGACGCTGCTGTCCAGGAGTATAAGGTGGACTCGCAGTTCCAGCTCGATCCGGTAGGCATCCAGTGCAGCCATATCGAGGGTAACTTCCTGAACATCCTGCAACGCAAAGCTTTCTACAAGAACCTCAATATGTGCTTCGAGGCTGCCAACATCCAGGTCGCTGAGATGTATCTCGCACCCCTCGCCCTTGCCGACAGCGTATTGACAGAAACCGAAAAGCGTTCCGGCTGTGCACTGATAGACCTTGGCGCTGACACGACGACGGTCAGCGTGTACTCTAAGAATGTGCTGCGCCACCTCGCTGTCATCCCCCTGGGTGGTAATAACATCACCAAGGATATCGCCTCCCTGCAGATGGAGGAGCGTGACGCTGAGAAGATGAAACTGAAATATGCGTCGGCATATACCGAGAATAATGATATCGACAACAACCTCAAATACTCTATCGACCAGGACCGTCAGGTGGATTGTCGTAAGTTCGTCGAGATTGTCGAGGGACGCCTTGAGGAGATCATCGCCAACGTATGGTGCCAGGTTCCTGAGGAACTGTGCGACAAACTGCTGGGTGGCATCATCCTCACCGGTGGTGGTTCCAACATGAAGGAGATAGAACACGCATTCTCGATGTATACTCATATCGACAAGATACGTACGGCAAAGTTTGTCACACAGACCGTCGTGTCCTCCCTGCCAGAGATCAATGCCAAGGACGGCTCTATGAATACCGTACTGGGACTCCTCGCCAAGGGTGACATCAACTGTGCAGGTCAGGAGATAGACCCCAACCGCAGTCTCTTTGACGAGGCGAAGCCACAGACCGTCGAGAACCCCATCGACCAGCGCCGTGCGCGTCAGGCCGTCGAGACACCTGCTGGTGTGGTACGCACCCGTGAGGAGGTGCTCCGTGCCGAGGAGGAGGCTCGTCAGAAGAAGGAGGATGAGGAGCGTATTGCTCGTGAAAAAGCTGAGGAGGAGGCTCGTCTGGAGGCTGAGCGTCGCAAGGAAAACAGTGCGTTCACCAAGATCGGACGCTGGCTGAAGAATTTCGGACAGGAGATTATTAAGGAAGAAGATTAAAAAAAGAAGATATATGGATAATGTATTACTGGATTTCGGTTCACCCGAAAAGGAAAACAGCATCATCAAAGTGATCGGTGTTGGAGGCGGTGGCGGTAATGCCGTCAACCACATGTATCGCGAGGGTATCCATGACGTGACCTTCGTACTCTGTAATACAGACAATCAGGCACTGAACGACTCCCCCGTACCTGTTCATCTGCAACTGGGTAAAGAAGGGTTGGGTGCCGGTAACAAACCGGAACGTGCCCGTGCGGCTGCTGAGGAGAGTCTGGAGGACATCAAGAAGATGCTGAGTGACGGTACGCGCATGGCGTTCATCACGGCGGGCATGGGTGGAGGTACTGGTACTGGTGCTGCTCCTGTCATCGCCCGTGTCTCGAAAGAGTTGGGAATCCTGACGGTGGGTATCGTCACTATCCCATTCCGTTTCGAGGGCGACCGTAAGATTGACCAGGCACTGGACGGTGTTGAGGAGATGTCGAAGCATGTCGACGCATTGCTGGTCATCAACAACGAGCGTCTTCGTGAGATATACCCTGAGCTGTCGGTACTCGACGCTTTCGGCAAGGCTGACGACACGCTGTCAGTGGCTGCGAAGTCGATTGCGGAGATTATCACCGTTCACGGACTCATCAACCTGGACTTCAATGATGTGAAGACCGTACTGAAGGATGGCGGTGTCGCCATTATGTCGACCGGTTACGGTGAGGGTGAGGGTCGCGTGCGCAAGGCAATTGACGACGCGCTGAACTCTCCGTTGCTCAACGACAACGATGTCTTCAACTCCAAGAAGATACTGCTCAGCATCTCTTTTGCAGGCAGCAAGGACGGTAAAGACTCGCTGATGATGGAGGAGATGAACGATGTCAACGAGTTCATGGCGAAGTTCGGTGACTTCGAGATCAAATGGGGTCTCGCCACCGATCCCGAACTGGGTAAAAAAGTGAAGGTCACCATCCTCGCTACCGGTTTTGGTATCGAGAATGTCGACGGCATGTCAGGACACCTGAAACGGCACACCCAGGAGGAGGCCACCCGCCTTGCAGAACAGCAGGAGCGTGAGGCAGAGCGTCAGGAGCGCCGCAACCGCTACTATGGCAACGAGGGCACAACGAAGCGTTACAAGCGCCGTCCGCATATCTATATGTTCCGTGCCGATGACCTCGACAACGACGATGTCATCTCTGCCGTGGAACAGACTCCTACTTACAAGCGCACAAAGGAGATTCTCGACAGCATCTACAACCAGTCGAGCGGTGAGGACCTGCAGCAGCAGAATGACGGACCGCAGGAACCCGTACAAGGAACGATTGTGTTTAGTTAACTATACATTTCTTGCAGGACGGCAAGGCTTTTCATTTCAGGGAAGTTTGGCAGATGCAGCTGATAGTAGCGCATCAGCACCTCCAGCACCCGTTGCCGCTCCCCGCGTGAGAACTTGAACAGACGCATCGTCGCAAAGTCCATACGCATCAGCAACCGCACCATCTCTGCCTCCCTGTCCTGCAGGAAGTCAGGATGTGTTGGTGCTGCTGAGCAGAAAGTACCCTCACGGAGATCAAAGAGCTCACCACCCACCGCTAACCTCGGATAAAACCCGAGAAACTTCGACAGGCGCATGAGGAACGTCAGGTGAAAGTTCGCTACCCCCTCCCTGGCCGCATCCAGCCATTGGAGCGAGTCCGCAATATAATCGAAGAGTGGTTCATTACGCTGTTCCGAGCGCAGCGCATAATACAGGTACTCAGCGATAAACAAGGCGATGGACAGTTTGTCGGGTGATGAGTAAACGGACACGTAAGGCACTAGCAGCCGCGCGTTCTGTAACCGCTGCAACTGCACCTGCTGCCGCTGATCGAACGACACCTCCAGCAACGAAAGAAGCTGGAGATAAGGTTTCTTCATCTGCCCTTTCCCCGTCTTCGGTATCGTCACGATAAACGACAACCTGCCGCACACACGGGTAAACATGTCGACGATGACTTTCTGCTCCCCATATTTCAAGGTATGGAGCACGATTGCTTCCGTTTTCGTAATCATACGTCAAAAGTACTGCAATTTGGTGACAAAACGAAACTACAATAAGGATATTTTCGTTAAAAAAGTCTAAAACCATCTCATTCCTCATTTCCCATACCACATTTCTCATTAAATTTCCGTACCTTTGCACCCGCATTTCGACAATGCGCCATCAAAAAAAGAAAAACCAGGTCCCTTCGTCTATCGGTTAGGACGAGAGATTTTCATTCTCTAAAGAGGAGTTCGACTCTCCTAGGGACTACTATTAAATCTGTCATCTGCACAGCCAAGTGCTACCCTGCCAGGGGACAAGGTGGCAGAGGGTGGAAACACCCGCCCAGGGCAGCCCATAGAGACGTAAGACCCATAAGCTTTATATTAACAATTTAAAAGAGAAAAAAATGGCAAATCACAAATCATCCCTGAAGCGTATCCGCCAGGAAAAAACAAGAAAGGAGCATAATCACTATTATGCCAAGACCATGCGTAACGCTGTTCGCAAGTTGCGTGCGCTGACCGACAAGGAAGAGGCTGAGAAGCTCTACCCAAGTGTACAGAAGATGCTTGACAAGTTGGCAAAGACCAACATCATCCATAAGAACAAGGCAGCCAACATCAAGGCCGGACTTGCTGCACACATCAACAGTCTGTAAGATAAATTGCGAAAAAGTATAAAAAAGGTCAGATAAACTTTGTTTATCTGGCATTTTTTTTGTAACTTTGTCACCCGAAAACGACTATTTCTAAAAATGGCAGAAGAACAGAAAAACGCAAGTAATTATTCCGCGAGTAACATCCAGGTACTCGAAGGCTTAGAGGCAGTGCGCAAACGCCCTGCCATGTATATCGGTGACATCAGTGAGAAGGGTCTTCACCACTTGGTGAACGAGACCGTCGACAACTCTATCGACGAGGCGATGGCAGGCTACTGCACCCATATTGAGGTCACCATCAACGAGGACAACTCTATCACCGTACAGGACAACGGACGAGGCATCCCCGTCGACGAGCACGAGAAGATGCACAAGTCAGCGCTGGAAGTCGTCATGACCGTTCTCCATGCCGGTGGTAAGTTCGACAAAGGCTCCTATAAGGTCAGCGGCGGACTTCACGGTGTCGGTGTGAGTTGTGTCAACGCCCTGTCCACCCACATGTTGTCACAGGTCTTCCGCAACGGACACATCTACCAGCAGGAGTACGAGAAGGGAAAACCCCTGTATGACGTAAAGATTGTGGGCGATACCGACAAGACAGGTACCCGTCAGCAGTTCTGGCCCGACGGAACCATCTTCACTACTACGGAATACAAATACGACATCATCGCACGCCGTATGCGTGAGCTCGCCTACCTCAACGCAGGCATCACCATCACGCTCACCGACCTGCGTCCCGACGAGGAGGGCAACCTCCGCCAGCCCGAGATATTCCATGCCAAGGAAGGACTCAAGGAGTTCGTGCGCTACGTCGACCGTCACCGCACCCACCTCTTCGATGATGTCATCTACCTGAAGACTGAGAAGCAGGGCGTTCCCATCGAGGTTGCCGTAATGTATAACACCGACTACAGCGAGAACATCCACTCCTACGTCAATAATATCAACACCATTGAGGGAGGTACCCACCTTACCGGATTCCGCATGGCACTCACCCGCACGCTGAAAGCGTATGCTGATGCCGATCCCCAGATATCCAAGCAGATTGAGAAGGCAAAGATAGAGATTGCCGGTGAGGACTTCCGTGAAGGACTCTCCGCCGTCATCAGTATCAAGGTCGCTGAGCCCCAGTTCGAGGGACAGACCAAGACGAAGCTCGGCAACAGCGAGGTGGCAGGTGCCGTCCAGCAGGCTGTCGGTGAGGCACTGAGCAACTACCTCGAGGAGCACCCCAAGGAAGCGAAGCTCATCTGTGACAAGGTCGTCCTTGCCGCCACCGCCCGTATTGCTGCCCGTAAAGCACGTGAGAGCGTACAGCGCAAGAACCCCATGACCGGTGGCGGACTCCCCGGAAAACTTGCTGACTGTTCGAATAAAGACCCGAAGGACTGTGAGATATTCCTCGTTGAGGGAGACTCCGCCGGTGGTTCCGCCAAGCAAGGCCGTGATCGCCATTTCCAGGCTATCCTCCCCCTGCGCGGAAAGATACTGAACGTAGAGAAAGTACAGTGGCACCGTGTCTTCGAGGCAGAGTCCGTGATGAACATCATCCAGTCCATCGGTGTCCGCTTCGGTGTTGACGGAGAAGGCGACCGTGAGGCGAATATCGACAAACTGCGCTACGACAAGATCATCATCATGACCGATGCCGATGTCGATGGCTCACACATCGACACCCTCATCATGACCCTCTTCTACCGCTTCATGCCACAGGTCATCCAGGGCGGTCACCTCTACATTGCCACCCCACCCCTCTACAAGTGTACGTACAAGAAATACTCCGAGTACTGCTATACCGAGCAACAACGTCAGAACTTCATCGACCGCTATGTCGACGGACGTGATGACGACAAGGCACTGCATACCCAGCGTTACAAAGGTCTTGGTGAGATGAACCCCGAGCAGTTGTGGGAGACCACCATGAATCCCGAGAACCGTCTGTTGAAGCAGGTCACCATCGAAAATGCCGCTCAAGCAGACGAGATATTCTCGATGCTGATGGGAGATGACGTAGAGCCCCGTAGAGAGTTCATCGAGCAGAACGCCACCTATGCCAATATTGACGCATAACCAGATATAATACATTATATTTTTATAACTTTTACGCATGACCCTGCCGATCGTGAGATTAGCAGGGGATTTTATGTTATAATTTCTTAAATCCCCTCATTTTCCGAGGACATGAAACAATCACGCATGTTTTTGTAACAAAAACGCGCCCCCACTTCCATTTTTTTATCGTAATTTTGCAGATGTGAAGTTCTATATATTATTATTAAGCATTACCTTTCTCTCTCTAACTTGCTCATCACAAAATACGGGAGACTGGGAAGAGGTTGTACGGCAATGGGCAGACGCTGAGAACATTGAGTCTGCCGCATTGGAAAACGTTTTTGAGTCGTTATCTGAACTATCAGAACAACCCATCAATTTAAATCAAGCAGACCGCGAGGAACTGGAACAACTCCCCTTCCTCACGGCTCAGCAAGTAGAGGATATCCTGGCATACGTTCACCGGTATGGTATCATCCGCAGCAGCAGTGAGCTACAGATGATAACCTCATTGGATACAGAACGCAGACAGCTGCTGAGATTCTTTGTATATACGGGTGAACCTAAGAAAAGAAAGAATAGTCTGCGGATAGACTCTGTTTTCTTACACGGGAAACATGAGATGACAGCGACAGGTAAGATTCCTTTATACACCCGGAAGGGCTTCCAGAACGGATATTCCGGGTCTCGCTACCAGCATACCTTCCGATACCGGTTAAACTACCGCGAACGGATCAAACTCGGTGTGACAGGAGCAAAAGACGCTGGGGAACCATTCTTCACCGGCAGGAACCGCTGGGGCTATGACCATTATTCGTATTACCTCCAATTTAAGGACATTGGATGTCTGGAGAATCTCTGTGTCGGGATGTACAGGGTGCAACAGGGTATGGGTCTCGTCATGAACGATGGCTTCTATTTGGGAAAACTCTCCACACTCCAGTCCTTGGGAAACTCCAATGCAGCACTCCGACCGCACTCTTCCCGCTCGACCGATGGATATCTGCAAGGTATCGCTGCCACCATCCGGCTGCACCGCCACTGGCAACTCACCGCCTTCGCCTCCTACCGTCCACTGGATGCGACACTCAATAAAGACAGTACCGCACGGACCCTCTATTACACCAACTACCACCGCACGGAGACGGAGATGAGCAAGAAGAACAACACACATGAGACGAACCTAAGCGGCAGTATCAGATGGCGAAGAGGGACTCTTTATACTCGTGCCAACATTCTCTATGCACATTTCGACAGGCGACTGACACCACAAAAAGAAAACTCGCCGTACCGCCGTTACAGCGCTGAGGGTCAAGACTTTATGAATATGAGCATTGACTATGGCTATACAAATGCCCGTTTCTCCTTCTCAGGAGAGACAGCAATCAACAAGGAAGGAGCTCTTGCCATCATTCACCAGTTCAGTTACCGCTTCAGCCATCCACTGACGGTGATGATGCTCCATCGCTATTATGACAAACGGTATACGGCACTTCACGCACGAAGTTTCCACGAGGGGTCGGGTGTCCAGAACGAGCACGGCATTTACACTGGTCTCACATGGCAACCCTCAGCAAGATGGACCTTCAACTGGTATGCCGACTACGCCCATTTCCCATGGAAACGCTATCAGGTCAGTATGCCCAGCGACGCCTTCGACACCATGTTTCTTGTGCGTACCTCATTTAATAATAAATGGAGATTAGAAGGCCGCTACAGACTTCATATCCAACAGAAGGACAACGACGAGAAAACGATGCTCCGCAACCGAGTGGAACAGCGTGCCAGAATGCGCCTGTCGTATGACTCCCCCCATGGACTTTCCCTGCAGACACAACTCGATGGAATCGATGTTTCTTACAAGAATCACGACAGGGGATATATGATTTCACAGCAAGTCGTTTACACATGGAAGTGCTTACAGCTATGTGCCAATATGTCCTATTTCCATACCGACAATTATGAGAGTCGTCTCTACCTGTATGAGCGGTCAGTCCTCTACAACTTCTCCTCGCTGATGCTCTACGGCGAAGGCATCCGCTATGCGCTGATGGCTCGCATGAACCTCGGCACAAGCCTGACACTGACGGCAAAGATCGGTACCACCAACTATTTTGACCGCACCAAGATATCCAGCAGCTACCAGGAGATCGACGGTTCTTCGATGACTGACGTGGACGTACAGCTAAGGTGCAAGTTCTAATAGAAATTTCTAGTGGTTGACTTAGAGTCGACAGACCTGTTGACTGGAGTCGGCAGGTCGGTTGACTGGAGTCGACCGATAGAGAGGATGCTTGTAACGATTGATTACAACGGCACTTCACATTGAACAGGCAGGCGCTAACAACTACATAAAATACCCCAATAAATTTGGTTTTCTTCTTATTTCTTTGTAATTTCGCCACCGAAATGAAAGAAAGTATCAAGGATTATGAGATTATGGCTCCTGTAGGAAGCCGTGACTCGCTGGCTGCCGCACTGAAGGCAGGAGCTGGGTCAGTGTATTTCGGGGTAGAGCAGTTGAACATGCGCTCACACTCCGCCAACCATTTTACGATTGACGACCTGCGGGAGATTGCCGCTACCTGCGAGGAGCATGGGGTGAAGAGCTACTTGACCGTCAATACGATTATCTATGGGGAGGACATCGAACTGATGCACCAGATTATCGATGCGGCAGTGGAGGCACATATCTCAGCCGTCATTGCCTGCGATATCGCCGTGATGACCTATTGTCGGCAGAAAGGGATGGAGGTGCACCTGTCCACCCAGCTGAATATCTCGAACATCGAGGCGTTGAAGTTCTATGCGCAGTTTGCCGATGTGGTGGTATTGGCACGTGAACTGAGACTCGAACAGGTGGCTGCCATCTACGAGCAGATAGAGCAACAGCATATCTGTGGACCGTCGGGAGAACTGATCCGCATAGAAATGTTCTGCCATGGTGCGTTGTGCATGGCAGTCAGTGGCAAGTGCTATATGAGTCTTGACAACACAGGGCGCTCCGCCAACCGTGGGGAGTGCATGCAGATATGCCGACGCTCGTATATCGTGACAGACAGGGAGACTGGTACTGAGTTGGAGATAGACAATAAGTATATCATGTCACCCAAAGACTTGAAGACCATCCGTTTCATCGACCAAATGATGAAGAGCGGTGTGAGAGTCTTTAAGATAGAGGGGCGTGCCCGTGGACCTGAATATGTGCTGACAGTGGTACAGTGCTACAAGGAAGCTATCCAAGCCGTACTTGACGGCACCTTCACCGAAGAGAAGAAAGACGCATGGGACGAGCGTCTTGCCACCGTTTTCAACCGTGGCTTCTGGGACGGCTACTACCAAGGACAGACATTAGGAGAATGGAACAAGCACTACGGCTCGTGCGCCACAGAACGTAAGCAGTATGTGGGCAAGGGCGTGAAATATTTCTCCAAACTCGGAGTGGCAGAATTCACCTGCGAGGCATGTGAGTTCTCCGTGGGTGACAAGATGCTGATTACAGGACCCACCACTGGTGCTTTGTATGTCACCGTTGACGAGATTCATGATGACGTACAGGCAGTGCAGACAGCAAAGAAGGGAACACGGGTGAGTATCAAGGTTCCGGAGAAGGTACGACCCAGCGACAAACTATTTAAAATCATTCATAGTTATGAGTATTAACGAGATACAAGATGAGATTATTGAGGAGTTCTCTGGTTTTGACGACTGGATGGACAAGTATCAACTGTTGATAGATTTAGGCAATGAGCAGGAGCCGTTGGACGAGCAATACAAGGTGGAGAGTAACCTGATAGACGGTTGTCAGAGCCGGGTATGGTTGCAGGCGGACTATCATGACGGCATCATCGACTTCACGGCAGAGAGTGATGCCTTGATTGTGAAGGGTATCGTGGCACTGCTGATACGGGTTCTGAGCGGGCATACCCCACAAGAGATACTGGATGCAGAACTCTACTTCATCGACCAGATAGGACTGAAAGAACACCTCTCACCTACCCGCTCCAACGGTCTGCTGGCAATGGTGAAGCAGATGCGGATGTACGCCCTTGCCTTCAAGGCAAAAGAAGGAATTTAGTCTTCCTCGTAGGCATCGAGCTTCTTCAGATAATACTCCCTGAAGTCGCTCCAACGATAATAAGGGGCAATACTGGACGGTAACGGCAGTGTTGCCTCTTCTTCATTCAGCAACACTTTGAACAACACGTCCTTGTCGAAGATATCCCTGCGATAAAAGACAAACTGGATATTGCAAGCCATGGGGTATACCCGATAAGCCACCCAACCGTTCCGTTCCACCTCCTCTAAGTCCATGGTCTGGAAACCAAAGCCGTTCAGCTCCAGCAGACACGTCAAGGGCAGTACGATGGTCTCATGACCATAGCGCAGGGTAGCCCCCGGGTTAGGCAAGGCAATGCAGCTGTCTGCCTCCGCAATCATACGGCGCAACAGATGACGCTGGGTATAAGGCTGTTTGCCGCCATTCAGCAGACAGGGTCCGAAAGAGATATACCACCAAGCGTTCTCTTTCTGCCAGATATGGTACAACTCCTCGTCGGTAAAGATACGGAAAAGACGCAGACTGTCCTCCAGACGAGTGTCCTGCAGGATGGAGGCAAGCTTGTAAAGGTAGTAGTTCAACGTCCCGTCGTCCACTTGTTGGCGTACATACGCAGAATCATTAAACAAGCTGCCCATCAGCCTGCCGTTATGCTCCCTCTTCTTAGTAAAGACACCATACGCCTGTTGGGCGGCAGGAGTCATCTGACTCTTCCGCAACACCTGGTCCTGATGATTCAGATACCACATGTCATGCTTGGAAGCGTCCATACGGATACGAAGGTGGGGATTCATCGCCTTCATCTGCTGGAGAGCGGCACCCATGGACAGTATGCAACGTATCTTCGTCGTACTGCGCGCATCGATATTGGCACTGCCCTCAAAAATCTCCGGGAAATTCTCCACCATTCTTCTGGCGATATGCCGATGCTGCCGGGAACCCAGCTCCGTCAAATCGCCCCAGCGATCCATGGCATCCTCACGGGCAATACTCACCTTCATGAAGACATTCTTACCCAAAGCAGTCAACTTGCCCAGCGAGTCAGCCCTACTTAATATCTCAAAGGGAATGTCATATCCGTTATTCTGACTCATATGACGAGAGCCATGCCGACCATAATGACTGAGATAGAAGGGCTTTTTCCCCTCGGGAGCGGGAGTGTACTGGTGATGATCACTATCAGGGTATATACAATAGTTATTGCCGCAAAGATGAGGGTTCCTGGCTATCTCCTCAAAGACTGTCTGGGCAAGGCACATCGCCGACAGACACGACAAGGAGACCAAGACCCATACCCGCAACATACTATTGTCCCCTTTCATTTTCATAGCTGTTGATTTTATTCAAATAATACTGACGGACATCACTCCATCTGTAATAAGGTGCGATATCACTCTTGATGGGTAATGTCGCCTCCTGCTCGTTGAGGAGAACCTTCACCAGCACGTCCCTGTCGAAGAGATTCTCACGATAGAATATAAACTGGATATTGGAAGCCATCGGGAATACCAGACAAGCCCACCATCCATGAGACTCCAGCTCGTTCAGGTCAAGCGTCTGATAGCCGAAATGGTCGAGTTCCAGCAGACAAGTCAGCGGCAAGACCA
Source organism: uncultured Prevotellaceae bacterium (assembly GCA_900314755.1). GTDB lineage: Bacteria > Bacteroidota > Bacteroidia > Bacteroidales > Bacteroidaceae > Prevotella. The sequence continues at coordinate 48,308 of OMWH01000001.1, read as the reverse complement.
TCGTCTCATGACCGAAACGTAACTGCACACCCGGTTTCTTCAAATGGATACAACTGTCTGCCTCCTGAATAATCTGACGAAGAAGGTAACGCTGAGTATAGGGCTGCTTGCCACCATTCAGCAAAGAAGGACCATACATAAAATACCACCACGCATTCTCCTTCTGCCAGTACTGGTGTATATCCTCATAGGAGAACAAGTCCAGGAAATCTATCCTGCTGCCCATTCTGGTGTTCTGCTGTATCAACGCTGTTTTCAACAGATAGTAGTTCAGCCACACCTCATCCACCTTTTCCCTCACATAGACAGAGTCGTTGAAGAGAATAGCCATCAGACGGGGATTATGCTCGCGGTTACGACAATACTCATCATACGCCTTCTTGGCAACAGGAGTCATCATATTACCACGCAACATCTTATCCTGATGATTCATATAGTACATATCATGCAAGGACGCATCCATCTTCACCCGTAACTTAGGATTCGAAGCCACCATTCCTTGGATGGCAGAGCCCATGGAGAGGATGCAGCGAGTGACCGTCGTGCTCTTGGCATCTATATGCGCTTTCCCCTCAAAGACTTCCGGGAAGCGTTTCATCATCCGTCGAGCAATGCCGCGATGCTGTTGCTTTCCCAACTCTGAGAGGTCGCCCCAACGTCCTTCCGAGTCATCAATGATTTCCCTCAACTGCCTTAAGACATCCTTTCCCGTGGGAGTCAGTTTTCCCAAGGAGTCTGCCTTTGCCAGCGCCCGATATGGAATATCATACCCCTTGCGGTTGCTCAGATAGCGAGAGCCATGCCGACCATAATGACTGATGTAGAAAGGTCGCTTCCCCTCTGGCGGAAGTGTCTGTTTCAATAAGATAGTATCCGGGTAGATACAATAATTACTTGCCGAGAAACGACGGTCGTAACTGATTTGTTCAAAAGCACTACGTGACTGGGCATAACTGCTAATCATCACCCAAGACAGGATGACGACCATCAACCATAAACGGTAACGTATCTTCTCAGTCCTGATATGCATCGAGCTTCTTCAGATAATAATCACGTACATCACTCCACCGGTAATAGGGTTTCTCGTCACTTTCCACCGGCAGGCTCACCTCATTCTCGTTAAGCAACACCTTGACAAAGACATCCTTGTCCTGTGTGTTCTTCCTATAGAAGATCATCTGGAAGTTTGCACCCATCGGTATGGCTTTGAAATCAACCCACTCCATCTGCTCCAACACTTCGAGGTTGTCCGTCCGCAATCCATAGTTGTCAAGTTCCATCAGACAAACGAGCGGCAGCACATTGGTGTCATGCCCGAAGCGTAAGGTGGCACCTGGTTGCTCCAACTGGATGCAACTGTCAGCCTCCTCAATGATTTTCCTCAGCAAGAAACGCTGACCGTAGGGCTGTTTGCCCCCATTAGGGGTATAAGCACCATAGTTGATATACCACTCCATATTCTTGATTCTCCAGATATCGTAAACAGCCTCATCAGAGAAAAGGTCATAGAGCGTTAACTTCTTGCGCGACTCCATATTCTGCACAATAGATGCCAAGTCGAAGAGAGAGAGCGTCAGCTGACTGGCATCAATTTCGTCACGAACATATTTCTTGTCATTGAAAAGTTTCGACATGATCTCCTTCCGATGGTCGTACTGGTCGACAAACTTCTGATAACGCACCTTAATGGTAGAGTCCATCCGATGAGCCTTCAACTTCTTGTCATCATATTTCATGTAATAAAGATCATGATGGGAGGCATCATGATGGATACGAAGGCGCGGATTCATGGAAACCAACTGCGTCAGGGCATTCTCCATGGAAAGGATACAGCGAATAGACAAAGTGCTCTTGGCATCAATACAAGAAGAGCCCTCAAAAACCTCAGGAAAACGCTCGAACATCCGCTTGGCAATCTGCCGGTGCTGTCTGGCTCCTAACGGAGTAAGTTCACCCCACCGCATATCCGCTTCCTGGCATAACAAGCCAATACGACCCAGTATATCCTTTCCAAAGTCAGTGAGCTTGCCTAAGGAATCCGCTTTTGCCAAGATGCGATAAGGACCAATATAATGATCCTTTGACGAGCTAAACCTCGACCCATGCCGACCATAATGGCTGATATAGAAAGGCCGCATGCCCTGTGGGGCTTCTGTCAACCTCACCTGTCGTGGACCGGGATACGCCAAGTATTGGGATCCCGAACAATGAATGTCTTTCTGTATTTCCTCCTCTGCAGTGCGGTATTCCTGTGCGTTCAGCCCGACGGAAACACAAAAAACAGCAATGATTAATAGTAGTCGCCCCATAAGTCTCGTCTTTGCTCTGAGTATGCAAAGGTAAGCAATTTTGTTTAAAATCTTGCAATAATTACCCTTTTTCTTTGTTTTTTATGATTTTATCGTTATCTTTGCATATAACATAATAACATATGTAAACATATTAATATCAGAGAGCATGGCAAGAAATCAGCAATGGCAAGATGACTACTGGCTACCCCTAATGCAGCTGTACCTTAAAAAACCTGTGGGGGTAAAACCCGTTTACTGCAAGGCAATGGTGGATTTCGCAATGGAAATTCATATCGCTCCGCAAATCTTATTCAATAAGATGTGTGAGATAGCCAATCTGGAGACGCCACGCATTGAGCATATATGGCAGGAATACGGAAAGAATCCGCGCCGGCTGAAACGCGCCGTCACGCTGTGGCATCAGATGCGTGGCTTCGGCAACGAGCATTTTTTCGAGGGGGTGGATGTCCAGGAGACCTTTGAGCGTGATTTCCGTCCCGTCAGTACTGACAGCCGAATCACCCCTGTTATGCTCGTTCTTATCCTCGACCAATATTTCCGGCTGACACCCATCACCATGGTGGCTGAGACTCCAGAGATACGGCAACTGGCAAGTCTGATAAAGTTACCCGTCCAGAATATTGTGAACATCATGGAGCTTTTCCAGCATTGTGACCCCTACCTCAGACGGAAGGATACACCAGACTGTCCACTGATGAATGCCTGTCAGGAGATTTGGCAACGTTATGGTAACAACGATACCGAAATGCTTGCCTCTTATGCCAGACAACTAAAAGAATACTTTAAATAATTACTGCAAATGATAATTATTTTGTAAATTTGCAGGCGAAATGGCACAGGAGCAGATACAAGAACAACAACAGGCGCTGGCATTGAGACAGACGCAGAGTGTCACGCAGCAACAGCTGCTGCAGGCACAGCTTATTGAACTGCCTATCACTCAACTGCTTGACCGCGTCAATGCTGAGATGGACGACAATCCTGCCTTAGAAGTCAATACTGATGAGGACACTGAGTTCTCTGAGTTTCCAGAGAACCCCGATAACGCAGAATCATCCGATTCTTATGAGCAAGAGCAACGCCAGTCTGCTTTAGATGACGCACTGGAAAGTATCGGCAGAGATGACGAGGAGCTTCCTGTCTACCAAGGTGGGCTGTCTTTCCAAGAGGAGCGGGAAGACTTTGTGTATGGCGCCTCACTATCATTCTACGACCAGCTAAAGGAACAGATGGGTGTCATGGACATGAATGACCATCAGCGGTACATCATGGAATACCTGATAGGCTCACTGGATGATGACGGTCTGCTCCGTAAGTCGATTGACACTATCAGTGACGAGCTCGCCATCTACCACTCTATTGATGCCACTCCACAAGAGATAGAACAAGTGTTACATCTCTTACAAGAGTTTGACCCGGCAGGCATTGGGGGACGTTCTTTACAAGAATGTCTCCTTTTACAGATACAACGAAGGGAGCCTTCCCGACTTCGTGACCTCATGGAAAAGGTCGTCAATGACTATTTCGAGGCTTTCACAAAAAAGCACTGGAGGAAGATACAGCAGGCAATGAAACTTAACGACATGCAGACAGAGGTACTCATGGGAGAACTGCGAAAACTGAATCCTAAGCCAGGAGCTGCCTTGAGTGAGACAGTAGGACATGCCATGCAACAAATCACTCCCGACTTCATCGTTGACACACAGGATGACGGGACGGTTACTTTCCAATTGAACAGTGGGGAAATTCCCGAACTACACGTCTCACCGTCATTCACCGATACATTGAGGGAATATCATGACAACAAGGAGCACATGAGCCGGCAGATGAAAGAGGCACTTCTCTATACCAAAAAGAAAGTGGACGCTGCCCAAGGGTTTATCGAAGCTATTAAAGTTCGCCGGCAGACCCTCTCCCTTACCATGAAAGCAATCATCCAATGGCAGCATCGCTATTTTGAAGAGGGTGACGAGGCGTTATTACGTCCTATGATATTGAGAGACATCGCAGAAAAGACAGGACTCGACGTGAGCACTATCTCACGAGTCAGCAACTCTAAATACGCACAGACCCGCTGGGGTACCTTCCCTCTCCGCCACTTCTTCAGCGACAGCTATGTGACGGCAGAAGGTGACGAACTCTCCACCCGCGAGATCAAGGCTTCATTACAAGATCTCGTCGATGCGGAAGATAAACGAAAACCACTCAGTGATGAGGCTTTAGGAAAACTCCTTGCAGAGAAAGGATATCCTATAGCCCGCCGCACCGTGGCAAAATATCGAGAACAATTAGGAATACCCATAGCCAGACTAAGGAAATGAAACAGCGCCAACAGATGATATTAGCCGCCCGGGTGATCAGCATGCTCTTCACTCCTTTCTATCTACCTATCGTCGGGTTGATAGCCTTGTTTACTTTCAGCTACATGAGTATTTTCCCATGGTCTTATAAGCTGCAAGTACTCATCATGGTCTACCTGTTTACCATTTTTCTCCCTTCACTGATGATTCATTTCTATCGACGATATCAAGGATGGAACCTCATCGAACTCGGGCAAAGGGAGCGGCGTATGGTACCCTATATCCTCTCTATTGTCTGCTATTTCACATGCATCTATGTGATGGAGCGTCTGCACATGCCCCATTTCATGATATCTATCGTCATTGCGGCACTGATGGTCCAGATTGTCTGTGCCCTAATTAATGTCTGGTGGAAGATTTCCACACATACCGCTGCCATCGGAGGTGTCGGCGGGGCACTCTTCGCCTTTGCCGAATACCTGGGGTTCAATCCTGTCTGGTGGCTGTGTGTCATCTTTATCATAGCTGGTATCTTAGGTACCTGCCGCATGGTTCTCCGCCAACACACGCTCTCACAAGTTATCGGAGGATTCTGGGTAGGCTTCGTCTGTGCGGCTGTTGCTATATTGTTTATATAATGTCGAAATATCGAAATAACGAAGAAATATGAATCCAATTGTCAGTATTATCATGGGCAGTACAAGTGACCTGCCTGTTATGGAGAAAGCCTGCAAACTCTTGAATGAGATGCAGGTTCCGTTTGAAGTCAATGCGCTCTCGGCACATCGTACCCCAGAGGCAGTAGAGGAATTTGCACGTAACGCCAAAGGACGTGGCATCCGTGTGATTATCGCAGCGGCTGGAATGGCAGCGGCCTTACCCGGTGTGATTGCCGCCTCCACCACTCTCCCTGTTATCGGTGTCCCCATCAAGGGAATGCTCGACGGTCTTGATGCGATGCTCAGCATTATCCAAATGCCTCCTGGCATCCCTGTTGCCACCGTGGGAGTAAACAGTGCCCAGAATGCAGCTATCCTTGCTGTCGAGATGCTTGCCCTGAGCGACGAAGCTATCGCACAGCGTCTGAGCGACTACAAAAGTGGACTGAAAGAGAAAATTGTCAAGGCAAACAAAGAACTTGCTGAAGTAAAATACAGTTTCAAGACCAATTAAATGACCTACCAAAGAAGAAAGTCTTCCGTTACCCGTGTAGGTAATATCGAGATTGGCGGCGACAACCCTATCCGCATCCAGTCGATGGCTACGGTAGACACGAATGATACAGAAGGGTGTGTGGCACAGGCAAAGCGTATCATTGACGCTGGTGGCGAACTGGTACGTTTCACCACCCAAGGTACTCGTGAGGCAGAGAACATGAAAAACATCTCAGCACGTCTGAAGGCTGAAGGTTACGACACCCCGTTGGTTGCCGACGTGCATTTCACGGCGCATGTTGCTGACGTTGCCGCCCAGTATTGTGAGAAGGTACGTATTAACCCCGGTAACTACGTAGACCCGGGACGTGTCTTCAAACATCTGGAATATACAGATGAGGAGTATGCTGAGGAGTTGAAGAAGATAGAGGCGAAACTTGTTCCCTTCCTGAATATCTGTAAGGAGCATCATACCGCTATCCGCATCGGTGTGAATCACGGTTCTTTGTCAGACCGTATCATGTCACGCTATGGTGACACCCCAGAGGGTATCGTGGAGAGCTGCATGGAGTTCCTCCGCATCTGCAAACGGGAGAACTTCAACGATATCGTTATCAGCATCAAAGCAAGCAATACCGTGGTGATGGTGACTACTGTCCGTCTGCTGGTCAAGACCATGGATAAGGAGAATATGCACTACCCGCTACACCTGGGTGTGACAGAGGCAGGAGAGGGTGAGGACGGCAGGATCAAAAGTGCCGTAGGTATTGGAGCCTTGCTGACTGAAGGAATCGGTGATACCATCCGTGTATCCTTGAGTGAGGAACCAGAATGTGAGATTCCCGTGGCTCGTAAATTGGTGGATTCCATTGAGGAATGTGCCCGTCTGCGTGCCGAGGCTGAGGCTTCCATTAAAGACGACACCATCACGCTCAATATCAATGAGTCCGATTGGGAAACGCTTCAACTGAAAGCCGCCATGGCTGTCGGAGCCTTGTTGATTGACCATAAGGCAACAAAACTAGTCATCAATCCCGGTTTTTCCAGTGACCCAAGGCTTACTAGTCTATCTGATGCCATCCTGCAGGCAGCCCGTATCAAATTCACCAAGACAGAGTATATCTCCTGTCCGGGTTGCGGACGCACCTTATATAATTTACAGGAGACCATCGCCCGTATCAAAGCCGCTACCAGCCATCTGGTAGGATTAAAGATAGGCATCATGGGCTGTATCGTCAATGGTCCCGGCGAGATGGCAGATGCTGATTATGGCTATGTAGGAGCAGGCAGGGGCAAGATCAGCCTCTACAAACAGAAGGTATGTGTAGAGAAGAACATCCCCGAAGAAGAGGCTGTTGATAAGCTGTTAGAGCTTATCAACAAAGACCTCGCTTAGTTCTCGAAATAATAGAGGAATGACGCAATACCCTCCAATGCGGGTTTGCGTTGTCCCTCTATCTCAATGACAAACTTGATTTCTGCCTTACAGATACCTCTCAGGTTCTGGATGTTATGCAGTTTGGTGACCAAGCGCACACGACTTCCCGTAATGACAGGTTGTCCGAAACGCATGTCGTTCATCCCATAGTTCACCAACATCTTGATATTGTGAACCTCAATAATCTGGTCCCACATATAAGGGAGCAGGCTCAGTGTCAGATACCCATGAGCAATGGTGCTCTTATAAGGGCTCTCCTCCTTGGCACGTGCCACATCCACATGAATCCACTGGTGGTCAAGGGTGGCATCCGCAAAAAGATTGATACGTTCCTGATCTACCTCCAACCACTCAGAGGCTCCCAATTCCTCGCCCAGATGGGCGGCAAACTCGTCGTACGAGTTAATGACTAATTTTCCCATAGCTTAAAATTTATAAATTTGTTGCAAAGGTAGCAAAAACTTTAAACTTTAAACTCTAAACTCTAAACTTTTTATTATCTTTGCATGCACTAAGACGAAGCCCTGATAGTTAAATGGATATAACAAGGCTCTCCTAAAGCTTAGTTCCGAGTTCGATTCTCGGTCGGGGTACTATGAAAGCGTTGGAAATCAAGAAAGTAGAGAGTTTAAAGGAACTGGAGCAATTTGTCCAGTTCCATTATGACTTATACCGTGACTGTCCTCATGCCGTCCCGTTTCTTTATTCTGACGAGATGAACACCCTGCGCCGTGACCGTAATGCATGCTTTGATTTTTGTGAGGCAGACTATTTCATGGCGTTCCAGGATGGGAAAATAGTAGGACGTGTCGCTGCCATCATCAACCACCGCGCCAACGAGCGCTGGAACCGCAAAGAGGTTCGGTTTGGTTGGTTCGATTCCATTGATGACATAGAGGTAAGCCGCTGCCTGATCAACCAAGTAATAGCCTGGGGAAAGGAAAAGGGCATGACGGAGATTGCCGGACCTTTAGGATTTACAGATATGGACCGTGAGGGATTGTTGGTAGAAGGTTTCGAAGAGGATGCCACTATGTATATCAACTACAACTATCCGTATTACGTGCAGCATATCACCGGGTTAGGTGGATTTGAGAAAGACAACGACTATATGGAGTATCGGGTAAAAGTTCCAGAGAAGGTTCCTGATAAGTTTCATAAAATAGCCGAGATGATCCGTAACCGCTATAACCTGCAAGTGAAGAAGTTTAGCCGGAAGGAACTGCTTCAAGGAGGTAAGGGTAAAGAGATCTTCGATGTCATCAATACTACCTATAAGGATCTTTACGGCTATTCCCAACTCTCAGAAAAGCAAATCAACCAACTTGTCGACCAATATATCAAGGTGGCGGATTTGAATCTTGTGACAGGTATTGAAGACTGGAACACACCCGAGCATAAGTTAGTGGGCTTTGGCATCACATTCCCTTCCTTCAACCAAGCACTGCGTAAGACGAAAGACGGAAGACTGCTTCCTTTCGGGTGGTGGCAAATACTGAAAGTTCTGAAATGGCATAGGACAGAGGTGGTGGACCTGCTACTCATCGGTGTCTTACCAGAATACCGTTCCAAGGGTGCCAACTCCCTCATCTTCGATGACCTCATCCAGTGGTTCCAGCATTATGGATTCAAATGGGCAGAGGCAATGCCACAGATGGAGTCCAATGAACATATGCGAGGACAATGGCAGTATCTGGAGTCTATCCAGCACCGTCGTCATCGCTGCTATCGTAAGACCTTTTAATTAAACTAAAAACTATTTATATGATACAGACTGTTGTAAAGCGCGATGGGCGCATTGTGGGATTCAACGAACAGAAAATCATGGCTGCTATCCGTAAGGCGATGCTTCATACCGACAAAGGAGAAGACGAGCGCTTACTACAGACCATTACCGACCGCATTGCCGCCAAGGGTAACACCCAGATGACGGTGGAGGAGATTCAGGACTCCGTAGAGATGGAACTGATGAAGAGTGCCCGTAAGGATGTGGCACAACGATACATCGCTTATCGTAACCAGCGTTCCATTGCCCGCAAGGCAAAGACACGTGATGTCTTTCTCGACATTGTGAATATCAAGAATAATGATGTCACCCGTGAGAATGCGAATATGAATGCCGACACGCCTGCCGGTATGATGATGAAATTCGCCTCCGAGAGCACCAAGCCTTTTGTCGACGACTACCTGTTGTCGCCTGAGAGCCGTGATGCCGTAGAGCATAACTATATCCATATCCACGACAAGGACTACTATCCCACCAAGTCACTGACCTGTGTACAGCATCCGCTTGATAACATCCTGACACAGGGTTTTATTGCCGGTCATGGTGCCAGCCGTCCTGCCAAGCGTATTGAGACTGCAGCCGTCCTTGCCTGTATCTCTTTGGAATGTGCCCAGAATGAAATGCACGGCGGTCAGGCTATACCTGCCTTCGACTTCTATCTGGCACCCTATGTGCGTCTGTCCTATATCGAGGAGCTGAAGGCATTGGAGGATCTCAACGGAGAGGACTACAGTAAACTCTATGATGAGGTGCTCATGGATTATCTCAAGCAACCCCTCGATAAGTTGACGGGCATCGACCGAGTGCGTCAGCATGCCATCAACAAGACGGTGGGACGTGTCCACCAGGCGATGGAGGCTTTCATCCATAATATGAACACCATCCACTCCCGTGGTGGTAACCAAGTAGTATTCTCCAGCATCAACTATGGTACTGACACCTCGGCAGAGGGACGTTGCATCATGCGCGAACTGCTGAACAGTACCTATCAGGGAGTGGGCAATGGCGAGACTGCCATCTTCCCCATCCAGATATGGAAAAAGAAAAGAGGTGTCAACTACCTCCCGCAGGATCCGAACTACGACCTCTACCAACTTGCCTGCAAGGTGACGGCACGCCGTTTCTTCCCTAACTTCCTGAATCTTGACGCTACCTATAACCAAGATAGTGAATGGCGTGCCGACGACCCCAAGCGTTATCTCCATGAGGTGGCTACGATGGGATGCCGCACCCGTGTCTTTGAGAACCGTTTCGGACCCAAGACCTCTATCGGTCGTGGTAACCTGTCATTTACCACTATCAATATCGTACGTCTTGCCATCGAGTGTATGGATGTGCAGGACAAGGAGGCACGTATCGCCAAGTTCTTCTCCAAGCTTGACGAGATGCTGGAAATTGCCGCCAAGCAGTTGGATGAGCGTTTCCAGTTCCAGAAGACCGCTTTCGTCAAGCAGTTCCCCTTGCTGATGCGCAGTCTGTGGATTGGTGCGGAGAAACTGAGTCCTAACGACACCATCGAGAGTGTCATCAACCAAGGTACCTTAGGTATAGGCTTTATCGGTCTCGCCGAGTGTCTGGTGGCACTCATCGGCAAGCACCATGGTGAGAGTGAGGAGGCGCAAGAGCTAGGACTGAAGATTGTCGGCTATATGCGTCAGCGTGTCAACGATTTCTGCGACCGCTACCAGCATAACTATTCTGTATTAGCAACTCCGGCAGAAGGACTGAGCGGTAAGTTCACCAAGAAAGACCGCAAGGAGTTTGGAGTCATCCCTGGTGTTACAGACCGTGACTACTATACCAACTCCAATCACGTCCCTGTATATTATAAATGCTCTGCCCGTCACAAGGCTGAGACAGAAGCTCCTTATCATGAGATGACACGTGGTGGTCATATCTTCTATGTGGAGATTGACGGTGATGCCACTCATAACCCACAGGTCATCATGAGTGTAGTGGATATGATGGATAAGTTGAATATGGGCTATGGCTCCGTCAACCATAACCGCAACCGCTGCATGGACTGTGGCTATGAGAATGCGGCACCTCATCTGGAGAAATGTCCGAAATGCGGCAGTACCAATATCGACAAGCTGCAGCGCATCACGGGATACCTCGTCGGCACCACCGACCGCTGGAATCACGGCAAGCTCTGTGAGCTCAACGACCGTGTGACACATATCGAGGGCTCTCAGCAGCAGAACCTGTTCTAAATGATCTCTGTATTAGACATTGTAGAAGACACCATGGTAGATGGTCCGGGATTCCGGACCTCTATCTATTGTGCCGGTTGCCGTCATGCGTGTCCCGGCTGTCATAACCCGCAGTCATGGGACTTCAGTGGCGGGCATCCGATGTCTACAGAACAGATCATGCGCATCATCGAGGCAGACCCCTATGCTAATGTGACGTTCTCGGGGGGTGACCCGATGTACCAGCCGGAGGGGTTTGCCGAACTTGCCCGTGCCATCCGGGAACGTACTGATAAGGACATCTGGTGCTTTACAGGGTTTACCTACGAGACGCTGCTTCATAACCCCCGGCAACGGCAATTACTGGAATTGATTGATGTCTTGGTAGATGGACCTTTTGTCAAGTCACTACGTGATGAGAGTTTGCTGTTCCGTGGCAGTAGTAACCAACGGCTTATCGACGTGCCAGCATCATTAAAAACAGGAAAGACGGTACTTTTCCAACCTGACGTGTAAACTATTTCAGCAACTTTTCTATCTCCTCCTCTACCTTGTTAGGCTCCAGGTCACGGGCAACCACCTTACCTTGGCGATTGACCACCACCATAGCGGGTACAGAATAGAGTCCTAACTGCTGGACGATAGGTGTTTGGAAAAGCAGTCCATCCCATACTACCGTCCAGTCGAGGGTATCACGTTGAACACGCTGATTAACTTCTTTCTTCGCGCCGTCAAGACAGATGCTGACCAACGAGAGCGAGGTCGGATGCTTGCGCCATAGCCTGCGCAGCTTACGTTGGATATCCGTACTGGGATAGTTCCATGATGCCCATGTCGTGATGACACCCACTTTCCCCTTCATCTCACCGCTATTGAATTTCCTGCCTCTGAAATCTGTTGCGGAGAAAACAGGTAAGTCCGTCTGCGTCCTGCTGTTTTTCAACCCCTCAAGTTGTTTTTTCAACTTACGCAGTCTTCCGTTGTCCGGGTCAGCCTTCAGCATCAAGGAAGCAAGGCGCTGACCCTCCACATAATTGGGAGTCTTTGATGAGATGAAATATTTGTCAAGCAGGTACATACTGACAATGGAAGCAGGAGACTCCTCTATAAACTGTGCAACGGCACCGGGAATCTCTGGTGGCGTAAGTTTGTTGAGACGTGCCATGAGTTTAGTCATTTCCTCATTCTCGTCCGTTCCCTCAATACTGATCTCCCTCAGATGCGTGGCATCACCTTTAATATCCACTTCCTCACCAGGAGAAGCAAAGACGACCTGCTCAGCGAAGTTAGGAAATACGACCACCAAAGTCACAACATTACGCACCTCCTTCTCGTAAGAGAAACGACCATTCCGCACCTTGATGGTGTCAACTCCCACAAAACCACCATCAGGACTATATACCAGGAACTCACCTTGGTTGATATTACGCAGACGACCCGACATGCGGAACTTATTCCCCTCAGGACCACAGGATAATAGTAAAAAGGTAAAGAGGTAAAAAGGTAAGAACCATTTTACCACCCCATATACCTTATTATAATCTATCCGACTCAACATTTACTTTTTTACCTTTAAAAGCTCCATGTCCTTCTCTGCATATTGCTTCAGCGAAGGATCCTTCTGCAACGCACTACGCAGGAAAGACGATGCTGCATCGGTATTCCCCTGACGAGCCTGTACGATGGCAGCAAGATAGTCGGTCATCCCATTCGGATTCTTGACATTCTTCAAGGTCTGCTGGGCACGGGCATAGTCCTTATTCAACAGTTGTGCAAGAGCCGCACTGTTACTGGGACGATAGCCGAAGTCCTGCTGTGCAAGGGCATAGTTACCCTGTGCCAGGTGCAGGTTTCCCAAAGCCTCTCCAAGACCTGCTGCTCCTGCTGATTTAGAAATAAGGTCCTCGGCAGTCTTCACATCTCCCTGCTGTAAAGCTATCAACCCCAGATTAGCACTCGTCTCAGGCAACTGCTGGACGGTCTGTGCCTGCTGGAAGTAACGCTGTGCCTCGTCATTCTTACCCTGCTGCATGGCAAGGGTTCCAAGGTTATTATAAGCACGGGCATCCTTGGTATACAGGTGCGCCGTCGTCTTAAGGATATCTTCTTTCTCTGCCTCCGTGTTAGCGATAGATGCCGCATAGATAAGCTCCTCGACACTTAGTTTCGAGGCGTCTTTCTTATACTGGTCGAAAATCTGCTCGTCATCACGTCCTATCACCTCATAGTTAATGGTCATACGGGCACGGCGCAGCTCTGGCAACACGCCCTCTGCGAGTTCACGGAAGCCCTGACTCATATTCTTAATCTGCTGCTCACGCTCCTGTGGGTCCTGATACATGGAGAGCACCCGCAAGATGACATCCTTGTCCTGGATATTGCTTGCCTTCACCAGTTCCTGGAATCCCTCCCAGTCCTGGGCGGTATACTCAGAGCTGACACCACCCTCCAGATTAGCACTCTTCAGCTGCTGGCGCACATAACTCTCCGTATTCTGCTGACGCTTGTTGGCAAGCTGCTCGTTGAGCTTCAAACCACCATCAGGAGAGGCGTATGCGGAAATCTCCACATTCGAGAGGTTCAAACCTTCCTGGTTACGGGCTATCTCCTTCAGCATCTTCACGAAATCCTGAACGGAGTTCGACTGCAACTCACTCTTACGCAACTCCGCCTGCTGAATCAGGAATTTGATATTCGCCTCCTGCTTCTGCTCCGTGATACGCTGGAAAGCATCCTGAGCAACACAAGGCTGTGCCGAAGCTACCGTCTGATGATACAACTCACTGGTGGCAATAACACCGTCAGCCACTTTCACAGCAGGAACTTTCACCGCTTTATCGCCCACCTTGGCATCAAAGGTCAGGTAAAGGTCACTCTGCTGCATCGCTGCCTCATAGGGGAAAGCGGTCTTCATCGTATAATGACCACCAAGCAGGTAAGAGATAGTCTGGTCGTTACCCATCACCTTCTCGCCCTGGAAAGAGGCAGGTTGTCCTTTGACCGTTTGCTGCATCCCATTCTTCGTGTAGCGCAACTCTGGAACGACAGTCACCACAGCCTTCCGGTTCATATATTGCTCTGGAAACATTCCGTTAATCGTCGCCTGCACCTGTCCCCCTTCTGCCTCTAAAGGGTTAGGTACTACTTTGAAGTTATCGGCAGAGAGTGGTTTCAATCCACCTCCGCATGAGGTCAGCAGTGCCATGGCACCAGCCAGTAATATCACGTTCTTTCTCATATTCGTCATCGATTGATAATCACGATGCAAAGTTACGAATAAGTGAGTAAAGAACAAAATAAATCTATTTGTTTTTTCTTTCGAACGAGAGTAACTTCGACGATTAATAGGAATGTAAGCATGTTATATGTATGTTACATGTATGTTATATGTTCAGCAAACATATAACATGCTTTAAAGCCTCTGTTTATCGGGGTTTGAGCCCTGTCATGTTATATGGTTATATGTTTTTGCGAGATAGTTCCTTTACCCCCTAAAGGATGCCTTGCGTGACCCATAGGAGATATCGGAGTACCCCCATAACAGGTATCGGAACGAGGGATAAACTATATCTTTATCAAATGGAAGCCAGCCTTTTCACTTAGGAAGATAAGTTCTGAATACCAGATAGTAGCCGTTAGCATGCATGGTGAAGGAAGTGCCTGTTGCCTCATTCAACGTGCCCTGCCACCACTCTGTCGTGGGATAGCATTGCCATTTCAATCCCTCTGATGACAACACAGAACTGCCGAAATTAAAGATGCTGACTTGTTGGCGGGGGAAACACTCGAAAGTCTGGTCGCCATGGGCAGGTACAAAGGTACCGTGGTCGGTATACATCGTACCCTCCACCCCAATGTCTCTCAGATACCGCACCAGCAACGAGATATTGCCAAGGGTATGGTCTTCACGTCCACCGGTACATCCCAGATAGGCGATTCTTAGAGGTGAGGGATGAGAGGTGAGAGGTGAGAAGTTCTTCAAACAATAGCGCGTTGCCTTCGTCAGGTCGTTATCCTCTTGTTCATCGACTCTGATCAAACGGTCGTGATACATGACGGGTACAGAGTCACCGTCGCCAATGACGACATCTGCATTGGGGTATGACTTGACAGCACCGTCACAGCACACCACATGTTTTGCCTGACGCAACACTTCCAAGGGAATAGGATGCGTAGGAAACGTGCCATTTGCCAATATGACGATATCAGGTGACTTCATGCTGCGTGATGATGAACCATTTTCTTCCACTTATAGTAGCCTGCGACGGCAATAATGACATACAGTCCGTAGAGAGCTGCCTTGAAGGGAATACCCTTGGTGATATAGAGGTAACAACATACGACATCGACCACAATCCAGAACAGCCACTGCTCAACAAACTTACGGGCGAGTGCCCACAATCCCACGAAGGAGAGGGCATTGGTGAACGCATCGAGCAAAGGTACGGTGGAGTTGGTCCATGTCACTAATATATAATAGGTGATGCCCCATGCCACAAAGAAACCTGCCGTTGCCGGCAGATAGTATTTAAGAGGCATGTGGGTAATGGGCAGTTCAGTGTCCGTCTTACCGCTCTTCTTGAATTTCCAGAACAGGAAACCATAGATGGCAGCCACGGTATAGTAGCATGCCATACCCGCGTCGCCATAGAGCCCATGCCGCCAATAGAGCACTATGTCCAGTGCCGGCATCACGACGCCGACCAGCCACAACCAGATACTGGCACGGTACTCGAGCCAGATATATACCAGCCCGAGTATCGTTGTGAATATGTCAAGCCAATCAAAGTTCATAATTAAAAGTTCACCGACAGATGAGCCATGAAGTTGAAGGGTGCCGACGGCGCAAAGCCAGCCTCATACTGGTCGGAGTCACTCCAACCCGTAGCTATCACCTTCCCATCCTCCATGGTAAAGGCAGGTGCTGCCCATCCGTTGTTATCGTATTTTGCCGAGAAAAGGTTGTACAGGGTCACACCGATGGTGGCATCCTTCACACCGACCTTGGGCAGGCGGAAGTTATAGGACAAGTCGAGATTCGTGTTGAAGTGTCCTTCTAACATCATACCCACATCTACAGGTTTGCCGTTGTCATCAAGTGTCTGATAACTCTTGATACCAGTGTTGGTCAGATACTGATCACTGACATATTGGCTCTGCACAGAAGCCTTGAAACCACAGTAGGAGAAAGTCAGGATATTATTCAGCAGGAAGTCTGGAGAGAATGCCAGCGGCTGACTGCCCAGGTCTGCCACGCTACCGTCAGTCAGTTGGACAGTGATGTCCTTGACACGGTTTTTCGACAAGGTGGCGTTAGCATCCCACCGGAACCAGTCAACAGGTTTCCATGCCGCTTCCAGTTCCACACCGATGCGGTAGCTCTTGGGCATGTTACGTGTGATTGCCTCACCGATCTTGTCTATCTCACCCGTCAGCACAAACTGGTCCTTGTAGTCCATCCAGTAGAGGTTGGCTCCCGCAGAGAAATGTCTTGACTGGAACTTGTAGCCTGCCTCCAGGTCGTTCAGCCTCTCCGTCTTAGGCATCTCCAGTCCTGCATTATTGTTATTCTCGAAATTATTACGTGTTGGCTCCTTATGGGCGATAGCATACGACGCATACACCTTATGGTTCTGTGTGATGTCGTAGTTCAGTCCGAACTTCGGGTTGAAGAAGTCGTACGACTTTTGGATGTCATAGACAATACGCTTGTTGACGGTCCAGTCTATCTCGTCCGTCGGACCGTTCATCTTGATACCTATATGACGGTACTGCATGTCTAAGAAGGCATTCAGACCAGGCAGCAGGTCGTAGGTTACCTTACCATAAATATTGAAATCAGTCTTCTTCGTGTTATTGTCATAATAGCGATGGTCAGGCAACAGCTCATCCACAGGATTCTTCACCCATGGAGTGAGTCCATAGTGGTCACCGTCGTATTTGTTCCACCCACCTCCTAAGACAGCCTGCAGGTTCTTCTTGTTATCATAGGTCAGCGAAGCGACGACACCATAGAAGTCATTATCCATGGTCTTCTTGCGCACCAGGTCGCTCTCTGCCCATGTCATCGCATGATCCAGGTCATACTCGAAGAGGGTACGTTTCGTCTTGTACTCATTATAGTAGCCATGCCCCTTGGTGTAATGCAGTGCCGCATTCAGCTTCAGTTCATTCGTGAGGCGCTGGTTCCAAATGAGTTGGTAGTTCTGCTGATGGTAGTTGTCCGTCTGGTCGTCATAATAGTGGCGGTTGCCCTGCTCGTCGTAGTACTCACCGCATGAGTTGTAGGTACGTCCATAGAGCGACTGCTCGTATTTTGACGTGTAGTTCCACGCATGGTAAGTCTCCTCGACACCATTCCATGTGATGAACTTCACCACGGTGTTGTCGCCAAACCATCCTGCCTGCAGGAAATAACTGTTCAGCTTTGTGGATGCACGGTCGATATAGCCCTTCGAACCGATGTTCGAGAGACGACCCTGGATGCCCCAGTGGCCACCCAGCAGTCCTGTGCCGAAGCGCACAGTCTCTTTATGACTATAGTAAGAGCCCGCACTCAGGTCGATGCCTACAAATGGGTCGATACCGATATTCTCAGTCAGCATATTGATAGTAGCACCGAAGGAACCGGCGCCATTGGTAGAGGTACCCACACCGCGTTGTATCTGCATGGACTGCACACTGCTGGCGAAATCACCCATATTCACCCAGTAGAGTCCTGCACTCTCTGCATCATTCATCGGGACACCATTGGCAGTGATGTTAATACGGGTAGGGTCTGTTCCACGTACCCGGATTGAAGTATAGCCGATACCGTTACCTGCGTCACTCGTCATCGTCACCGAAGGAGTCAGCGACAACAAGTAAGGCACGTCCTGACCATAGTTGACTGCCTTCAACTGTTCTTTGTCCATGTTAACAAATACGACAGGTGTTTTCTTCGTGGCACGCACAGACACCACTTGCACGTCCTGCAACTCCACACTCTTCAGTGTGTCCATCTCCTCTGCCTGCACGGTCATTGCCGTACCCATCAGCAGCACCAGAATTAATCTTTTCATTTCTTTTCCTTTAATTTTTAAATAACTAAAAATAAAGGGGACATATTGATTTCTGCTCTATCATCCCTACGTCAGTATTACCCGCATCAGGTTAAGAGGGTATCATCTCAGCCACCAACTGGTGGCACCCCTTGATAATTCGGGTGCAAAATTACGAATAAGTGAGAACAAAACAAAGAAAATTTTTCTTTTTTTGTCGAACGAGAGTAATTTCACCGTCTTTTGACGGAAAAATTACGAATTATTCTTCTCCTCCACCCTGCTGGTAGCCCTGGTTCTGCTGTGGCTGCTCGTTCACAGGTTGCTGCAGTTCCTCCCGCTCACCCTGCTTACGCTGGTTGTTCATATTACCGAAGTTCCATGTGACCTGGATATTGACATTCGGGGAACGCCAGTTCTTCTGATGACGCCAGAAGGTGTCACTCTCGGTATAGTTCTCCCACTTACGGGTGTTGAAGACATCACGCCAGTTGATGGCGACAGCGATTGTCTTATTGAAGAAATTCTTGCGGAAACCAAGGTCGAGGGAGGCGTTCGGTTTGCGATAACCCTGGGTGATGACACCACGGGAGCGATAGTTACCGGTCAACTGCAAAGAGATATCATAAGGCAGGATGAGGGAGGCAAGCATGCGGGCATCCCACGAGAAACTCTTGTCGCTCTCGCCAGTGACCGTCTGACCATCGATGACATACGTGAAGCCGTCGAGCTTGTTATAATAGCCGTTCACCGTCGTGGTGAGGTCGAGGATACGGAAGAGCTTGTTCTTTCCGATAATCTCAACACCCAGACTCTGCCGCTTGGTGAGGTTCATCTGGGTCATATACATCATCCCGTCATCCGCATTCTGATAGCGGATGCGCTGCATGACATCCGTCGTGGGACGGTAGTAGGTGGAGATGCTGAGGGTATGCTGTTCCCATGTCTTCAGGAAATTAAGGGAGATGGAGTGCGTATACTCTGGGGTCAGCTCTGGGTTACCGAACGACACCATCGACGCGTCACTGGTATTGCGGAACGAGTTCAGCTGTCCACCCCATGGACGACGAAGACGATAGGTGTAGTTCAACTGCAGCTGTGCCGACTCTGTCAACTCATAGTTCAGGAACAGCGAGGGGAAGAGTTTGAAGAAGTCTTTCTTATACGGCTCGTCCTTCGCCGCAGTCCCATGCTCTTGCGCATAGTCATAACTCTCGGTGTTCACCTTCCAGTACTCACCACGCAGTCCTGCCATGACACCCAGCTTTCCTAATTTAGTATTGACGGTGGCATAGAGGGCATGGGTATCCATCGAATAGAGGAAGCGGTTATAATACTTCTCGTCCTCCACGAGGTCGGTACCCTCCCAATTGTCCGCGAGCCACGACTCCTGCGGAGTGTTCTCATGCGAGAAACGACCGTTATAGCCTGCCTCCAACTTGAAGTTCTCCGCGATCTGGTTCTCGTAATCGAGTTTCACCTCCCATGAGCGGTTACGGACATGCATGGGACGGAACTGATTGGAATAGGTGGTCTGCTGATAGGGCGCATCCACAAACCATACAGAGTCCTGGTAGATGTTATCGTTATCACTCATCCAGCGGTTATACTCCACATTGGCAGTCAACTTATGGGTGTCCGTCCAGCGGTGCTCATACCCCATATCGGCATGGTAGAAATGCATATCACCATCCCCCTTGTTCAGACGGAACATACGGTAAGTGTCCTCTGCTGCACCGATGGTACCATAATGGTAGGGGGTGTAGTTACGGTTATGGAACTTACCATGCATCATCATTCCACCGATAGAGAGGTCGTCGTTCTTGGTGAAATGCCAGGTGAGTCCCAAGCGGGTGAAGAGGTTATGCCCTTTGTTCTTGCTCTCACTATCGTAGTTCTGATACTGGTTGGTCTGCTTATAGTGCTGCTCACTCTCACTGCCTCCCTTGTTGCTGCGACGGCGGAATCCGACATTGGCATAGGCATCGAGCACACCACTGGAGTAATTGATATTACCACTGGTGTTCCATCCTCCACGGATATTGGCACCGGCACGCAAAGAACCATAATAGCCACCCTTGCGGTCACGTTTCAACACGATATTGATAATACCTGCCGAACCCTCGGGGGAGTATTTCGCAGAAGGGTTGTCGATAACCTCAATACGTTCGATGCTCTCCGCAGGAATCTGCTGCAGGATCTCCGCACGGTTGTCGGTAGTGAGTCCACTCGCCTTACCATTGATCCACACCTCGACACTGGAATTACCACGAAGGGATATCTCACCGTCCGTCGTCACCTCGACACTGGGGATATTCTCCAGCAAGTCACTTGCCGAACCACCTGCGGCAGCCAGTATCTGGTCGACAGAGAACACCTTACGGTCGACCTCCAGTTTCATCTGCGAGCGCTGACCAGTGACCTGCACCTCACCCAGCACCTTGGCATCCTCCGAGAGATACAAGGCATTATAGTGCTTATTGCGATCGCTGGCAGAGATGGTGAACTGTCGTGTCAATGTCTTATAACCCACGAAAGAGACCTGCAACTGGTAGCTGCCGTCTTTCAGACCTGTGATATGAAACTGACCACTGACATCCGTAATAGCACCCTTGACCAACTTGCCGGCAGGTGTCTCTACTACGACATTCACGAACTCCATGACCTCATCGGTCTGCTTATCCAAAACTCTACCTTTTACCGAACCTTGCGCAAAGGCAGCTATAATACCTATTAATATTAATAAGGTGGAAACGACAAATCTATACATAACTACCATTTGACGTATTCCACCTTACGATGGTTTAATATTGTAGAAACATTTAATAAAAGTTCCTTTAATAGACAGCACCGTCAGCAGGATATCTGTACCAGTCCTGGGACTTCGCATGGTCAAGAATCCATTCACCGAAGCTATGTCCACTGGTCTGATAGGCACCAGACACAATAGTATTCTTTCGCCCACCGATAGCCTGTTCCTCCAAAGGCCAGCGGAACTGCCCGTAAGGAATGGCGAGTGCCCATGAGAAACCATTATTATAGCTCTGAGCAGCACCATTATAGTATTTGTAGAGTATTTCCGTGAGCTTATAGGGATGGGTATGCACCTCCCAGAAATTCTCACCCGCCGTACCATACTGCACGAGGATGAAGGGGTCAATCTCGGCAAGGGTGAAGTTACGTGCCATGTAGGCATCGTGGAAATCAATGTAATAGGTTACCGTGGTGGGAGCCTGCGTAGCTCCATTATTATTACTGCTGGCATTCTCCACCGTGTTAAAGTAACGGCGATAGACCGACCCGTCGGACGAGAGGTGGAACATAGCAAGATGGGCGTCGTCGAAGAGGTTGATGACGGCATTGCCGTTAAGTCCCTCTATCTGCACTTCACTTTGCTTGATGAAGATGCGGTTACGGTCTGGTTCACGGACGAAGGTGGAAGCCTCATCCTGCGTGATGTCCACCTTGCTGTTGGCATAGCCCACCAGACGGATGGCTGCTGCTATCTGTTTGAGATAACCGACTGCATCCAACCGCACATGCAGTGCTATCACTCCCTCGTCGTCAGTAGGCTCCTTGGTGATGCTCATCACAACATCGTTATAGTCCCAGTCACCCGGATTGGGATAGTCAGCCTCGAAGCAATAGTAGATACGTTGTGGGGTGACAGCTTTGGGGGTGCCTGTAGGTGCGTCCTTGAGAGTGACAGAGCCACCGACACTGCAAGACCCCATCTGCAGATAGTTGCCGTCTTCATCAAGGGTGGCAGCATAAATGGTAGAGATGTGAGGGGCTGTTACATAACTGATATTGGCATAATTACCAGCCAGCATAGAAGTCTTTACCTCTGTCAGCACCTCAACGCCTGTCTCTTGGAAGGGATTGCCGGAGAGTATCACGACACGCTCAGCGTCACTGGAAATACCACTTACACCACTTTCGCTCACAGAGGTCAGTGTCCACGTATGCCCTATCTCGATGGAGCCGACAGGGAAATAACCCTCCAACTGATCCTCATACCCATAGTATTGAAACTTGTCACGAATGCAACTGCAAAAAGACGCTGCAGTCACCGTTATCAATAGTGTATAGAAAATGCTCTTTTTCATGTTGTTTATGCTTTCGGGGTGTAAAATTACAAAAAAAGGACGGAACTCTCAAGTATTTCACAGACAAAATCTTGATTTGTGCAAACGTTTCTGTTCTTTTTAGCATTATTTAACTGTATATATCTAATTATTTTAAATAAATAATGTATTTTTGCAGCGAAGAAAATCTGAACGAAAAATATTTTAGTATAATCATTTAAAATTACGGTAAGATGAAAAAGTTATTTTTAATGGGTTTCGTAGCCCTCGGACTCGCTAGCTGTGTTAGCGATAAGGAAGTTGCCCCACAGACTCAGGATCAGAAGTACGCTGCTGCTTTTGAGAATCTGGTTGGCGGTAAGGTTAATCCCAATGTAAACTGGGGATTTGAAAACCAGAAAGTTGCTGTTTTTGATGAAGATGGTAAATACACTGGTATGCGTTCATCTAATACAAACTCCAACGAATGGGGTATGTACATGTACGTTCCAACAGAGATGACAGCTGCTCAAAAGGCCAAGGTTAAGAAGTACTTTGACGAGGTTGAGAATCCTGCAGGTATTGCAATTAACTGGAGTGATTTCTTCGTACATCAGGTCAGCCAGACTGAGAAGGGTAAGTTTATGAATTTCCTTTATTGTGGTGAGAAGGACTATGCTGCAAAAGATCACGTAAACAACTTTAACGGCGGTAGTTCAACTGATTCAAAGAATGTTGGTGTTGAACCTAAGGACGAAAACAACGCACGTCAGGAGACCTACACTGATGGCATCATGTATATGTATGATAGCGGCACAGAGTTCTTCGCATTCCACAACAGCTATGACGACACCTATTATGAGGATAATTACGTTATCGTATCAGGTGAGATGATTGATGAGGCTTATCCTGAGGCTCCCTCTGTAGCTGGTATGTTCTTTGTTGGCTTCGACTACGAGCACGACAAGACTAAGATGAATGAAGATGATATTGAGAAGCGCGACTGGTATTTCAACGATTGGGTAATCCGTGTTTCACCAGGTATCTATAGAAATGCTCGTCGTATCATGGTTGAGGACTTGATCGCTAACGATCTCTCTCAGATAGATAAGAGCGACTGGGATTTCAACGATGCTGTATTTGATGTAGCATTTGTATGCGATAAGGAATGGTCTTCAAGTGTAGGAGAATATAGTGGATATGTTTACACTCCAACAGATGCAATCGTTACTCTGTGGGCAGCAGGTGGTACCAAGTCTCTCACCATTGATGGTAAAGAAGTACATGAGTTGTTTGGTCAGCCAGTTTCTACCATGATTAATACCAACGCTAATGGTGGTGTTGATGGTCTGACTCCTGTAATCTTCCGTGTAAGTGTTCCCGCAGAGCCCAATGCAAATCTGATTCCTGTTAAGGTTGGTAGCCAAGTTCTGGATGCTCCAGAGGGTAAGGCTCCTCAGAAGATTGAGGTTTCTAACACTACAAAGTGGATGAAGGAGCGTGTTATCATCACTGACGGTTATGCTAAGTTCGCTGACTATGCTACAAAAAATACTCCTGCCAACTGGTATGAGACCGTTACAGACGCTTCTAAACTGTATTAATTTGAACCCATCAAATACGATCATAAACAATGTTTTTAAG
This sequence comes from uncultured Prevotellaceae bacterium, assembly GCA_900314755.1. Taxonomy (GTDB): domain Bacteria; phylum Bacteroidota; class Bacteroidia; order Bacteroidales; family Bacteroidaceae; genus Prevotella. Next base: position 24,375 of record OMWH01000001.1, on the reverse strand, counting down.
GAGTGCCTGCGAGATGCAGGCACTCCTTTTTTCGATTGTCTTAAAATTTCTTCAGAATCAGTTACCGACTGAGGGGGCATTCAGTTACCGACTGAAGCCTGTTCTATTACCGACTGAAGTCTGCTCTTTACCAAATAAAGCCCTCTTATCTACCAATAAGAGCCTTTAATTGATACATATGCAGCCTCTATTTGATAATAATAGCCTCGTATTATTTATTCCGATGCCTCCGTTGGGGGTACTCCAATACCTCCTATGAGTCAAGCGAGATATTACTATGGAGTATAGGAGATAAAAGAAAAAATAAATGAATTTATTTTGTTCTTTACTCACTTATTCGTACCTTTGCAGAATGCAAGACGACGAAAGGAAAATTGACAGTTACCACACCTCTTAAAAAATAAACTATGGTATTGAATTATATTTGGGTCGCTTTTTTCCTGCTTGCCTTTGTGATAGCATTGGTGAAGCTGATATTTTTCGGGGACCTGGAAGTGTTCCCCGCAATGATGGACTCTACGTTCTCGTCATCAAAGACCGCATTTGAAATCTCATTAGGTCTTACCGGAGTGCTGGCACTGTGGCTGGGGGTGATGAAAGTAGGTGAGAAAGGTGGTGTGGTCAATTTCCTCGCCCGTCTGCTGTCCCCCGTGTTCACGAAACTGTTTCCCGAGATTCCTAAGGGGCATCCTGTCACGGGCTCTATCTTTATGAATATCGCAGCCAACATGCTGGGACTCGATAATGCTGCTACACCCCTTGGTCTGAAGGCGATGGAGCAGATGCAGGAACTCAACCCCCAAAAAGACACGGCATGGAACCCGATGATCATGTTCCTGGTGCTGAACACCAGTGGACTGACCCTCATCCCCGTCTCTATCATGGTATACCGTGTGCAGATGGGAGCAGCACAGCCAACGGATATCTTCATCCCCATTCTGCTTGCCACCTTCTTCTCGACACTGGCAGGTATCATCGTCACCTCACTCTTCCAGCATATCAACCTGCTGAACCGCACCCTGCTGCTCACCTTAGGAGGAGCCTGTGCTGTGGTGGCAGGTATCATCTGGGGCTTCTCCCAGTTAGACAGTGAGTCGATGAACAAGGTGAGTACCACCGTCGCCAATATCCTGCTGATGGTAATCATCGTCGCCTTCATTGCCGCAGGAGTGCGGAAGAAAGTGAATGTCTACGATGCCTTCATCGAAGGAGCAAAAGACGGTTTCCAGACTGCCGTCCGCATCATCCCCTACCTCGTCGCTATCCTCGTGGGTATCGGTGTGTTCCGTGCCTCTGGTGCGATGGACATGTTGATAGGCGGCATGCGGCGGTGTGTGGAATTGACAGGTGCCAACGCACAATGGGTGGATGCCATGCCTACAGCACTGATGAAACCCCTGTCGGGCAGCGGTGCGAGAGGTATGATGGTCGATGCCATGACGACCTACGGTGCTGACAGCTTTGTAGGCAGACTGTCATGCGTCTTCCAAGGCTCTACCGATACCACGTTCTATATCCTTGCCGTTTACTTCGGCTCGGTGGGTATTGCCAAGACCCGCCATGCCGTTGCCTGCGGCTTGATAGCCGACCTGGCAGGTATCATCGCTGCGATAGCGATATGCTATTTATTCTTTGGGTGATGTCGAAATTCGAAATGTCGAAATTTGGAATATCGAAATAACAAAATATGGGAAAACTCGCAACTATTTTTAAAGACACAGCCATTTACGGGCTCTCCAGCATCATAGGACGCTTTCTGAACTACCTGCTGGTGCCCCTCTATACCGCACAGCTGTCAGCAGCCAGCGGAGGCTATGGTATTATTACGAACATCTATGCCTATGTGGCACTGGTCCTCGTACTGCTGACCTTCGGTATGGAGACCACCTATTTCCGCTTTACCAACAAGACACACACAGACTCTGAGACGGTCTATGGCACTACCCTCATCAGCGTGGGTACTGTGACACTGGCTTTCGCGGCATTGGTCATGCTGTTCCTCTCACCTATCAGTCAGGCGATGGGCTATGGCGATCATCCTGATTATGTCGGTGTGATGGCAGTCACCGTTGCCATTGACGCCTTCCTGTGTATCCCCTTTGCCCACCTCCGCCAACAGAAGAAAGCGGTGAAGTTTGCGGCACTCAAACTGCTGAACATCGTGGTGAGCATCCTGCTGAACCTCATCTATTTCTATTTCATGGACGGCAAGGACGTGGGCTATGCGTTCTATATCAACCTGGTATGTACGGTGATGCTTGCCCTTTGTCTGATCACAGAGTATACCGGTTTCCGATGGAAACTCGACAAGCAGTTGCTGCGCACCATGCTCAGCTACTCATGGCCCATCCTCGTCTTGGGTATCGCAGGCATCCTCAACCAGACAGCCGACAAGATGCTGTTCCCCTACCTCTATCCAGGTGAGGACATGCAGACACAATTGGGTATCTATGGAGCCTGCTCGAAGATTGCCATGATTATGGCAATGATCACACAGGCGTTCCGTTTCGCCTACGAGCCTATCGTCTTCGCAGGAGTAAAGGACAAGGATTCGCACGAGATGTATGCCAAGGCGATGAAATACTTCATCATCTTCACCCTGCTAGCCTTCCTGATAGTGGTGGGCTATCTGGATATTCTGAAATACATTATCGGTGCCGATTACTGGATAGGGCTTCGCGTGATACCTATCGTCATGGCGGCAGAGATCATGATGGGTGTCTATTTCAACCTGTCGTTCTGGTATAAGCTCATCGACAAGACTATCTGGGGTGCCATCTTCTCAGGTATCGGTGTGGCGGTATTGCTGGCTGTCAATGTCATCTTCGTACCCAAATACGGTTATATGGCATGTGCATGGGGTGGTTTCGCAGGCTATGGCACCGCCATGGTCATCTCGTATGTCGTAGGACAGAAATACTACCCCATCGACTATCCGTTGAAGGACATTCTCAACTACGTCTTCCTTGCCGCTATCATCACAGCCATGATGTTTTTTGGAAGAAGTCATAATGACTCTACATGGGTGAATATACTTATCAATACAGGCTGGATCATCAGCTTTGTCGCTTTTATCATCAAGCAAGACCTGCCGTTGAGCAGTCTGCCTGTTGTCGGAAAATATTTTAAGAAATAAGATATGAAGAAGTTATTATTTAGCCTGATGTGTCTTTGCTCCTTAGGAGCCCATGCCGACGAAGGCATGTGGACACTCTACAACCTGCCTACTGCCGTCTACGGCCAGATGAAGCAGTATGGATTCCAACTGCCGCAGGAACAGCTCTACCAGAGTGACAATGCGGTGAAGAACGCCGTCATTAATTTCGGTGGCTACTGCTCAGGAGTAGTGGTATCACCCGACGGACTGGTATTCACGAACCACCATTGCGGTTTTGAGTGCATCCGCAGACACTCTACTGTCGAGCACGACTATATGCTGAACGGTTTTGTTGCCAAGAGCTATAACGAGGAACTGCCCAACGAGGACTTGTTCGTTAGCTTCATGGTCGAGCAGAAAGATGTGACGGACAGTCTGAAAGCGTTGGGCATCGATACCCTCTCGTTAGAGAATACGGAGGCTTTCGTGGACTCTATCCAGAACGTGTGGCAGAAAGCCATCCGCCAGCAGGACTCTACCCTGCGTGTGGAAGTGCTGCCTTTCTATGAGGGTAACAAATACTACATGACGACCTACCGCGACTTCGAGGACGTCCGCCTGGTGTTCGCCGTTCCTAAGTCGATGGGTAAGTTTGGTGGTGAGACCGACAACTGGATGTGGCCGCGCCAGACCTGTGACTATAGTGTGTTCCGCATCTATGCCGACCCCAAGACGAATGGTCCAGCCAAATATTCAAAAGATAACGTACCCTATCACCCGAAGTCATGGGCAAAGGTGTCGATGGACGGCTATAAGCCCGGTGACTTCGCCATGATTATGGGTTACCCCGGCTCTACCAGCCGTTACCTCAGCAGCTATGGCATCAAAGAGCGTCGTGACGCGATGAATGCTCCTCGTGTACAGGTTCGTGGTGTTAAGCAGGAGATCATGCTGCGTCACATGCGTGCCGACGAGGCTGTCCGCATCAAATACGACTCTAAATATGCTAACAGCTCTAACTACTGGAAGAACTCAATGGGTATGAACAAATGTATCGACTCCATCGGGCTCATCCAGCAGAAACAGGATTTTGAGATGAAACTGAGACGATGGCAGAACGAGACAGGCTATCTGAAAGGACAGCTTGACTTCGACAAGATGGCAGAGCTCTACCAGAAACGACTCGCACTGACCCGCATCCGCACCTTGTTCATAGAGACATTCTTCCTGCAGGACCAGCTGACATCCCGTGCTTGGAAGAGCAACTGGGGCATGGAGGTGAAGGGTCCTAAGGACAAACCCAAGAAGCAATATTACGAGTTTGAGGATAATAGTAAGGAATGGGACGAGGCGACAGACAAGGAGATGCTTGCCGCACTGATGAAGAACTACCGGAAACAGGTGATGAACGCCAACTATATCCCTGCTTTCTACAAGACCATCGACGAGAAGTTCCATGGTGACTATGCCGCATACGTTGACGCACTCTACCAAAAGTCTATGCTCATGAAGAACGGCAAACCGATCTATTTCAACAAGAAGAGTTATCACAAAGACCTGGGCGTGCAGTATGGACTCGACCTCACGGAACTGTTTGCACAGATCAATGCGGACCGCAAGCAGCTTACTCTCGATATCCTGGAACAGGAGAAATATCTCTGTGCCGCCAAACTGAGGATGGAACAGGACCTGCCTAACTACTCTGATGCCAACTTCACCATGCGTATGACCTACGGACAGGTTGGGGAGTATACCCTCGGCGGTCGCCCCTCCGGCTACTATACCACGGCACGCAGCCTGTGGGAGAAGATGCAGAAGGCTGACGAGAACTTCGAGTATTTCGCAGAACCGGTGATGCATGAGCTGCTGTCCAGCAAGGACTATGGAAAATATGCCGATAAACTGACAGGAACGCTGCAGCTCTGTTTCCTCTCCAACAACGACATCACTGGTGGTAACTCCGGCTCACCTATCTTTAATAATAAGGGAGAACTGCTCGGTCTTGCCTTCGACGGCAACTGGGACAGTCTGTCGAGCGATATCTTCTTCGACCGTCAGTTGGCTCGTACCATCAATGTCGACGTGCGCTTCATGCTCTATATGATGGATAAATGGGGGCATGCCGACAGGTTGTTGCAAGAGATGGATATACAATAATAAAAAACCTGATACCTAATTTTGGTATCAGGTTTTTTCGTTTATTTCTTTTTCCTTGGTTTGCGGACAGCCCAGCCTTCCTCGCTGAAGTCAGGGACATCCCCTTTGAGTTTCATTGACTTGGGATTGAGGAACTGCATCCACTCATCCTTGGAGTAGTGCTTCTTGGTTTCTTTGGGGGCTCTAGTTTCTCTAGTATTCCTAGCACTCCTAGTTTTCCTAATTTCCCTAGTCCCCTTAGTTCCACCCTCCTCGGCATCGTTGCAACGGACATCCCTGCCTTTGTAGCTCTGCCCATTCACATATTTCATCACACGAGGGGCATCCTCCTCAGGAACCTCGAAATAGGACATAGTAGTCAGCAGGTCGATATGTCCTACCTCGACATGTCCTTTTACGTTCTTATTCAGGAACTGCATCAGCTCACCAGGATAGAAACCGTCTTTCTTACCTAAGTTGATGAACAACCGGCGGTAACCTGCCTCTGTCTTACGGGAACTGTTACTGCGTTTCTCACCCCGCTTGCCACGCTCCCGTTTCTCACCCCGCTCCCGCTTGCTGCCGACAGGTTCTATCTCCGGGGCATCAGCATAGTAGGCAAGGAAGCGACCGAACTCCATGGAAACTATCTTCTTGATAAGGTCTTCCTTGTCGATATACTCAAAGTAACGGTCGATGTCCTGCATGAAGGGAGCTATCTGCTCCTCGTCGACATCCGCCTTGACAATCTGGTCCATCACCTTGTAGAGCTGTTTCTTGCAAATCTCCTCAGCAGTAGGAATCTTACCCTCCTCGAAATCCTTGCCAATCTCTTTCTCGATATTGCGGATCTTATGCTTCTCACGAGAGTGAACGATGCTGAGAGATGTTCCTTTCTTACCAGCACGACCGGTACGACCGGAACGGTGGGTATAGTTCTCAATATCGTCAGGTAGCCCGTAGTTGATGACATGTGTCAGATCATCTACATCCAACCCACGTGCTGCCACATCGGTGGCAACCAGCAACTGAACGGTATGCTGGCGGAACTTCTGCATCGTCAGGTCACGCTGCTGCTGCGACAGGTCACCATGCAGCGCCTCAGCATTATACCCATCGCGAATCAGCTTGTCGGCAACCTCCTGTGTCTCCAGCTTCGTACGGCAGAATATAATGGCGAAGATGCGGGGATAATAGTCTACCAACCGCTTCAAGGCAAGGTATTTGTCCTTGGCATTCACCATATAATAGATGTGGTTCACATGCTCTGCACCCTCGTTGCGACTTCCTACCACGATTTCTTTATAGTCATGCAGATAACCTTTGGCGATGCGTTCTATCTCCTTGCTCATCGTCGCAGAGAAGAGCAACGTGTTGCGCTCTGCGGGCACTCCCTCCAAGATAGCGTCAATGCTCTCGGAGAAGCCCATATTCAGCATCTCATCAGCCTCATCAAGAACCACATTATACACATCGTCTAACTTGGCAACCCCACGGTTCATCAAATCTATCAATCTGCCTGGTGTTGCCACGATCACCTGAACACCTTTCCGCAATGCACGGATCTGCTGCTCAATGGATGCGCCACCATACACTGCCTCGATATGCACTCCCTCAAGATACTTGGAGAAATCGCGCAGGTCGTCGGCAATTTGCAGACATAACTCACGGGTAGGTGCAAGTATGAGGGCGTGTGGCAGTCCTCTTCCTATCTCTCCCATCTGGGGACGTGGCATGGAGGCTATCTTCTGCAAGACAGGAATACCAAATGCCGCCGTCTTACCTGTTCCTGTCTGGGCAAGGGCGATAACATCATTCTGATTACCAAGTAAATAAGGGATAACTTCCTCCTGGACGGGCATGGGTTGTACGAAACCCATATCCTCAATGGCGTGACGAATCTCTTCGCAAACGCCTAACTCTTCAAATGTCTTCAATCTACTACCTTTATTAATACGGGTGCAAAGGTACGAATAAAAAGTAGAATAATATAAAAATGATAGACATTTATATTTTTTTAGAGATTATCTATTGACAATATTCAGGAAATTTATTATCTTTGCAACCGGATTCGGTTTTCCAAAACGGAAAACTTTTTGAATTCGAAAAATAAAAAAGTTATCCAAAACGGAAAACTTTTCCGTCAACTGAGACAATTAAAAACTTAATAAAATATATAACAATGGAGATTAAGAACTTTACCATCACGAAACGAGACGGATCGAAAGACCAGTTCTCATTAGACAAGATTATGAATGCTATCCTGAAAGCATTCGACAGTGTGGAACAACCTACTGACCTTGGGGCTATCTCTAAGATTCTCAGCCGCTTAGACATTCACAACGACATCACTGTGGAGGATATCCAGAATCAGGTGGAGGAAGCCTTGATGCGTGAGGGCTACTACAAGGTGGCTAAGTCGTTCATGCTGTATCGCCAGGCTCATTCCGAGGACCGTGAGACACTTGCCAAGTTACAGTTCTTGTCAGAATATTGCGATTCCGTGAATGCGGCAACGGGTTCAAAGTATGACGCAAATGCAAACGTGGAGCACAAGAACATTGCAACTTTGATTGGTGAGTTACCTAAATCTAACTTCATCCGTCTGAACCGTCGCCTGCTGACTGACCGCATCAAGAAGATGTATGGCAAAGAACTCGCTGATGAGTATATCGACAAGCTGACACACCATTTTATATATAAGAACGACGAGACAAGTCTCGCCAATTACTGCGCCTCTATCACGATGTATCCTTGGCTGATTGGCGGTACCATTTCCATTGGTGGTAACTCCACAGCTCCTACCAACCTCAAGAGTTTCTGTGGTGGTTTCGTGAATATGGTATTCATGGTGTCCAGTATGCTGAGTGGTGCTTGTGCTACTCCTGAGTTCTTGATGTACATGAACTATTTCCTGGGCAAGGAGTACGGACTGGATTATTACAAGCGCACAAGTGAGCAGGCGGACATGAGTCTGAAGAAGCGTACCCTGGACAAGGTCATCACGGACTATTTCGAGCAGATCGTATATACCTTGAACCAGCCTACTGGTGCCCGTAATTACCAGGCTGTCTTCTGGAATGTCGCCTACTATGACCGCTATTATTTCGAGAGTATCTTCGGTGAGTTCTATTTCCCCGATGGTTCGAAACCCGACTGGGACGGACTCTCCTGGTTGCAGAAGCGTTTCATGAAATGGTTTAATCAGGAGCGTACCAAGACCCTGCTGACCTTCCCTGTAGAGACCATGGCGCTGCTGGTAGACGAGAATGGTGAGTGCAAGGATAAGGAATGGGGCGATTTCACCGCTGAGATGTATGCGGAGGGACATTCGTTCTTCACCTATATGAGTGATAATGCCGACTCTCTGAGTTCGTGCTGTCGTCTGCGCAATGAGATTACCGACAACGGATTCAGCTACACACTGGGTGCCGGCGGTGTATCCACAGGTTCTAAGAGTGTGCTGACCATCAACCTGAACCGTTGCATCCAGTATGCCGTTAACCATAAGATGGACTATCTGGAGTACTTGGGCGGTATCATTGATCTCTGCCACAAGGTGCAGATGGCTTACAACGAGAACTTGAAAGAGTTACAGGAGCATGGCATGCTGCCTCTCTTCGATGCAGGCTATATCAATATCAACCGCCAGTACCTGACCATCGGTATCAACGGACTGGTAGAGGCTGCCGAGTTTATGGGACTGAAGATCACACCTAATGATGACTATCTGCACTTCGTACAGGGTATTCTTGGTCTGGTGGAGAAGTACAACAAGCAGTATCGTAGCAAGGAGGTGATGTTCAACTGTGAGATGATTCCTGCAGAGAACGTTGGTGTCAAGCATGCTAAGTGGGACCGTGAGGACGGCTATTTCGTACCACGTGACTGCTACAACAGCTATTTCTATGTGGTAGAGGACGACTCTCTGACCATCATCGATAAGTTTAAGTTACATGGCGCTCCCTATATCGAGCACCTCACTGGTGGTTCCGCTTTGCATATGAACTTAGATGAGCACCTCAGCAAGCAGCAGTATGCCCACCTGCTGAAGGTTGCCGCACAGGAGGGATGTAACTACTTCACGTTCAATATCCCCAACACTGTTTGCAATGACTGCGGACATATCGACAAGCGTTACCTCAAAGAGTGTCCTCACTGCCATTCTAAGAATGTCGACTATATGACACGCATCATCGGATACCTGAAGCGTGTCAGCAACTTCTCACAGCCGCGACAGGAAGAGGCTGCACGTCGCTTCTATGCTCATGCTAATAAATAATTATGCTTAAATACGTCAATACAGGCATCGTATTTCAGGAGATACCCGACGAGACAACACTGGCGATTAATATCTCTAATTGTCCTTGTGCTTGCCCTGGCTGTCACAGCCATTACCTCTGGGAAGATGTCGGGCTTCCCCTGAATACGGATGCTATTGACGATTTCGTGAGAAAATACGGTAGCGATATCACCTGTATTGCTTTCATGGGGGGAGATGCCGAACCACAAGGGGTCAACCAACTCGCCATTTATATCCACGAGACTTACCCGGAATTCAAGGTGGCATGGTACAGCGGACGTATTCGTATCTCCTCCGCTATCTGTAAGACCGACTTTGATTATATCAAGATCGGTCCTTTTATCAAGCATCTGGGACCGCTGAAATCACCCACCACTAACCAGCGCCTCTATCGCCAAGGGGAGAATGGTGAGTTTGAAGATATCACGAGTCGTTTCTGGAAAAAATAACCCACTATGAAGATATGTATCTATTGTTCTGCCAATGCGGATATAGACCCTGATTTCTTCCGTATGACAGAAGCGTTGGGACGATGGGCTGCAGAAAATGCCCATTCCATCGTGTATGGGGGTGTCAACCAAGGGCTGATGGAATGTGTTGCCAAGGCTGCCCATGAGGGTGGCGCACAGGTGGTCGGTGTCATCCCTACCCTTGTGGAGAAATCGGGGCGTATCAGTCAGCAGGTAGACGTAGAAATGCTTTGTGACAATCTGAGCGACCGCAAGCAAATGATGCAGGATTATGCCGACGTGTTCATCGCTTTACCAGGTGGTATCGGAACACTTGACGAGATATTCAGTACTGTAGCATCTGCGACAATCGGCTATCACAGCAAGAAAGTTATCCTTTACAACATGAAGGGTTTCTGGAATACGTTCATCGACCTGTTGGACGATTTGCAGGCGAAGGGTTTCACAAGGAAGGACTGGCGAACCCAGATACGGGTAGCCAATTCCTTAGAGGATATAGCATCCATCATAAAAGATTTGACATGAAGAAAATAGAATTGTTCAGGGATATCCTGCCTCTTGCCATCTTAGCAGGAATATGTATCTCTATCGGTTGTGTGGTCAACCTCAGGGTTGGTGGTGTGGCTGGTGCCGTATTATTTGCTTTCGGATTGACGACCGTCGTTTACTATGGTCTGAAGCTCTACACAGGGACTGCCGGGTTTATCCGCCGGCAGGGTGACTGGTCCATGCTGGTGATGGTATTAATAGGAAATATTATCGGTTGTCTGCTTACCGCATGGCTCATCGGCTATGCGCAACCCGATTGTATTGAACCCGCAGCAAAGATCCTTGCCGGGAGACTTGCAAAAGGACCTCTTGCCTGTTTCCTGTTGGCGATAGGATGCGGATTCATTATGACGACGGCAGTGGAGTTTGCCCGTAAGGGAAAGATGCTGCCTTTGATATTTGGAGTACCCGTCTTCATCCTCTGCGGCTTTGCACATAGCATTGCCGATGCTTTCTATTTCCTCGTGTCTCCCTTCACACAACTATGGCAGACAGAGGTGCTCATCGTCTATATAGCAGAGGTGCTGGGTAATTTCGTCGGTTGTAACCTTTACCGCTGGACGCTCTTCTTCTCACACACCTCCTAAAGATAGAAAACCGCCTCAGGACCCATACAGAACAGAAGGTCAAGGATGGAGAGGTTTGGCAGGAATCCATGTCGTTGCTGGAAGACCTGCCAATATTTTTTTGGTTCGAATTCCGCATCGGGTTGTGGATGTTTGGCACTAATGACGTCCCGGAAATCGCTCAGTGACGCGAAGTGCGGGGTGAGCGGTGAGAGATATGCCGAGGTATATTCCACCTCAGGCTGGATATCTATCAACTCACACATCTTCTGCCGGATAGCCTCGTTATAGTCAATGAGGAAGTCATATTTCTTCTCAAAGAATGGGCGGATATCATCTGCATAATACTCAAAGAAAGGACTCTCATTATACGCACTCTGTAATGCGTTCCAATGAACACGCCGCCACTGGTTATGGTCACTGATACGGATATCTCTGGTATATTGTGAGTCATTGTGTTCCACTGGTATGGTCAATGCCTGCACCCCATTCGCCGTGGCAATAACACAACGGTTACGGTAGGTCTGTTTCTGGAAAGAGTCGTATTGCTCAACCAGGCAATGGTCATAGCGCACCAGCTTCTGGAACCACTGAACAGGTCCGAAATAGGTTGTCTGCAGAAGTGCTGTGGTCATTTGAGCATCCTTTCCTTTCGATAACCTTCCAGGATATTCTTGCTGTCATCATGGCTGTAGAGAATACAGACTACCCTCCCGATGATGTTCCGCTCAGAGATAAAACCAAGGTTGCGTGAGTCCACAGGATTCTTTGGGTGAATAGACTCCAGCCAGTAATAATCGGCATCCGCACAGTCTTTCAGTCCTGGGACAACCATCATACCTCCCTTCGTCCGGACCGTATCCCCTGGAACAGCCTTACAACGAGCGATAAACTCTCCCTCAATAGAGTCGCCCGGTAAGTCGAACACGACGATATCTCCCTTGGTGACTGGTTTCCGGAGCATACGGCTATAGGGTAACATCCCATTGCCATCCACACGCAGACCATAGCTCCACCGGTTCACCAACAGTCTGTCACCATCGATATACAGCGGTTGCAATCCTTTTCCATCAACAGTATAGACGGTAAATGCCAAAGCACGGAAGGCAAGCATCAGCACGAGGGCTGCTGCAAGGGCTATCACGAACTTCAGCCAGTCTGACATCTCTGTTACTTGATATTGTCGACGAAGCGGAACAGACGGTTCCAGCGTATACCAGAGAAGCCACCACGGTCAGGATCACTGCTCCACCAGATGAAGATGGGCTTACCCACGATATGGTCTTCTGGCACAAAGCCCCAGTAACGGGAGTCGAGAGAGTTGTGACGGTTGTCACCCATCATCCAATAATAGTCCAGCTTGAAGGTATACTTAGTGGCTATCTGGTCGTTGATATATATCTTTCCGTCCTTCACCTCCAGCTTATTACCCTCATAGGTACGGATGCAACGCTCGTAGACAGGAAGGTTCTCCAACGTCAGATCAATGCTCTTGCCCTTGGCGGGAATCCAGATGGGACCATAGTTATCCCTTGTCCAGTGCATATTGCCATTCAAGGGGTAGATGTCAAGGTCGCTGGCATCGGTATTAAGCACCACACTCTCTGCCACCCCACGCTTCTTCAGCTGCTCTGCGGCATAACGGGTCAGCGGCATATAACCGGCAGTATTCAACGAGGTGAGGTCTTCCATGGTGATACCCAGCTCTTTCATCGTGTCGTCGTCAAGACGCTGGCTGAGCTTCACCTTATAGGTATACTGTACATTGTCCGGCTCTTTGTTCTGCTTACCGTCAATGTAGATGATGCGGTCCTTGATCTGCAAGGTCTGACCGGGGAGTCCTACACAGCGCTTCACGTAGTTCTCCCGACGGTCGGTAGGACGTGTGTCTATCAGACCGTACTCTACCTGGTTACGCACAATCTCACTGCGTCCTGCCTGATAGATAACATCAAAATACTGACGGCGCTGTTCCACGGTCAATGAGTCTGGATCCGGACGCTGGGGATACATCTGATACCCCATGGAGTAACACATCTGATAGAAGTCGTAGGGCTGATACTGCGGAGCACTGCAGATGGTGTCACCAGCAGGATAGTTGAACACGACGATATCGTTCAGTTGTACTTTTCCAAGTCCTTTCACACGGCGGTAGTCCCAATGGGGCCACTCGATGTAGCTCTTACATTGGAAGAGCGGCAGTGTGTGCTGTGTCAGCGGCATCGTCAGTGGCGTCTCTGGGATACGGGGACCATAGGATACTTTTGACACAAAGAGATAGTCGCCCGTCAATAGTGATTTCTCCAGTGATGAGGAGGGTATCACATAGTTCTGGAAGAAAAACAGATTGATGAAATAGACGGCGACAAGGGCAAATACCAGGGCATCGACCCATGACATCACAAACTTAATGGGACCCTCGGCATCTTTCCACCACTGCCAACGGATTTTCTTGGTGATATATACATCATAGATAAAAGGCACAACAAGCAGTCCCCACCAGGACTTCACCCAATAGAGGAACAACAGGTAGAGCACCAGTACGACAATGAATTTCGCCCACTGTACCTTCATATTCAACTTTTTCTTTTCTCTATCTTCCATAGTTCAGAATTTAAACATATCGCTAATGGTCAGCAAGCCCTCATGCTCTTTGGTATACTCTGCTGCTAACACGGCACCAAGGGCAAACCCTTTACGGCTATGGGCATCGTGGGATATGGTAATCAGATCAGCGTCTGAATCGTAACGGATAGTATGGATTCCTGGTACTTCACCACGACGGATATCATCTACACGCAACAGCTTCGGGTCGGTGGTCTCCTCTGCCCATCCCTCTTTGCGGTCAAGATTGGCAACAATCTCCTCTGCCAGTGTGATGGCTGTACCTGAGGGGTGATCCAGCTTATGGACATGGTGGGTCTCCTCCAACTCCACATCATATTGCGGGAACTGATTCATGATCTTTGCCAGATAGCGGTTGACGGCAGAGAAAATAGCGACACCGATGGAGAAGTTTGATGCCCAGAAAAGGGTCTTACCACCTTCCGCACATGCCTTGCGCACCTCATCACCGTGTTCCTTCATCCATCCGGTAGAACCTGAGACAACTTTCACACCTGCCTTCCATGCTTTCAGATAGTTGCCAAAGGCTGCCTGCGGTGCTGTAAACTCGATAGCGACATCTGCACTCTTAAAGGCTTCACTGTCGAAATCTTCCTGATTGCCGATATCAATAATACTCACAATTTCATGGCCACGGTCAAGGGCAATCTGCTCTATCATCTTACCCATCTTCCCATAGCCGATTAATGCTATTTTCATAATGTCTTTGTATTAATACGATGCAAAGGTACGCATTTTATTGCTAATTCATCCATTTGCAACAGAAAATAACATTTATAAAAGAAGTTTCTTCCTTTATTTCAGCATTACTTTAAACCTCGTTCCTTTCTTGCCATTCACGATATATATGCCTTTCGACGGTTGACTGATGCTACGTCCTTGAAGGTCATAGAAAGAGGTGTCACCGACCGCACCGGTATGACTGCTGACAGCATGTATTGCCGTACTGCCACCATTGAATGCAAAATGGAAGTCACGCTCCAGACTGATGCCGTCCTCTGCGGCTTTTACCTTGACGGTAAACAGGGTGCTGGCGGTGGCGGAGGGGGTGACTGTGAGCACACCGTCTTTCTCATTGACAGCAACACCTGTCGGGGCACTGATGGTGTAGGTGGGATGGGTATAGCCTGCGAAATAGCTGGCAAGCGTAAGCGTCTCGGTATCGTCGATGCGGAAGTTGGGTACGGCAATCCAGTTGAGGTACTCCTCCAGGTCTGTATAATAGTCTCCGTCACGGTCTTCGTTGTTGTTGGCTACGTCGGGACTGGTTCCTGTCAGTGCCTCAAACCAGTTGGGAATACCGTCTTGGTCGGTATCCCACCCTGCCTCACGCTGTTTGGTGATGATACCCAGTTTCTCGAGGTCGAAGCCCTCACAGCCCTCGTCTTCCTCTGAGTCGATAAGCCCTGCTCTTCCTGAGCGGCTTCCCTTGGTAGAGGTGATACCTGTCAGCGTCTCATGAACCATGCGCTGGTCATGCAGGTCGAAGAAGGGCTGGTTGCAGCCGACATCACTCAGCACATTCTTAAATGCGGCTTTTGCCGTCTCCATATTGCCCTCCGGGTTCATGAAACCGAAGGGTGTCGTGGGGAGTGGGTCCCAGTTTACCACCTGTCCGCCAGAGGTGCTGTATTTATAGGTGGTTCCTTTCTTGTCTTCCGTCAGACTGCCGTTGTTCTTCTCCTGTCGGAGGTTACCGTTGACATAGACGCTCTGTGTCCCGGAGCCCGTACCTTCTAATTGCAGGTTCATCAGGACAGAGGTGCTGTTGGCACCCATCTTATAGTAGTTGTTGCAGAAGTTCATCTCGTGAGTACCACCGTCTGTGGCTCGTCCTCCCCAGTTGTATACCACATTATTATAGATGTCATGGTGTCCGTCATAGGCTCCTTTTCCGTCCAAGCCTCCAGAGATACTCCAGTTACGTCCCTCGCAATGTGCCAGCAGGTTATGATGGTAAGAGCCAGGCTGTCCGCCCATCTCACCACCACCGATGGTGGCAGCATAGCCATGTCGGTCACCTGCCCCGTAGTTGGGATGTCCTGCCTGGTTCAAAGCCTCGCTGATAAGGGTGTGCTGCAGGGTCAGTCCCTTGGCATTACGACTGCTGAACGCCTCGTCAATCGTCCATGATATGGAGCAGTGGTCCATGATGGCTTGGTCGTTGCCTGCCATACCCATACCGTCCAGTCCGCTGAGGGTGGTCTCTTCGTATTTGTCTCTGTCTGCCCCATAGGCGGCATCGATATCTGCCGACTCCTTGGGTATGACTTTCCCGCTGTTGAGCCGCTTGTGTCCCAAGCGCATCCTCATGAAACGGGTGATGCCGTCACTCTGCATGCCGAAAGGACAGGTGCGGAGCATGATGCCATTGCCGGGGGCTGTCTGACCGGCTATCGTCACATATTTGTCTGCACAGGTCAGACGACTCTTCAGGGAGATGACTCCTGCCACGTCAAAGACGATGGTACGTGGACCGCTGACCTTCTTGATACCATAACGGAAAGAGCCTTCTATAGGGTTGTCGTCGTCACCGTTGTCGTCGAGGGTGGTGACATGGTAGACACTGCCGCCACGCCCGCCGATGGCATAACGGCCGTAGCCCTCTGCACCGGGGAAGGCAAGACGACGGGGCTGGAACTGGTATAGCTTACCTTTATACACCTTGCCGTCGTTGTCTACCTCATCGACACGCCACCAGTAACTCTTCAGCGGTGAGAAACCACTGGCTGTATATTGGCATTCCGTGCCTTCGTATTGGTAGGTGGTGGCTGCCTCCACCTCTTCTTTGTCAGTGCCGTAGACCAGCCGGTGTGTCTTGGCGATGTCTGCGGGCAGCCATGAGAAGGTGACACGTCCGTCATCAGCATCCACGTGATAGTCCAGGTGGGCTGGGTAGGGGTCCATGACACCATAGGGGTTAACGTCAAATTCCAGTCCGTTGATCATGATACTGGTGCGGTCGTAACTCTCACCAGCCTTGGGGACTGCGGTATATTTGATGACGACAGACTGTCCCTCGGTAACGTTAAACGCCACATACGAGGTGCCGCACTCTGAGAATTTGGTCTTGCCGGAGCTATGGGAACCTTTGCCGCTTAATACACCGTCAACACTTACCTCCACGTCGGGATGGCGTTGGTTGGCATCGGTGTCGTTATGGTAGGCAAGCAGGGAGTGCTGTCCTGCGGAAAGACCGGTAATCGTGAGGGTGATGGCTGTCTTTCCCTCTTTGATCCATACATAGTTGCCATCCTCCAGATGACAGGCAAAGACACCGTCGCCCAGTAATTTACTTTGTGTGATGAGATTCTTGTTCCAGTTGGATGCCAAGCCTGTGGCTCCCTCTGCGGCAGCGACAGTGATGGTGACACCATTGTCCAGTGTCTTCTGCTCACTGGTGACACGACCGACAGCCCATGCGGTATATTCGGGGTCTGTGACTTCTGCCGATTGCCTTCCCGGGAAATCGAAATCAATACTCTGTGCCGTCATGGTGAAGGCGCAAAAACAACATGCTGTAGTTAATAGTTTTCTTCTCATATGCTGGTTTGTTTTAGTTTCTTTTTTTGCCGAGACGGAGTAATTTCGCCATTTGTGATGGCAAAGGTACAAAAAAATTCCTAGTTCATAGTTCATCATTCATAGTTTTTTGTATTTTTGCAGAAGAAATGCGCATACATCCCCTACATACAGACATCCCGAAACCGGAACGGTTCACGTACCCGTTCTGCTACGAGCCGCATCCATTGTGCCAGCTGGCAGCGAAGGAGGTGCAGGAGTATATCGCCTGCCACGGGGTCATCAGGGAGGATGCGGATAACGGAAAAATGTTCGGGGTATTGATCGTGGAATCCCCAGGTGTTTCTCCCTCTCAACAGGGGAAGTCTGAGGGGGTCTTCTTCCTGGCTGCCTATAGCGGTTTGCTGGCTGGTCGTAATGACTGGGACTATTTCGTCCCGCCTGTCTTTGACGCACAACAGCCCGACGGCTATTTCAAGACCAAGGAACGTGAGATCTCACAACTCACAACTCACGCCCCACAACTCTCAACTCTCAACTCTCAACTCTCAACTAAACAAATGTCCCAAGCCCTCCAGCTGTGGCTCTTCCATCAGTATCAGTTGTTGAACGCCCGTGGGGAGTCGAAAGACCTGGTGGACATCTGGCAGTCGTATTATTCCCGCCCGAAACTGCAACGCAAATTTCCTCTGCCACCAGGGGGCACGGGAGACTGCTGTGCACCGAAACTCTTGCAGTATGCTTACCAGCAGGGACTCAGACCGGTCTGCATGGCAGAGTTCTGGTGGGGACAGCCGACCAGGGAGGAACTGCGCCAGCACCTGAACTACTACCCTGCCTGCCGTGGCAAGTGCAAACCAATCCTCACATGGATGATGCAGGGCTTGGAGGTAGACCCTGACCCGGAGACGCTGGGCTTCCAGCGCATGGAGTTACCGGTCATCTATGAGGATGATGCCATCGTCGTGGTCGACAAACCCAGCGGGATGCTGTCCGTACCGGGACGTGTCGAGGAGTATTCCGTCGAGACGGTGATGCGTCAGCGCTATCCTGACTGTGTCATTGTCCACCGTCTGGATATGGGTACCAGTGGCTTGCTGATCATCGCAAAGACGATGGCAGCCTATCACCCGTTACAAGAGCAGTTCATCCGTCACCAGGTGCGTAAGAAATATATAGCATTGCTGGAAAGTACCGCACTCTCCTCAGAAAGAAATTCTTCACTCTTCACTCTTCACTCTTCACTTAAATCTGGCACTATTTCTCTGCCTTTACGTCCCGACCCTATGAACCGTCCCCGGCAGGTGGTGGATATGGAGCATGGCAAGCGTGCCGTG
Organism: uncultured Prevotellaceae bacterium; assembly: GCA_900314755.1. GTDB lineage: Bacteria > Bacteroidota > Bacteroidia > Bacteroidales > Bacteroidaceae > Prevotella. The sequence goes on along the minus strand of OMWH01000001.1, from coordinate 5,770 downwards.
ACAGACTACGAATTTCTCTCACCTCTTACCTCTTACCTCTCACCTCTTCAATTAGTCGCCCTCTACCCCCAGACAGGACGCACCCATCAGCTGCGCATCCACTGCGCCCACCCCGACGGCTTAGGTTGCCCCATCAAGGGTGACGAGCTCTATGGCACCAAGGCTGACCGCCTCTATCTCCACGCTGCCGAGATATGGTTCCGTCACCCCATAACAGACAGGGAGATGCACCTCGTATCGCCCCCTCCCTTCTTATAAAATAGAATACAGAAAAAGCCCCACCAATATGGTGAGGCTTTATTCTTATCATAGCCTCCCCTCAGCAGGGGAGGTTGGAGGGGTCTTCTACTTCTTGTTCAGCGCCAGGTCGATGGCTACGGCGATGGCAACGGTAGCTCCTACCATGGGGTTGTTACCGATACCGAGGAAGCCCATCATCTCAACGTGAGCAGGAACAGAAGAGGAACCTGCGAACTGAGCGTCGCTGTGCATACGACCCATGGTGTCTGTCATACCGTAAGAGGCAGGACCGGCAGCCATGTTGTCGGGGTGCAGGGTACGACCCGTACCACCACCGGAGGCTACAGAGAAGTAAGGCTTACCGGCGAGGGTGCGCTCCTTCTTGTAAGTACCAGCTACTGGGTGCTGGAAGCGGGTGGGGTTGGTAGAGTTACCCGTGATGGACACGTCCACATTCTCATGCCACAGGATGGCAACACCCTCGCGGACATCGTCAGCACCGTAGCACTTTACCTTCAGACGGCTGGGGTTGTTGCCGTAAGGTACCTCACGGACAATCTTCAGCTCAGAGGTGAAGTAGTCGAACTGTGTCTGCACATAGGTGAAACCGTTGATACGGCTGATGATCTGTGCGGCATCCTTACCCAGACCGTTCAGGATGACACGGAGGGGCTTCTGGCGCACCTTGTTAGCCATCTCGGCAATCTTGATGGCACCCTCGGCAGCGGCGAAACTCTCGTGACCAGCCAGGAAGGCGAAGCACTCAGTCTCCTCACGCAGCAGACGGGCAGCCAGGTTACCATGACCCAGACCTACCTTACGGTCGTCGGCAACACTACCGGGGATGCAGAAGCTCTGCAGACCGATACCGATAGCCTCGGCAGCGTCAGCGGCAGTCTTCACACCCTTCTTAATGGCGATGGCGGCACCGCAAACGTATGCCCACTTGGCGTTCTCAAAACAGATACGCTGAGTGTCCTCACACATCTGATAGGGATCAACACCTGCCTTATCACAAATCTCGTTGGCTTCCTCAATACTATTGATGCCATTCTCTTTCAGAGCTGCAAGAACTTGGTTGATACGGCGCTCCTGGCTCTCAAACTGTACTTTTCTTATCATAGGAATAACTTTTTTCAATTAATACTTCAATTCTTCAATTTCTCAATTACTTCAATTATTCCTTACGTGGGTCAATAGCCTTCACTGCACCCTGCTCCTCTGTCGTACGACCGTAAGAGCCGGTGAACTTCTTCACAGCCTCGTTGGCATCCATACCGTTCTTGATGGCTTCCATCATCTTGCCAAGGTGTACGTACTCGTAACCGCAAACCTCGTTGTTCTCGTCAAGGAACTGCTTGGTGATGTAACCCTCGGTGAGCTCCAGGTAACGGGTACCCTTTGCCATGGTTCCATAGAGTGTACCTGTCTGTGAGCGGAGTCCCTTACCAAGGTCTTCCAGACCGGCACCGATAGCAAGACCGCCCTCAGAGAAAGCGCTCTGTGTGCGACCGTAGACAATCTGCAGGAACAACTCACGCATAGCGGTGTTGATGGCGTCGCATACCAGGTCGGTGTTCAGTGCCTCCAACAGGGTCTTACCGGGCAGGATCTCACTTGCCATAGCGGCAGAGTGGGTCATACCGGTGCAACCGATGGTCTCCACCAGTGCTTCCTGGATGATACCGTCCTTCACGTTGAGACTCAGCTTACAAGCGCCCTGCTGTGGTGCGCACCATCCGATACCATGGGTGTAACCCGAAATGTCCTTAATCTCTTTTGCCTGAATCCATTTGCCCTCCTCGGGAATGGGTGCAGGTCCATGGTAAGCGCCCTTGCAGACACTACACATGTTCTTCACTTCAGTGGAATAAATCATTGTTATCTAAATTTGGATTAAATAAATATTAATACTCTAATCTGCAAAATTACTCGGATATTTTCAACTATCCAAACGGAAAACCACCTATTTAAGAACAATTAACAGAGAAAAATACCTATTTCTTGTGATGTTGGCGGAATCTTTGTAACTTTGCCATGTGAAAATGGCAATTTCTGATTTGGAACAACGCGTGGAGCGTGCCGTGGAGAACTTCATGGCGGGCTATGGCTGCTGCCAGAGTGTGGTGGCTGCTTTCTGTGACTTGTATGGTCTCGACGAGGTGATGGCGAAACGTATTGCGGCGGGCTTCGGCGGCGGTGTCGGACGGATGCGGATGATGTGCGGTGCCGTGTCGGGCATCGTGATACTCGTCGGACTGGACTGCGGACAGACGGAGGGCAGCGACCACGAGGGTAAGTCGGCTTGTTATAAGGTGGTGCAGGAGCTGCTGGCGAGGTCGAAGGAGGAGAACGGCAGCCTTATCTGTGCCGAGATCCTGGGACTGAAAGGTACCGAGAAGGCGGCATGCAGCTATGTCCCCTCTCCCCGCACGGCTGAGTATTACAAGACACGCCCTTGTGCCGCCAAGGTGGAGAGTGCCGCACGCATCTTTGCCGACTATCTGAGGCAGAAATATACCCCCTCTGTTTGATGTACGTCAAGAACATACGTTTTTGGAGCAGATTTTCTTCTTTTTTCTTGTTGTGTTCGCACACAATTACTACCTTTGCATCGTCAAAAAACAAAAGAGATTGTTTCAGGAGACATTAAAAAAGATTGTTTCAGGTATTAATTAAAAAGGAAGAAGATTATGATTATTTTGAATTACGTAGTAGTTAAGCTCGCTTCCAAAGCCATCTCGATGGTGAAGAAATAAGTCGAGCCTTTTTTAGAAAGATTGGAAAAAATTGAGAGAATACACAAAAAAGTCCCTGTGAGTCGTGCAGACCCGCAGGACTTTTTTCTCATTTCTTTCATTTCTCATTTCTTTCATTTCTCATTTAGATAATTCCTCATTTCCTCCAGAATCCTCGTCAGTTCCTCCACCGTCTCTGCCCGTAGCATGGCGATGCGGGTCTGACGGAAATTAGGAATCCCCTTGAATACCGGTGAGGCGGCAAGATGGCGACGGGTATGCAGGATGCCACGGTACTCGTCGATGCGCTCCACGTTGATACGCAGCTGCTCCTCCAGCACGTCAATCTTCTCGTCCAGTGTCAGCTCCCTCCTGCTGAATATCCACGGACACCCGAAGGTGGCACGTCCTATCATCACCGCATCCACCCCATACTCCTCAAAGGCACGGTCGGCATCCTCCAGTGACTTGATATCACCATTACCGATGACAGGGATATGGATGCGAGGGTTCCTCTTCACCTCGCCTATCAGTGTCCAGTCCGCATTGCCCGTATACATCTGGGCACGAGTCCTGCCGTGGATCGTCAGCGCCTGTATGCCACAGTCCTGCAACTGCTCCGCCAGGTCAGTGATGATCAGCTGTTCCGCATTCCATCCCAGACGAGTCTTCACCGTGACAGGCAGACTGACGGCATCCACCACCTTACGGGTAATCTCCAGCATCTTCGGGATGTTCTGCAGCATCCCCGCACCGGCGCCCTTTCCCGCCACTTTCTTCACAGGGCATCCGAAGTTCAGGTCGATGACATCAGGACGAGCCTGTTCCACGATACGTGCCGCCTCCACCATCGCATCCACATCCCGACCATATATCTGGATACCCACGGGACGCTCCTCGTCAGCGATCGTCAGTTTCTGCACCGTCGACTTCACGTCCCTCACCAGTGCCTCCGCCGATACGAACTCCGTATACACCATCGCCGCCCCGAACCGCTTGCACAGCATCCGGAACCCAATATCCGTCACGTCCTCCATCGGTGCCAGGAACACCGGTCTCTCACCATATTCTATATTTCCTATCTTCATACTATTCTTAAATGAAAAATGACTCATTCCTCATTTCTTTCATTTCTCATTTATTAATTTACTAAATGATAGTTTCCTCCCGCATACGCTTTCACCACCCCCTTCATCTCCAGTTGGAACAGCAGCGCCGCCATTTGCCCCACGGGAATATTCGTCCTCACACTCAGCATGTTCAGTTGCAAGTCATTCGTCTGCCGCAGCACCTCCACCACGGCACGCTCCTCCCCGGTGAGCTCAGGAAACAGTTCCCCCTCTTCCATCTTACCTCTTACCTCTTCCATCTTACCTCTTACCTTCCACCCCATCGCCTCGATGAAGTCCTCCGCCGACATGATGAGCGCCGCCGTGTTATTCTGTATCATCCTGTTACACCCCTCCGAGAACGGCATCCCCACCGCCCCCGGGAAGGCAAACACGTCACGCCCATACTCCTGGGCGATACGGCAGGTGATCAGTCCCCCACCCCTGTACGCACTCTCCACCAGGATGGTAGCATCCGACATCCCCGCCACGATACGGTTCCGCTGCCGGAAGTTGTTAGGCAACGCCTGCGTCTGACTCATATACTCCGTCAGCAGCCCCCCGTGACCGACCATCTCCGCTGCCGTGTCCCTATGGTGATGTGGATAGATACGGTCCAGTCCATGCGCCAGCACCCCCACCGTGTCGAAGCCGTTCTCCAGAGCGTTACGATGTGCATGGATATCCACCCCGTACGCCAGTCCACTGACTATCAGCACGTCAGGGCACAGCTGCCGCAGGTCACCGACAAAACGACGGATGATATCCTGCCCATAGGCAGTACACTGCCGTGTCCCCACGATGTTAATCACCCGTTGCCTGTTCAAGTCCGCCACACCTTTATAATATAATACGACAGGAGCATCCTCACACATACGGAGCCGTCGGGGATAGTCGGCATCCCCCATCGTCAGCACCCTGATACCACTGCGCTCCACGAAAGCCATCTCCGCCTCCGCCCTGTGCAGTGCCTCGTCCCATGGTAAGCGCGCCTTGGTGGCATCATAAACAGCCTGCGCGTCGCCCAGTTCCTTATACAGTTGCAGGGCGACGGCATGGTTATATCTCCTCGTTGTCGGTTATCTGCATCTGATGTTTCTGAACTTCCAGCTGCTTGAAGGTTCAACGAGTTCAAATTCCTCGGCTGTGATGGGCAGGGCAGGGAATATCAGGGCGAAGCGCAACTTCTGGTATGGCCATGGAATCTTGGTCACCACAGGAGCCACTGTCACGTTCTCGACACTGCGCAGGCGCAGTTTGTCGCCGCCCTTGCCTCTGATGTAGGTGTCCGACTTGATGTATAGCTCGTCGTTAGGCATATCGGCCTCGCATTCCAGTTCGATACGTGTCTCGGTGTCCGAGCAGCTCACGCGCACAATCTTCGTCTGCGTATTGTCCTTCTTGCCTTTGCTGATGGGATTCAGTGCCGTGAAGCGATAGCGTGTATAGTCGGGCAGGATGGTGGTCTTGTTGTTCAGCACACTGGGACCCTCCTCCGTGCGTCCTGCCTTCTCGTAGAGGCTGTTGATTTTCAGTGTGACACTCTTCTGGTCGGTATATCCGTAGTCGCAGTTCAGTTTGGCTGCCTCCTCGTATTTGTCGAGTGCGTCTGCCCATTTCTCTTCCGACTCCAGGCTCTTGGCTTCGTTATAGACTTTCTCGAAAGTAGGCTGATACTGTGCT